>NZ_CP123385.1:727500-1327500 GCF_040409955.1 Salipiger sp. H15
TAGAAGTGGAAGGCGCGGACATGGCGGCCAAGCGCCGGTGATCCGCTCGGAGGGCGGCCAACTCTCCCGGCTGCGACGAGCGCTTCCATTCGGAGGGCGGCCCTCCAAGGAACTGGACGCCGAAAATGCGAAGGGCGCCCAGTGGGCGCCCTTCGTGTAGATCGCGGGAAAAACTCAGGTGTCTCTTACACCCTCTGTAGAACTACTTTGAGTTTTTCCCAAGTCGAGAAATCTGCCAGAAAATCCACGCAATATCAAAAGCCTGAAAGTTTTCCTGAAAAGCGGCAAGCTGAGATTTTCCCGTGTGAAGGCTAAGTTCTTCCCGAAAATGCGCGTTTCCAGGGTCTGCACATGAAAAAAGGGCCCGCGAAGCGGACCCTTGATGACTGACCTGCTCCCCTGAAAAGTCCGCGGTTTGAGGTTAGCCTGTTCTCGAAACGAGGAGACAGACGATGCGGAAAAGCCGTTTCAGAAAAGAGCAGATCATTGGCATCCTGAAGGAGCACCAAGCCGGGATAGGCGCCAAGGAGCTCTGCCGGAAGCACGGCGTCAGCGATGGCACGTTCTACAAGTGGCGCTCGAAGTATGGGGGCATGGAAGTGTCGGAGGCCAAACGGCTGAAGGCGCTTGAGGCCGAGAACGCGAAGCTGAAGAGTTGGAGGGATCAGCAAAGGCCCCAGTGGGGCGTTTGCCCCGAACAACGCTCGCGGAGCAGATGCTCGATGTCGCCACGCTCAAGGAGATGCTGGGAAAAAACTTCTGAAGCCCGGTGCAAGGCGGCGAGCTGTGGACTGGGCCATGCAAGAGAAGAACTACAACCAGCGGCGGGCTTGTGCATTGGCCGGGATCGACCCGCGTGTCTATCGGCGTGGATCAACCAGGCCTGCAGACATCAAGTTGCGAGAGAGGTTGAAGGAGCTGTCCGGCGAACGGCGTCGCTTCGGCTATCGAAGGCTGCACCTGCTTCTTGGCCGCGAAGGCTGGCAGGTGAACTGGAAGAAGCTCTATCGGATCTACCGTGAAGAAGGCCTGACAGTGCGCAAGCGCGGCGGTCGCAAGCGCGCGATCGGAACGAGGGCGCCGATGGCGATCCCGCAGGGGCCGAACCAGCGATGGTCCCTGGACTTCGTCTCGGACAGCCTGTCGGATGGGCGCCGGTTCCGTGTGCTGTGCGTCATCGACGACTACAGCCGGGAATGCCTGGCAACGGTCGTGGACACCTCGCTGTCTGGGCTGCGCGTTGGCCGTGAGCTCGACAGCATCGCTCGGGTGCGCGGCTATCCATGCATGGTGGTCAGCGAGCGAGCCTTGTCCGCCATTGGTCCGAGGACAATGGCGAGCGGCACGGAGCTGACCTCGAACGCCATCCTCAAATGGCGGGAGGAGCGCCGGGTCGAATGGCACTACAACGCTCCGGGAAAACCGATGCAGAACGGCTTCGTCGAGAGCTTCAATGGACGGCTGGGTGACGAATGCCTCAATGAGCACCTGTTCGCCAATCTGCGCCACGCCCGCGACCCGATCGACGCGTGGCGCGACGACCACAACCATCACCGCCCCCACACGAGCCTCGACGCGCTCACTCCGTGGGAGTATCACCAACGGTCAGTAGAGGACCAAACCCTGAACAGAGCGAACTAAAGAACGCGGACTCTATGGGGAGCAGGTCATATGCAAAGCGCGCAAACCATGGCGCCCTCAAGGTGCCTGACGGATACAGGTACGAGAGCTTTCGACCTGCCACGAAGACACATCGATGTTGCCGAAGGAGCGCCCCCACCGCATAGGGGCTCTCAGCGGAAAGCGGCTTTTTCAGCCGACTATTAACATGCAGAAAAATGCAACTAATCTTCCTCTCTTTGCCATTTATCGCACGATCAATTTGCGGAGGAGTGGGCGCAATAAGCCACTAGGCAAAACCAACCGGGAGTTCTGGACGTGACCTACGCATTGACGAGACGCAGCCTTCTGAAGACCAGCGCCGGGGCCGCCGCAGCCCTAGCCGCGCCTTCGATCCTGTCGGCCGGAGATATGAAATTTGCGGGCAAGGAAGTGCGGCTGCTCACCTGGTCCGACAATACCGGCCTCGCGGTGCTTGAAAACATCGCCAAACCGTTCGAGGAGTTGACCGGGGCGAAGGTGATCGCAGATCGAACCGGCTCCACCTCCGAGATGGTCGCGAAGCTGCGCGCCGCGGGCGACAAACCGCAATATGACATCATCACCCTTGCTGGTGTCGGTGCGGTTGAACTGGCCGGCGACGGGCTCTTGTCGCAGCCCGATCTGGATCAACTGCCGAACCTTGCCGATGTCGATCCGCGCTTCCGCACCGGGGCGGATGGCCACGGCATCGGGTATCTCTTGTGGACCGGCGGGCTGATCTACAACACCAAGACCTTCAAGGAGCCGCCGAAGTCCTACGCAGAGATGTGGGAGGCCGCGCATTCCGGCCGCCTGTTCCTGCCGCCGGCGACATGGACGGACGCGCTGGACACCATCTTTGCGACTGGCAAGCTGCTTGGCGGTGACGGCTCCAATGCTGAGGCTGCCTTTGCCAAGCTCGCGGATTTGCGCCAGAACCTGCTGACCTTTGGCGAGAACCCGGCGCAACTCTCCGAACTGTTCCGCTCTGATGCACTGGACATCGGTGGTGTCTACGCTCCGGCCTTCTTCGCCGACGAGCTGGCCAATCCGGAGAAATCCAACATGGGCGCGACCTATGATGTGGAGGAAGGCTTCTTTGCCGATCTGATGTACACGATCATGCCGAAGGCCAAGCCCGGTGCGGATGATGTGGTCCATGCCTTCATGAACTTCACGCTCGACCCCAAAGTGCAGGGCGTGATGGCGGAGGCCGTGCTGAACGGGCCGATCAACCAAAAAGCCGAAATGAGCGAGGCCGCCAAGGCGAGCCCCTTCATCGTGAAGCCCGAACAGCTCAACGAAAAGGCGATCGTGCACGACAAGACCTTCATCGCGGACGTGCGAGAGCAGTGGATCACCCAATATCAGCAAACGCTGTCCTGATCCCGAAGGCAGAGACCTGACGTGTCCTCCACAACACTAACCCAAAAGCAGGCGCTGGCATTCGCGGTGCCTGCTTTTATCGCCTTGCTGCCCTTCCTGGTGGCTTGCCTCTACATCTTGCGCTTTTCGCTTTCTGCCGAGAAAGGTGTCATCGAGGGCTTCTCGTTGCAGGCGTACGGCGACCTGATGACGCCATTTTTTGGTCGCTCCGTCTGGCTCACGCTCAGGCTCGCCCTGGTCGCCAGCGTCGTCGTGATGATCCTCGCCGTGCCGCTGGCCTTTCTCTTGACCAGCCTTCGCAGCACCGTTGCGCGGCGGGTTCTGACGGTGACCATACTGCTGCCGATGATCCTGAACCTTCTGGTGCAGGCCTATGGCTGGATCTTGCTGTTGGGCCCATCCGGCGCGCTCAATACGGTACTGAAGTCGCTGGGGCTGATCGACCGACCGCTGTTTCTGCTGTTCAACGAAACTGGGGTACTGCTGGGCCTGATCCAGACCTCGCTGCCCTTGGCCGTGTTCCCGATTGTCGGCGCGGTGCGCGCCGTGTCGCCCGAATACCTGGAGGCAGCCAGCTCGCTCGGGGCCAACCATTGGCGCATCCTGCGCGATGTGACGCTGCCGCTGCTGCGACCTGCGCTGGTTGGGGCTGCCTCCATAGTCTTTGCCTTCAATGCCAGCGCCTTTGCCATTCCGCTGCTCCTGGGCGGGCGACGGGTGCAGATGATGGGGGTGGCGATCCGCGACATGATCTCGCCGCTGTTCAACTGGTCCGGAGCCGCGGCGGCCGGAACCATCCTGATCTTGCTTACCGTTCTGGTGCTGCTCGTTTCGGCCTGGCTGGTGCGGATCACCTCACAGAAAGCCAGAGGCTAGACCATGCGTGTCGCTCTTTTGCCCACCGAAGCCGGGGGCAGCTACCGTTTGACCATCCTCGCCCTTGCGACCATCGGCCTGCTGGTCTCTGCCCTGCCGGTGCTGGTGGTGGCGACCATGTCCTTTTCCGCCTCCGACACCTCGGGTTTTCCGCCGGAGAGCTATTCCCTGCGTTGGTACGGGGACGTGGTGCGCATGTTCCTCGAAGAGGACACTTCCAGCGCTCAGTCAGTCGTGGATTCGACCCTGACCAGCCTGCTCATCGCGCTGATCGTGATGGTGATCTCCACCGTCGTGAGCGTTCCCCTCGCCTATGCCTTGGCTCGGGGCGAACGCCGTGTGCGCGCTGGCATGGAACTGCTGTTCACCCTGCCTCTGGTCTTTCCCCTGGTGATGCTCGGCATTGCCTTTCTGCTGATTGCCGAGAGCCTCTCGCTCGATCTTGGCCTCTGGCGCATCGCCATCCCGCATGTCGTGCTGGTCTTGCCCTTTGTGCTACGCAACTGCCTCAGCGCGATGAATGGCATCAGCGTCGAGATTGAAGAGGCCGCCATTTCGCTTGGCGCCCCGCCGCTGCGGGCGATCTGGGATGTGGTGGTGCCGTTGATGCGGGCAGGCATCCTCGCCGGGCTGATCTTCGCACTCATCATCAGCTTCAACGAATTCACAATCACCTTCTTCATGTACACGATCGACGTCAGCACGCTGCCGATCTGGATGTACAGCCGCACCGTGTCTTCGCTGGATCCTTCCACCCTGGCCCTGTCGGTCTTCATCATTGTCGCCGATGTGCTGCTGATCGTGCTTGTGGACAAGCTGATCGCGGGCAAAGGCAATCTCTTCTGAAGGAGCGTCGTCATGAGCGATACCCACCTCCACATCGAAAGCGTCTCCAAGTCCTTCGGCACGGTCGAGGCGCTGAAAGACGTGCACCTGAAGGTGCAGCGCGGCGCCTTTGTCTGCCTTCTGGGGCCTTCGGGCTGCGGCAAGACCACGCTCCTGCGCATCATCGCCGGGTTTGAACGGCCCAGCAGTGGCCGCCTGCTGCTGGACGGCAGCGACATCACCCAACTGGCCCCGCATCGGCGCGGGTTCGGCATGGTGTTCCAGTCGCTTGCACTCTTCCCGCAAATGTCCGTCGCCGAGAACATCGCCTACGGTCTCAAGCTGCGCAAAGCCTCGCGCAGCGAGCAAAAGGACCGGGTCGAAGAGCTGCTGAACGTGATCGAACTGCCGCATATCGCCGACCGTCCGGTCTCGGCCCTTTCCGGTGGGCAGCGCCAGCGGGTGGCGATTGCTCGGGCGCTGGCGATCCGGCCGAAACTGTTCCTGCTCGACGAACCCCTGTCGGCGCTGGATGCGAAACTGCGCGACAACATGCAGATCGAGCTTCGCCGCCTCCAACAGCGCTTTGGCGTGACCACCGTGCTGGTGACCCACGACCAGACCGAAGCGATGATGCTCGCCGACGAGCTCGTGGTGCTGAGCCACGGCGTCGTGCAACAAGCTGCCAGCCCCTCCGAGGTGTACCGCCACCCCGCAACGCCGTTTGTTGCGGATTTCATCGGGTCCGCCAACCTGCTTCCCGCGACCGTCACCCAGAGCCACACGCTGGCCTTGCTGGGTATTGATACCGGCCTCTCGATGTCGAACCGGTCCGGCGGTGCATTGCGCGCCGCCGTGCGATCCGAGGCAATCTCGCTCACGCGGGTATCTGGCGATGCCGGCACCGGCACCGTGACCTTTGCCCGCGATCTCGGCCCTGTGACCGAATGGCTCGTTCAGGCGCAAGGCCATGAAATCCGGGTGCGCGGAACCTCGCATGCGGCGGCACCGCAAACCGGCGACCAGGTGGCGCTGCAGTTTGATCCCGAACGGATTTCGGTCTTCGCAGAGTGATCCCTGGCAGATATGTCGGGCCGCCTCCCGGCAGCCCGACATTGCGCGCGCGGTACGGATCCCTCCGTCCGCGCGCCTATTTCGCCTCAGGCCTGCTCAAGCGCTGTCACGTCGCATCCTACCGATGGCAGGGCGGGCGAGAATTGCATAAGGCTCAGGATCTCGAAGAGCATCTGGGCGCCATTCTGCGCCGTGTTGGTCGTCGGATCATAGGCCGGGGCAACTTCTACCACATCCCCCCCGATGAAGTTCACGCCTTTGAAGCCCCGGATCAGCTTCATCGCCTCGCGGGTGCTGAGCCCGCCAACCTCCGGCGTGCCGGTGCCGGGGGCGAAGGCCGGATCAAGGCTGTCGATGTCGAAGGACAGATAGGTCGGGCCCGTCCCTACGATGTCGCGGGCGGTGGCGATGATCTCGGGCAGGCGCTCCTCAGTGATGTCTCGCGCTTCGATCACTGTCATCCCCGACAAGGTCGAGAATTCCCAGATGTACCCAGCCGCGCCGCGGATGCCGATCTGGATGCACCGGTCGGGGTCCAGCACCCCATCCAGAACCGCGTTGCGAAACGGACCGCCATGGTGGAACTTCTCGCCCTCGTATGCGCCGCCCGTGTCACAATGGGCGTCGATATGGATCATGCCGACTGGCCGATCCCGCCCGAGAACCCGCAGGATGGGATGAGTGATCGAATGGTCACCCCCCACCGCCAGCGGAATCACGTTCTGGGTCACGATCTGTGTCACGAAGGCTTCGATGTCCGCATGGCTCTGGCTCAGGTCAAATCGACTGCGAAAGGGCACATCGCCGATATCGGCCACGGCCATCTGATGGAGCGGTGCGGTCTCCAGCGCGTCGTTATACGGGCCAACGCGTTCGATGGACCGCAAGGCCCGCGGGCCAAAGCGCGATCCGTTGCGATTGGTGACGCCGAGATCCATCGGCACGCCAAACAGAGCCACCTGCGTGTCGGCCAGATCGTAGGCCTGTCGCTGCGGCGCATCCAGCAGGGTCGGAACGCCGGAATAGGGCGCCGGACGCCGCCCGCCTTCTGAGAAGATCAGATCCGCAATCCGTTGATATTTCTCGGTAAAAATCGTTCCGCCATCCGCCGCACCAAATTGCGCGCGCAGGCGCTCCAGTTTTTCTACTCGGTTTGTCACAGCTGCACTCCTTGCCTAAAACACAACTTTTCCGCGCCGTCGTTTGTTCGTAAAAGGAGATAAGTAAACAACTTAACTTGCGGAAATCTGCAAGGAACGGGAGCATCTCATGGCTCGCAGGAAGAGCGTCTTTTCCGGCAATGTGACCGAAGCCGATCTTAAACTGATGCGGGTGTTCAAGACGGTGATCGCCTGTTCCGGCCTTTCGGCGGCGCAAGCGGAGTTGGGGGTCGGCGCGTCCACGGTTTCCCGGCAGATCTCCGACCTCGAAACCCGCTTGGGCGTACGCCTGTGCCACCGGGGCCGTGGTGGTTTCTCCCTGACCCAACAGGGCCGCATTGCCGAGGCGCATATCGATCGCCTGCTGTCGGCCGCAGAGGAGTTCGCCACCAATATCGCTGAGCTCAACAAGAGCCTGACCGGTCAAATCAACATCGGCATGATCGACTATACCGTGATCGACCCGCGCAACCCGCTTGTCGCGGCGATCCGCGACTTTCGCCAGATCGCCCCCGCCGTCAATGTCAGCTTGATGACCGGGACCCCGGCCGAGGTCGAGCGCGGCGTTATCGACGGCAGCCTGCACATCGGCATCGTGCCGGACTATCAACGCCACCCGAGCCTGACCTACGAAAACCTCTATAGCGAAGAGGTCGGTCTATATTGTGGCGGTAATCACCCCATATCCCTGCGCTTGCGGAACGGCGACGGTGTGTCCCGCGCGGATGTGGTGAAACACTCTCTCGTACACCGAGGCTATTTCGAGAGTGATCGATTGCGGCAACTGAAGAAGCCCTTCCCGGTGGGCACGATTGCCTATCAAACCGAAGCGGTGATGGCGCTGGTGGGTTTCGGGCTCTATCTCGGGTTCTTCCCCTCCCATTGCACCCAGACCACACAGTTCGAGTTCCAAGAGGTGCTGCCGGAGGAGTTCGGCTTCTCGACGCCCATCATGGCAATCTGGCGATCCGACAGGCACCAATCCCAGATCCTGCAGGAGTTCCTTGACCTCATCGTATCGGGCTAGGGTCTAGACGCCACTTCTGCGCGCTTGCGGTAGGGAAAACAGAGGCCCAATCAAGCGCAACCACGCTCTCGAGCAGGTGCCGGAAGAGATCGATGTCAAAGGACCCACCTCCGATCACTTGTGGGAAGCTGCAAGCAGGGTCGGACGCATAGCTTTTCCCCGTCACGTGAGGTCTCTGACAAGCCGGTCGCTGATCCAAGCTGAGAATAATCCGGTAGAGGTCCACCGCCGGATCGGGAACGGCCGTGGTGTTTCTTGTTCCTAATGCTTCGAACAACCGAAATATCCGCAGCGCTGACCTCCGCCCCCGCCGAGGCTCGCAACCGCAGCGAACGGCAGCTTCGAATGGCAGCGCTGCAGCATGCTGAGATGGTGCCGAAGGTCGGGTCAGGGCCGGAAGTGCCGGACATGCTAGTAGTGACGCCCCCAGGCGGAACGACAACTACCTGCGGATAATTTTGAAAAGGTTTCTGGTCGGGCGAGACCAAGCATATCAGCAGAACAACCTCCTGCGAAGCCCCTCCTGAGCAAATGTGGTTTGCCAAGGGGCGGTCTGCGGGAACAATATTCCAAGATTTCGAGCCACTTTTTGGTTCGCAGAGTTTTTCAACACAATCTGCGCAAAGGTTTCATTCTAGGAATACTTCTTTAGGGTCGAACAAGGCTCTGGTCAGTGGGGTGTCGGCCTCGAGCAACTGGCAGTCTTGAACTCAGTGCCGTCGCGCATCGCCGCGGCGATAGCGCTGGATGCCCGGCAAGCCTTAAAGCCGCGGACAGTCGATCCTAGCCAGGAGCGCTCGAAATGGCAGCTCTCCGCACGCAGATCGAATACTCAGGCATGACTAGGAGCTGCTGTCGACCACGTCATGACCCGCGGGGGTTACCCTTCCCGCAGACGCTCCCAGAAGGCCGATTTCCTCGCATGGGCTTTGCGCAGCGCTTCAAGATAGTCCGCGTGCGACAGATGCATGCCATAATCGAGGATCTCGGCATCCGCGGCAGCACAGTCCATCAAGTGCCGGGCGGCGTGGCCGTAGCGTCCGGAGCGGGCTTTACCCAGCGCGAAGTCGATCATCGCGCCCCACAGCAGCACGGCGGCGAGCGGATGAGTCTGGGCGAGGGCGTCGGCGAGCGGGGTGAGAGTCTCATACACGTCGCCGTCGATCTCCTCGCTGTGGGCCTCGATCAATTCAGCCGCTAGCGGCAGGTCGGGGGCCTGCAGGCAGTAGGCCAGCGCCTTCTCGACGGGTTTGTAGGCGAGGACGATCCGGCGCGCCGCGTCCTCGGCCTCGATGTCCTCGAAGTCGGGCAGCAGCTTGAGGTGGCGGCGCAGCGCCTCGGGGCAGAGGCGGCGCTCGAAGCGGTGCCAGAGCGCGGCCCGCAGGTCGTCCTTGCGGTCGAGCGCCTCGAGGCAGGCGAAATGCGCCTCGTCCAGTTCGGGCGTGTCGAACCACGGATCACCGCTTTCTCCGCGCAGGGCGGCCTCGATCAGGCGCAGCGCGTCCTCGGGGCGGCCCGCCGCCAGCAGCCGGGTCGCGGCGGAGGGGGCGATCGTCGAGTAGGTCAGCTGCTCGGCGGTGTATTGCGCGAGCCAGCTGTCAACGTCGCCCTCGGCATCGGCCACGTCCTGCAAGATCATCTCCGCCGTACGGTTGCGACCGGCGAGGGCGCGCTCGGTGCAGGCATCGCGGTCGGAAATGAAGTCGTAGCGGGCGAGGTCGGCGCCCGTCAGCGGCGCTTCGCAGGCCGCTTCGGCCAGCGCCTTGAGGCGGGACAGGCCGGTGCCACCGAGCGCCTCGGCCAGTGCAGGTACGGCGTGGTCGAAGGCTCCATAGCCTTCGCCCGAGATCGCCTCGAACACGGTATCGGCAAGCGCCACAGGATCCTTGTCCAGCCTCGGCGCAAGCCGTGCGATCGCCGCCATCACCTCGCGCATGACATCGCCGATGGTGCCCCAGCTGTCGTCGGTACGCTCGTGGATGCCGGCGGCGAGCTGCAGTTGCGCCCAGAGAAGGTCGAAGGCCGCGTCTGGGGCATCTGGCGCAATGTGGGTCTCGATTTGCGTCGTCAGCTCCGCCAGTTCCTGCGCCATCTTCTTCTGCGCCTTGCGGGAAATGTAGCTGCGACCGCGGCGGATCGAGGCGAAGCGTTTGCGCACGTCGGCGGTGATCGCTTCTGGCCCCAGATCGGCGGAAAGCGCCATGCGCACCCGCCGCTGGCGTGCCGCGTCACCCTTCACCGCCTCGAGCAGCAGGTCGGCCAGCGTATCGGCGCCCAGTTCAAGGAGGTTCTTCTTGTTCAGCGCCTTGCCTGCCATCGGGAACCTCCTCGTATGCAATAGCCTTGCGCCGGATCATGCGCCCAGCCACGCGCTTTGCAAGCATGCGCTAGATATGGAAAGGGCGCCCAGTGGGCGCCCTACATGTAGTTCCCGGGAAAAACTTAGCCTTCCATGGAAAAAACTCAGGTGTCTCTTACACCCTCAGTGGGTCCACGCCCCGCGCCGGTCCACTGCGAAGTTTTCGGCGTAGCCGCGGGCGCGCAGGTTGGGCTTGCGCTTGTTGGGCTCGTTCACCTGCGCCTCGATGCCGTTCTCGGCGGCATAGGCCAGCGCGGCCTCCTTGCTGTCGAAGGTCAGGCGCACCTGGCTCTGCGTGTCCGACGACGAGGTCCAGCCCATCAGCGGGTCAACCTCGCGCGGCGAGGCGAGGAAGAACTCGAGGATCCAGTTCCTCGTTTTCGCTTGTCCCGAAGACATGGCCGTCTTGGCCGGCTGGTAAATCCGTGCGCGCATGGAATCCCTCCTGACGTTCTCTGGCGTTATCTTGAATTTATGATGGCGGGGCAAGAGATCGCGGTGCGGCAGTGTGGCAAATCTTCGCGAACCCTTGCGTCTTGCTCATAGAAGAGGAACATTCCGTGAAAATGCCACGCCTCCCGACCCGAGTCCCGATCCGCCCGGCACCCGGATCCCCTTGAAAACGCCCTGCCGCGCGACACGTCTTCCAGGCGCCCGGAGATCACCCATGCCCTATGCCCATTCCGACAAATCGACCCCGATGATGCACGCCCCTGCCCCGGATGTCCGGACGCGGGAAAAGCTCGAGGGCGGCATCAGCTTCCGCATGCAGACCGAGTTCTCGCCCGCGGGCGACCAGCCGACGGCGATTGCCGAGCTGGCGCAGGGGGTGCGGGACGGCGAGCGCAGCCAGGTGCTGCTGGGCGCCACCGGCACCGGCAAGACCTTCACCATGGCCAAGATCATCGAGGAGACGCAGCGCCCGGCGATCATCCTCGCGCCCAACAAGACGCTGGCGGCGCAGCTCTACGGCGAGTTCAAGGGCTTCTTCCCGGACAACGCGGTCGAGTATTTCGTGTCCTACTACGACTATTACCAGCCCGAGGCCTACGTGCCGCGCTCGGACACCTATATCGAGAAGGAATCCCAGATCAACGAGCAGATCGACCGGATGCGCCACTCGGCCACCCGCGCGCTGCTCGAGCGCGACGACGTGATCATCGTCGCCTCGGTCTCCTGCATCTACGGCATCGGCTCGGTCGAGACCTACGGCGCGATGACCCAGGATCTGCATGTCGGCAGCGAGTACGACCAGCGCAAGATCATTGCCGACCTCGTGGCGCAGCAGTACCGGCGCAACGATGCTGGCTTCTCGCGCGGGGCGTTCCGGGTGCGGGGGGACAGTCTCGAGGTCTGGCCCGCGCACCTCGAGGACCGGGCGTGGAAGCTGTCGTTCTTCGGCGAGGAACTGGAGAGCATCACCGAGTTCGACCCGCTCACCGGCGAGAAGACCGGCAGCTTCGAGCGGATCCGCGTCTATGCCAACTCGCACTACGTGACGCCCAAGCCGACGATGCAGCAGGCGGTCATCCAGATAAAGAAGGAGCTGCGCCAGCGGCTCGACCAGCTCGTCGCCGAGGGCAAGCTGCTGGAGGCGCAGCGGCTCGAGCAGCGCACCAATTTCGACATCGAGATGCTGGAGGCCACCGGGGTCTGCAACGGCATCGAGAACTACTCGCGCTACCTCACGGGGCGCGCACCGGGCGAGCCGCCGCCCACGCTGTTCGAGTTCATCCCCGACCACGCCATCGTCTTCGCCGACGAGAGCCACGTCTCGGTCCCGCAGATCGGCGCCATGTACAAGGGCGACTACCGGCGCAAGTTCACCCTCGCCGAGCACGGCTTCCGCCTGCCCTCCTGCATGGACAACCGCCCGCTCAAGTTCGAGGAATGGGACGCGATGCGCCCGCAGTCGGTCTTCGTCTCCGCGACCCCGGCGAACTGGGAGCTGGAGCAGGCGGGCGGCGTCTTTGCCGAGCAGGTGATCCGCCCGACCGGCCTGCTGGACCCGATGGTCGAGATCCGCCCGGTGAAGACGCAGGTGGACGATCTTCTCGACGAGATCCGCAAGGTCGCCGCGAACGGCTACCGCACGCTCTGCACCGTGCTGACCAAGCGCATGGCAGAGGACCTGACCGAGTACCTGCACGAGCAGGGCATCAAGGTGCGCTACATGCACTCAGACATCGATACCATCGAACGGATCGAGATCCTGCGCGACCTGCGGCTCGGCGCCTTCGACGTGCTGGTGGGCATCAACCTGCTGCGCGAGGGGCTCGACATTCCCGAATGCGGGCTGGTGGCCATCCTCGACGCTGACAAGGAAGGCTTCCTGCGCTCCGAGACCTCGCTGATCCAGACCATCGGCCGCGCCGCGCGCAACGCCGACGGGCGGGTGATCATGTATGCCGACCGGGTCACCGGCTCGATGGAGCGGGCGCTGGCCGAGACCGAGCGGCGGCGCGAGAAGCAGATGGCCTACAACGTTGAGCACGGCATCACCCCGGCGACGGTGAAGAAGAACGTCGACGACATCCTTGCCGGGCTCTACCAGGGCGACGTGGACATGAACCGCGTGACCGCCACGATCGACCCCAAGCACCAGGGCTCGAACCTCGCGGCGGTGCTGGACGGGCTGCGCACCGACATGCGCAAGGCGGCCGAGAACCTCGAGTTCGAGGAGGCGGCCCGACTGCGCGACGAGATCAAGCGGCTCGAGGCGGTCGACCTCGCGATCCACGACGACCCGCTGGCGCGGCAGTCGGCGGTCGAGGCGGCGTCTGAGGCGGCGGTCAAGACCCGCGGCCGCTCCACCGCGGGACGCCCCGGCCAGCACGGCGGCAACGTGAAGCGGCGCAAGCGCTGAGCCCAAACCTCCGGACATGAAAAAGCCCCTCTCCACGGCCGGTGGAGAGGGGCTTTCCGTTTGGGGCGTCAGCGATCAGCTGTCGTTCTTCTCGTCCGGCGGGGTCACCTTGATGTCGGGCAGGGTGACCTCGGCCTCCTTGGTGTCGACCTCGACGTCGACGTCGGGAACGGTCACGCTTTCGGTCTTGGTGCCGACCTCGACCGAGCCGACCTCGGCATCGACCTCGGGCAGTTCGCCCCCGTCGACCGAGACGTCCACGTCGGGCAGGCGGCCCTCCTTGGTGACGTCGAAATCGATCATGTAGGCCCCGACGCCGATCACGACGGCAGCGGCGGCGACGAGGGCAACGATGGATCCGGTACGCATGTTCAGTTCCCTTCCGTTCTTGTTTCGGCGCGGGTGCGCCGTGATGTTCGGTAAAGGAACCGTGAGACCGGCTTGATGGTTCCGGAAATATTCTCCGGAACCAGCGTGTTAGATTGCGCGTTCAGGCCCCGCGCCAGCGGTCATCCGCAGAACACCCGGAGGATCTGCCCGGCGCTGTCGGTCTCGATGTTCATCCGGTCGGGGCGGAAGTCCATGGTCATCGGCTGGTTCGGCCCGAGGATGCGCAGCTTCTCCCCGGCGGTCAGGCCGAGCTCTCCGACCGGCTGGCCGATGCGGGTCTGGTAGGCGGCGGCGCCGCAGGTGTCGTCCTCGACCTTGGTCTCGGCCTCGCTGCACGCGGCCAGCCCGGCGCAGAGGCCGAGGATCATCGCGATCCGTTGCATCATCGTCCCGTCTCCTTCGCTCGTTGTGTCAGACAGATAGGTCACGCTAACGTGCGTTCCAATGTCCGGCCGCGCCGAATCTCGTGCTCGACCGGTGACTTGTTCGGAGGTAGCCTTTCCCCATGCGCCGTCTGCTCCTCATCTCCCTTCTTGGCCTCGCGGCCTGCGGAACGCCCTACGAGCGTTGCAACAGGGATGCGGCCAATCTCTACAGCAAGGCGATGCAGGAACGGACCGAGATCGCCAAGGATCTGGCGCGCGGCTTCACCTACAGCACCGACTGGGAAACCCGGATGCGCTGGGACGTCTGCGGCTCGCACCACGGCTACCTGCACTATTGCTGGCGCCGCGACACCGAGCCCGTCACTCGTCGCGTTCCGGTCAACCCCGAGGAACTTCACCGCCGCGACGCCGAGCTCGAGGCGCAGCTGCCGCAGTTGCGCCGCGACGCCGCCGCGGGACAGGCCGAGTGCCGCCGCCGCTATCCCGCCGAGGTCGAGGCGGCGGTGCCGCCGCCCGCCTCCGCGGGCTGAGCGGGACCCCCGGGCGGGGTCCCTGCCCTGTCCCTCAGGTGTTCACCTTGCGCAGCTCGGGATGCTGCTTCAGCACCAGTCCGAAGGCGACCATCGCCGCGCCGGTCGACAGCAGCTCGACCGCGAGCAGGACCCCCAGCACCACCGCCGCCGAGGACGGGAAGTTGGTGAAGATCATGATCGCCAGGATCACCGAGATCGCGCCGCTGATGAGCATCAGGAGCTTGTAGCGGCTGTCGGCCACCGAGAAGGCGTAGATCACCTTGGCGACGCCGCTGACCAGGAACATGATCGCCGCGACCATGGTCAGCGAGACCAGGCCCTCGAGCGGATTGGCAAGGAAGCTGATGCCGAGCCAGAGGTAGATGATGGTCATCAGGATCGCGAGCAGCCGCTCCTTCATGCTGGTCACGCGGAAGATGCTGATCGCCTGGATGACGCCGATGATCAGGAAGAACCAGGCGACGATGGTCTGCGCGGCGATCGAGGCGGCGAAGGGGTTGAAGAGCGCGATCACCCCGCCAAGGATGCTCGCGATACCGAGGATAATCCACAAGAGCCAATGCTGCATTTCCAAATTCCCTGAATGTCATCCGACATAGTGTGCCGGTGCCCTGACGGTGCGCCCGGCCCCTCGTTCTGTCAACTATTGGTTAACGCTAGGGAAGTTTGCGCGGCAGCGCCGCGGCCGGGGCGGGCCGCCCCGGCGCGTCGACCCGCTCGGCCAGCAGCAGCGCCAGCCAGCGGGTCTTGTCGAAGCTCGCCAGCACGATCGCGAGGATCGAGGTCAGCGGCACCGCGAGGATCGCGCCCGGGATCCCCCAGAGCGTCGTCCAGAGCGCGAGGGCCAGCAGCACGACGAAGGGGCTGAGGTTGAGCTGCCGCCCGATCAGCCGCGGCTCGATGATGTTGCCGAGCGCGATCTGCACCACGGTCAGCGCCGCGCCGAGCCCGAGCGTCATGCCGATCGAGGCGAACTGCGCCAGCGACAGCGCGACCGGAAAGGCCACCGCCAGCAGCGAGCCGACGTAGGGAATGTAGTTCAGCACCCCGATGACCACCGCCCAGAACAGCGCGAAATCGACGCCGAAGGCCCAGAGGATGCCGTAGGAAATCGTGCCGAGCACCACGTTGATCAGCGTCTTGAAGGCAAGGTAGCGGCTGATCTTCTCGTTGATCGCGCCGACCACCGCCAGCACCCGGGCGCTCTGCTCGGGCGAGCGCAGCCCGGCGGTGAGACGGCGCTGGAAGGAGCGGCGCTCGGCGGTGATGAAGGCGGCGTAGATGATCACCATCAGCACCACCGAGCCGAGGTTGGTGAACCCGCCCAGCACCGCCAGCGAAAAGCGCCTCAGGTTGATCTGGCCGACCGTCTCGTCCGAGATCCGGTCCCAGAGCGCGTCATTCTCGAAGTGGAAGTAGCCCGCGATGCCCTCGACCATGCCGCGCAGGTTTTCCTCGTAGGTGGGGGCCACCGCCATGATCTCGCGCACCGTCGAGGAGACGACCGCGGCCAGAACGAAGACCACCGCCGCGGCGAAGACCAGCAGCAGCAGGCGCAGGACGCCGAGCGGCAGGTGGCCGAGCACCGGCAGGCGGCGCAGCGCGCCCGCCACCGATTCAAGCAGGTAGACGAGGATCGTCGCGGTGACGATGGGAAGCAGGATCGAGCGCCCGAGCACCAGCAGCGTGCCGAAGGCCAGCACGAAGACCGTCGACAGCACCAGCGTCTGGAACGGCGTATCCCTCATCTGCACCTTGTCTCTCCTCCGGCCGGGTCCTGCCGGAGTGGGGACGATGCGGCCGGGGATGTCAACGCGGCAGGCTCAGAGCTGCCCCCCGATCGGCAGGAGCCCGGTCAGCCATGCCGTCGTCGCACGCATGGTGGACAGGATCGGCTCCGAGCGGAACAGCCGCCAGCGGTCGCCGGTGTCGTGCTCGAGCCATTGCATCCTTCCGTCCTCGCCCAGCCGCAGGTGGAAGGCCGCGTCCGGCAGCAGCCCCTTGATCGTGTCGGCCGCGGCCTTGGCGAGTTCCGGGGATTCCACGAGGATGCCCATCTCGGAATTGATCCGCACCGAGCGCGGATCCCAGTTGAACGAGCCGATGAAGAGCAGCTTCTCGTCGAGCACGAAGGCCTTGGCATGCAGCGCCGAGCGCGAGAGGCCAAGCCCCGAGAGCGTCCGGTCGGGGCGCTCCTTCTCGGCCCGCAGCTCCCACAGGTCGACCCCCGCCTCGAGCAGGTCGCGCCGGGAATGGGCGTAATGGGCATAGACCGCCGGCACGTCCGTGGCATCGAGCGAATTGGTCAGAACCGTCACGTTGACGCCCCGCTCCTCGAGCGATTTCAGCAGCGCGGTGCCGGTGTCGCGCGGCACGAAATAGGCCGAGATCACCAGGAACTCGTGCTGCAGGCTGGTCACGTAGGGCAGCATCGAGGCGGCGAAGGTCTCGGAGGCGGGCAGATCGCCCGCCGCCTTTTCCGGCGGGTCGGCCAGCAGCGTGGCGCGGGCGGCGGTCAGCGGCGGACGCTCCCGCTTGAGCTTGGCGACATGCGCGGCAAGCGCTGCGCCATAGGGTGTGGCGAGCGTCTCTTCCCGCAGCTCGGCAAGCCGCGCACGCACGGCGGCAAGGTCCGGTCCATCCTCCTTGGGCGTGATCACCGACGAGGCGGGGATGGCGTAGCGGCTGTTCCAGTAGCGGTCGAAGGTGCTGCTCACCTCGTGCACCACCGGCCCCGCGGCGAGCAGGTCGAGATCGTCGTAATTCGAATCCTCGCGGGCCGAGAAATACTCGTCGCCGATGTTGCGCCCGCCGACGATGGTCACCCGCCCGTCGAAGGTCATCGACTTGTTGTGCATGCGCCGGTTGATGCGCCGGAACTCCAGCAGCGCCGAGAGCGCCTTGCCATGCGCGCGCGAGAAGGGGTTGAACAGCCGCACCTCGATGTTGGGGTGCGTCTCGAGCGCGTGGGTCGCCTCGTCGTAGCCGCGGGTGTCCATGTCGTCGAGCAGCAGCCGCACCCGCACGCCGCGATCCGCCGCGCGCAGCAGCGCGTCGGCAAAGAGCTGGCCCGAGACGTCGTTGTGCAGAAGGTAGTACTGCGCGTCGATGCTGGTCACGGCCACATCCGCGAGCGCCAGCCGCAGCCCGAGCGCATCGATGCCATTGCCGATGATGTAGACCCCGGAGCGCCCGTCGGGGCGCTGCTCCCACTCGCGGGTGCCGCGCGTGAGCGGCGCGGACTCCCCGGCGTTCATCGCCGCCGTGACGGTCCAGGGTCCCTGTGGCGGGGCGCTGGCGCAACCGGCCATCGCGGCAATGGCGAGAAGGGCGCAAAGGAACCGGAACATGGCGGCCTCGCATCATGGGCTCGGGGGTTCAGGCTCGCCGAGGCGGGCCTCGCGAGCAAGCGCCGCGTGACACGAGGGTGTCCGAACGCGGCATTTGCGCCGCAGCCTCGGCGTCGCCACTCCCCGTCCGCGACGTCAGGAAAGCCGCGGGCGCCCCGGGTCCGCGGGCCCTGCGGCAAGCGCGAAGCCGGGCGCCGGTGCAGGCGCGCATGCCGGCCAAGCTCCACAGGTCACAGCAAAAATGCCCCCTGCCCGCTTGCCGTGCGCGCGCGCCCTCAAGCGCAAGTCCCGCGCGATCGGCAGCACGACCAGCGGCTCCCGCGCCCACTGGAGACGGTTCGGCGGACAGTCGGCATTCTGCAAATTGACATCGCTGCCGCGATCGTGAAATACACCCCCAGAAGTACGGGCCGTTAGCTCAGCTGGATTAGAGCAGGGAACTTCTAATTCTCAGGTCGGGGGTTCGAGTCCTCCACGGCTCGCCATACTTCCCCGCTCGCGCCAAACTCCACGGACAAGACGCAAGTTGCGCCCCGTCCCCGCAGCAGGCGCTTTCCAGATCCATCAGATCAGGATGCGCCGCCGCCCCTCATCCATCTCGTCCGCCGCATGGGCGCGGATCAGCTCCGAGGCCACGCGGATGTCCTCGGCGATGGCATGGGCAGCGGCCGCGCCGTCACGCGCCCGGAGAGCCTCGCAAAGGATCCGGTGATGCTCGCGCGAGTGGTGGGTGCGCGAGCGGAGGGTCTCCTCCTCGGCGGGCACCCCGGCCTTTACCCCGATGTCGTAGTTGATGATCGGCCCGGCCTTCAGCCAGAGCATGGTGATCACGTCCATCAGCGCCTGCGATCCCGAGGCGCGGTAGACCGCGAAATGCAGGTCCTTGTTCGCCGCCACCGCTTCGGCGCTGCCGTAGGCGCTGTCGAGCACCCGTTCGAAGCGCTCGGCGAGCACCTGCACCCCGACGATCTCGTCGCGGGTGGCGCGCTCTGCCGCGAGCCGCGCGGCCTCGCCCTCGTTCAGCATGCGCACGGCGGTGAGATCGGCGAATTCGGCCGAGGTCATCAGCGGCACCTGCACCGCGCGCTTGGGCGAGACATGCAGCGCGCCGCTGGCCGCGAGGCGACTCACCGCCTCGCGCACCGGCATCATCGAGACGTCGAGCCGCTCGGCCAGCTCGCGCAGCGAGAGCCTGTCGCGGGGCTTCAGAGCCCCCGAGAGCAGAAGCTCGCAAAGCGTCTCATGTACCCGGTCCGAAAGGGTTTCTCGCCGCACCGGCCGCATTCGATCAAGGCTCTCGCTCATACCTTGGGTTAACTCCTGTTGACAGGCAGAAGCCCCGTCTGCAACTGTGATCTAAGATCACAGATTTCGGGGCATGTCCGCAACCATTGTTCCTACGGCTCGGGAGGAAAGTCAGCCGTGAAGGAGCGCCGGCGCCGGCCACCGCTGTGATCCTATCAAACTGGTCTCAGGGAGGAGTACCATGACGAAGAGTCTGACGACCCGCAGAGGATTTCTGCGGACGGGAGCGGCTGGCCTGACGCTGGGCCTTGCGTCTCCCGCCTATCTGCGCGCCCAGGGTGCACCGCTGAAGATCGGCCACCTCACCCCCACCACCGGCTTCCTCGGCCCGCTCGGCGAATATGCCCAGATGGGCATCAAGCTGGCGGTCGAGCACATCAACGCGAACGGCGGCGCCGGCGGGCGACAGGTCGAGCTCATCATGGAGGACAGCGTCAACCCGCAGACCGCCTCGACCAAGGCCGAGCGCATGTTCGAGCGCGACGGCGTCGACATGATCATCGGCGAGATCTCCTCGGCCTCCTGCCTGACGATCAGCCAGGTCGCCGCGCGCTACAAGAAGTGCTTCGTCAACACCGGCGGCAACTCCGACAGCCTGCGCGGCCAGGACTGCAACCGCTACATGTTCCACGTCGAGACGCAGAACTCGATGTACGTGAACGCCGAGGGCCAGTACTTCGCCGGCGAGGGCATGGTCGACGGCAAGAACTGGTACACGCTGAGCGCCGACTACGCCTTCGGCCACGACCTGCTGGCGGCGGCCAAGGCCTTCCTCGGGGCAAATGGCGGCAACCTCGTCGGCGATGATCTGGTGCCGACCGACGCCACCGACTTCTCGTCCTACCTGCTGAAGATCCGCCAGGCCGAGCCTGATGTCGTCGCGCTCAACCTCGCGGGCACGCAGATCACCAACTTCTTCAAGCAGTACGGCGAGTTCGGGCTCGACTTCACGCTCGGCGGCTTCGGCTTCGACACCGTGTCGGCCTGGGCGACCGGGGCGCAGAACTTCCGCGGCACCTGGCCCAACGTCTGGAACCACCTCGTGCAGAACGACGCGAGCCTCGCCTTCGTCGAGGCCTTCACCGCGGCCTACGGCAAGCCGCCCGAGAACCAGGCCTGGGGCGACTACAACGCCGGGCTCATCATGGCCAAAGCGGTGGCAGAGGCGGGCGACGCCTCGGGCGACGCGCTGGTCGGCTACCTCGAAAGCGGGGAGGCCAAGTTCGACCTGATGAAGAGCCGCCCCGGCTACTTCCGCCCCTCGGATCACCAGCTGATCCAGGAGATCTACGCGATCACCGCGCTGCCGGCCTCGGAAGCCAAGAACGAGTGGGACATCTTCACCACCTCGGACCCCGTCCCGGGCCCGGACGAGCCGCTCGAGTCGCTGGCCGCCGCCGTCACCGGCGGCACCTGCTCGATGTGACCCGCGAGGGGCAGAGGCCAGGCGGCCCCTGCCCCGCCACCCCCCGATACCCAAGGAAGGAGAGCGCCGCGATGCTGGGGCTATTCATCGCGCAGGTGCTGAACGGCCTGCTGGACGGCACCTATTACCTGCTCATCGCGCTGGGGCTGTCGCTGATCTTCTCGCTTGGCGGGATCATCAACCTTGCCCACGGTGCCTTCTTCGCCATCGGCGCCTATCTCGCGATCCTGATCACCCCCTACGTGGGCTATTTCGGCGCGCTGATCCTCGTGCCGCTGATCGTGGCGGGGCTGGGCATGGCGACCGAGCGCACGCTCTTCACCCGCTTCTACCGGGCCGATCCGCTTTATTCGCTGCTGCTGACCTTCGGGCTTGCCATGGTGATCGAGCAGGGGCTGCGCTGGATTTTCGGCGCCTCGCCGCAGAACTACAACATGCCCGAACTGCTGCGCGGGCAGGTGTTCCTCGGCGATTTCATCTACTCGCGCTACCGGATCTTCCTGATCGCCGTCGCAGTGGTCGCCGTGGGCGGGCTCTGGCTGCTGCTCAACAGGACCGCCTTCGGCCGCATCGTCCGCGCCGGAGTGCAGAACCCCGAGATCGTCGGCGCGCTCGGCATCTCGCTGCGGCCCTACCTGTCGGTCGTCGCGGGCATCGGCATCGGCCTCGCGGGGCTCGCCGGCGTGCTGCTCTCGCCGATCTACACCATCCACCCGGCGATGGGCGCCGAGATCATCACGCTGGCCTTCGTGGTCGTGGTGATCGGCGGGCTCGGCTCGTTCTGGGGGGTGATCATCGCGGCCATCCTCGTCGGCCTGACCAAGGGCGTGCTGGTCGCCGTCGGCCTCTCGTCCTGGTCCACCGCCGCCATCTACCTGCTGATGTTCCTCGTGCTTCTGGTGCGCCCGCGCGGCCTGCTGGGCGAGCGCATCCTCCGCTTCGAATGAGTAGACCCCCGAGCATGACCCGCATCCACCCGCTTCTCGTCGCGGCAGCCGCGCTGATCGTGCTGCCCTTCGTCATCCTCGCCGCCGGGCTGACCTACACCTCGGCGACCGAGGTGGTGATCTTCGCCCTTGCCTGCATGGGGCTCAACATCCTTGCCGGGCGCACCGGGCTGATCAGCTTCGGCCACGGCGCCTGGTTCGGGCTCGGCGCCTACCTCGCCGGGCTTTCCGCCCGGGCCATGGGCGCGGAGGGGCATTTCTTCCTGCCGCTGCTGCTGGCCGTGATCTGCACCGCGCTCATCGCGCTGGTCTTCGGCGCGCTGATCCTGCGTCGGCGCGGCGTCTACTTCTCGCTGATGACGCTGGCGCTCTCGGCGCTCGGCTTCACCATCGCCTTCCGCTGGACCGAGGTGACCGGCGGCGAGAACGGCCTTGGCGGGATCGCGCGGCCCGAGTTCTTCGGCCTCAGCTTCGAGATGTCCGAACCCTATTACTGGCTGGTCGCGGTGATCGCCTTCGCGGTGCTCTGCCTGCTCTGGCGCGTCTACAACTCGCCGCTCGGCACGGTGCTGCTGGCGATCCGCGAGAACGAGCAGCGCGCGCGCTTCCTCGGCTACAAGGTCGACCGCTACAAGCTTGCCGCCTTCGTGCTCTCGGCGTCGATCACCGCGCTTGCGGGGGTGCTGCTGCTCTACAAGAACCGCATGACCTCGGCCGAGCCGATGTCGGTGGTGTTCTCGGGCGAGCTTCTGGCCATGGTGGTGATCGGCGGCATGCGCTCGTTCATGGGCCCGGCGATCGGCGCGCTCTTCTACATCCTCTTCCGCGAGTACCTGTCGATCTATTCCGAGAACTGGCTCTTCTGGTTCGGCCTGGTGTTCATGGGCTTCGTGCTCTTCGCCCGCGACGGGCTGATCGGCATCCCCGGCCAGATCCGCCGCCACCTGAACCCGCCGCCCGAGACCGGCGCGGCCATGGCCGGGCGCAAGGCCGAGGTGCACCCCCTGCCCGGGTTCCTGCGGCCCGAAGGCCACGTCGACGGCGCGCTCCTTCAAGCGCGCGGCATCTCCAAGCATTTCGGCGGGCTGAAGGCGGTGGACGAGGTCGACATCGCGGTGCGCGACCGCACGCTGCACGCCCTGATCGGGCCCAACGGCGCGGGCAAGACCACGGCCTTCAACCTGCTCTCGGGGCTCTACCGGCCCGACAGCGGCGAGGTCACCCTGACCGGAGTGCCGCTCTCGGGGCGCAGGCCCGAGGAGATCTCGGAGGCCGGGATCGGGCGCAGCTTCCAGATCACCAACCTCTTCCCCTCGCTCACCGTGCAGGAAAACATCCGCCTCGCGGTGCAGGCGGGCGACCCGAGGCGCATGAACCCGGTGATCCGCGCCCGCGACCTCGCGCAGGTCAACGAGCGCACCGCCGAGATCATGCGCTACGCCGGGCTGAACGGCATGGAAGAGGCCGAGGCAGGCTCGCTCTCCTACGGCGGGCAGCGGCTGCTCGACCTCGGGCTGGCGCTTGGCAACCACCCCCGAATCCTGCTGGCCGACGAGCCGCTGGCGGGCCTCTCGGTCGCCGAGCGCCAGCGCATCGGCCTGCTGCTGAAAGCGCTCTCGCGCGACATCCCGGTGCTGCTGGTCGAGCACGACATCGACCGGGTGTTCGAGCTGGCGGACCATGTCACCGTGATGAACGAGGGGCAGGTGCTGCTCGACGGTACAGTCGATGAGGCGCGCAACGATGCGCGGGTGCAGGAGGTCTACATCGGCTCGGGCACCTCGGCGGTGGCGGCCAAGCCGCGCACGAGCGCCGTGCAGGACAGCACCATCCTGTCGCTCGACAAGGTCAATGTCAGTTACGGCAAGAGCCACATCCTCAACGACGTCAGTTTCGACCTGCGGCAGGGCGAGATCCTCGCGCTGCTGGGGCGGAACGGCGCGGGCAAGTCGACGCTGCTGAAATCGCTGATCGGCATCGCCCCGGTGGGCAGCGGCGAGATCACCCTCGAGGGCAAGACGATCTCGGGCCTGCCCTCGGCCGCCATGGCGCGCGCCGGCATCTCCTACGTGCCGCAGGGGCGCGGGCTCTTCGCCGGCATGTCGGTGAAGGACAACCTCGAGCTCGGCCGCATCCAGCGCCAGACCGGGCATGGCGTGCACTGGGACGAGGAGCGCATCTTCTCCTACTTCCCGCGCCTCAAGGAGCGCATCGACACGCCCGCCGACTACCTCTCGGGCGGCGAGCAGCAGATGGCGGCAGTGGCGCGCGCGCTTTCGGGCGACACCCGCGTGCTGCTGCTCGACGAGCCCTTCGAGGGGCTCTCCCCCGCCGTGGTCGAGCAGCTTTTCGAGACCTTCGACCGGCTGCGGCAGGAGGTGTCGATCATCCTCGTCGACCACAACCTCGACCTTGCCCTGACGCTCTCGGACCGCACCGTCGCGCTCGAGCGGGGCAGCATCATCCACAACGGGCCCTCCGCCGCGCTGGCGCATGACATCGACCTGCGCCGCAAGGTGCTCTGGCTCTGAGAAAGGACCATCCATGACCGAAAAGGTTGCCATCATCGGAGCCGGGTTGATCGGCCGCTCGTGGAGCGCGCTCTTTGCCCGCGCCGGTTACGAGGTGCAGGTCTGGGACGCCGATCCCGGCGTGCTGGCGCGCTTCCCGGCCGACATCGCCGCGCTCTGCGACACGCTGGTCACCGAGCGGCTGCTGGACGACAAGCCCGGAACGCTGGCCCGCATCCGCACCTGCCCGACGCTGGAAGAGGCGGTGGCGGGCGTTTCCTTCGTGCAGGAGAACGGCCCCGAGAAGATCGAGGTGAAGACCGAGCTCTTCGCCCGGCTCGACGCCGCCACGCCGCCGCAGGCGGTGATCGCCTCGTCGACCTCGGCGATCGTCGCCTCGCGCTTCACCGAGGGTCTCGCGCACCGCGAACGCTGCCTCGTCGGCCACCCGGTGAACCCGCCGCACCTCGTGCCGGTGGTCGAGCTCTGCCCCGCGCCCTGGACCAATGCCGCCGCGATGGACCGGGCCGAGGCGATTTACGCCGCCATCGGCCAGGTGCCGGTGAAGATGACCCGCGAGCGTGACGGCTTCGTGCTCAACCGCCTGCAGGGCGCGCTGCTGGGCGAGGCGCTGCGGCTTCTCGGCGAGGGCACGGTCTCGGTCGAGGGGCTCGACGCCACGATCAAGCACGGGCTCGGCCTGCGCTGGACGCTGATCGGCCCGATCGAGACGATCGACCTCAACGCGCCGGGCGGCATCACCGATTACGCCGCGCGCTACGGCGGCTTCTACGCGCGGCTCGCGGCCGAGCCCGCCGGGCCCGAGGTCTTCTCGGTCGAGCAGGCCGAGAAGATCGCCGCCAGCTGGCCGCAGGACCGCAGCCCCGAGAAAATCCGCGAACGGCAGGACCGCCGCGACAGGCGCCTTGCGGCGCTGCGCCGCCACCTCGCCGCCGAGCAGTTCTGAACAGAGGAAACCCCAATGGCCAAGACCCGCAAGGTGATCATCACCTGCGCCGTGACCGGCGCGATCCACACACCCTCGATGTCGCAGTACCTGCCGGTGAGCGCCTCCGAGATCGCCGAGGCCGCCATCGGTGCCGCCGAGGCCGGGGCCGCCGTCGTGCACCTGCACGCCCGCGATCCGAAGGACGGCCGCCCGGACCAGACGCCCGAGGCCTTCGCCCCCTTCCTCGGCGTGATCAAGCAAGCCTCGGACGTGGTGGTCAACATCACCACCGGCGGCGCGCCGACCATGACCATCGAGGAGCGCATCCGCCCGGCGCAGACGCACCGGCCCGAGATCGCCTCGCTCAACATGGGCTCGATGAACTTCGGCCTCTTCCCGATGCTGCAGCGCTTCCCGAACCTCGAGCACCAGTGGGAGCGCGACTACGTCGGCAACAAGAACATCATCTTCAACAACAGCTTCGGCCAGATCGAGCACATCGTGACCACGCTCGGCGCGCTCGGCACGCGCTTCGAGTTCGAGTGCTACGACACGGCGCATCTCTACAACCTGAAGTATTTCCTCGATCAGGGCCTCGTGAAGGGTCCGCTGTTCATCCAGACCGTGTTCGGCCTGATGGGCGGGATCGGCGCGCATCCCGATGATGTCATGCACATGAAGCGCACCGCCGACCGGCTCTTCGGCGACCAGTACCGCTGGTCGGTGCTCGGCGCGGGCAGGAACCAGCTGCCGATCGCCGCCATGGCCGCCGCGATGGGCGGGCACGTGCGGGTCGGTCTCGAGGACTCGCTCTGGGCCGGGCCCGGCCAGCTGGCGCGCAGCAATGCCGAGCAGGTCGGCAAGGCGCGGCAGATCATCGAGGGGCTGGGGCTGGAGCTCGCCACCCCCGACGAGGCCCGCGAGATCCTCGACACCAAGGGCGCGGACGCGGTCGGCTTCTAGGCCCCGCCTGACGACCTGGCCACGTTCACGCGATCCCCCAGAGGCTGAGCAGCACCCCTGCAAGCGCCGCGCCGCCAAGCACCGACGCGACGCCCAGCTTCAGCCGGAAGACCGCAAGGACGGCGGCCGCGGAGAGCAGCGCGGCGGCCCAGTTGATCTCGACAAGGCGCGGCAGCTGCATCCTGAGCGGGCCCGCCTCCAGCAGGAAGACATCGGTCCAGATCAGGTGGATGGCGAACCATATCGCAAGGTTCAGGATCACGCCCACCACCGCCGCGGTGACCGCCGTCAGGGCCGAGGCGAGGCCCTGGTTTCGGCGCAGCCGCTCCATCCACGGCGCGCCGAGCAGGATCCACGCAAAGCAGGGCGCGAAGGTGACCCAGGTCGCCAGCAGGCCACCGAGGGTTGCCGCCCAGATCCCGCCCGCCTCGCGGTAGGCGCCGAGGAAACCGACGAACTGCAGCACCATGATGAGCGGGCCGGGCGTCGTCTCGGCCATGCCGAGCCCGTCGAGCATCTCGCCCGCCGAGAGCCAGCCATAGGTGCCGACCGCCTCCTGCGCGACATAGGCCAGAACGGCATAGGCGCCGCCGAAGGTCACCACGGCCATCTTCGAGAAGAAGAGCGCGATGCCCGAAAAGACGTTGCCGGGGCCGAGCAGCAGCACCAGCGCCGCCACCGGCAGCAGCCAGAGCGCGAGCGCGGCAAGCCCTGCGATCAGGGCGCTGCGCCGCGCCGCGGCGGGCATCTCGAGGCTCTCGTCCCCGAGCAGCGTCTCGGCATCCGCGACCTGCGGTCCCGCGTGGCTGCCGTGCCCGCCTCCGGGCGCGAAGGCCGGAAGCCCTGCACGCGCGCCGAGGAAGCCGATCAGCGCCGCACCGGCGACGATCAGCGGGAAGGGCACGGCAAAGGCGAAGATCGCGATGAAGGACAGGGCGGCGATGGCGCGCATCGCGCCGTTCTTCAGCGCCCGCTGCCCGATGCGCAGGAGCGCCTGCAGCACGATGGCGAAGATCGCCGCCTTCAGCCCGAAGAAGAGCCCCGAGACGAGCGCGCTCTCGCCCCAGAGGACGTAGATCCAGCTCAGCGCCATGATCGACAGCAGGCCGGGCAGGATGAAGAGGCCTCCGGCGATCAGCGCGCCGCGCGTGCCGTGCATGAGCCAGCCGATGTAGGTGGCGAGCTGCTGCGCCTCGGGGCCGGGCAGCAGCATGCAGAAGTTGAGCGCATGCAGGAACCGCGCATCGCCGAGCCAGCGCTCCTCCTCGACGGTGATCCGGTGCATGACGGCGATCTGCCCGGCGGGGCCGCCGAAGGACAGCGCCGCGACCCGCGCCCAGACCGCGGTCGCCTTGGCAAGGTTCGGCCAGGCGTACACCTGCCGCTCGGGTTCGACGGGCCGGAATGCCGCATCGGTCATCGCGCCCCTCCCGGCCGGTTGGTCGGCCAGTTGTGGGTTTCCTCGGTCGCATCCCGGCACCAGCGGTAGAAGGCATCGTAGAGCGCCATCCCGGCCTCGAGCTGCTCGAGGTCATCCGAGTACATCCGCGACAGGCCCAGCGAGGCGGCCAGCAGCCCCGGCGCCTCGGGCGCAAGGTCGGGCCGCGCGGTATCGGCGTCGCGCACGATGCGCGCGAGCCGGGCAAGCGCGGGGGTCGAGAGGCCGAATTCCTCGAGCATCGTGTCGAAGCTGCAAAGCTCGCCGCGGTGGCTCCAGAACACGTCCTCGATGTCGAAGGGCATGGCGCCGAAGGTCTTGGCAACCGAGGCCACCTCGGCGGGCGCGACATAGAGGAAGACCGCGCGCGGATCGACGAAGCGCCGGATCAGCCAAGGGCAGGCGATGCGGTCGATCTTGGGCCGCGAGCGGGTGACCCAGAGGCTGCGGCCCGCGGCGTCGCGGCGGGTGATGGCATGGGCGTTGACCAGCGGCAGCCCCGCCGCGCGCCAGCCATCGTGGCCCTGTTCGAGATATTCCGCCGCGATGCCGCGGCTGCGCAGCAGCGCCGCCAGCCCCTGGCTGCGGCCATGGCCCTCGGCGCAGGTGACCACGATCGGCCCGGAGAGCTCGCCGATGAGGGCATCAAGCGTTTCGGGCGCCATGTCGGCATCGGTCAACGCCCGCGCGCCCGGAACGAGGCGCGGGTCCTCGGCGCGGATCGGGTCGCGCCGGACGTCGAGAATTGTGGGGCACTTCGGTGTGCCGATCAGCTTCGAAAGCTTGTCATTGGTAATCGCATCAGGCGCAGGCATGAGCGTTCCTCCAGAGGTCCGGATGTGAATGGAACGCGAGCTTCGGCTGTCGCCTCGTGGGGAGATCGCAAGTCCCCATTCGGAGATCGTCCGCCAAAGCGTGCGACTTGTCAATTCGCGGCGCAAGTCCCTCCCCTTGAAGGTCTTCCCACCGATCGCCACCTGCTTCGCGACAGGCCGGGTTGCCGGCATTGGAGTTGAACATGGTCGAGACTTGGCTTCCGCTCGTCGCGGGGCTCGTGCTGCTGGTTGCCGGCGGCGAATTCCTGGTGCGCGGGGCGGTCCAGGTGGCGGAACGGCTCGGCGTCTCGCCGCTCGTCATCGGGCTGACGCTGGTCGGTTTCGGGACCTCGATGCCCGAGCTGGTGACCTCCGTGCAGGCCGGACTCTCGGGCTCGCCCGGCATCGCCTATGGCAACGTGGTGGGCTCGAACATCGCAAACATCCTGCTGATCGGCGGGATTTCCGCGCTGATCTGCCCGGTGATCGTCGCCGAGTCGGCGCTGCGGCGCGACGCGGCGCTGATGCTCGCGGTGGCGGCGCTCTTCGCGGCGCTGGCCTTCGTGCTGCCGATGGACCGGCTTCTGGGCGCGCTTTTCGTCGCCGCGCTGGTCACCTACATCGGAATCGTCATCCGGCAGGAGCGCACCACGGGCGAACACGGCGCGGTGCATGACAAGAGCGCCGCCCTGCTGCAGGCGGACCCCGGCCTCGGCCGACCCTCGCGCCGGCGCGGCATGATCGTCCCGCTGGGGCTCGCCCTTGCCGGGCTGGCCCTCGTGGTCTTCGGCGGGGCGCTGCTGGTGCAGGGCGCGGTCGCCCTCGCCCGAACTTACGGCATCGAAGAAACGGTGATCGGCCTGACCATCGTCGCGGTCGGCACCTCGATGCCGGAGCTTGTGACCTCGGTGATCGCCGCGCTGAAGCGGCAGGGCGACGTCGCCTTCGGCAACATCGTGGGGTCGAACATCTACAACATCCTCGGCATCGGCGGCACCACGGCGCTCATCGCCCCGAGCGCGGTGCCCGGCGAGATCGTGCGCTTCGACGCGCCGCTGATGGTCGGCGTCTCCGCCCTGCTGGTGCTCTTCGCCGCCACCGGGCGCCGCATCGACCGGCGCGAGGGGATGGCGCTGCTCGCGGGCTACGCCGGCTATGTCTACATGCTCTGGCCCTGATCCCGCCGCTAGGGTTGCAGCGGCCAGAACACCGGCGCCAGCAGCACCGTCACCACGCCGGCGAGGATGTTCATCGGCAGGCCGAGGCGCAGGAAGTCGGTGAAGCGGTAGCCGCCGGCGTTGTAGACCATCGTGTTGGTCTGGTAGCCGATCGGCGTCGCGAAGCTGGCGCTGGCGCCGAACATCACGACCACGACGAAGGCGCGCGGATCCAGCCCCAGCGCGGTGGCGACCCCGACGGCTATGGGTGTCATGATGACCGCGACCGCGTTGTTGGTGACCACCTCGGTCAGCACCGAGGTCACCGCGTAGATGAGCGCCAGCGCGAGGATCGGGCTGAGCTTGGCCAGCGGCACCGAGAGCCCGTCGACGATCAGCGCCATGGCCCCGCTGCGCTCCATCGCGGTGCCCAGCACCAGCATGCTGACGATCAGCAGCAGCAGGCGACCGTCGATCGCGCCGATCCCCTCGTCGGGCTCGACGCAGCGCGCCAGCAGCACGATGGCCGCCCCGATGATCGCCAGCGGCAGGATCGGCGCGAGCTCGAGCGCCGCGCCCAGCACCACCATGGCCAGCACGCCGATCGCGATCGGCGCCTTGTCGCGCCGGTAGGCGCGGGCCTGGAGCGGGGCAAGCAGGATGAGGTCCTCGTCCCGCGCCAGCCGTGCGATGTCCTCGGCCGGACCGTCGAGAAGCACAGTGTCCCCCGGGCGCAGGTGCAGCTTCTCGTCCAGCATGTCGAGCGCGCTGCCGTGCCGGTGCACGGCGATCGGGTAGACGCCATGGCTGCGCCGCCATCCGAGCTCGGCGAAGACGCCCTTGCGGTCCTTCACCAGCGCCTCGATCACCTGGTGGCGCCGGGCGTTGGCGGGTTCGAGACCGGGGATGGCAAGCCCGCGCGAGCTTTCGCCCCTGTAGCCCGCCACCTCGGCATCCGAGGCATGCAGCACGACCCGGTCGCCCGGCTGCAGGACTTCCCGCGACAGGCTGCGCCGCAGCGAGACGTCGTCGCGGATCAGGTCCACGAGCCGCGTGGCGCTGCGCCTGAAATCGGGCACGTCGCCGACGCTGCGGCCGACCAGCGGCGAGGTCGCGGGCACGAAGAGCTCGACCCGCCACGACCGTCCGCTGCGCGGCGCCTGCACCTCGGCCAGCGCCATGCGCTCGGGCAGCAGGCGCGGCGCGGCGACCGCGAGGAAGAGGCTGCCGATCACCGCCAGCGCGACACCGAGCGGGGCGATCTCGAAGAGCGAGAAGGCCGGCATGCCGAGGTCGCGGGCGACACCGTCCACGAGGATGTTGGTCGATGTGCCGATGAGCGTGCAGGTGCCGCCCATGATCACCACGAAGCTGAGCGGCATGAGGAAGCGCGAGGCGCCGGTCCCGAGCTGGCGGGCAAGTCCGAAGACCACCGGGATCAGGATCATCACCACCGGCGTGTTGTTCATGAAGGCCGAGGCGACCCCGGCCATCGCGAAGAAGAGCAGGATCGTCAGCTTCGGGCGCAGCGCCATGCCACGGCCGAGCGCCTCGGCCACCGCCTCGAGTACGCCGGTGCGCACCAGCGCGGCGCTCAGCACGAACATCGCGCCGATCGTGGCGGGGGCGGAGTTGCTGAGCGCCTTGAGGACGTCGTCGGTGCTGACGAGCCCCAGCGCAAGCGCGACCGCCACGCCGCCAAGCGCCGTGACCTCGGCGGCGAAACGCTCGCTCAGGAAGATGGCGAAGACGGCGGCAACCAGAAGAAGGGCGCCCTGGGGCGCGTAGGAGCCGAGATCGAGAAGCATGTGGGAGGCACCCGGAACAACGCCGCGCTGGATCCGCGCCGACGGCAAGGCGCTGGCCGCGCGCGGGCGATGCCACCCGCCGCAACCTTTCATTAACTATTTACCATGCCACCGATCGGGCGGGGGGAGAATAGGCTGCTGACACTGCGCGGTCTCCCGCTTGTCGGCCCATCTCGATACGCTCCGCAGGCGGGTCAGTGCTTGTCCTGCCGCAGGTAGCTGAGCCCCAGCGCCGCCGGCGCGCCGCTGCGCGCACCGCGGCGCATCGAGGCCAGCGCCAGCACGCCCAGCGTCAGCACGTAGGGCAGCATCGCCCCGAGATAGACCGGGAAATCGACGCCGAGCGCCTGCAATCGCGGCATGACCGCCTCGGTCCCGCCGAAGAGGATCGCGGCGCCAAGGCAGCGCAGCGGGCGCCAGCGCGCGAAGATGACCAGCGCGATCACCACCCAGCCGCGGCCCGCCACCATGCCCTCGACCCAGACATGCGCCGAGGCGACCGACAGGAAGGCCCCCGCGAGCCCGCCGAAGGCGCCGCTCGCCAGCACCGCGCCCAGCTGCACCAGCTGCACGTCGACCCCGGCGACATCCGCCGCCGCCGGATCCTCGCCCACCGCCCGCAGGCGCAGCCCCGCCGCGCTGCGCGACAGGAACCACGCGACCGCCGCCAGATGCAGCAGCGCCAGCGGCACCAGCAGCGTCTGCTGACCCAGCAGCCGCGGCAGGTCCGCCCCCCACGCGGTCTCGGACAGGCGCGGCAGGCCCGGGAAGGGCTTCTGCACCGAGGCGCGGCCGACGACGCCGGTGATGCCGAGCCCGAGCGCCACGGTGGCCAGTCCGGCCAATGTCTGCTCGACGCGGAACACCACCACGGCAAGGCCGAAGACGGCCGAAAGGCCGATCCCCGCCGCCGTGCCGCCGAGGATGCCGAGCCACGGCCCCTGCCCCGCGAGGCAGAGCAGCGCCCCGGTCATCGCGCCCACCGCCATGAAGCCCTCGGGGCAGAGGTTCAGCACCCCGGCCCGCTCCGACAGCACCACGCCGAGGCTGGCCAGCAGCAGCGGCACCACGTAGCCCGGCAGCACGGTAAGCCATGCAAGGAGGAAATCGCTCATGCCGGCCTCCGTGCGACGACGCGGTACTCGGCGAAAAGCTGCGCCGCCAGAACCGAGAGCAGCACCACCCCCTGCACCAGCAGCACCATCGCCTCGGATATGCCGTAGAACACCTTCAGCACGCCGCCCGCGGTGGTGAGCCCGCCCAGCAGGAAGCCGACCACCAGCACCGCCAGCGGGTTCGACCGCGCGAGATAGGCGATGACGATGCCGCTGAAGAGGTAGCCCGCGCCGATCGACTGGCTGAGACGGAACTCGGTGCCGGTGACGATCACCGCGCCCGCGAGCCCGCAGAGCGCGCCAGAGCCCAGCACGAAGACCGCGACGGTCAGCAGTACCGGCAGCCCCGCCGCCCGAGCCGCGCGCCGGTTGGCACCGACCGCGCGGGCGTAAAACCCGAGCCGGGTCACCCCGATCACCAGTGCGGCAAGCGCCACGGCGGCAAGCGCCAGCCAGAGCCCCGCGTGCACCTGCCCCCAGCCGAGCAGCGGCAGCCGCTCGGCGGCGTCCAGCGTCGGTGAGGTGGGAAAGCCCGTGGTGCCGTCGCGCCAGGCGCCGAAGAGCTGGTGCTGCACCCAGAAGAAGGCGATCGAGCCGAGGAGCAGCGTCGAGATCACCTCGCTCACGCCCCACATCAGCTTCAGCGCCAGCGGCATCGCGATCCAGAGCGCGCCCGCCAGCATCGACAGCGCCAGCATGAGCGGCAGGCGGAGCGGCTCGGGCCCGGCATCGTGGATCGACACCCAGGTCGCCGCCATCGCGCCGAGCCAGAGCTGGCCCTCGATGCCGATGTTCCAGAACTGCACCCGCAGCGCCAGCGCCGTTCCGAGGCCGACCAGCACCAGCGGGATCATCGCGGTGACCGTCTGGCCGAGGCCCTGCGAGGTGAGGAAGGTCTGCACGACGAACTCCTGCCAGAGCGCGGAGGCGGGCACGCCCAGCTGCACGAGGAGCAGCGCCGCCAGCGCCAGCCCGAAGACGAGGCCGCCGAGGTAGCTCGCCGCGCTCAGCCGCAGCGGCACCCTCTGGCGGCGGATCAGCAGCGCGCCGTCAAGCATGGCCCACCAGGAGCTTGCCGAGCCGGTCCGAGGTGACCTCGCCCGCCGGCATTGGAGCACTGAGCCGGCCGTTGTTGATGACGCAAACGCGGGTGGAGAGGGACATGATCTCTTCGAGGTCCTCGCTGATCAGCAGGCAGGCCATTCCGCGCGCGACACCCTCGGCGATGGCGCCATGCCCCGCCCGGGTCGCGCGCAGGTCGAGCCCGCGCGAAGGGGAATGGGCCACCAGCAGCCGCGCGCCATCCGAGACCTCACGCGCCAGCAGCAGCTTCTGGGCATTGCCGCCCGAGAGCAGCGAGGCAGGGGTGGCGGGACCGCCGCCACGCACCTCATGTTCCGCGATCAGCCGCTCCGCCTCGCGGCGCATCTTGCGGCGGTCGACCAGCCAGCGCCCGCCGAAGCGGTCGGAGCCGACGCCGGTCAGGGCAAGGTTCTCGGCAAGCGTGAGCCCGGGCGCCATGGCGCTGTCGAAACGGTCGGCGGGCACCACGCGAAGCCCCGCGGCGCGGCGCGCGGCGGGCGAGGCGGCAAGCAGGTCGGTCCCGCCAAGGCCGATCGTCCCGGCCTCGGGACGGCGCAGGCCCGACAGCAGGTCGACGAGTTCCGACTGGCCGTTGCCGCCGACCCCGGCGATGCCAAGCACCTCGCCCTCGGCAAGCTCGAGCGACAGCGCGTCGAGCGCGCGGCTGCCGTCGCCGCGGCGCGCCGTCAGCCCCGCGACCGAAAGCAGCGGCGCGCCCGGCCTCGCGGCGGCGCGCGGCGGGACGGCAGGCATCTCGCCCACGGCGAGCCGCGCCACCTCGTCCATCGCCAGCCCCTCCGCCGGGGCGGCGTCGAGCACCGTGCGGCCCTGCCGCATCACGGTGATCCGGTCGGAATAGGCGGCGACCTCGCGCAGCTTGTGGGTGATCAGCACGACCGCCCTGCCCTCGCCTGCAAGGCGGCGGACCAGCGTCAGCAGCGCCTGCGCCTCGTCGGCGGTGAGCACGGCGGTGGGCTCGTCGAGGATCAGGATCCCCGCTCCCAGCAGCAGCACCTTCAGGATCTCGGCCCGCTGGCGCTCGGCGATCGACAGCTCATCCACCCGCGCGGCGGGATCGAGCCGGAATCCAAGCTCGGCGGCGCGCGCCGCCAGCAGCCGCGCGGCCTCGGCGACGCTCACCTTCTGCCCCGCCCCGCGCAGCGACAGCGCGACGTTCTCGGCCACGGTGAAGCTGCCGACCAGCCGGAAATGCTGGTGCACCATGCCGAGCCCCGCGGCCATCGCGTCGGCGGGACCGCGCAGCGGCACGTCGCGGCCATCGACGATCACCTCGCCCGCATCGGCGGCATAGACCGCCGTCGCCACGTTCATGATCGTCGACTTGCCGGCGCCGTTCTCACCCACCAGCGCGTGCACCTCGCCCCATTCGAGGCGGAAGCCCGCCCCGTCGAGCGCGCGGTGCCCGTCGAAGGACTTGTCGATCCCGCGCAGCAAGAGCGCGGGCGCGCGCCCCGGACCGTCATGCGGCCCGGGATGCGCGATGGGCATGTCTTCCGAAGGCGTCATTCGCTGGCCGGCATGGTCCCGGTGATGCCTTGGACGAAGAAGTCCATGGTCCAGAGCGCGTCGTCGGGCAGCACCTCGCCCGCGGCCACCACCTCGCCGCCGTCGCGCGACATCAGCGGTCCGGCAAAGGGCTGAAGCTCGCCCGAAATGATCTGCGCCTTGGCCTCGGCAACCTTCGCCTTGGTTTCCTCGCTGACCGAAGGCCCGAAGGGCGCAAGGTCGACAACGCCCGACTCGAGCCCCTCGAACCAGCCCCATTCCTCGGGATCCCAGCTGCCGTCGATCACCGCCTTGATGCGCGGGGTGAGATAGGCGTCCCAGTTGAACACCACCGAGGTCAGGATGTGCTCGGGCGCCGCCGCCGTCATGTCGATCTGGTAGCCGATCGCCCCCGCGCCGCGCTCTTCGGCCGCGTTGAGGGCCGAGGCAGCGGAGAGGTCGGTGGCGATGACATCGGCGCCCTGGTCGAGGATCGCCTCCGAGACCTGGCCTTCCTTCACCGGATCCCACCAGCTGTTGGTGTAGACGACCGTGGTGTCGATCCCCGGCTTCACCGACTGCGCGCCGCGGGCGAAGCCGTTGACGTCCCAGTTGACCACGCCCACCGGGAAGCCCGCCAGCATGCCGATCTTGCCGCTTTCCGAAGCCTCGGCCGCGGCGATCCCGGCGAGGTACCAGGCCTCGTAGGTGCGGGCGTAGAAACTTTCCATGTTCTCGCCGTTGTGCACGCCCGAGGCGTTGAAGAAGGCGACGTCGGGATAGGCCTGCGCCGCCTCGTACATCGCCTCGCTGTAGCCGTAGGTGGTGCCGACGATGATGTTGTAGCCGCGCTGCACGTAGAGGTCGATCGCCGCGCGCAGGCGGGTGGCCTCCTCGGGGATGTTCTCGGCCACGGCGATGTCGAGGCCCAGCTCCTCGGCGACCGCGGCGCGGCCCTTGTCGATCGCCTCGTTCCAGCCGCCGTCCTGTACGGTCGAGGCATAGATGAAGGCAACCTTCGGCTCGGATTTGAGCTCGAAGGCGGCGGCTGCCATGGGCAGCGAGACGGTCAGAAGGCCGGTCGCGAGCGCGCTGCGCAGTTTGGTCATGAGACGATCCTTTCCCTGTTGGCGCCCGGCGGCCGGGCTGTACGCTTTTTGTGCGTTTTCCTCGGACCACCCGTGATTCCGGCAAGTCCCGACGCGCATTTGCTTGCCCGATCTCAAGCCATATGTTCAGAAAAATGGACAGCAAATCCGGTTTCTCCGGGTTCGAATCCAAGAATATGGACGATTACTGATGAATTTTCAGGCGCTGAGCACCTTCATCAAGGTCGCCGAGACCGGCTCGGTCTCGGTTGCGGCGCGCCTGCACGGGTTGCCGAAATCCTCGGTCAGCCTCAAGCTGAAGCAGCTCGAGGAGGAGGTCGGGGCCGAGCTCTTCGCCCGCCGCGGCCGCGCGCTCGAGCTGACCGACGCCGGGCGGGTGCTGCTGGAGCGCGGCCAGCACATCCTGTCGCTCTGCGACGACACCGCCGCCGCCGTGGCCTCGATGCAGGACGACGCGGCGGGCGTGCTGCGGGTCGGCGCCTCGGGCGAGTTCGGCACGGCGCTCAACGCGCAGATGCTGCAGGCCTTCCGCGCCGCGCATCCGAAGATCCAGCTCGACCTCGTGTTCTTCGCGCCCTCGGTCTTCCTCGACCTGAGCCGGCAGAAGGTCTTCGACGCGGTGCTCGCCTTCGACGACACCTCCGGCCCCGGCGCCGAGGTGCTGGCGACGCTGCGCTACGGGCTCTACGCCAGCCCCCGCTACCTTGCCGGGCACGGCACGCCCGGGTCGGTCGCCGACCTCGCCCGCCACAAGGGCGTCATCTACCGCGACGCCGAGGGGGTGCAGCCGTGGCGGCTGAGCGACGGACGCGACAGCGCCGAGATCCTGCCCCCCGCCGACATCGTCACCAACGACTATTGGACGACGAAATACTTTGCCGTCGCCGGCGCGGGCCTTGCCCTCCTGCCCGCCTTCTTCACCGAGCTCGAGGTCCGCGAGGGCCATCTCGCGCCGGTGCTGCCCGAGTGGCAGACCGAGGAGCGCCGCATCACCCTGCGCGTGCCCGACCCGCGCTACGTGGCCCCCAAGACCCGCGCCTTCCTTGCCTTCTGCAAGGACTATTTCCAGCCCGGCTTCGACTTCGCCGGGCCCCGCTACTTCGTGGAGGCGCTGTGCTTCCCCGACACGTCCAAAGGAGAGACCGAATGACCTCACTCACCACCGGCAACGGCCCGCGCCTGCTCAAGGACACCGGCCTCGACGCCGAGCGCGTGCCCTTCGAAGAACTGCCCGTGATCGACCTTGCGCCGATCTTCACCGAGGACGAGGACGCCAAGCGCGAACTGGCGCTGGCGCTGCGCCGCGCCTGCTCGGAGATCGGCTTCTTCTACGTGAAGAACCACGGCGTGCCGCAGGCGGTGATCGACGGCGCCTTCGCCACCGCGCGGCGCTACTTCGCCCTGCCCGACGCCGAGAAGCTGAAGATCCACGTCGCCAAGTCGCGCAACAACCGCGGCTACGCGGCGCTGCTGGAGGAAAACACCGACCCCACCGCGCGCGGCGACCTGCATGAAAGCTGGGACATGGCGCTGGAGGTCCCGGCGGACGATCCCGACGTGCTGGCCGGCAAGGTGCTCTACGGCCCGAACCAGTGGCCCGAGGGCGACGCCGCCTTCCGCGCCGATGTGACCGCCTATTACGACGAGATGCTGCGCCTGTCGCACGCGCTGCTGCACGCCTTCGCCCTGTCGCTGGAACTCGAGGAGGCGCATTTCGACGCGCTGGTCGAGCGGCCCCTCGCGACGCTGCGCCTGCTGCATTACCCGCCGCAGGAGGGCGAGGTGGACGAGCGCCAGATCGGCATCGGCGCGCATTCCGACTACGAGTGCTTCACCATCCTCGCGCAGGACGACCCCCGCATCCGCGCGCTGCAGGTGCTTAACTCCGACGGCGACTGGATCAGCGCGCCGCCGCTGCCGGGCCATTTCGTGGTGAACATCGGCGACCAGATGGCGCGCTGGACCAATGACCTCTTCGCCTCGACCGTGCACCGGGCGATCAACCGCTCGGGCGTCGAGCGCTACTCGATCCCGTTCTTCTTCGGCCCGAGCTACGACTCGGTGATCCAGCCGCTCGACAGCTGCGTCGACGCGGGCCACCCGGCGAAATACGAGCCGATCACCTCGGGCGCCTACATCAACGGCCGCTTCGCCGAGACGCTGGCGCATTACGACCCGAACAAGGAACTGGCGGACTGAGACCACCCCGGGGCGGCGGACCAGCGCCGCCCCGATCCCCTGCCGCGCTCGGGACGGCACCCGGAGGGGACGATAAGGCGCGGAATTAAACCCGCCGGTTTAGTTTCGCGATCGGGTATCGCCGAATGGCCACAGCCGACCTGCCGCAATTAAAGAACCGGCTTGCGAACTACGCCGCGCGCCGTGTAGCTGACAAGAGTGTCACGGGAGGAGCCACTCTTGCAGAATTTGCACGTGCAAGTCATTAATCTCGATCGAAGCAAAGACCGGCTGAATCGTATTACCAAAGATTTGAGCGACCAGAATATTGTATTCACCCGGCTTGTTGCGACGGACGGCCGCGCTCTCACGAAATCCGACCTGAATTATTACGCCTCGCTCCGCTGCCTTCTGTTTTACGGACGCCATCTTTCAAATGGAGAGATCGGCTGTTTCCGCTCTCATCAGCGCGCCGCGAAGCTCTTCCTGCAATCGGGGCAAGAGATGGGGCTTGTGCTGGAGGATGATGCCGAGATTCCCGCCGATCTTTGGAGAACGTTGGGGCAGCTTATCGGGCAGATCCGCAAAAGCGCCGATCCGCGCTGGGAGCTGGTGAATCTCGGGAATGCGCCGAAGAATGCGAAACATTGCGTGCCGCTTTCCGAGGTGACACCGGGCTGCGCGCTTGTCAGGGCCAAGGTTTTCCCCAAGCGGACGACGTCATTGCTCTGGTCGCGGCGCGGCGCGCGGCGGTTTCTCGAGGAAACGCGCCATATCTGCGCCCCGGTCGACCAGCATCTGCACTCGGTGCTGAGCCTGCGCGAATCCGGGCTGGCGACCATTCCGCCGCTCATTCCCCACGCCTCGCTGCCGAGCGAGATCAACAACGAGCCGGACGCCGCGATTGTGCGCCAGGTCGCCAATCCCTCGGCCTGGTACCGCTTCCGCCGGATGATGCGAAAGCGGGCCGCGCGCCGCGACAGATCACCTGTAGGGTCCTGATGTTCTTCAAGTCCAATCCGTCCATCCCGCCGCACTGGGCCTCCCTCTACAAGGCGCTGGCGGATGACATTCGCGCGCGAGCGAGGGGCCGGAAAATTCTCCTCGTCTCCCACAAGGGGAATTGGGGCGACGCGCTGATCGTCCAGGGCGCGCGAAACTTCCTGCGCTGGCACGGGTTCGGCTTCATCGAGCTTCGCGGCAGCCGCGCGATTGGCCGGGACATGGCGAAGACCCGCGCCCAATATCCCCCGGACCAATTCTACCCGGTTTTCACCGCGGGCGGGTCCATTTCCCCGCTCTATGGACATTCCGCCAAATTGGCACAGGCGTCGCAGGCATATGAGGGAGGCACCATTCTTCCCGCGACCTGCGGCCTTCCGGCCCAGTCCATCGGGCTGCACCCGGAGTGCACGCTCTGGGTCCGCGAGCGCGGCGAGAGCGCGGCAAATCACCCCTCCGGCCGTTTCTGTCACGATATGGCCTTCTTCAGCCCGGCATATCGCTTTCCGAAACTCCGCGGCGAGGGGATATTCATGCGCCGCGACAGGGAGCGCCCCGCGGGCGCGCGCGACGAGGGAATCGACCTTTCCGAGTTCGGCAGTGACCGAAGCCCGGTCTGGCCCTTCTTCGCGATTGTCGGATCGCACCGGAAAATCCGGACGAACCGCCTCCACGTGGCGATCGCGTCGGCCATCTGCGGCGTGTCCTGCGAGCTTTCGCAGGGCGCAACCAGCAAGATCTCCGACGTCCATGCCGCCTCGCTGGCGGAGTACGGCCAGACCGTCACGCTGATGCGGGACTAGCGCCGCGGCTCAGTCGCAGCGCACCGACATGCCGCCGTCGACGACGATCTCGGTGCCGGTGACGAAGCGCGCCTCGTCCGAGGCGAGGAAGAGCGCGGCGTTCGCCGTGTCGCGCCCGTCGCCCATCCAGCCCATCGGGATGCGCGCGAGCCGCTGCGCCAGCAGGGCATCGACGTCGCCGCCGGCGCGCTGGCCCGCGAGCCGCGCCTCGACCATCGGCGTGTGCAGCTGCCCCGGCACCACGGTGTTCACCCGAACGCCCTTCGGCGCATATTCCACCGCCGTCACCTTGCCGAACTGGATCACCGCCGCCTTCGACGCGGCATAGGCCACCTGTGCCGCGCCGGTCCAGCGCATCCCCGAGGTCGAGGAGGTGTTGACGATGGCGCCCGCGCCCTGCGCCTCCATCTGCGGCAACACCGAGCGGCAGGTGAGGTAGACGGACTTGAGGTTGAAGTCCATCTGCCGGTCCCAATCCTCTTCGGAAAGCTGCGCCGCCCCGCCCTTGGCCGAGCCGCCGACGTTGTTGACGAGGATGTCGACCCGGCCGAAGCGCGCGATGCAGGCTTGCGTCATGGCCTCGACGCTGGTGAGATCGGTGACGTCGCAGAGGTGCGGCTCGACCTCGCCGCCCGCGTCGCGGGTGCGGCTCAGCGTCTCGTCCATCGTCTCGGCGCGCAGGTCGACCGCAAAGATCTTCGCGCCCTCCTCTGCGAAGCGCACGCAGGCGGCGCGACCGTTGCCCCAGCCGGGGCCGACGCAGCCCGCGCCGGTGATGATGGCGACCTTGCCTTGCAGCCGTCCGGTCATGTCCTGTCTCCGAAATCGTAAAGCCGCGCGGGATTGTCCACGAGCAGCCGGTGCAGCGCCGCCTCGGTGGGGGCGATCACCTTCAGCGTGTCGACCAGCACGCCGTCATCCGGCGGCGCGGCGCGGAAATTGGGGTGTGGCCAGTCGGTGCCCCAGATCGTCCGCTCGGGGTAGAGCTCCACCAGCTTCGCGGCGAAGGGCGTCGCGTCGGCATAGGGAGGCGCCTCGACCGAGCAGCGCTCGGAGCCCGAGACCTTGAGCCAGACGTGATCCTTCTCGCCCAGCCGGATCAGTTCCTCGAAGGGCGCCTGATCCATGCCGAGGCTGGCGTCTATCCGGCCCATGTGGTCGATCACCACCGGGCAGGGCAGCGCGGCCAGCACCGGCGCCAGATCGGCAATGAGTTTCGCCTCCATGTGGATCAGCAGCTGCCATCCGTGCTCGGCCAGCCGGGGGGCAAGCGCGCGCAGCTGGTCGTGGGTGGCGCCGGGGGCGAGGTGGGACATGTAGTTGAAGCGCACGCCCCGAAAGCCCTGCGCGTGCAGCTTCTTGATCTGCGGGTCGGTGATATCCGGCGAGGCCAGCGCGATACCGAGGTAGCGGCCCGGCCGCGCCGCCATGGCGTCGGCGACCACCGAATTGTCGAAGCCGTGGCAGCCGGACTGGACGATCACGCAGCGCTCGATGCCCAGCATGTCATGCAGCGCGAAGAGCTCTTCCTTGGGCGCGTCGCCGGGCTTGAAGCCGCTCTCGGGCGCGTAGGGGAAGCGCGAGACCGGGCCGAAGACATGCACGTGGCAGTCGGTCGCGCCCTTGGGCAGCGCCAGCGTCGGGGCGCTGCGGTCCGGGTTCCAGGTGATGGGGGCGTCGTTCATGTCAGCTCCTTGGGCGCGCCGTCGGGCGGCGAGATGCGGAACACGTTGAGCGTGGCGGAGATCAGCGTGTAGTAGCCGATGACCCCGACCAGATCGACGAGCCGCTGGGTGCCGAGCAGCTCCACCGCCTCGGCGTAGAGCGCGTCGGGCACGGCGTTGGTGGTCAGCACCGAGACGGCGACGCGGTGGGTCACCCGCTCCTCGTCATCGGCATAAGGCGGCTCGGTGCCGGTGCGCAGCGCCTCGACCAGCTCGGGCGAGAGCCCGGCCTTCAGCGCCGGGGGCTTGTGCGCGAACCATTCGTATTCGGCGCTCCAGTGCCGGGCCATGGTGAGGATGGCAAGCTCGCTCAGCCGCGGCTCGAGCGCTGTGTCGTAGCGGCAGTAGCGGCCGAGTTCCTGCGCCTTCGCGGCCAGCTCGGGGCGGTGCAGCCAGACCGCGAGCGGGCCGCGCACCCCGCCGCGCGGACCCGAGGCGATGGCCTCGTGGATCTCGCGCTGGCGCTCGCTGTAGGTCTCGGGATCGGGCGCGGCGAGGCGTTGTTCGGGCCAGTCGGTCATCGCGGCGCCTCCGTGGCGTTGAAGGCGGGCTCGGCGGCGGCGAAGCGGTGCAGCCAGTCCACCAGCTCGGGCCAGCGGTCGCGCCAGCTGACCGGCGCGCGCCAGTCGAGGTAGCCGAGCGCGCAGGCGAGCGAGACCCCTGCCGCATCGGTGCGGGTGGGATCCGGCGGCAGGGCGGCGAGCGCCGAAAGCCCCCGCTCGACCTTGCCGCGCTGGTGCGCCAGCCATTCGTCCGAGATCTTCTCGGCGCCGCGGAAGCGCCCCTCGTAGACCATCAGCAGCGCGGCGTCGGTCACCCCGTCGGCAAGGCAGGCGCGGGTCAGGCAGTGGAATCTCTCGCGCCCCTCGCGCGGGAAGAGGCCACGCCCCTCGGCCAGCGTGTCGAGGAACTCGAGGATCACCCGGCTGTCGTAGAGCGTCTCGCCGTCGGTCATCAGGCAGGGCATCTTGCCGAGCGGGTTCTGCAGGCGCAGGTCGTCCGAAGGATCGCGGGTGTCGGCGGGGACCATCTCGATCCGGTCCCAGAGCCCCAGCACCTGCGCCGCCATGCGGACCTTGCGCCCGTAGGGCGAGGTGAGGGTGGTCCGCAGGACGGCCCGGCCGCCCTGCCCCGCGCCGCAAAGCGCGAGGGGTCTGTCGAGGGTCATGCTCATAGCATCGTCTCCGGCAGGAAGAGGGCGATCTGCGGGATCAGGCAGAGCAGGATCAGCATGGCGAAGCCCGCCAGCACGAAGGGCAGCAGCCCCTTGAACACCTGCTCGAGCGTGACCCGCCCGTTCGAGGCCGACTGCACGACGAAGCAGTTGATCCCCACCGGCGGCGTCACCGCGCCGATCTCGACCAGCAGCACCACGTAGATGCCGAACCAGATCGGATCGAAGCCGAGCTTCATCATCACCGGGTGGGTGATCGGCAGGGTGATCGCCAGCAGCGCCGGCGCGTCCATCATCATCCCGAGCGCGAGGTAGATCAGCGAGACCAGCAGCACGATCACCCAGCGGTTCACGTCGAGCCCGGTCAGGTAGCCGCCGACCGCGTTGGCCACGCCCGAGAGCGCCAGGAACTTCGAGAAGACCAGCGCGCAGATCAGGATGCCGAAGATCATCGCCGTGGTCTGGATGGTCTCGAGCAGGGTCTTCTTCAGCTCGACGCCGCCAAGGCCGCGGTGCCGCAGGATCGCCAGCAGCAGCGTCGCGAAGGCGCCGATCCCGCCCGCCTCGGTCGGGGTGAAGATGCCGAGGTAGAGCCCCACGACGATCAGCAGGATGATCAGCACCAGCGGCCCGGCCAGACGCAGCGAGGCGATCTTCTCGCGCAGGGTGAAGCTGTAGCTCTCCTGCGGCGCCAGCGAGGGATTGCGCAGCACGGTCAGCCAGATGGCGAGGCAGAGTACGAGGGCAAAGACGATGCCGGGGATGAAGCCGGCGATCAGCAGCGCGCCGATCGAGCTGTCGGTGAGGATGCCGTAGACCACCACCAGCGCCGAGGGCGGGATCATCACCGCCAATGTGCCGGCGATGGCGATCGAGGCCGAGGCGAGGCTTTTGTCATAGCCCCGGTCGAGCATCTGCGGCAGCGCCAGCTTGGTGAAGACCGTCGCCGTGCCCACCGACGAGCCCGAGGCCGCGCCGAAGGCCGCCGCGCCCAGCGTCGTCGAGATGGCGAGCCCGCCGCGCAGGTTGCCGAGCCACTTGGTGGTCGCCTCGAAAAGGTCCTCGCCGAGCCCGGCGCGCATGGCGAAGAAGCCCATGAGCAGGAAGAGCGGGATGACCGAGAAGTGGAAGCTGTGGGTGGTGTCGAAGAACACCGTGCCGAGGATCGCCGTTGCGGCCTTGAAGCCGACCAGCGAGGCAAGGCCGAAGGCGCCCACGAGGCCCAGCACCACCATCACGTTGATGCCGATCAGGATGCCGCCGAACAGCGCCGCGACGCCGATTGCGCCAATCAGGAGCGAACTCATTCCATCACCTCCTCGGTTTCGTCGAGCGTGCCGCCGAGCGCGACCCAGAGCCCGTCGAGCAGGTACTGCACCGCCAGCAGCGCGAGGCCGAAGAAGATCGCGAACTTGATCGGCCAGATCGGGAAGCGGACCGCACCGCGCTCGAGCTCGCCGATGGCAAGGCTCTTGGCCGCCATCAGCCAGCCCGCGTAGGCCGCCCAGGCGAAAAGCAGGCAGCCCGCCAGCATCGCCAGCACCCGTGCCGCGCGGGCGAGGCCCTCGGGCAGGCGCTGGGTCAGCAGCACCACCTTGATGTGCCCGCCGTGCAGCTGGGTGAGTGCCAGCGACAGGAAGATGATCAGCGGCAGCGCACTCTCGGTCAGCTCGAGCGTGCCGGCGACCGGCTGGTTGAAGACGTAGCGCATGACCACGTTGGCCACGACCAGCAGCATCACCGCGAAGATCAGCACGCCGGCGGCCATGCCGCACAGCGACAGGAATGCGCCGTAGTGCCGGCGCAGGGTTTCAAGCGTTTGCATCAGAGGGACTCTCGCGAGGGGAAGGTCCCGCGCCGGGGTCAGGCCCGGGCGCGGGACCGGTCACGTCCGGTCAGGACGGGGTGTCGAACTCGAAGTGCTTGACGATCTCGTCCGCCGGCACGCCAAGCGCGGTGGCCTTGTCGATCCACTCCTGCCGGACGTCCTTGACGCCGGCATCGTCCAGCGCTCCGAGCAGTTCCTCCTGCGGGAAGGGGATCACCTCGACGGCCAGATCGCCCTTCCAGAGCTCGCGCACGCGGGCGGCGTCCTCGTCCACCACGCGGGCGTATTCCACGAGGTAGTCCTTGCCGAGCTGGTCCACCACGGCGCGGGTCTCGTCATCCATGCCGTTGTAACTGTCGAGGTTCATCGCCAGCAGGTGCCCGAACGAGGCGCCAAGCGGCACCTCGATGTAGTACTTGGCGACCTCGTCGTATTTCCAGCCGCGCGCCAGCGCCGGTCCGATCGGCGTGCAGTCGATGATCGAGCGCTGCAGCGCCTCGTAGGCCTCCGCCGTGGCGATCGACACCGGCGAGGCACCAAGCGCCTCGATCAGCTTCGGGTAGGCAAAGCCGTAGGAGCGGATGCGCAGGCCCTTCATGTCGGCGGCGCTCTTCACCGGCTTGGTGCAGAGCAGGCCGTAGTCCTCGAGCGGGCGGAAGCCGAAGGCGTGGATGTTCTGGCTTTCCAGCTCCTCGCGGAACTGCGGGTAAGTGGCGTGCATCTCCTCCATGAACTGCCCGACCTCGAGCGTGTTCATCGGCTGCGGGATGAAGAAGCCGACCGCGTTGTTGAGCGGCATCTGGTCGGGGAAGTAGGGGGTGATGATGTCGCCGAAATCGCCCACGCCGGCGGCCAGCGCCTCGGGGATCTCGCCGGTCTTGGCGACTGAGCCGCCCCAGAACACCTCGATGCTGTGCTTGCCGCCGGTGCGCTTGGCGAACTCGTCCACGAGCCACTGCGTGGTGATCGCCTGCGCGTCCCCGGCGCCCTGCGGCTTGAAGGTGATCCACTTGTAGGTGTCCGCCTGCGCCGATGCGGCAAGGCCGGTGGCAGCCGCGAGCGCAAGCGCCGACGACCGCAGAATTGCGTTCAGAGACATGGTTCCTCCCAAGGTTGCGGGCCTCCTCCGGACCCGTCCGAGGCGATCCTCGGCGATTGCCAGCGATGATTCAAATACTGTTAAATCATCGTTGCGATACCTTTGCGGCATGGCTCAACGCCAGATGCCCGCCTCCACGAGCCCGCCGACGATGTCGCGCACCAGCGCCTCGACCACCTGGATCGCCTTCTTGCGGCGCTGGTCGGCCTTGGTGGCGGTGCAGAGCGTCCAGGCGATCTGCGGCTTCACGATCGGGCGCGCCTCGAGCGTGCCGTTCTGCACCTCCGACAGCACGCCGCCATAGGTCAGGATGGTGAAGCCGTGGCCGTGGCGGACCAAGGATTTCAGGTGCCACACGCCGTCGACCCGCTGCACGATGTTGAGCTCGGCACCGATCTCGTCGGCGTGCTTGTCGACGAGGATGCGCAGGAAGTTCGGCCGGCTCGGCATGATCAGCGGCATCGCCGCCGCCTCGGCCAGCGTGTAGCTCTCCTTGTCGAACGCCCCGCAGGGGCCGATGACGTTGAGATGCTCGACCAGCAGCTCGGTCGCGACGATGTCCTCCCGCACCGGCGCGTCATGCATCACCGCAAGGCCGATCTCGCCCTGCGAGAGCTTGTGCTCGAGCGCGTTCGAGAAGCCCTCGACGAAGCGCAGTTCGATCTCGGGGTATTCGGCCTTGACCCGCGAGAGCAGCGGCGGAGTGATGAACTCTCCCGGCGTCGGCGGCATGCCGACCACCACCACGCCCTGCGGCCGCTCGGCATGGGCGGTGACGTCGTGATGCGCCTGCGCGATCTGCGCCATGATCGCATAGGCCCGGCGCTGCAGGATCTCGCCCGCCTCGGTCAGCTCCATGCCGCGCGCGGTGCGGTTGAAGACCTTGAGCCCGAGGTCGCTCTCGAGCCGGGCGATCTGCCGGCTGAGCGCGGGCTGCGCGATGCGCAGCCGCTCCGAGGCGCGGGTCATGTTCTTTTCCTCCGCCACGCAGAGGAAGTAGCGCAAGGTGCGCAGCTCGGGCTGCCAGTCGCGCAGCGTGGTTCCGGTGTCGACCAACTCTCCCCCTCCCCGGCTCAGTCGCCGGGCCGGGCCGGCTCGGTCACCGAAAGCGTGACGCACTCCAGCGTGGCGGGGCTCTCGGCCAAGAAAGGCGCGTCCGTCTCGATGCTGGTGCCAAGCGTGAGCCCGGCCTTATGGAACGCGTCCCCCACCGAATGCCTGAGCCCGTCCGAGGTAAGGCAGATCATGTGCGGGCTGTTGCCGATCGCGTTGAACGGGTCGAAGCGCAGGATCTCCGGGCGCGTGTCGCCGTAATGCATGGTCCCTCCTCGGAATTGTCTCTGCCTTTCTAGGGGGAAGCGCGCCGGGATGGCCACCGGTTTCGGGCGGTCCTCGCCCTCAGCGGTCCAGCCGGTCGCGCAGGCGGTAGAAGCGGATCGCCGCGCCGCCGTAGACCCGGTGCAGCCCGTGCAGCGGCAGCGTGCGGATCCGTGGCTCCGGCGGGATCGGCAGGGGAACGCCGCGGGCGAGGTACTCGGCCATCGCCTTGCCCAGCGCCACCGACAGCGCCACGCCCCGGCCGTTGAACCCGGTGGCGGCCAGCATCCCCGGCGCGGGCTCGCCAAGCCGGATGCGGTGGTCGGGCGTCATCCCGACGCGGCCGAACCAGCGGTGCGCGATCCTGAAGCCGGTGCCGAAGAGCGCCGTGAACTCGGCCTCGAGCCCGGCGAAATCCGCCGCCGCGCGGGGCTCGCGGAAGCTGCCCCGCCCGCCGATCATCAGCCGGTTCTGCGGGCCGAGGCGGAAATAGGTCCCGACCCGGCGGATTTCCGAAACGCAGACGCCGCCCGGCAGGACACGCGCCAGCGCCTCCTCCGAAAGTGGCTCGGTGGCGATCTGGAAGCTGTGCGCCGGCACCACGGCGCGCGAGAGGTCGCGGTCGAGCGCCCCCGGCGTGTAGGCATTGGTGGCAAGGATCACCCGCTCGGCCCGGACCTCGATCCCGCCCGCCAGCCGGGCGCGCCAGCCGGTGCCGTCGCGCTCCAGCGCCGCGACCGGCGAGCGGGAATGCAGCCGCGCCCCGGCCTGCTGCGCCGCGCGGGCGAGCCCGTGGGCCAGCTTCAGCGGGTGCAGCTTTCCCGCCCGCCGGTCGCGCCAGCCGCCGTGAAAGCCCCGCGCCCCGGTCGCGTGCGCGATCTCGCCCGCGTCGAGCCAGTCCACGTCCGCCCCCCGCGCCTGCCACTGCGCCATGCGCGCCCGCAACCCCGCAAGGTGCACCGTCTTGTTGCCCGCCTGGATCCAGCCGCCGCGCTCCGCCTCGCAGTCGATGCCGAGCCGGTCCACCAACGCAAAGAGCGTGTCCGCCGTCGCGCCGGCGAAGGCCGTGGCCTCCGGCCCCCAGAGCGCGTCGAGCACGTCGGGATCATCCTTCAGCCCCGGGATCACCTGCCCGCCGTTGCGCCCCGAGGCACCGAAGCCCGGCTCCTCTGCCTCGAGCAGCAGCGTATCGACCCCGGCCTCGGCAAGGTGCAGCGCGCCCGAGAGGCCCTGGAACCCGCCACCGATCACCAGCACGTCCGCCCGGCATGACTCGCCGAGCGGCAGCAGATCCGGCGCGGGCCCCGTGGTGGCGGCCCAGATCGAGTGGAGCGGGATCGGTGGGGTCGTCATCTTGAACTCCGTCACAAGCGGGACATCACGCCCGGGGCGCGGATTTGCGCTTGGTCAACAGAAGCTTGCCGGGCCTTCGCCGGTCAAGGGGGTGCTGCGGCGCGGGCCTGCCCGCACGCTGCCGCGCCGCGCCGACGGGCGCATGGCTTAGGCTAAAACTACCTCATGCTGTTGAAGGAGTTTCTTTTCACTTACCAAACTCTGCGTCACCTTCCTGCACAGAGACGCCCCCTGACCCGCATGGAAGGACGCAACGATGCCCGTAGAAAGAACCGAGGCGCTGGTGATCGGCGCCGGCCAGGCCGGGATCGCGGCAAGCGAGCACCTGAGCGCGAACGGCATTCCACATATCGTTCTCGAGCGCAGCCGCATCGCCGAGCGTTGGCGCTCCGAGCGCTGGGACTCGCTGGTCGCCAATGGCCCCGCCTGGCATGACCGTTTCCCCGGGCTCGAGTTTCCCGGCGACCCCGACGGCTTCGTGCCGAAGGAGCAGGTCGCCGACTATTTCGAGGCCTATGCGAGGCAGATCAATGCCCCCGTCCGCTGCGGTGTCACGGTCACCCGGGTGACCCGGCTTCGGGGCCGCCCGGGCTTCCTCGTCGAGACCTCCCAAGGCGCGATCGAGGCGCGGCAGGTGATCTCGGCCACCGGCGCCTTCCAGCATCCCGCGATCCCGCCGCTCGTGCCGCAGACCGCCGGGATCGCCCAGATGCATTCGAGCCAGTACCGCAACCCCGCCCAGCTGGCCGAGGGCGCGGTGCTGGTGGTCGGCGCGGGCTCCTCGGGCGTGCAGATCGCGGACGAGCTGCTGGCGGCCGGGCGCAAGGTCTACCTGTCGGTCGGCCCGCACGACCGCCCGCCGCGCGCCTACCGTGGCCGCGACTTCGTCTGGTGGCTGGGCGTCCTGAACAAGTGGGACGCCGAGGCGACCCCCTCTTCCGAGCACACCACCATCGCGGTCAGTGGCGCCCATGGCGGGCACACGGTCGACTTCCGCAAGCTCGCCGCCCGCGGTATGGTGCTGCTCGGCCGGACCGAGAGCTTCGCCGGGGGCCGCTTCAGCTTCGCGCCGGATCTGGCGCGCAACATCGAGGCGGGGGATGCCAATTACCTGTCGCTGCTCGACGAGGCCGACGCCTATGTCGCGGCCAACGGGCTGGACCTGCCCGAGGAGCCCGAGGCGCGCCGGATCGGCCCCGCCCCCGCCTGCATGACCGATCCGATCCTGTCGCTGGACCTCGCCGGGGCCGGGATCACCACGATCCTCTGGGCGACGGGTTTCACCAGCGATTACGGCTGGCTGCAGGTGGATGCGCTCGACGCGGCGGGCAAGCCCCGTCACCAGCGCGGCGTCTCGCCGGTGCCCGGGCTCTATTACCTCGGCCTGCCCTGGCAGACCCGGCGCGGCTCGTCCTTCATCTGGGGGGTCTGGCACGACGCGAAATACGTCGCCGACCACATCGCCAAGCAGCGCGGCTATCTCGCCTATACGCCGGCGGTCCAGCCCGAGCCCGAGATGGCCTGACCCCACCCCACCGACACGGCCCGCGCCCGGAAGCTTCCGCCTTCCGGGCGCAGCGCCGTCTGACAGACCCCGCGCCACGCGGCGCGCAAGACCGACCCGGAGCCCTCATGCAGACCCTCTCTCACTACACCTCCCGCGCCGCCGCGCTGACCTTCCGCACCCAGGCTTGGATCGACGGGCGTTATGTGCCCTCCGCCTCGGGCGCGCGGTTCGAGACCGTGAACCCCGCCACCGCCGAGGTGCTGACCGACGTCGCGCGCGGCGGCGCGGAGGACATCGACCGCGCCGTAGCCGCCGCCCGCCGCGCCTTCGACGACCGCCGCTGGGCCGGCAAGACGCCGGGCGAGCGCAAGGAAGTGCTGCTGCGGCTCGCGGCCCTCCTGCGCGAGAACCTCGAGGAATTCGCCCTTTTGGACACGCTCGACATGGGCAAGCCGATCTGGGAGACGGTCAACGTCGACGCCCCCGGCTCGGCGCATTTCTTCCAGTGGCACGCCGAGGCGATCGACAAGCTCTACGACGAGGTCGCCCCGACCGGCGGGCGCGATCTCGCGCTGATCCGCCGCGTGCCGCTTGGCGTCGTCGGCGCGGTGGTGCCGTGGAACTTCCCCCTCGACATGGCGACGTGGAAGCTGGCCCCGGCCCTGGCGGCGGGCAATTCGGTGGTGCTGAAACCCGCCGAGCAGTCGCCGCTCTCGGCGCTGCGCCTTGCGGAACTGGCCGCCGAGGCGGGGCTGCCCGATGGCGTGCTCAACGTGGTGCCGGGCTTCGGCGAGGATGCCGGGCAGGCGCTTGGCCGTCATCCGGACGTCGACTGCCTCGTCTTCACCGGCTCGACCGAGGTCGGCAAGATGTTCCAGCGCTACGCGGGCGAGAGCAACATGAAGCAGGTCTGGCTGGAGACCGGCGGCAAGAGCCCGAACCTCATCTTCGCCGATGCCGATCTCGACGCCGCCGCCGACAAGGCCGCCTTCGGCATCTTCTTCAACCAGGGCGAGGTCTGCTCGGCCAACTCGCGGATGCTGGTGCACGAGAGCATCGCGGCCGAGATGATCGACCGCATGAAGACCCGCGCCGAGGCCATCGTGCCGGGCAACCCGCTCGACCCCGAGACGAAGATGGGCGCCATGGTCGATGCCCGCCACGCCGCGCGGGTCGCGGAGTACCTCGCCTCGGGCAAGCAGCAGTGCCGCCTGATCGCGGGCGGCGCGCGGCTGACCCTCTGCGGCTCGGACGCCTTCATCCAGCCGACGGTCTTTGCCGACGTGCCGCGCGACGCGCGCATCGCCCGGGAAGAGATCTTCGGCCCGGTGCTGGCGATCCAGACCTTCCGCGACGAGGCCGAGGCCATCGCCATGGCCAATGACAGCATCTACGGCCTTGCCGCCTCGGTCTGGACGAAGGACCTGGGCCGCGCCATGGCGGTCTCGGACGCGCTGGTCGCGGGCACGGTCTCGGTCAACACGGTGGACGCGCTCTCGGCGATGACGCCCTTCGGCGGGATGAAGCAGTCGGGCTTCGGGCGGGACCTGTCGCTTCATTCCTTCGACAAGTACTCGGCGCTCAAGACCGTCTGGATCAGCTACTGAGAAAACTGGCGCAGCGGCTCCGCGTGTATTAGGGACACCCTAACACGCCCGGAGCCGGAGGAAGACGTGCCCTTACGTTTCACGCTGCGCCAGATGGAGTATTTCGTCGCCGTGGGCGAGTGCGGCTCGATCGCGCTCGCCGCCGAGAAGGTGAACGTCTCCTCGCCCTCGATCTCCGCCGCGATCTCCCAGCTCGAGGCCGAGTTCGGCCTGCAGCTCTTCATCCGCCGCCACGCGCACGGGCTGGCGCTGACGCAGGGCGGCGCGCGCTTCATGACCGTGGCGAAGGAGCTCCTGGACAAGGCCGCCTCGCTCGGCGATCTGGCCAACGACATCTCGGGGCAGGTGCGCGGCCCGCTCAACGTCGGCTGCCTGCTGACCTTCGCGCAGATCGTCCTGCCGCAGCTGCGCCGCAGCTTCGTCGACACATGGCCCGAGGTCGAGTTCCGCCAGTTCGAGCGCGACCAGCAGGAGCTTTTCGACGGGCTGCGCTCGGCCCGCATCGACGTGGCGCTGACTTACGACCTGAACGTGCCCGCCGACCTCGAGTTCATCCCGCTGATCGAGCTGCCGCCCTTCGCGATCGTGCACGAGACCCACCCCCTTGCCGCGCTCGAGAGCGTCACCCCGGCCGAGCTGTCGGACTACCCGATGGTGCTGCTCGACCTGCCGATGAGCGGCGACTATTTCCTGTCCTTCTTCACCAAGCTCGGGATCACCCCGATGATCGCCGAGCGCACCCGCGACATCGCGGTGATGCGCTCGCTGGTGGCCAACGGCTTCGGCTACGGCATGGGCAACACCCACCCGGTCACCGAGCTTGCCCCGGACGGACGCCGCCTGCGCTTCATCCCGATGACCGGCCCGGCGCGCAGCCTGAACCTCGGCCTCATGATGAGCGAGGGCGCCCGCGGCTCGCGCACCGTCCGCGCCTTCATCGAGCACGCGCAGTCCGAGATTACCGAGACCCGCGCGCCCGGCCTGCAGGTCCGGCCAAGGGGCGCATGACGCACCCGGGCGGCCATTTTGCAAATCGCGCATTGTCGCGGCATAAAGCCACTTTAATTAGCGATTAGGATTGGCCTAATTCAGGCTTCCAGAAGGTGTAATTTACTCGAAGACCGCTCCGACCGATCAACTCTCCCAGCCCGGCAACCAAATAAGCCGCAAGGAGAAGACGGTGCGAAACCCCAGCTACGATATTCTGTTCGAACCCGCCAAGATCGGTCCGCTCACCGCGAAGAACCGGTTCTACCAGGTGCCGCATTGCAATGGCGGCGGCTATCGCGATCCGTCGGCCGTGGCGGCGATGCGCGGCATCAAGGCCGAGGGCGGCTGGGGCGTGATCTTCACCGAGCAGACCGAGATGCACCACACCTCGGAGATCACCCCGTTCATCGAGCTGCGGCTCTGGGACGACGCCGACATCCCCGCCCTGCGCCGCATGTCCGACGCGATGAAGACCCGGGGCGCGCTCGCGGGCATCCAGCTCGCCTACTCGGGTATCAACGGGCCGAACCTCTACACCAAGGAAGTGCCCCTCGCCCCGTCCGCGCTGCCGATCCGCACCTTCACCAACGACCCGGTGCAGGCCCGCGCGATGGACAAGACCGACATCCGCAACCTGCGGCGCTGGTTCGTCAACGCAGCCAAGCGCTCGAAGCTGGCGGGGTTCGACCTGATCTGCCTCTACGGCGCGCATGGTTTCGGCATCTTCCAGCACTTCCTGTCGCGCGCCACCAACCAGCGCAGCGATGAATACGGCGGCTCGCTGGAGAACCGCGCGCGCTTCGTCAACGAGGTGATCGCCGACATGCGCGACGCCGTGGGTGACACCATGGGCCTGACGCTGCGGGTCAGCCTCGACGAGACCATCGGCAAGCTCGGCTTCTCCAACGCCGAGCTGCGCGAGTTCATCGAGATGAACGCCGACCTGCCCGACCTCTGGGATCTGGCGCAGGGCACCTGGGAGGATTGCTCGGGCCCGTCGCGCTTCAAGGAAGAGGCGGCACAGGAGGTGCTGGTGAGCGGCATCCGCGCGCTGACCTCGAAGCCGGTGGTCGGCGTCGGCCGCTTCACCTCGCCCGACGTGATGGCGCGCCTCGTCAAGCAGGGCGTGCTCGACTTCATCGGCTGCGCCCGCCCGTCGATCGCTGATCCCTTCCTGCCCAAGAAGATCGAGGAAGGCCGGATCGAGGACATCCGCGAATGCATCGGCTGCAACATCTGCATCACCGGCGACATGACCATGTCAATCAGCCGCTGCACGCAGAACCCCACCTTCATGGAAGAGTGGCGCAAGGGCTGGCACCCCGAGAAGATGAATACCAAGGGCGAGAGCTCGAACGTGCTCATCGTCGGCGCCGGTCCCGCCGGGCTCGAGGCAGCGCGCGCGCTCAGCCTGCGCGGCTATGACGTGGCGCTGGCCGAGGCGGGCACCGAGCTTGGCGGCCGCGTCGCCCGCGAGCGGCTGCTGCCGGGCCTGTCCGCCTGGGGCCGGGTGGTGGACTACCGCACCTACCAGCTCTCGCAGCGCCCGAACGCCGAGACCTATTTCGACAGCCGCCTCTCGGCGCAGGAGATCCTAGAGTTCGGCTTCGAGAACGTCTGCATCGCCACCGGCGCCCGCTGGCGTGCCGATGGCGTCTCGCGCCAGCACGTGGTGCCGATGCCCGCCGATCCCGCGATGCCGGTCTTCACCCCCGATGACATCATGGCGGGCAAGCTGCCGAAGGGCGAGGTCGTGCTCTTCGACGACGATCACTACTACATGGGCGGCGTCATCGCCGAGCTGCTGGCCAAGGCGGGCTGCACCGTGACCTTCGTCACCCCCTCGGCCTATGTCTCGGACTGGACGCTCAACACGCTCGAGCAGGCGGCGATCCACCGCCGGCTGGTCGAGGCCGGCGTGAAGATCGTGCTCAACACCGGCATCGCCGCGCTGAAGGCCGGCGAGGTGGTGACCGAATGCACCTACACCGGCCAGACCTCGGCACTTGGCTGCGACGCGGTGGTGATGGTCGCCTCGCGGATCTCGGACGATGCGCTCTACCACGAGCTGATGTCGCGCGAGGCCGAGTGGGCCGACGCGGGGATCAGGTCGGTCAAGCTGATCGGCGACGCCGCCGCGCCGGGCCCCATCGCCTGGGCGACCTACGCCGGCCACCGCTACGCCCGCGAGCTCGACATGCCCGACATCGGCGATGCGCTGCCGTTCCGACGCGAGGTCGCGCAGCTCGCCTAACCCCCGCCCGGCGCCGGAGGGGAGGCCGGTGCCGGGCCCCAGACACAGGGAACCCTCACATGACACGCGGAAAGGCCGTAGAAGTCTTCAACGTCTCGAAACGCTTCGGCGACTACCAGGCGCTCGACCACGTCGATTTCACCATTCACGAGAACGAGTTCTTCACGCTGCTCGGGCCCTCGGGCTGCGGCAAGACCACCTTGCTGCGGATGATCGCCGGCTTCGAGACCCCGACCGAGGGCGCCATCGTGCTCTTCGGGCAGGAGATCGACCGCCTGCCCGCGCACAAGCGCCACGTGAACACCGTGTTCCAGAGCTACGCGCTCTTTCCGCACATGTCGCTCGAACAGAACATCGCCTTCGGCCTCGAGAACCTTGGCTGGGACAAGGCGCGGCGGCAGGCCCGCGTCGCCGAGATGCTCGAGCTGGTGCACATGACAGCCTTCGCCAGCCGCCGCCCCGACCAGCTCTCGGGCGGCCAGCGCCAGCGCATCGCGCTCGCCCGCGCGCTTGCCCCCGAGCCCAAGGTGCTGCTGCTCGACGAGCCGCTCTCGGCGCTCGACCTGAAGCTGCGGCAGGCGATGCGCGACGAGCTGCGCGCGCTGCAACGCAAGACCGGCATCACCTTCATCTTCGTCACCCACGACCAGGAAGAGGCGCTCGACATGTCCGACCGCATCTGCGTGCTGGGACAGGGCCGGGTGCAGCAGATCGGCACCCCCGCCGAGATCTACGAGGAGCCCGAGAACCGCTTCGTCGCCGACTTCATCGGCGAGACCAACTTCCTCGACGCCGAGGTGATCTCGCTCGACGGTGCCCGCGCCCGCATCCGCACGCCGCTGGGGCTGGAGTTCGACGCGGCGCAGAAGGGGCTCACCGGCACCGGGCCCGCCACCCTGTCGCTGCGCCCCGAGAAGATCGGGCTGCAGGACCAGGCCGTCGGCAACGTGATGACCGGCACCATCCGGGCGCGAAACTACATGGGCGGCTACACGCATTTCGTCGTCGAGACCGGCGGCGCGAGCCTGCGCGTCTCACGCCGCAACGCGGTCAGCCAGGCGGAGACGCTCGCCGTCGGCAGCGAGGTCCGGCTCGGCTTCCGCGACGAGGCGGTGCGGGTGCTGGCGCGATGAGCGGCTTCCGCGTCTGGGGGCTCGTCCCCGCCTGGGTGCTGATGCTGGCGACGCTGATGGTGCCGCTGCTGATCGTCGCCGCCGTCTCGGTGGCCGAGCGCGGCGCCTACGGCGGCTTTGCCTGGGACTTCAACCCGCTCTCCTACCGCGAGATCCTGTTCAGCGAGGACTGGGACGGCAACCTTGCCTTCGATGCCAAGTACCTCGCGATCATCGGACGCACGCTGCTGCTCGCCGGCGCCACGACGCTGATCTGCATGGCGCTGTCGCTGCCGGTGGCCTACGTGATCGCCACCCGCCCGCCGAAGACCAAGGCGCTGCTGATCTACCTCGTCACCCTGCCCTTCTGGGTGTCGATGATCGTGCGCGTCTACGCCTGGCTGATCATCCTCGGCAACGAGGGCTTCGTCGGCCGCTTCTGGCAGTGGATCGGCGGCGAGGGCACGCTGCTCTTCACCCCCGGCGCGATGCTGGTGGGCATGGTCTACAGCTACATCCCGCTGATGGTGCTGCCGGTCTTCGCCGCGATCGAGAAGCTCGACCCGGCGCTGCTGGAAGCGGGCGCCGACCTCTACGCCAGCCGCTGGACCACGGCGCGCCGGGTGATCCTGCCGCTGACCTGGCCCGGCCTCGCAGCCGGGGCGGTGCTGGTCTTCGTGCCGGCGCTCGGCACGGTGCTCGAGCCGATGCTGCTCGGCGGCGGCAAGCAGATGACCATGGGCACGCTGATCCAGACCCAGTTCGGCGGCGCGCGCAACTGGCCCTTCGGGGCGGCGGTGGCGCTGGTGCTCATGGCGATGGTGGTGCTCGTGCTGATGGTCAACGCCCGCCGCGCGATGCGCCGGGAGGCCCGGACATGAGCGCGCCGCACAACGTCCGCCACTACCCCGGCGCGGGGCTGGTCACCTGGGTGTTCTTCCTCTGGCTCTACGCCCCGATCGTGGTGGTGGTCTGGTTCTCGTTCAACGAGAACCGCCTCGTCTCGGTCTGGACCGGCTTCTCGACCCGCTGGTACGAGGCCGCGCTCAGCAACAAGGCCCTGCTCGAGGCGCTGCGTGTCTCTCTGGTCGTGGCGGTCACCGCCACGCTGGTTGCGACGCTGGTGGCGCTCTCCGCCGCCATGGTGCTCAGCCGCAACGAGACCATGCGCTTCCGCCGCCTGTCCGAGACGGTGGTGAACCTGCCGCTGCTGCTGCCCGAGATCGTCGTCGCCGTGGCCTCGCTGATCCTCTTCTCGCAGCTCGGGTTCTCGAACGGCATGGCGCGGCTCATCGTGGCGCATTCCGCCTTCTGCACGCCCTTCGCCTTCCTGCCGATCCGCGCCCGCCTGCAGGGCATGAGCCGCGATTACGAGGAGGCCGCCAAGGACCTCTACGCCGCGCCCTTCACCGCCTTCCGGCGGGTGACGCTGCCGCTGATCCTGCCCGGCGTCTTCGCCGGGGCGATGCTGGCCTTCGTCATCTCGATGGACGATTTCATCACCTCGAACCTGCTCGCCACCGGCGGCACCACGACGCTGCCGGTCTACATCTTCGGCCTGATCAAGCAGGGCACCACGCCCGAGCTCAACGCGATCTCGACCCTGCTGATCCTCGCCTCGCTCATCATCGCGACCTTTGCGCTGGTCCTCTCGGCCCGGTCGATGCGGCGCGGCTGATCCCAAGAAAACCAACAGGAGAGACCACATGAAACCCAAGACCCTCCTCGGCGCGGCCACCGCCGTCGCCCTTGCCCTGCCCGCCTACGCGGACGGCACGCTCAACCTCTACACCTGGTCGGATTCCATCTCGCCCGAGCTGATCGAGAAGTTCGAGGCGCAGACCGGCATCACCGTCAACACCGACGGCTTCAACTCGAACGAGGACGCGCTGACCAAGCTGCAGGCGGGTTCGTCGGGCTATGACATCGTCACCCCCTCGCAGCACTTCGTGAAGATCATGATCGACGAGGGCCTGCTCGAGGACATCGGCGCCAAGGATCTCGCCGCCTACGCGCAGGTGGACGACAAGTGGAAGGGCCAGTGGTGGGACCCCGAGAACGCCTACTCGATCCCCCTCGCCTACGGCACCGCCGGTTTCGCGGTGAACCGCGACGTCTACGAGGGCCCCGTCGACAGCTGGGCGGTCTACTTCACCCCGCCCGCCGACCTGAAGGGCAAGGTCGCCTCGCTCTCCTACCCGGACGAGGTGGTGGGCGCGGCGCAGCTCTTCCTCGGCGTGCCCTTCTGCTCGGAGGACAAGGCCGAGATGAAGAAGGTCTATGACCTGCTGATGGCGCAGAAGCCCGACGTCGCCGCCTACAGCTCGGACAATATCGAGAACCGCCTCGGCACCGCCGAGGTCGGCGCGCATTTCTGGTGGGACGGCAACGTGCTGAAGACCCGCAACGACGGCGCGAACATCGTCTACGCCGAGCCCAAGGAAGGCCTCGTCGGCTGGCTCGACAGCTTCGTCGTGCCGAAGGGCGCGGCCAACGTCGAGGGGGCCAAGCAGTTCATCGACTTCATGTCCGAGGAAGAGAACGCGACGATCCAGTACAACTACTACGCCCATTCCTCGCCGGTGAAGCTCGACCTGACCAAGGCGAAGTACACGCCCGAGAACGCGCCCGAGCTCTTCCCGACGGTGCCGGTCGAATTCTCCAAGGCCTGCTCGCCCGCCGCGCAGGACCTCGTGACCAAGGTCTGGACCGACCTGCTGAAGTAAGCGCATCCCGCCCGGCCGGAGCCGTTCCGGCCGGGCCTCCTCCCTTTCACGGAAAGACCCGACGAGATGCCCCAGATCATCGAGATCCACGACGCCCGCGACATCCACAGCGCCGAGCCGGTCTCGCTGCGCCTCGAGGATGGCCGCATCGCATGGATCGGCACGCCCGGCACCCTGCCCGAGGGCCCGGCCCCCGACCGGCGCATCGAGGCGGACGGGCTCTGGGTCTCGCCCGGCTTCTGCGACAGCCACCTGCACCTCTTCCAGGGCGGCGTGACGCTGGGCCAGCTCAACCTCTTCGGCATCTCGACCCGCGACGACTTCGCCGCCGCGCTGGCCAGCTACCGCGTCGGCCGCGAGGCGTCGCCGCTGCTCTGCGCCATCTCGGCCAATTACGAGATCCTCGGCCCCGGCACCCGCCCCGACCGCCACGCGCTCGACGCGCTGCTGCCGGACCAGCCGCTGATGGTCTACGCCGTAGACCTGCACACCGCCTGGGCCAACACCGCCGCGCTGACCGCCGCCGGGCTGATGGACAGGGTGCCCGAGGTGAAGAACGCCGAGATCGTGCTCGGGGCAGACGGCAAGCCCAGCGGCGAGCTGCGCGAGGGCAATGCCATGCGCCTCGTCGGCCGGCTCTCGGCCCATGGCGGGCGCGACAATGCCGCCATGGCGGGCGACGAGCCCGGAGAGGTGACCGAAGCCGACCGCGCCGCCGACAAGGCCGCCATCGCCGCCGCCCTCGCCGCCTGCGCCGGCCACGGCATCACCACCGCGGTCAACATGGACGGCAACCTCTACCAGGCCGAGCTGCTGTCGGAGATGGAGCGCGACGGCGCGCTGCCGATCCGCGTTTCGCTGGCGATGCGCCTCTCGCCCGCGCATGACGAGGCGCGCATCGCCGAACTGATCGAGGCGGCGACGCGCGAGGGCAGCGACAAGCTCTCCTTCGGGCGGATCAAGATGTTCCTCGACGGCGTCTTCGACACCTGGACCGCCTACCGCACCGACGACTACCCGGACCGGCAGGGCTTCCGCAGCGAGCCGCTCTTCGCGCCGGAACGCTTCACCGCGCTCTGCGAGACGGCGGACGCGAAGGGGCTGCAGATCCAGGTGCATTGCGTCGGCGACGCCGCCGTGCGCACCGCGCTCGACGGCTACGAGGCCGCGCGCAGGGCCAACGGCCTCCGCGACTCGCGCCACCGCGTCGAGCATATCGACATGCTTCACCCGGACGACCTCGCCCGCTTCGCGGCGCTCGACGTTGTCGCCTCGATGCAGCCGGTGCACCCGCCGGGCTCCAGCGGCCTGCCGCTCGAACCCACCGTCTCGATCATGGGCCGGGGCCGCTGGCAGGACACCTTCCCGTGGAAGACCCTTCAGGACGCCGGGGCCACGCTCGCCTTCGGCACCGACTGGCCGACCGCGCCGCTCTCGCCCTTCAACGCCATCCACTCGGCCCTCGCGCGCCAGCCCTGGGCCGAGGACCTGCCCGACCAGCGCCTGCCCTTCGAGGCGGTGATCGACGCCTACACCAAGGGCGGCGCCCACGCGCTCTTTGCCGAAGGGACGCGCGGCGCGCTGCAGCCGGGCATGGCGGCGGACATTGTCCTGCTCGAGGGCGATCCGCGCGCGCTGCTCGGCCGCACGGACGCCTGCCGCGCCCGCCTCACCATCTGCGACGGCGCCATCGTGCACGAGGCGGCCGCGTGATGCTGGCGCGCATCGAGGAACTGCTGGCAACGCTCGTGGCCTTCCCGACCGTCTCGGCGGAGTCGAACCTCGCGCTGATCGACTGGGCCGAGGCGCATCTTTCGGACGCGGGCTTCGCCGTCACCCGCATCGCGGCGCAAGACGCGCCCAAGGCCGGGCTGCTGGCGAAATTCGGTGACGGCGACGGCGGCACGCTGCTTTCGGCCCATACCGATGTCGTGCCCGTCGCCGGGCAGCACTGGAGCCTCGATCCCTTCACCCTGACCCGGCGCGGCGAGCGCCTGCACGGGCGCGGCACCACCGACATGAAGGGCTTCGTCGCCTGCATCCTCGCGCTCGCCGAGACGCTGCGCGCCGCGCCCCCCGCCCGCCCGGTGAGCATCGCGCTCAGCTGGGACGAGGAGGTCGGCTGCCGCGGCATCCAGCAGATGATCGACCAGGTGCTCCCGGTGCTGGGCCGGCCAGACCTCTGCGTGGTCGGCGAGCCGACGCTGATGCGCCTCGGCACCGGCCACAAGGGCAAGGCGAGCTACCTTGCCACCTGCCGCGGCGAGCCCGGCCATTCCGCCATGGCGCCGCGCTTCACCAACGCGCTGCACCTCGCCGCCGACCTGATCGCCGCGCTGCGCACCGAACAGTCCCGGCTCGCGGCCGAGGGCGCGCAGGACGAAGGCTACGACATTCCCTGCTCGACGGTCCATGCCGGCAAGATGCAGGGCGGCGTCGCGCTCAACATCGTGCCCGACCATGCCGAGGTCGCCTTCGAGATCCGCCACCTCGCGGCGGAGCGGACCGGGGATATCCTGGGAAACATCCGCTCTGGCCTGCCGGGCGGCATCGAGATCATTGAGACCGGCGCCTATCCCGGGCTCGACGCCGATCCGGCGCTGCCCGCGCTCCGTCGCCTCGCGGCGCTGCTGCCCGCCCCCGAACCGGTCAAGGTCTCCTACGGCACCGAGGCGGGGTTCTTCGCGGCACTCGGCATTCCCACCGTGGTCTGCGGCCCGGGCACCATGGACGACGGGCACCAGCCGGACGAATCCGTGGCGCGGGACCAGCTCGCGCTCTGCGCGGATGTGCTGCGCGGCCTGATCGACGGCTGACCGCCGCGCTTTCTAGGCAAGGATCTCGCCGCGAGCCGGGCGGGGGCTATGCCCCCTGCCCCCTCAGAAGTCGAGGTCGGCGTAATGCGCCGGCTGCGGGAATCCGGGGATCTGGTCGGCGAGGATCGAGCGGAAGGCCGGGCGCGACTTGATCTTGGCGTACCAGTCCTTGACCACCGCCGAGCGGTTCCAGTCCACGTCCGAGATGTAGTCGAGCGACGACAGGTGCGCCGCCGCGGCGAAATCCGCCAGCGTCATCACGTCGCCCGCCAGCCAGCGCCGGTGGTCGAGCAGCCAGGCCATGTAGTCGAGGTGATACTTGATCGCCTTGGCGCCGGCCTTGACGTTGCTCGAGTCGGGAAAGCCCGCCTTCATGATCTTCTTGTTCACCCGCTCGTAGAGCAGCTTCGAAGTGACCTCGTGGTGGAACTTGTCGTCGAACCACGACACCAGACGGCGCACCTCGTAGCGCGAGTCGGCCGAACGCGGCATCAGCGACGGCTCGGGGTATTTCTCCTCGAGCCATTCGCAGATCGCGGCGCTTTCCGACATGGTCTTGTTGTCGATCTTCAGCACCGGGACCTTGCCCGCGGGGTTGCGGCGCAGGAAGTCGGCATCCTGCTCCCAGTAGCGCTCCTCGACCAACTCGCATTCGATCTTCTTCTCGGCGAGGCTCAGGCGAACCTTGCGGCAAAAGGGCGAGAGCGGCACGTGGTAAAGCTTTGCCATTCGGGGAGGCGGCTCCGGGTCTTGAGGGAATTGTCCTGCCTGTTTGCCGTGAAAATCGCGCCGATTCAACAGGGCATGCGGACACGGGCGGGTGATGGCCGGGACGGCGCGGAAAGAGGGGGGCTCCGCCCCCGCGGCGCCGCTGCGCGGCGCGCTCCCCCGGCGTAATTCGAAAGAGAAGAAGGGCGCGCCGCCGCGGTCAGAGGCCGAGGAAGCGGAAGGGCTCGGTCTCGGAGAAGCTGTCGTTGGCGAGGCCCGAGTAGGTGTGGCTCTGCTGCGGGCCGAGGTCGAGGCGCAGCACCTTGCCGGTGCCGGGCGCGAGGTCGAACCGCGCGAGGTCGACCCAGAAGGTGTTCGGGGTCAGCGCGGATTCGAAGAAGTAGCGCAGCCGCTTGTGGTCGGCGACGGTGCGCCAGCGCGTCGAGGAGATGTTGGGCTCGTCCGGCGTGGTGATGCCGTAGGGCACCGAGGCGTTGCGGATCACCCCGAAGACGCTGGCGAGGGTCTCGACCGGGTCTTCGGTCTTGGGGATGGCGTTCACGTAGAAGGAGGCGCGCGCGAAGCGGTCCGAGGCGCGGTTGGTGCCGGGCAGCATCACCGTGCCGCCGATCTGCCGCCAGTAGCTTTCCAGCGCCAGCTGCTGCTCGAAGATCGGCGAGTTGGTCATCACCTGGTAGTCGCGGCTGTGGTGGATCACCTGCCGGCCGCCGATATACTCGATGATGGCGCTGTCGCCGCTGCTGTCCGAGATCGACAGGTGCAGCGTCGCCAGCCGGTCCTCGCCGGGCACGGTGTCGGTGACGAGGGTGAAGGGCTCGGTCTCGAGCACGGCCACCGCCTCGGCGACGGTGGCGAAATTGTCGAGCACGTATTGCGTCCAGGCGGCGATGCTGAGCCCGGTCTGGCTGCCGTCGAAGGCGGGATACTCGGATTCCACCAGCCAGAGCAGGTTCGCCACCAGCCCCGCCTCGTTCATCCCGTCGGTGGTGGCGATGTCATAGGCCGAGGCGATGACGCTGCCGTATTTCGAGGTCCAGGTGATCGCGTTCGGCCCGGCCTCGCCGTTGCGCTCCATGCCGCGCGGGAAGACCCAGAGATTGGTGCCGATGTCGCTGCGCCAGTCCATCGAGCGGGCGGTGACGATCTGATCGGCGGCGCCGTGGTAGACCAGCCGGGTGCAGGCGTCGGCGATGCCGGCAAGGCCGAGACCGGCGGCCAGCGTGGCGGCGACGAGCGGTTTGAGAGGGGGGAGCATGCGGGGCATATCAATCTCTTCTTCTGTCAAATGCAGGGGGCACCGGCGCGCGGGCCGGCGGAACGTCTTCAACCAATGCGGGAAGTATGGCGGCGCCGCCGCGGGATGACAACCGCGGCGCGCCAACGCCAGGCGGCGCCGGGCGCTACTCGAAGCAGCGCGCGCGGCCGTCGCGGGCGATGGTGGCGGCGCCGTCGCGGATCTGCCCGGCGCGGCGCTGCACGAAATTCGACGGCTTCGAGGCCGAGCGGCTCTTGGGATCGGGCAGGATGGCGGCGAGCCGCGCCGCCTGCGTCGAGCTGAGCTCCGAGGGCGCGACGCCGAAGTAATGCTCCGAGGCCGCCTTGATGCCGAAGACGCCCTCGTCGAACTCGGCGATGTTCATATAGACCTCGAGGATGCGCCGCTTCGGCCAGAGCGCCTCCATCAGCGGGGTCAGCGCCGCCTCGAGCGCCTTGCGCGGCCAGCTGCGCCCCTGCCAGAGGAAGGCGTTCTTCACCACCTGCTGGCTGATCGTCGAGGCGCCGCGGTTGCCGCCCTCGGCGATCGCCGCGCGGATCGCCCGCATGTCGAAGCCCCAGTGGGTGCAGAAGTTCGCATCCTCGGCGGCGACCAGCGCGCGCAGCGCCACCGGCGCCACGTCCTCGGCATCGACCCATTCGTAGTCCACCGGGGCGCCGAGCCTGCGCCCCTCGCTCCACATGTAGAGGCTGCCGGGCGGGTTCACGAAGCGGTAGGCGATGACAGCGAGGCAGAGCAGCAGCGCCAGCGCCAGCGCCGCCTGCACCGCGCGCGCCGCGAGGCCGCGCAGCGGCTTCCGCCGCCGTCCCGTCCTGCCTGCGCCCCTTGCGGCGGTCTTCGATGTGCCCTTGGTGGTCTTTGCTGCTCGCGCCATGCGACAGATTTACACGGGAGCGGGGGCGCGGGAAAGCACCCTGCGCGCGCGGCGTAACGGAAAACGCCCGGACATTCGTCCGGGCGCGTTCACGTTTCGCTCAGGGCTGGCGGATCACTCCGCCGGCACCGCGAGGTCGGCCTCGATGCCCAGCGGATGCGGCAGCTTGTTCAGCATCTCGCTCGGGCAGACCTGCACGAAGCGGGCCTTCTCGGACTCCCAGTTCTGCAGGATGTCCAGCGCCTTGCGGCTGCCGGTCTCGGTCGCGTGGCGCTCGACGAGGCCCTTCAGCTCGGCCTCCCAATGCGCTTCACCCACCGCGCAGGTCACCAGGCTCTCCATGTTCATCAGGTCGGGGGTCAGCCCTTCCGGATCGTAGAGATAGGCCATGCCGCCGGTCATGCCCGCGCCGAAGTTGGCGCCGATCGGGCCGAGGATCACCGCGACGCCGCCGGTCATGTACTCGCAGCCGTTCGAGCCGCAGCCCTCGACCACCACCTTGGCGCCGGAGTTCCGCACCGCGAAGCGCTCGCCCGCCTTGCCCGCGGCAAAGAGGTAGCCGTCGGTCGCGCCGTAGAGCACGGTGTTGCCGATGATGGTGTTCTCGGACGCGGTCAGCGGCGAGTTCATCGGCGGACGCACGACGATGGTGCCGCCCGACAGGCCCTTGCCCACGTAGTCGTTGGCATCGCCCGACACTTCCAGCTTGAGCCCCGGGGCCGCGAAGGCGCCCAGCGACTGGCCGGCGGAGCCGGTGAGCTTCACGTGCAGGTGGTCGGGCTGCAGCGCGTTGCGCATGCCGAACTTGCTGACGATGTGGCTCGAGGTGCGCGTGCCCACGGTCCGGTGCGTGTTCTGCACCGCGTAGGAGAGCTGCATCTTCTCGCCGTCCTGCAGGAAGCGGCTGCCGTCGCGCACGATCTCGGCGTCGAGCGTGTCGGGCACCACGTTCCGGTCCTTGGAACGGTTGTAGACGATGTCGTCGGCCCCATCCACGCGGATCAGCAGCGGGTTGAGGTCGAGGTCATCGAGATGCTCGGCACCCCGGCTGACCTGGCTCAGGAGGTCGGCACGGCCGATCACGTCGTTCAGCGAGCGCGCGCCGATCGAGGCGAGGATCTCGCGCACCTCGGTGGCGTAGAAGGTGATCAGGTTCACCACCTTCTCGGCGTTGCCGGTGAACTTGGCGCGCAGGCTCTCGTCCTGCGTGCAGACGCCCACCGGGCAGGTGTTCGACTGGCACTGGCGGACCATGATGCAGCCCATGGCGATCAGCGCGGCGGTGCCGATGCCGAACTCCTCGGCGCCGAGCATCGCGGCCATGACGATGTCACGCCCGGTGCGCAGCCCGCCATCGGTGCGCAGCGTCACCCGGTCGCGCAGCTTGTTCATCGCCAGCACCTGGTGCGCCTCGGTGAGGCCCATCTCCCACGGCAGGCCCGCGTATTTGATCGAGGTCGCCGGCGAGGCGCCGGTGCCGCCGTTGTGGCCCGAGATCAGGATGATGTCGGCCTTCGCCTTGGCGACGCCCGCGGCGATGGTGCCGACGCCCGACGAGGCCACCAGCTTCACCGTCACCTTGCAGCGCGGGTTGATCTGCTTGAGATCGTAGATCAGCTGCGCGAGGTCCTCGATCGAGTAGATGTCGTGGTGCGGCGGCGGCGAGATCAGCGTCACGCCCTCGGTCGAATGGCGCAGACGGGCGATCAGCTTGGTCACCTTCATGCCGGGCAGCTGGCCACCCTCGCCGGGCTTGGCGCCCTGCGCGACCTTGATCTCGAGCTCCTCGCAGTGGTTCAGGTACTCGGCGGTGACGCCGAAGCGGCCGGATGCCACCTGCTTGATCTTCGCAGACGGGTTGTCGCCGTTCGGCTCGGGCACGAAGTGCGCCGGATCCTCGCCGCCCTCACCGCTGTCCGACTTGGCGCCGATGCGGTTCATCGCGACGTTCAGCGTCTTGTGCGCCTCGGGCGAGAGTGCCCCCAGCGACATGCCCGGCGTCACGAAACGCTTGCGGATCGAGGTGATGGATTCCACCTCCTCCAGCGGCACGGCATCGCCCAGCGGCTTGATGTCCAGCAGGTCGCGCAGGTGGATCGGCGGGTTGGCCCGCATCGCCTTGGAATAGGTCTTCCACAGCTCGTAGCTGGCCTTGTTGCAGGCCGCCTGCAGCAGGTGCATGTTCTGCGCGCCCCAGGCATGGGTCTCGCCGGACTTGCGGGCCTTGTAGAAGCCGCCGATCGGCAGCACGTCGCGGCCCCCCTTGAAGCCGAGCGCGTGGACCTCTTCCGCCTTCTGCTGGATGCCGTGCACGCCGATGCCCGAGATCCGCGACAGCATGCCGGGGAAATACTCGGCGCACATGGCGCGCGACAGGCCCACGGCCTCGAAGTTGAGACCGCCGCGATAGGACGAGATCACCGAGATGCCCATCTTGGACATGATCTTCAGCAGGCCCTGGTCGATGGCCTCGCGGTAGCGCGCCACGGCCTCGGTCAGGCTGCCGTCGATCAGGCCGCGCGCGATGCGGTCGGCGATGCTGTCCTCGGCGAGGTAGGGGTTCACGATGGTCGCGCCGCAGCCGACCAGCACCGCGAAGTAATGCGGGTCGATGCATTCCGCCGAGCGCACGCCCAGCGAGCAGAACGTCCGCAGGCCCTTCTTGGTCAGCCAGCTGTGCACCGCCGAGGTGGCGAGGATCATCGGCATGGCGACCTTGCCCTCGCCCTGGTGATGATCGGTCAGCACGATGTGGCCGCCGCCCGAGCGCACGGCATCCTCGGCCTCGGCCCGGATGCGGGCGAGCCCGTCACGCAGCGCGCCCTCGCCGGCATCGGCGGGGAAGGTGCAGTCGATCTCGACGAGGCCGACGGCGAAGTGCTTGGTCAGCTCCTCGAACTGCGCGTTGGCGACGAAGGGCGTGTCCAGCACGAGGATCTCGGTCTGCGCCGAGCTCTCGTCGAGCACGTTCTTGAGGTTGCCGAAGCGGGTCTTCAGCGACATCACGCGATACTCGCGCAGCGAGTCGATCGGCGGGTTGGTCACCTGGCTGAAGTTCTGGCGGAAGAAGTGGCTCAGCGGCCGGTACTTCTTGGACAGAACGGCAGACGGCGTGTCGTCGCCCATCGAGGCGAGCATTTCCTTGCCGTCCTCGGCCATGGCCGAGAGCGACTGCTCGAGCTCCTCGATGCTGTAGCCCGCGGCGATCTGGCGCTTGCGCAGCTCCGCACCCGAGAAGAGCGGCTTCTCGGTGACCTTGGCGAGGCTCTCGTCAAGCTCGGTGATCTTGCCGACCCATTCGCCGAAGGGCTGCGAGGCCGCCAGACGGTCCTTGATCTCGGTGTCGCGGTAGAGCTTGCCCTCTTCCATGTCGACGGCAATGAGCTGGCCCGGGCCAAGCGCGCCCTTCTCGCGGACGGTCGACTCGTCGACCGGCACCATGCCCGCCTCGGACCCGGCGATCAGCAGCCCGTCGCCGGTGACGACGTAGCGCATCGGGCGCAGGCCGTTGCGGTCGAGGCCGCCGCAGACCCAGCGACCGTCGGTCATCGCCAGCGCCGCCGGGCCGTCCCAGGGCTCCATCACCGAGTTCACGTAGGAATACATGTCGAGCCAGGCCTGCGGCAGCTCCACCGCCTGCTTCGACCAGGCCTCGGGGATCAGCATGGTCTTGGCCATCGGCGCGTTGCGCCCGGCGCGGACCAGCACCTCGAACACCGCGTCGAGCGCGGCGGAGTCCGACGCCCCCTGCGCGATGATCGGCTTGATGTCCTCGGCCATCTCTCCGAAGGTCGCCGAGGCCATGCGGATCTCGTGCGACTTCATCCAGTTGGTGTTGCCCTTGATGGTGTTGATCTCGCCGTTGTGGGCAAGCATCCGGAAGGGCTGCGCGAGCCACCACTGCGGGAAGGTGTTGGTCGAATAGCGCTGGTGGTAGATCGCGAAGGCGGACTCGAAGCGCTCGTCCTGCAGGTCCGGGTAGAACACGGCGACCTGCTCGGCCAGCATCATGCCCTTGTAGATGATCGACCGGCAGGACAGCGAGGCGATGTAGAGCCCGCCCACGCCCGCGGCAGCCGCGGCCTTCTCGATCCGGCGGCGGATGACGTAGAGCTCGCGCTCGAAGGTCTCTTCATCGACGCCCTTGGCGTTCGAGATGAGGATCTGCTCGATCTCGGGACGGGTCGCGTTGGCCTTCTCGCCAAGGCAGTCGACGCTGACCGGCACGTGGCGCCAGCCGTAGATGTAATAGCCAAGGCGCAGCACCTCGGTCTCGACGATGGTCCGGCAGGTCTCCTGCGCGGCGAAGTCGGTGCGCGGCAGGAAGACCTGGCCGACGGCCATCAGCTCGTCCTTGCGCGGCGCGTGGCCGGTGCGCTCGATCTGGTCGTAGAAGAACGAGACGGGGATCTGCACATGGATGCCCGCGCCGTCGCCGGTCTTGCCGTCGGCGTCCACGGCACCGCGGTGCCAGATCGCCTTCAGCGCGGTGATGCCTGCCTCGACAACCCTGCGCGACGGTCTCCCGTCGATGGAGACGACGAGGCCGACGCCGCAGGAAGAGTGCTCATGCTCTTCGCGGAACAGGCCGTTCTCCTCCATCCACTTGCGCTTGGCTTCCTCTGCGGCAACCCAGTTGGCGTCGAAAGTGGTCATGGCTATGCACCTCCATGGAGGGCCGCTTGCGCGGCCGGGATACGTGGCTGGCGCGCAGGTCGCGCCGAATGAGATGGCGCAGGGTCGCGCCGGAATAAGGTTCGCGGCTCGGGCGCCGCTTGGTCTGTCCTGCGGCTCAGGCGCCGCTGACGTCCGCGCCGAACTTCTTCAGCGTCTCGGCGCGGGTGTATTTCGGGTGGTCCCCGGTGAGCCCCCAGCTGTCCGGCTTCTCGTCCGAGAAGATCTCGCTCTTCATCTCGAACCCGTTGCCGTCATCCAGAAGCCCGAGGCAGACCTCGTAGCCCCCTGCCCCGTCGACGCCCTTGTCGTAGCGGTACCAGAGCACCGAGCCGCAGGTGCCGCAGAAGTGGCGCGAGGCCCAGCTCGAGCTGCGGAAGCTGCGGATCGCCTCGGCCCCCTCGATCTGCATCGCCGCCTCGTCGACGTTCACCGCGAAAAGCGCCGATCCCGCCCAGCGGCGGCACTGCTCGCAGTGGCACACGCCGAAACTGCCGAACCCGGTCACGGTGAAGCGCACCGCGCCGCAAAGGCATTGTCCGGTCTTCTGCGTCATGCACCGCTCCTTTCTCGGCGAGGGTCAGCGCTGCTGACCTGCCCTCGGGGCCTTGTTTCGGGGGATGCACGCCCCATGCGCATATCCTGTGCATGGGATGTGCATGATATCTGCCGGGCTCACTCGGCGGCGATCGCCGCCAGCTTGTCGAGGTCCTTCAGCACGTGCTCGGCGCAGTCGCGGCCGTCGCGGATCGCCCAGACCACCAGCGACGCACCGCGCACGATGTCGCCCACGGCATAGACGCCCGGCAGCGCGGTCCGGCCCGAGGTGAACTCGGCCTTCACCGTGCCCCAGCGGGTGACTTCCAGCTCCGGCGCGCCCCAGAGCGTCTGCAGCTCCTCGGGCTCGAAGCCGAGCGCCTTGATCACCAGGTCGGCGGGCTCGTCGTAGTCCGAGCCGTCGATCAGCTCGGGCGACTGGCGGCCGGTGGAGTCGGGCAGGCCGAGGCGCATCTTCTGGACGATGACGGCCTCGACCGCCGCGTCGCCCTTGAAGCCCTTCGGCGCGGTCAGCCACTCGAACTGCACGCCCTCTTCCTCGGCGTTCGCGGTCTCGCGCTGCGAGCCGGGCATGTTGGCGCGGTCGCGGCGATAGAGGCACTTCACGCTCTCGGCGCCCTGGCGGATCGCGGTGCGCAGGCAGTCCATGGCGGTGTCGCCGCCGCCGATGACCACGACGCGCTTGCCCTTGGCGTTGAGCTCGCCGCTCTCGTACTCGGGCACGCTGTCGCCGAAGTTGGCGGTGCGGTTCGAGGCGGTGAGGTAGTCGATCGCCTTGACGATGCCCTTGGCATCGGCGCCCGGGCCGCGCAGGTCGCGCGACTTGTAGACGCCGGTGGCGATGATCACCGCGTCATGCTTGTCGCGGATCTCGTCGAAGGAGATGTCCTGGCCGACGTTGCAGTTGAAGACGAAGCGCACGCCGCCGTCCTCGAGCTGCTTGATGCGGCGCATCACCACGTCCTTCTCGAGCTTGAAGCCCGGGATGCCGTAGGTCAGCAACCCGCCGCCACGGTCGTAGCGGTCATAGACGACAACCTGCACGCCGGCGCGGCGCAGCATGTCGGCCGCGGCAAGCCCGCCCGGGCCCGCGCCGATGATGCCGGCGCTCTCGGCGCGCTCGACCACCGGGGCGGCGGGCTTCACCCAGCCCTGCTCCCAGGCGGTGTCGGTGATGTATTTTTCGACAGAGCCGATGGTCACAGTGCCGTGACCGGACTGCTCGATCACGCAGTTGCCCTCGCACAGACGGTCCTGCGGGCAGATGCGGCCGCAGATCTCAGGGAAGGTGTTGGTCGCCTGGCTGATCTCGTAGGCTTCCTGCAGACGGCCGGTCGCGGTGAGGTTCAGCCAGTCGGGGATGTTGTTGTGCAGCGGGCAATGGGACTGGCAGTAGGGCACGCCGCACTGGCTGCAGCGGCTCGCCTGCTCCTCGGCCTTGGCCTTTGCAAACTCAGCATAAATTTCGTCGAAGTCGTGGCTGCGTACACTCGCCTCCCGCTTCTCGGGCATGTCGCGCTCGATCTTCACGAATTTCAGCATGGGTTGCTTTGCCATGATGCCTTGTCTCCAAGCAAATCAATCGGTCGCGTCTCCTTACTTAAAGTCGAAACCGAATAAAAGTCACACATGCTGACCTATATTGAGAAAAATTCGGCCGGAAGCCGCGCGCGACCCTCAAGTTGATCAAAAAATAGGTCCGAAACCGGACCAATTTCGCGCTTTCCCCCTGAAAACCAAGGGCCTATAGCGAGAGGGGCCATTATACCGGAGACCAGCATAAATGCCCCTGTCTCAACTGATTATTCTCGCTCTCATCCAGGGTATCACCGAGTTTCTGCCGATTTCCTCATCAGGTCACCTGATTCTCCTGCCCAGCCTGACCGGCATGCAGGACCAGGGCCAGGTGATCGACGTGGCGGTGCACGTCGGCACGCTCTTCGCGGTCGTGCTCTACTTCTGGTCGGACGTGCGCGACGGCATCGCCGGCATCCCGCGCATGCTGACCGGCCGGATCGACACCCCCGGCTCCAGGCTCGCCTTCCTGCTCGCCGTCGCCACGGTGCCGGTGATCCTCGTCGGGCTCATCCTCAACCTCACCGGCCTTTCGGACATGATGCGCTCGCCCGCGGTGATCGGCTGGACCATGCTGGTCTTCGGCATCGTGCTCTGGTGGGCCGACCAGAAGGGCCCGCAGGAGAAGACCGAGGCCGACTGGAACCTGCCCGACGCGATCAAGCTCGGCCTCTGGCAGGCGGTGGCGCTGATTCCCGGCACCTCGCGCTCGGGCATCACCATCACCGGCGCGCGGCAGATGGGCTACAGGCGCCATGACGCGGCAAAGATCTCGATGCTCATGTCGATCCCGACCATCCTCGCCTCGGGCATCCTGCTCGGCGCCGAGGTGATCGGCAGCGCCGACGCGCAGGCCGCCAGGGACGGCGCCATCGCCGCCGGATTCGCCTTCGTCTCGGCACTGCTCGCGCTGACGCTGATGATGCGCCTGCTGCGCTCGGTGAGCTTCACCCCCTACGTGATCTACCGGGTGATCCTCGGGCTTTTCCTGCTCTTCTACGTCTACGTGCTCGGCGCGCCGGCCGCCTGACGGCCGCCGGACATGGAAAGGCCCCGGAGTTCGGGGAAACTCCGGGGCCGTTGATCTGCCCGGGACCGGCGGGGGAGCCGGCAGGGACAGTAATGGGGCAGTCAACCTCGCTCGTCTTCACAGCTGCGCGACGGTGCGATAAGTGCAGCTAAATCAGGGATTTCGGGCTTTGCAACGCGGGGTTTGCATTCGCGCGGATTCCCGCCGTAGGCGAGTCGCCCGACCGGCAAGAAACTGCCGATACGTAAAGTCAGACCCGGTGGTAGGGACTGCCCGAAAGAATTGACGCGGCGCGGTAGAGCTGCTCCGAGAGCATGACCCGCACCAGCATGTGCGGCCAGACCATCTGTCCGAAGGAAAGTGCAAGGTCCGCCTCGGCGCGCAGGCCGGGATCGATTCCATCCGCGCCGCCGATCACGAAGGCCAGGTCCCCCAGCCCGCCGTCGCGCAGATCGCCAAGCTGGCGCGCGAAATCCGGCGAGCTCGTCACCCGGCCGCGCTCGTCGAGGATGCAGAGCCGGGCCCCCGCGGGAATCGCCTTGCGCAGCAGCGCGGCCTCGGCGGCCATGCCGCCGCCCTTGCGGTCCTCGACCTCGGTCACCGTCACCGGACCCAGCCCCAGCGCCCGACCTGTCCGGTCGAAGCGCTTGAGATAATCGTCAATCAGGTCGCGCTCGGGGCCAGACCGCAGCCGGCCCACGACGCAGAGATGCACGCGCATGAGCGCTCCCTAGTCAGGTCGCGCTCTGGGTCACCTTGCCCAGCGGCATCCACATCTTCTCGAGCTGGTAGAACTCGCGCACTTCCGGGCGGAACACGTGGACGATCACGTCGCCCGCGTCGATCAGCACCCAGTCGCCGGTCTCCTCGCCCTCGGTCTTCGAGGGAATGCCCAGCTCGTGTTTCAGATCCTCGGCGAGCTTCTGCGCGATCGAGGCCACCTGCCGCGAGGAACGTCCCGAGCAGATCACCATATGATCGCAGACGGAGGTCTTGCCGCGCAGGTCGATCTGCACGGTTTCTTCCGCCTTGTTGTCGTCGAGAGACTTGAGGACCGCAGCAAGGACATCCTCGCTCGTGACCCCGGTGTGGGTGAGCCCCGTCATGGGCATCCCCGCATCTGCGGCGCCGGCCGCATCGGCAGTAAGTGACAGGACATTGTCCTCCTTGATTGCACGCGCCGAATGTGACCCCGGCGCCGGGCCCTTTAAAGATAGCATCGCAGAGGGGTTTTCTCAACGTTGCGGCGAAAGATCGCCCTTTATCCGGGACAGCCGCCTGATTCAACGGTCAAAACACAGGGGCCCTCGGCGCCGACTCGGCCCCGCCCCGCCGCCGCGCTGCCAGCACGGTCGCGCCATGCGTACTTTTGAAGAGAAGAAGCAGGGGCCCTGCCCTTCTTCTCTTTCCAAATACGCGGCGCGGCGCCTCCGCGGGCGGGGCGGCCCGGCAGGCGCGCGGCGCCGGAACGGGCTTGCCAAGCGCCGCGCCCGCTGCGCAACCTGCCGCGCAACAAGGAGTTTTGCCATGATCGCCATCATCTTCGAGGTCGTCCCCGCGGAGGGCCGCAAGCAGGACTACCTCGACATCGCCGCCGCCATGCGCCCGATGGTCGAGGAGGTCGAGGGCTTCCTCTCGGTCGAGCGCTTCCAGAGCCTCACCAACCCCGACAAGCTGCTCTCGATCAGCTTCTTCGAGGACGAGGCGGCGGTGCAGCGCTGGCGGACCCTCGCCGCGCATCGCGGCGCGCAGAAGGCCGGGCGCGAGGGAATCTTCGCGGGCTACCGGCTCAAGGTCTGCCAGGTGCTGCGCGACTACGGCATGGACGACCGCGCCGAGGCGCCGCGGGACAGCCTCGCCGAGCACGGCTGAAACGCAAGACGCGGGCCCGAAGGCCCGCGTTTCCAACCCGGGACGCCGGGGCTCAGATGCCCGACTTGATGATCGCTTCCGCGAGGATCGGCACGGTGGTCCTGTTCAGCCCCGCGATGTTCAGGCGCGAGTCGCCCACCATGTAGATGCCGTGGTCGCGGCGCAGCGTCTCGACCTGGTCGGGGCTGGCCCCGAGGCGCGAGAACATGCCGCGGTGCTGGGCGATGAAGCCGAAGCGGTCCGAGCCCGCGAGGCGCTGCAGCTCCGAGGCCAGCTGCTCGCGCAGCCCCAGCATCGACAGGCGCACCTCTTCCAGCTCGGCGGCCCAGTCGGCGCGCAGCTCGGGATCGGTCAGCACCATGGTCACCAGCCGCGCGCCGTGATCCGGCGGGAAGGAGTAGTTCTGGCGGTTGAGGTAGTTCAGCGTGCCCTGGTTCAGCGTCTTGGCCGAGGCGTCGTTGCTGACCGCCATCAGGAGGCCGGTGCGCTCACGGTAGATGCCGAAGTTCTTCGAGCAGGAGGCGGCGATCAGGCACTCGGGCACCGAGGAGGCGACAAGGCGCACGCCCGCCGCGTCTTCCTCGAGACCGTCACCGAAGCCCTGGTAGGCGATGTCGATCATCGGCGTGCCCTGCTTCTCGAGCAGCAGGTCGACCACGGCCTTCCACTGCGAGATGTTCAGGTTCGCGCCGGTCGGGTTGTGGCAGCAGCCGTGCAGCAGCACCACGTCGCCCGGCAGCACCTGCTGCAGGTCGGCGATCATGCCCACGAAGTCCACGCCGCGGGTCTCGGCGTCGAAGTAGCGGTAGGAGACGACCTCGAGCCCCATGTGCTTGAGGATCGACAGGTGGTTCGGCCAGGTCGGATCCGAGACGAAGACGCGCGCCCTGGGGTTGGCCATCTTGATCATGTCGAAGGCCTGGCGCACCGCGCCGGTGCCGCCCGGGGTCGCGGCCGCCGCCACGTTCTCGAACGGAACCGCGTCGCCCAGCACCAGCTTGCCCAGCGCCTCGGCAAAGGCCGGATCGCCGGCGAGGCCGGTATAGGACTTGGTGGTCTCACTCTCCCAGAGCTGCTTTTCCGCCGCCTTGATGGCGCGCATGACCGGCGTGTTGCCGCTGGCGTCCTTGTAGACGCCGACCCCGAGGTCGATCTTCTGCGTGCGCGGGTCTTCCTTGTAGGCCTGCATCAGCATGAGGATCTTGTCGGCGGGTTGCTCTTTGAGAGTCTCGAACATCAGTTCTCTCCGGTGGCGACGGGCAGCGTGGGGAATTGCCCCCACTCGCTCCAGGACCCGTCATAAAGGGCGTGGTCGGTCTTGCCGAGGCGGGTCAGGGCAAGGCTCAGGATGGCGGCGGTGACACCCGATCCGCAGCTGGTGATCGCGGGCTTGCCGAGGTCGACCCCGGCGGCCTCGAAGGCGGCGCGCAGCGCCTCGGGCGATTTCATCGTCTGGTCGGGGTTGAGCAGCGTGCCGAAGGGCACGTTCTTCGAGCCGGGGATGTGGCCCGAGCGCAGGCCCGGGCGCGGCTCGGCCACCTCGCCGCGGAAGCGGGCGGGGGCACGGGCGTCGAGGATCTCGTGGTCGCGCAGCTTCGAGGCGGCGGAGACCTGCGTCACGTCCTTCACCAGGTGGTTCTGGCGGCGCACCATCATGTGGCGGTCGCGGATCACGGGGGGCAGGTCCTCGACCTCGCGCCCCTCGGACTGCCACTTGGGAAGCCCGCCGTCGAGCACGGCGATGTCGTCATGGCCCATCAGCTTGAACAGCCACCAGACGCGCGCGGAGGAAAACAGGCCGGTGCCGTCGTAGACGACGATCTGGTGCCCGTCGCCGACCCCCATGGCGCGCATCCGGGACATGAACTTGTCCACCGGCGGCACCATGTGCGGCAGGCTCGAGCGCAGGTCGGAGATCTCGTCGATGTCGAAGAAGCGGGCGCCGGGGATATGCGCGGCCTCGTACTCGGCCTTCGGATCGCGGCTGGATCCGGGCATGTACCAGCTCGCGTCGAGCAGGCGCAGGTCGGGATCTTTCAGGTGGCGTGCCAGCCAGTCGGTGGACACCAGCGTCTTGGGATCGTCACTTGCCATCACCTCTCCCCGGGGCTGTCAGCATCGCCTCGTCTCTACGGTGCCGGACCCGGACTCGCAAGGGTGCGATGCCCCGCAGAAGCCGGGACGGCGGGAGGGAGGTCAGCCGCGCTCCTTGAGCAGGCGCTGCTTCTGGCGGTTCCAGTCGCGCTGCGCCTCGGTCTCGCGCTTGTCGTGGTTCTGCTTGCCGCGCGCGATGCCGATCTTCAGCTTCACCACGCCCTTGTGGTTGAAGTACATGACCAGCGGCACGATCGTCATGCCCTTGCGCTGGGTCTCGTTCCACAGCCGCGAGAGCTCCTTCTTGGAGACCAGCAGCTTGCGGCGGCGGCGCTCCTCGTGCGGGAACATGGCGCGATTGTAGGGGGCGATGTAGGAGTTCACCAGCCACAGCTCGCTGTCCTCGACCGCCGCGTAGCTCTCGGCGATGTTCGAGCTGTTCTCGCGCAGGCTCTTCACTTCGGACCCGGTCAGGATGATACCGCATTCGATATCGTCCTCGATCGCGTAGTCGAAGCGCGCGCGCCGGTTCTCGGCGATGATCTTGTAGTTGGGGTCGGACTTCTGCTTGGCCATGATGGCTGCACATAGGGGCTGGGGGGCGATCTGTCCATATGGCACGGGGGAGCTCGTGGCAGGGAGAGGGCGCCGCCCACCGGGGAGAGCCGGTCCACATGAAGGTCCGGACCGTCCTTCCACATGGTCCAAATATCCCCGCCGGAGGCATCCGGCCCCTCGACCCGCGCGGCGCCGGGCGGGCGCGGCGCCTGCGCCACTTGTTCTTGCTCCTTTTTTCAGCGGTGCTAACAGGGAAGGCAAGGCGCGCGTCCCGGTGCGGGGCTTTGCGGTTCCGCCCGGCCCGGTGCGCCAGTATCGACAGGAGACGACCCATGCCAGAGGACCGGCAGATGCAGCGCTACCCCCGCAACATGATCGGGCACGGGCCCGACCGCCCCGACGCGCAATGGCCCGGCGGCGCGAAGATCGCCGTGCAGTTCGTGCTCAACTACGAGGAGGGCGGCGAGAACAGCATCCTGCACGGGGACGCGGCCTCCGAGGCCTTCCTGTCGGACATCGCGGGCGCGGCACAATGGCCCGGGCAGCGGCACTGGAACATGGAGTCGATCTACGAATACGGCGCCCGCGCCGGGTTCTGGCGGCTGCACCGGCTCTTCACCGGCTACGAGATCCCGCTCACCATCTACGGCGTCGCCACCGCCCTCGCACGCTCGCCCGAGCAGGTCGAGGCGATGAAGGACGCCGGCTGGGAGATCGCCTCGCACGGGCTGAAGTGGGTCGAGCACAAGGACATGCCCGAGGCCGAGGAGCGCGCCGCCATCGCCGAGGCGATCCGCCTGCACACCGAGGTCGTGGGCGCGCCGCCGCGCGGCTGGTACACCGGGCGTTGCAGCGCCAACACCGTCCGCCTCGTCGCCGAGACCGGGGCGATGGACTACATCTCCGACACCTACGACGACGACCTGCCCTACTGGCTCGAGGTGGACGGCCGCGACCAGCTGATCATCCCCTACACGCTCGAGGCCAACGACATGCGCTTCGCCACCTCGCCCGGCTGGATCGAGGGCGAGATGTTCTACACCTACCTCAAGGACGCGTTCGATGCGCTGATCGTCGAGGGAGAGGCGGGCAAGCCGGCGATGATGTCGGTCGGCTTGCACTGCCGCCTCATCGGCCGGCCGGGCAAGATGATGGGGCTCAAGCGCTTCCTCGACTACATCGGCGGCTTCGACGGGGTCTGGACCCCGACCCGGCTGGAGATCGCAGAGCATTGGGCGAAGGTGCATCCGCCGAAGACCGGCCCGCGCCCCTCGACCATGGACCGCGAGACCTTCGTCGGCACCTTCGGCGGCATCGTCGAGCATTCGCCCTGGGTCGCCGAGCGCGCCTTCGCGCTGGAGCTGGGCGCGGCGCATGACCGGCCCGCGGGGCTGGCCAACGCGCTCGCCCGCGTGCTGCGCACCGCGAGCCGCGAGGAACGGCTCGGCGTGCTGCAGGCGCACCCGGATCTTGCCGGCAAGCTGGCGCAGGCGAAGCGCCTCACCGACGAGAGCAGCGCCGAGCAGGCCAGCGCCGGGCTCGACGCGCTGACCGACGCCGAGCGCGCGCGCTTCACCGAGCTCAACGCCGCCTATGTCGGCAAGCACGGCTTCCCCTTCATCATCGCGGTGCGCGACCACGACAAGGCCGGCATCCTTGCCGCCTTCGAGCGACGCATCGCACAGGGCACCGAGACCGAGTTCGCCGAGGCCTGCCGCCAGGTCGAACGCATCGCCCGCCTGCGCCTGGAGGCAATCCTTTGAGCATCATGGACACCCCCCGTAGCTACGCCTTCCCGCCCGCCGGCATGCCGCCGCGCGAGGACAACCCGCAGGGCGCCGCAGTCTTCACCACCGCCTATGCCTTCCTGCCCGCCGGCACGATGCGCGACATCGTCACCTCGCTCCTGCCGGGCTGGACGCAGACCCGCGCCTGGATCATCGCCAAGCCGCTCTCGGGCTTTGCCGAGAGCTTCGCGCAATACGCAGTTGAACTGGCCCCGGGCGGCGGCAGCGACGGGCCCGAGCCCGATGCGCAGGCGCAGGCGGCGCTGCTGGTCACCGAGGGCACGGCGCGGCTGACCGTCGGCGGCACGGTGCACGACCTGCGTGCCGGTCACGTCGTCTACCTGCCGCCAAGCTCCGGCTGGACGATCTGGAACAGCGGCGGGACGCCCTGCAGGTTCCACTGGATCCGCAAGCGCTGGGAGGCGGCGCCGGGGGTCTCGGTGCCTCCGGTGATCGTCACCCATGACGACGAGGTCCCGGTGAACTGGATGGCCGGCTGCGAGGAGCTCTGGGGCACCCAGCGCTTCTTCGACCCCGCCGACATCCGCCACGACTTCCACGCCAATATCGTCACCTTCGGCAAGGGCGGGCGCATCCCCTTTGCCGAGACGCACGTGATGGAGCACGGGCTCTACGTGCTCGAGGGCCGCGCGAAGTACCTGCTCAACCAGGACTGGGTCGACGTCGGGCCCGGCGATTTCATGTGGCTGCGCGCCTTCTGCCCGCAGGCCTGCATCGTCGACGACAGCGCGCGCTTCCGCTACCTGCTCTACAAGGACGTGAACCGCCACGTCTCGCTGGCGCCGGTGGGGGCGGCGCGATGAGGGAGATCGCCGCGCGCCCGCTCACCGCCGAGGGTTTCGCGCCCTATGGCGAGGTGCTCGAGGTGAAAGGCGCCCCCGACAAGATCATCAACCAGGGGCTCTGCGGGCGGCACCACGACCGCGCCGGGATGGATTTCGGACCGGAGGGGCGGGCGGGCATCAGCCTCTTCGACGCCGAGCCGCGCGCCCTGCCCTACACCCTCGAACTGGTCGAGCGGCACCCCGAGGGCTCCCAGGCCTTCCTGCCGATGCACCAGAACGAGTGGCTGGTGATCGTGGCCGAGCCCGGCGAGGGGGAAAACGACGCGCCGGGCGCCATCCATGCCTTTGTCGCGGCGCCCGGACAGGGGATCAACCTGCGCCGCGGCACATGGCACGGGGTGCTGACGCCGTTGCACGCGCCGGGGCTCTTTGCCGTGGTCGACCGCATCGGGCATACGCCGAACCTCGAGGAACACTGGCTGGAGGAGCCGCTGCTGATCACCCGGGGCTGACCGGCCCCGTACCCCGCGCAGGCGCCCGGCAGAGGCGGCGGGTCATCTCATTTTCACGACGTGACAACGACGAGGGAGACGATGGAATGACTGACGCAACCGCCCCCAAGGGCCACCCGATCGGCACGCCGGAAGAGCTGATCAACCCCGACTACATGCCGCCGCTCGGCAAGGCGGTGCCGCTCGGGCTGCAGCACGTGCTGGCGATGTTCGCCTCGAACGTCACCCCGGCGATCATCATCGCCGGGGCGGCGGGCTTCGGCTACGGCTCGAACAGCCCCGACTTCCCCAACATGATCTACATGATCCAGATGGTGATGCTCTTCGCCGGGGTCGCCACGCTGTTCCAGACCATCGGCTTCGGCCGGGTAGGCGCGCGGCTGCCGATCGTGCAGGGCACGTCCTTTGCCTTCCTGCCGGTGATGATCCCGGCGGTGGCCGGACAGGGGGTCGCGGGCATGGCCGGGCTGATGACCGGCGTCGCGATCGGCGGGATGTTCCACTTCTGCCTCGGCTTCGTCGTCACCCGGATCCGCCACGCGCTGCCGCCGCTGGTCACCGGGCTCATCGTGCTTATGATCGGCCTCGCGCTGCTGAAGGTCGGCATCCAGTACGCCGCTGGCGGCGTGCCGAAGCTGGGCACGCCCGAGTTCGGCAGCCTCGCCATGTGGCTTCCGGCGCTTGTCGTCATCCTCGTGACGCTGGGGGTGAAGTTCTTCACCCGCGGGCTGCTGGCACTCTCGGCGGTGCTGGTCGGGCTGCTGGCGGGCTATCTCGTGGCGCTCGCCATGGGGCAGGTCAGCTTCGGCAACGTCGCCAATGCGCCGCTCTTCGAGCTGCCGATGCCGTTCCGCTGGGGCTTCGAGATCAACCCCGCGATCATCCTCGGCATGTGCTTCATGGCGGTTATCTCGGCGATCGAGACCGTGGGGGACGTGTCGGGCATCACCAAGGGTGGTGCCGGGCGCGAGGCCACCGACAGGGAGGTTGGCGGCGCCACTTTCGCCGACGGGCTGGGAACAGCCGTGGCCGGGGTCTTCGGCGGGCTGCCCAACACCTCGTTCAGCCAGAACGTCGGGCTTATCTCGATGACCGGGGTGATGAGCCGCCACGTCGTGACCATCGGCGCGCTCTTCCTGATCGTCTGCGGACTGGTGCCGAAGGTCGGCGCGGCGGTCTCGACCGTGCCGATCAACGTGCTCGGCGGCGGGGTCATCGTGATGTTCGGCATGGTCTGCGCGGCGGGGGTCAACATGCTCTCCGAGGTGGTCTGGAATCGCCGCAACATGGTGATCTTCGCGATCTCGCTCTCGGTCGGCTTCGGGCTCCAGCTCGAACCGAGCGCGCTGCAGCACCTGCCCCAGACGGCACAGGTGCTGCTGACATCCGGCCTGCTGCCGGCCGCGGGCCTGTCGATCCTGCTCAACCTCGTGCTGCCCGAGGAGCTGCACTGAGCAGGACCTGACCCGGTCGGCGCGGTCAGTCGCGCCGGCCGTTGTGCTTCCAGTCGTAACGCCAGTCGCCGTGGCGGCCGTCGTGCCGCTCGTCATGGCCGTCGTGGCCGTGCCCCTTGCCGCCCCGCGCGATCCGCCAGCCGGCCTTCTCGAGGCACTGCGCCGAGAACACGTGTTCCTTATCCTTGCCGAGGCGCATGTTCTTGGCGCAGCGGTCCGGCAGCGCCTTGGTGTTCACCGCGGCGCTGCGCAGGCAGGACCGCAGCAGCACCTGGCCGCGCTCGCCGCGCACGTCGCGCAGGCAGGCCCCCGGCAGCACGCCCCGCGTCTGTGCCTGCGAGGAATGCGCGAAGAGCTCGTGGCGCGAGTCCGACGCGGGCTGGAAGCTGTAGGGGCGCGGCAGGTAGGGGGCGGGATCGGGATCGTGGAACCAGGCCTGCTGCTTGGCCTCCTTCTTGTCCTTCTCGCGGTCCTCCGCGCGGGCCTCGCTGACCGCCTTGCCGATCATGTAGACGAGGGCGGCGCCGCCAAGGACCTTCGCCACGTCCTGCGCGTCGGCGGCGCGGACGGGGGCTGAGGTGAAACCGGTGACGACGACCGAGGCGGCGAGCACGGCGGCGATGAACTTCCTGGACATGACTGTCTCCTTCGGGGTGGAACCTGTGGCTACCACGGCACGCGCCGCGATCCAGCCGAGCTTCGGGCCGCCCCGGCAAAACAGGCAATATCCCTCCGATGTTATCGGATATCCGCCGCCTATCCGTCTGGCGCTATTGAATTGCGGCGCAACCGCGCTCAGTCTTCCCCCATGAACACCCCGCTTCTCGCCCTCTCGCTTCTGCTCGCCCTTGGCGCCACTGCGGCGCAGGCCGACTGCTACGCGGAGTACAAGGCCAAACAGGACGATCCGCTGCGCCTGCAATACGGCATCGCCCTCCTGCCGACGGAAACCTGCCCGTCGAAGAACACCGCGGCCGCGCAGCTGGAAATCCGGCTCGACCGCAACGGCTGGACACTGCTAAGCGTCGTCGCGCTGTCCGAAAAGCCGCCCTCGGAAGAAAAGAAGAAGAATGCCGGCGAGTTCTATCTCCGCTACTGAAGCCCGCCGCACCGGCGGGCGCATCGTCACCTTCGGCATCGCCGCGATCGTCGCCCTGCTGGTCGTGGCGGGCGGGGTGCTCATGTTCAGCCTGCCCGACGGCAACGCCTTCAACGCGCGGGTCGAGCGGATCTTCGTCGACCACGACCTGACCGCGCAGGCCGAGGTGAAGCTGCTGGAGATCCTCGCGCTCTCCGGCACCGCCTTCGCCGACACGCTGGCGAGCTACCGGATGGTGATCTTCGTGCTGCTGGTCTTCGCCGCCGCCATGCTGGTCGCGGCGCTGGTCTTCCTCGTGATGCTCGCCGGGATGAACCGGCGCATGGCGCAGATCGAGCGCTCGGGCATCCAGGTCAGCTCGCTGATCATCAGCCGCGAGGAGAACATGGTCTATCTCAACACCATGGGCTTCAAGCTGACCGCCGCGATGATCGAGACCCTGTCGGTGCTGGCCGAGGCACGGATGGACGACGAGATGCTCACCGGCGCCGAGATCGAGGCGGTGATCTCGGGGCGCGACGCCTCGGATTGCGAGGAGGCCGCCGGCGCCACCCGCATCAAGCGCCTGCGCGACGGGCTCGGCAACCAGATGGTGAGCGAGCTCCTGGTGCGCAACATCGCCCGCAAGGGCTACCACCTCGCCATCGACAAGGACGTCATCGAGGTGATCTGACCGCGCCGCGTCCCTCCGGGGTGCGGTTCGCCCTGCCGGGCGACGCGCGGCCGATCGGCGGAAAACCGACCATTGGGCATATCAGGACGCCGGGAGCCCTCCGCGCGCTGGATCACTCGCGGGGGTTGAGCTAGGCTCCGGGCGTTGCGGTTCGGGACCACAAGGCACCGGACGCACGCCACCGGACCCGGCCACGAGATTGAGGCCGGACCCACCTATTTCAGACGACGGCAGGCTCTCACCATTTCTCGCCTGCACCCCCGCCCCGGACTTTTCCCGCGGGCAGACCACGCGCCGGACGATCACCCACCGGCGTCTTTCCGGACGATTGTGACCGACATTTCAAAACGACTGAGCGGAGGCTCCCATGGCACTTAAGGAAAAATTCACCGAAGCCGACTGGCCGATGGTTCTCGAGGCCCCGATGCTGGCCGGGCTGGCGATCACCGCCGCCGATCCCGGCGGGCTGATCGGCGCGGTTCAGGAAAGCGCGGCGATGGCCGGCTCGCTGAAGGATGCCTCCGCCGGCACGCTCGCCGCCGAGGTGGCCGAGGCCTACAAGACCTCCGAGGGCCGCTCGGCCGCGATGGACGGGGTGAAGGCGCTGGTGAAGGGCAAGAAGCCGCCCGAGATCACCGACGCGGCCATCGCCCGGCTGTCGGAGATCCTCGGCGTGGTGAAGACCACCGCGCCGGAGGAGGCCGGGGCCTTCTCCGAGTTCCTGATCGACACCGCGACGCGCACCGCCGAAGCCGCCAAGGAAGGCGGTTTCCTCGGGTTCGGCGGCGAGGCCGTCTCGGAGGCCGAGAAGAAGACGCTCGCCGACCTGCAGACCGCGCTTGGCGGCACCGCCGGGGTGTGACCGGACCGCGGCGGAAAGGCGCGGCGCTCAGCCGCGCCGCAATTGCGCCAGCAGACCCTGCGACGGCTCGCCGGTGACCGGCAGCCCGACCCGCGCCTGGTAGCCCTCGATGGCCGTGGTGGACTTCTTGCCCAGCACGCCGTCGGGGGTGCCGGCATCGAAACCGGCGGAGTTCAGGCGGCCCTGCAGCTCGCGCCGGTCCTCGATGGTCAGCCCGTAGCGGTCCGGCGGGAAGCTGCCGCGCAGCGGGCCCGCGCCCAGCAGCCGGTCCGACAGGTGCCCGACGCCGATCGCGTAGTTCTGCGCGTTGTTGTAGCGCAGGATCACGTTGAAGTTCGGATAGATCAGGAAGGCGGGACCCGAGGCGCCCTCGGGCAGCAGCAGCTTGCCCGTGCCGGAGGGCAGCGCTCCGCCGGACGCCGCGCGTACCCCGGCCGAGGCCCAGCCCGCGCCGCTGCGCGAGCCGCCGGCCATTCCCGCGCCGCCCGCGGGCAGCAGCACCTCGACGCCCCAGGGCTCGCCGCGCCGCCAGCCGCTGCGCGCAACGTAGTTGGCGGTCGAGGCAAGGCCGTCGGTCGGATCGTCGGACCAGATGTCGCGCCGCCCGTCGCCGCGGAAGTCCACCGCGTAGCTCTGGAAGGTGGTCGGGATGAACTGCGTGTGCCCCATCGCCCCGGCCCAGCTGCCGGTGAGATGCGCCGGCGCGACGTCGCCGCGCTCGAGGATGCGCAGCGCGGCCAGCGTCTGGGATTCGAAGAAGCTGCCGCGCCGCCCGTCATAGGCCAGCGTCGAGCAGGCCGAGATCACCGGGATGTCGCCGCGGCGGGTGCCGTAGCTGCTTTCCATGCCCCAGAAGGCGCAGACCACGTGCGGCGGCACGCCGTAGCGCGCCTCGATCTCGCGCAGCACGCCCATGTTCCGGCCAAGTTCCACGCGCCCCTGCGAGACCTTCTGCTCGTTCGCGGTGATCGCGAGATAGTCCTCGAGCGTGCGGCTGAACTCGGTCTGGCTGCGGTCGCGCTCGACCACCCCGGGCAGGAAGCCGGCGGAGCGGAAGGCGGCATCATAGGTGCCCGAGGAAATCCCATGCGACAGCGCGCGGCCGCGGAACGAGGCCACCCAGGCGTCCCAGCCGGGATTCGGCTGCGGCCGCAGCATGGGATCGTCGATGGCTGCGGGGCTCTCGGAATAGCCGCCGCCGCAACCCGCAAGCAGAGCCATCGCCCCGCCCGCCATGAGGAAAGTCCGTCTAGTGCTGCCCATTTGCCCGCTCCGCCTCTTTTGCGTTTTGAGAGCAGAGTGGCGCGCGCGCAGGGGCTCGGCAAGGGCCTGCCAACGGGTCGGCAAGCCCTTGCCGGTAGGAAAGATTTCAGGAGGCCCCGACCAGCGTCCGCAGCTTGCCGAGCGCGCGGTCATACTCTTCCTGGTAGTTGATCAGCCCGGAGAAATCGCCGCGCGCGTCGAAGAGCAGCACCATGGCCGAGTGGTCCATCGTGTAGTCTCCGCCCTCGACCGGCACGCGGCTGGCGTAGATGCGGAAGGAGCGGATCGCCTTGTCCATCTCCTCGCGCGTGCCCGAGACGCCGATCACGCCCGGCACCCACGACACGTATTGGCCGAGCGCCTCGGCCGTGTCGCGCTCCGGATCGACGGTGACGAAGAAGACGCGAAGCTGCTTGCCCGCCTCGCCGAGCCCCTCCTGCCAGGTGGCAATGTCGCCGAGCGTCGTCGGGCAGACCTCGGGGCAATGGGTGAAGCCGAAGAACACCGCCGAGGGCGCGCCCTTCAGGCTGTCCTCGGTGAAGGCGGTGCCGTCGGTGGCGGTCAGGTGATAGTCGCCGCGCCCGAGCGAGCCGGCGATGTCCTCCTGCAGCGTCGGCGAGAGGACGCGGAACCACAGCACGGCAAGGAGCGCCAGCAGGACCAGCCCCCAGAGCGCGAAACGGATCGCGGTGATGCCCTTTTTCGTCATGCCACCGCTCCTCAGTTGCCGTGGGTCATGTGACCCTGCCCGCCGTCCTTGGCATTGGGCGCGCCGATGGCCAGCGGAATCTCGATCGTGCCGGCCTTCTCGAAGGTCAGCCAGACGGTGACGGTCTCGCCCTCGACCAGCGGCTGCTTCAGCCCCATCATCATCAGGTGATAGCCGCCGGGCTTCAGCTCGACCGTCGCGCCCGCCGGGATCGGCAGCCCGTCGGCAAGCTGGCGCATCTTCATCACCTGCCCGTCCATGGACATCTCGTGGATCTCGGTGCGGTCCGCCTGCTCGGGCGAGGTGCCCGCGGCGATCAGCCGGTCATCCCCGGTGCCGGTGTTGGTGACAGTGAAGAAGCCGCCGCCGACCGGCTGGTTGGGCAGGCTGGCGCGCGCGAACGGGGTCTCGATGCGCAGGGCGCCGATCTCGTAGCTTGCCGCGGCATGGGCAGCCATGTGCTCGGCGTGCTCCATCTTGGGGTCGGCGTGCTCGTGGTCGGCAAGCGCGGCCGCGGCCGGAAGCAGGGCAAGCCCGAGGGCGGCGATCAGGGTGGTGGTCTTCATCTTTCTCTCCTCCGACGCGCGCGCGGACGCACCGCTGCCTGCGCGGGACATGTGCCGGGACGGATCGTCCGGCCTGCTGTTGCGGAAAAGCGGCGCCGGCGCCGCGGGTCCGGGTCAGGCCAGCGCCGGGGGCGCGCGCGGAGAAATCCGGGGATTGCCACGCTGCGGCGGCAGGTCGAGGTCGCTAAGCGTGCCGACATGGAAGCGGCGATCCATCCGCAGCGCGGCGGCGAGCGGCGCAACCTCGGGCACCTCCGGCAGCAGGTTGCAGACCGGGCAGTGATGGGCGTGGTGCGGCGCCTCGTCGGCGCAGAGATCCGCCAGCGAGCCGCCCATGGCGAGGTAGCTGCGCAGGCTCTCGCCCTGCGGGCCCTCGGGCGCCATGCGCGCCGCGAAGACGACGCTGGCCAGCGCCAGTGCAAGCACGGCGACGAGGAGGGACATGCGATGGGCGCGCGCGCGGATCATGCGCAATCTGTAGCGGCAATCCGGGGCGCTTGGGAAGGGACGTCCCGTCGCATGGGCCGCGGCGCGGGCCTGTGTGCCGCTCAGTCGCGGAAGCCCGGCGACACGACGTCGAGCTGGCGCTTGATGCTTTCGAGGTGCATCCGCGCGCTTTCCGGGTCGCCCTCGCGCATCAGCTTCGCCGTTTTCTCGGCCAGGTCCTTGGAGACCGGGATCAGCGGGCGGCCCGAGCTCATCGCCTTCAGCTGCACCTCGGCGGCGCGCTCGAGGTAATAAAGATCGTCCCAGGCCTCGGCGATGTTGGGGGCGCAGACCATGACACCGTGGTTGCGCATGAAGACAATATCCGCGTCCCCCATCGCCTCGGCGATGCGGTCGCCCTCATCATTGTCGAGCGCGAGCCCGTTGTAGGCCTCGTCCACCACGGTACGGCCGTAGAACTTCAGCGCGGTCTGCCCGGCCCAGACCAGCGGCGCGCCCTCGATCATGGTGAGCGCGGTGGCATTGGGCATGTGGGTGTGGAAGGCCGCGCCGACGCGCGGGTGACGCTTGTGCAGCCGCGCATGGATGTAGAAGGCGGTGGCCTCGGGCTCGCCCTCGCCCGCCAGCACGTGGCCGTCGAAATCGCAGATCAGCAGGCTCGAGGCCGTCGCCTCGGCAAAGGCATCGCCCAGCCGGTTGACGAGGAAGAGGTCGGGATGGCCCGGCACCACGGCGGAGAAATGGTTGCAGATGCCCTCCTCGAGCCCGTAGCGCGCCGCCATCCGCAGGCTGGCGGCCAGGTCGACGCGCGCCTGACGGATCGCGTCGGTCTCCAGATCGACATTGCGCAGCGGCGCGGGGGCGGCGGGTTTCTGCATCTCGTGGGCCATGGCCGGTCCTTTCCCTTTGGTCAGGCGGAGCGTGGAAAACCCCGCCGGATTTGTCCAGCGGGGTTTCGTCGCGACGCGAAAGGGTCAGGCCGCCGACAGGAAGGGCAGCACCTCGGCTTCGAAGGCCTCGCGCATGGTCAGGTTCAGCGCGTGGCCGCCCTGGTCGAAGATCACCAGCTTCGCGCCGGGGATCCGCGCCGCCAGCCGCTCGGACTGCGCGACGTCGACCAGCGCGTCGTCCTTGCTGGCGAGCAGCAGGATCTCCGAGCCGTCGGCGATCTCGGGCAGGCGGAAATCGCGCAGCGCCCCTATGCGGTGGGTGATGATCTCGGCGCCCTGGAAATGCGCCACGGCATGGGCTTCCTCGGCGGCGATCTTCTCGGGGAAGGCGGCGATCCAGAACGGCGGGTAGAGGAAGTTCATCTGCAGCGCGGCGAAGGCCGGCAACCCCTGCCCCGCCAGCGTCGCGAGGCGGATGTCGAAGCAACGCGAGGTATGCGCGTCGATCTCGGGCCATGCGTTGATTGCCACCACCCGCCCGACCCGGCGATCGGCGCGCGCGGCCAGCTCGAAGCCCACCAGCCCGCCGAGCGCATGGCCGATCAGGTCGAACCGCTCCACCCCGGCCGCGTCGCAGATCTCGAGCACGTCGCCCGCCATCTCGGCGATCGAGGTCGGCCCGAGGTCGCAGGCATTCTCGCCGGTGCCGCGCTGGTCGTAGAGGATCAGGTCGAACCCGGGCCGCAGCGCCTCGAGATGCGGGGCCCAGTAGCCCTGCGCACCGCCGAGACCGGAGCAGAGCACAAGCGTGCGGGCGCCCTCGCGCCCGCACTTGAGATGGGTGAACCGCATTACTTGATGACCGCGACCGTGGCGATCTCGACCAGCGCGTCGGGCTTCACGAGGCCGCACTGGATGCAGTAGCGCGCCGGCTTGTCGCCCGGGAAATAGGAGGCATAGACCTCGTTCACCGCGCCGTAGTTGGCCCAGTCGGTGACGAAGATGTGGTTCATCACCACGTCGTCCATCGTGCCGCCGGCTTTCTCGATCACCGACTTGATGGTCTCGAGCACATGCGCGGTCTGCGCCTTGGCGTCGCCCACGTGCACGACGTTGTTCTCCTTGTCGAATGGCAACGTGCCCGACACGTACACAACCCCGTCGGCCAGCACGCCGGGCAGGTAGGGCGCGAGCGGCTTGCCGGTGCCTTCGGGGATCACGGGAGTCTTAGGCATTCGAAAGTTCCTTTGCTTCCTTGGAGATGAGCGCGGCGCAGAAGTCGTCGGTCTTGGCGACCCAGCCGAAGAAGGTGGCGACGTTGAACACCGTCGCCTTCTGGATGTAGTCGGGGCCGACGGCGTTGGTCGCGTCCTCGAGCATCAGGCAGTGGTATTCGAGGTGGAAGGCGTCGCGCAGCGAGCTCTCCACGCAGACGTTGGTGGCGATGCCGGTGAAGACCAGCGTGCGAATGCCGCGCGAGCGCAGGGCGCTGTCGAGGTAGGAGTTGAAGAAGCCCGAGTAGCGCGGCTTCGGGATCAGCAGGTCACCCTCCTGCGGCACCAGCTCGTCAATGAGGTCGTAATCCCAGCCGCCCTTCGCCAGCAACTGCCCCCAGAGCTCGGGGCGCTTCTTCATCGTCTTGATGGCGTTCGACTTCTTCACGTTCGGAGAGTCCGGCCCGCCCGCCTCGACATAGGCCGCGTCCCAGCCGTTCTGCAGGAAGGTGACAAGAACGCCCGCGTCGCGGCAGGCCTGCGTCACCTTGGCGATGTTCTCGATGCAGGAGCGCGCGCCGGAGATGTCGAAACCGGCAAGGTCGATGTAGCCCCCCTTGCTGGCATAGGCGTTCTGCATGTCCACGACGATCAGCGCGGTGGTCTCGGGGTCGAAGGCAAAGGCTTCGGGTTGTGCGGCAAGTTCCATCTCGGTCCTCATGCGGGTTCGGCGACCTGAACCGCTCTGCGGCAGGCCATAAGCGGTTGAATCCTGGAGCCGAAATCCTCGACCCCCACCACGAAATCGTCGAAGGTCAGCAGAACGCCCCCCGTGCCGGGGACTTCTGCCACTTCGTCGAGCATCCGCGCGACGGTTGCGTAGGAGCCCACCAGCGTGCCCATGTTGATGTTCACCGCCGAGACCGGGTCGGACATCTGCCGCACGTTGGTGTCAGAGCCCGAGGTCTTGTCGGCCGCGCTCTGCAGCCCGAGCCACGACAGCGCCTCCTGGTCGGCGCCCTCCTTGTAGAGTTCCCACTTGGCGCGGGCCTTCTCGTCGGTCTCGTCCGCGATGATCATGAAAAGCGCGTAGGTCGAGACGTCCCGCCCGGTCTTCGCGGTGGCCTCCATCAGCCGCTCGGCGTTGGGCGCGAAGGCCTTGGGCGTGTTCACCCCCTTGCCGAAGCAGAAATTGTAGTCGGCATACTGGGCCGAGAACTCCATGCCCGCATCCGAAGAGCCGGCGCAGATCACCTTCATGTCGGCCTGCGGGCGCGGGCTGAGGCGACAGTCCTCCATCTGGAAGAACTCGCCCTTGAGATCGCTCCTGCCGGTCTCCCAGAGGTCGCGCAGCACCTGCGCATACTCGCCAAGGTACTTGTAGCGCGTGCCGAAGAACTCATCCCCCGGCCACATTCCCATCTGCGTGTACTCCGGCTTCTGCCAGCCGGTGACGAGGTTCACCCCGAAGCGGCCGTTCGAGATGGAATCGATGGTCGAGGCCATGCGCGCGACGATCGCGGGCGGCATCACCAGCGAGGCAGCGGTGGCATAGAGGCGGATCTTGCTGGTGCAGGCAGCGAGCCCTGCCATCAGCGTGAAGCTCTCGAGATTGTGGTCCCAGAACTCGGTCTTGCCGCCGAAGCCGCGCAGCTTGATCATGGTGAGCACGAAGTCGAGCCCGTGCTTCTCGGCGCTCATCGTGATCTGCTTGTTGAGCTCGAAGCTCGGCCGGTACTGCGGCGCGGTCTCGGAGATGAGCCAGCCGTTGTTGCCGATGGGAAGGAATACCCCGATTTCCATGCGTGACCTCCTGTGCGGACTGATGCGGTGCGGCGCGACGGCCGTCTGTGCCCATCAGGAGGTTTTTGACCAAACGGTAAAATAAACTTCTGCGTTTTTCATGCGCCCGAACACGAGGCTGCTGAAGTTGCAGGCGCTCCGGCTGCTCAGCGCCGGAAAGCGGTCAGAATATGTATGGAAAAGGCGGGTTTCGCCTGTGCCGCGCGCGGCGAGACTCGCGTACGAAACGCCAAACATCCCCGATGCGCGCCGACCCGAGGGTCGCCCGTGGGCGTGGTGACATGTCTGAATGGGGGAAATTTGGAGGCGAGTAGGGGAATCGAACCCCTGTGCACGGATTTGCAATCCGTGAGCATTGTTGATTTTATTGGTTTTATTTGTAAACCATACTGTTGGGTGATCACGCAATTTCAATCGGTTAACCGGACGCCAGTAAACCATCTCTTTGAGGCGAGACCTTGGGTGGACGAAGCTGTGCGAAAGAGCGTTGCGCCTTGCTAACGTGACCTGATGTGCCATTCCCTCGAATTGACGCAGATCGATGATGTCCCGAGAGTTGTTGTAGCTCCCCGCACGCCTCGCGCTTTCAAGCGGGCCGAGCTGGTCAGTCGCTATGCGCCGCAGGCACGCTGACATTGAGATCATCGCGGACAGGCGCGAGCGTTTCCAGCGTCATGTATCTGGCGCGCTGGACGGTCCATTCCTCGGTCTGCTCCATCAGGGTCGCGCCGACGAGGCATCGGATCGATGCCTCGTTCTGAAAGATTCCGAAGACGTCCGTGCGTCGCTTGATCTCGCCATTTAGCCGCTCGATCGGATTGGTGCTGTGCAACTTGGTGCGGTGCTGGGCCGGGTAGGTCATATAGGCCAGGACTTCGCCAAGAAATGCCTCTTCGAGGCGGCACACGCGATCTACTGCCGGAATCTGGGTGGCGGCCGCCTGCGCGACTGGGCCAAGGCAATCGCAGAACGCACCGGACCGCGGAAGGCAAAGGACGCATTGGCCAATGAACTGGCCGTCACGCTGCACGCCATGTGGCGCACCGGCACACCCTTCCGGGAGGATGCCGTCATCTGAACACACCAGCTCCAGAACGCTGACTTCGCCACTCCCGAATGCGTCGAGCCGGGACGCGCGGCGAGGGTAAGATCGCTCTCAGGAAAGCGGCATTGACCGCGCACATCACTTCGATCTGCCCGACCCTGGACGCAAACATGCGGCGCCCATCGCGGTGATCGCGGAGAGAACCCAAGAGCCCGGCACGCAGAAGTACCAGCAATAAGATCAGCACTTGACCAAGGCGAGTAGAGAACGCCCTGGGACGTCGCCGAAAACTCGCGAACGCGGCCAAGCAGAATGTCGATGGCACCCTGACTTTGAGAAGCTGGAACATTTCGACGAGAGGGCAACTCGGCGCGGCCAGCGCATCCGCAATGCAACACCCTGACCAAGACAAGATTGCTTCAACTTGATGCCATTATGTGTTTGCATCGATTTCAAGCATGTTGGCGACGGTCGACAAGAACTTGCCGCAAAGGCGGAATGCACGTGGAATCTGTACATTGTGAAAATTGATAAAAGTGAAACAATGCTCGGCAAAAGGCAAGCTGATGCGACCCCTCATGCTGCCTCACTGATCGAAGGTATGAGGGATTTCGGCTATACTCTCGAAACCGCGATGGCCGATATCATCGACAACTCCATCACTGCCGGTGCGTCGAAAGTGGAAATACTGGCCGAGACGACTGGTGACGCACCATGGATCGCCGTCTTGGATGACGGCTCCGGAATGAGAGAAGCAGAACTGATAGAGGCGATGCGCCCGGGGTCCCGGAACCCGCTGGAAGATCGCGAAGGTCACGACTTGGGGCGGTTTGGTCTGGGCTTGAAGAGCGCAAGTTTCTCGCAGTGCCGCCAACTAACCGTCATTACCAGGAAGGCCGGCGTGACGTCCGCGGCGACGTGGGATCTCGATAGGGTGGCGAAGACAAACGTATGGGCCGTTGATCTCGAAGATGATCTGTCGAGCATTCCAGCGACGAACCGTTTGGTGGAGTCCGGGACCATTGTCCTCTGGCGCAAGCTGGACAGGCTTTCTACCGGGTATCGGCACGACGCAACGAAGAGGGCAGCCGAGATCAACAAGGCATTGTCCGGGGCGGAAAGGCATCTCAGGCTCTGCTTCCATCGATACATGGAGGGGGCGCGCCCCAAGATCCGTTTATTCCTCAATGACCGGAGACTGGCGCCGATCGACCCGTTTGCACAGGATCACAAGGCTACGCAGGTGGATCCGGTGGAGGTCCTGCCGTTGACCACGGGAACCGTGGAGACCCAGTGTTACACCCTTCCACATCACAAGATGATGTCGCGCTCCGCTTGGGATGATCTCGGCGGGCCGGAAGGGCATCTTCGCTCTCAGGGGTTCTACATCTACCGTGAGAAGCGATTGATCATTGCCGGTAGCTGGCTCGGCTTGGCGCGCCAGACGGAATTGACCAAGCTCTCCCGTGTGCGAGTGGATATTCCCAATACAATGGATGCTGATTGGAAAATCGACGTCCGAAAAGCGAATGCGCAAATGCCGCCGATCGTTCGAGAGCGGTTGCGAAAAATTGTCGAACGCCTCCAGGGTACCTCAAAGCGGACTTACAAACGGCGGGGACAGAAGCTTGTGGACGACAGGAAATTGCCATTCTGGAATCGTGTCCAGCAGGATGGTCGGGTCATCTATAAGCCAAATGTCGATCATCCATCAATCAGTGGTTTCGAGGAAAGCCTTCCGGAGGAATTCCGGAACGGCTTTCGCACCTGCTTGAAACTGATTGGTTCCGGCCTTCCCATAGAGTCGCTGCACGCCGACATGCTGGGTGGGGCCGAGGACGTATTTGCGGAGGAGGCGGATTTCGCTTCGCTTTCGGAGGGCGCAGAGACCGCCATTCGGACGCTCCGGGGAATGGGGATGACACTTTCTGACATCCTCGCAAATCTATGCTCGAACGAGCCGCTGCGCAGCCACAAGGACGCGGTGCGCAGATTGGCGGAAGACATTGAACTGGGGGAATCCAATTGAGTGCCCAAATCGAACACCTCGACGGCATCGTGTCGCAATCTCTCGCGAACGAGCGGAGGACGGGAGACGAGCTGAGAACGCTTATCACGACACTGAACGGTGCCCTGAATCTTGGGGTGGAACTGGACGACCAGGAACAGCTTGCGCGCGATATCGAGGAGAGGTTCGGCATCAGCATGGGCCTCGGAGCCATGGTCGATGATGAGGACTTCCGGCCCTGGCTGCCGGAGGCCAAGGCATCGATCGACCCCTTCTACTGGGGGCGCTACCGGAAGCTGATGCTGAAGAATGGCCTTCCGCAAGATGTCGTGACATCTACAGATACCGTAACCGACGAGATCCTCGGGCGCTTGGGGAACCCGAACCTCCAAGAGGAATGGGACCGCCGGGGCATGGTCGTGGGGCATGTCCAGAGCGGGAAGACCGGCAATTACACGGGGCTCATCTGCAAAGCGGCGGATGCCGGATACCGGCTTATCGTGGTGATCGCCGGCATCCACAACAACCTGCGCAATCAGACCCAGGAGCGGATCGACGAGGGCTTCATCGGCCGCGATACGGGCAGGCTGGCCATGAAAGGCAAGAGGGACGGTAGCAAGGCGATAGGCGTCGGGCTGTTCGATGATCGGCGAACGCCCGTCAGTCTGACCAACACGCTCTCCGATTTCCGGAAGAACACGGCCACCAGCAACACGAGCGAGATCGACTCCTACAAGGTGCCGGTCGTGCTGGTCATCAAGAAGAACCACGCGACCCTCAAGAACCTGCTCGACTGGCTGCGCGAGAACAGCGCCAAGGGTGATGCCCAGATGATCAGCCAACCCATGCTGCTGATCGATGACGAGGCGGACAATGCCTCCATCAATACCAAATATTCGAAGGAGGAGATCACCAAGATCAACGGTCAGATCCGTGACCTGCTGGGGATGTTCCACCGCAGTTGCTATGTCGGATACACGGCCACTCCCTTCGCGAACATCTTCGTGGACCCGGACTCGTATGATGAAGCAAAGAAGGAGGATCTCTTCCCCAGACACTTCATCGTGGGACTCGATGCCCCGACGAACTATTTCGGGCCGAAGAAGATCTTCATTGACGGGCTTCCGGAGGAAGGTGAGCCAACTTGGCTGCGCTACATTTCGGACAACGAGGACATCCTTCCGATCAAGCACAGGATCGACCAGAGCTTCGACGAACTTCCCGACAGTCTTCTCAAAGCTCTGCGCACGTTCCTGATTGCACGAACAATACGAAATCTGCGTGGCCAGGCCCGGTCACATTGCTCGATGCTGGTCAATGCCAGCCGCTTCACCAATGTGCAGGAAAAGATCCGCAACCGACTTCACGAGCGACTGGATGCAATACTGGATTCGCTTCGCGTCAACGGCGCGCGTGGTTCGGAAGGGTTGGGTGACCCCGAGATTGCTGCGCTTCGTCAGGTTTGGGTCGAAGAATATTCGGACATCGAGTTCGATTGGCCGCAGATCCAGGCCGCCATGCTCGAAGCTGTCGCCGCAGCCAAGGTCGTCGAGGTGAACAGTCGGGCCAACGGTCTTGATTATTCGGACAATGGCAGCATCGGACAGACACTCATCGCGGTCGGCGGCTTCTCCCTGTCACGAGGACTGACGCTCGAGGGGCTCACCGTGACGTGGTTTCTACGGAATACCATGATGTATGACACCCTCATGCAGATGGGCCGCTGGTTCGGCTACCGGGGCGGTTACGAGGATGTCTGCCGCGTTTGGATGCCTGTCGATGCGATCGACTGGTATGCACACATCGCTGAAGCCACCGATGAGCTGCATCAAGAGCTGAAGAAGATGCAGAAAGCCAAGGCCACCCCGGCCGACTTCGGCCTCGCCGTGCGGAGCCATCCAGCTTCGCTGATGGTCACAGCGCGGAATAAAATGGGGTCGGGCCAGAAGCACGTCATGATCGGCTTGTCCAACGCTTTCGTGGAAACGGCAAGGATCAGCGCGCGCGCAGAAGACTTGAATAAGAACCAGGATGCCGCGATTCGGTTCCTCCGGGCCCTTGAAGATGGCGGGAATAGTCAGGAAAATTCTGCAAAGGAGAATGGTGGCTACCTGCTGCGAGATGTCGACGCGTTCGAAGCTATCGACGACTTCCTTCTCGCGTGGCGCAACCATGACCAGGCCTTTCTTTCACAAACAGGCCCAATTCGAAGCTACATTCGTGATAGAAAGTTCGACGAACTCAAGTACTGGGATGTGCTTATTGCGAGCGTTAGAGGCAAGGCGCCTGACATTGACCTTGCCAGCTGGACGATTGGACCGCAATTACGCTCAATTGGATATGCGGATCTCTCTGAGCACTTGATTTCAATTGGCGGGAGGCGAGCCAGGCTTTCCACTCGCGGAATCGAGAAGATTGGCGTAGCCCGCGAAAGAGCGGAGGCTGTCGAGGAAGAGTATCAGAAGACTCGGCCTGCACCTGCTGGGAAGCGCCCCTCATACCCAGACTACCTCTACAGGGCCGAACGCGAAAAGCCGCTCTTCGTTCTGCATGTCGTCCAAGTTGAAGATCCCAAGGGCGATGATGCGAACCGGCCCCATCTCGATCGCATTCCCGATCGGCCGATCATAGGCTGGTCCATCAGCTTCCCACAGTCGGCTCGACCGGATCAGCGGGTGGAATACGTGATCAACACGGTGAAGTTCCGCGAGCTGTATGGTGTGGATGACGAGGAACCGGATGACGGGGCGCTCGAAGATGACTACTGAATCCCCTTGGGAGCGCATCGAACCCGGCATCGCCCATCGTGTGGACAGGAACGGGCGGCACGATTTCTTCTGGAGCAGGATGCCCGATCGGTCCCCGGCGCTGGTTCTGCGATTGAACGACACCATCCAACCCGTCCAACCTCTCCCCAAGCTGCGCCATGTCGGGGCTTTCTACCGGGTCGTCGAGAGGCAGAACAGCTATTGCCTCACGCTGAATGAGCGCAGCCATCTCGATCTGTTCGAGACACTCTGCCGAGATGTTGTGGGGGCCGCCGAGGCGGCGGAAGATCTGCAATCGGCGCTGCAGCGGGCCGTGCGCCGCACGATGCGTTGGCACCATCTGCTACGTGGTGGTGGACGAGGGCTGAGCATCGAGGAACAACGCGGCCTAGTCGGCGAACTGGCCCTGCTGCGGGAACTTGTTGCCGAGGTCGGTCCGATGGCCGCTGCAGAGGCCTGGCGCGGTCCCGAGGAGAGCGCCAAGGACTTCGAACTGCCAGGCCTCTACATAGAATGTAAGGCACGGAGAAGCGCCGCGCATCCCAAGGTCCGGATCTCATCAGAAGCACAGCTGATGGACATTCCCGGCGCCAGACTGTTCCTGTGCGTCCAGGATGTGGACACGGCGCTGGATGGCGACGGCGGAAATCTGAACCAACACGTCGAACAGACAGGCAAGCTGTTCGATGATGACTTCATCGCGCATGATGTTTGGGAACAGCGCCTCTTCGGAACCGGCTACGATCCGGAATTGGTCGAGGCCAACAGGACTTGGCATCCAGGGGCAGTGCGGATGTTCGAAGTGCGCGAGGGTTTCCCTCGACTCGTGCCGCCTCTGCCGACCGGCGTCGAAGCCGTGGAGTATGCCATTCGCCTGGGTGACTGCGCCGACTTCCAGGTCAGCAGCAATCTGAAGCAGCTTCTTTTCGAGAGTACGTGTAATGTCTGATCTGGAAGAATTCCACCACAGCCTGATCGCCGAGATCCAAGGCGATGCCGATGCGCTTGGCCTCTACACACAGGAAGCCTTTTTCGAGAAGGTCGGTGAGATCCTGACCGAGGCCGGTGAGATCGATCAGGCCGACTACTGTCATTTCGAGGGACAGCGACAGGCAGTGCGAGAAGGCAAGAAGCGTCGGGTGGCACTTGCAGTTTCGGGACATGGCGGTGATCCAGCCGACGCTGGAGACGTGCTTTCGCTGATCCTGTGCGACTTTCAGGTGAACGCAGAGGTGCGCAGGACTGATGGAAAGTTTCTGAAAGCCCAATTCAATCGGCTTGTGGAATTCCTCCGACACGCCAGAACCTCGGATTTTTCGGACGAACTCGAGGAGACCAGCCACGCAGCACAGTTGTCGGACTTGGTACAGACCCGCTGGAAGAGCATCGAAAAGATCAAGCTGATCTACGTCACGAACTCGGACAATCGCGCCGTTGTCGATGCGCGCCCCGCAGGCAGTATCGGGGAAAAGCCGGTTACTTACAGCGTCTGGGATCTGAAGCGTTTGCAGGCATTTGTCGAGCAGGGCAAGGCGCGAGCTGACATGACCGTGCGATTTGCCGAGGATTTCGGCGGCGGAGTTCCCGTCCTGAAGGCCTCGGGCAGCGACACTTCCTTCGAGAGCTACATCGCCGTCATCCCGGGAGCGCAACTGGCCGAAATTTATGATCGCTGGGGGGCGCGGCTTCTCGAGTCGAACGTGCGATCCTTCCTCCAGGCCAAAGGCAATGTGAACAAGGGGATCCGCAAGACCATCATGGAGGAGCCCCAGATGTTTCTCGCCTACAACAATGGTCTCGCCGCCACGGCAGAAGGCGTGGAGCTTGAGCGGACCGAGGATGGCCTGCTCCTCGTGAGTGCCGAAAACCTCCAGATCGTCAACGGCGGACAGACAACTGCATCACTTCACGCCGCCAGGAAGAAGGCTGGCGACGGCATGAAGGACATTTATGTCCAGATGAAACTCAACGTCATTCCGACCATCTCCGCGGATACCGTGGTGCCGCGGATATCGGAATTTGCCAACAGTCAGAACAAGATCGCCGCGGCAGACTTCTTTGCCAACCACCCCTTCCATATCCGGATCGAGGAGCTTTCCCGGAAGATTCTCGCCCCCGCCGGGGAGGCAGGCTATCGCGAAACCAAGTGGTTCTACGAACGGGCGCGTGGTCAATATGCGGACGAGCGAAGCCGCAAGACAGATGCTGAGAAGAAAAAATGGGATGCAGAGTTCCCGAAGAGCCAGTTCTTCACCAAGACCGATCTGGCCAAATTCGAGAATTCATGGTCGGGGCGTCCGGAATGGGTGTCGAAAGGTGCACAGAAGAACTTTGCCGAGTTCGCAAAGACGATCGAGAAGGTCTGGGGGCGCAGTGGTGCGAAGATCAACGAGGTCTGGTACCGTAAACTAATCGCCAAGGCGATCATCTTCCGCCGCTTGGAGAAGCTCGTTTCGGCCCAGGACTGGTATGAAGGTGGATACCGGGCCAACATAGTCACATATGCCATCGCGAAGGTCGCCCACGATGCTCGAGAGAACGAGAAAGTCGTCGATCTCTCCCGAATCTGGCGTTCGCAGGCAGTTCCGAGCGCCTTGGAAGAAGCGTTGCTTGTAGCAGCTGCGGAAGCTCAGGAGATCATCACCAACCCGCCGGATGGCGTCCGTAACATGTCGGAGTGGGCCAAGACCCAAGCCTGCTGGAAAGCGTTCTCGGAGAGATCGCTCTATTATGGAGCTGATTTCCAAGACGTGTTGGTAGAGGAGGACGACGCAAAGGCCGAGGAGCACGAGGTCACGGAAGAGGAAAGCCTGACAAGGAGCGTTGCGGCTCAAACCCGTGTATTCGAACTCGGCGCGGCTTTCTGGGCCGAGGCCAAGGCGTGGGGCCGCAGCAAGCGGCTGTTGTCTCCGTCGGAATACAACACGCTTGAGATCTGTGCGAAGATCCCGTCTCGGCTACCAACCGAGCGTCAGACCGAATTCGCTCTGGAGATTCTCGCAAAGCTTGAAGCCGAAGGCTTCGGGACGGCCGAAGCCGCTGAATGACCTCAGCCGATCAGGCGGCGCACCGCCTTCGCGATTTGGTAGGCCAGATATGGCGGCACGGCGTTGCCGACCTGATGATATTGCTTCGTGCGAGGGCCGCAGAAAAAGTAATTGTCCGGGAAGGTCTGCAGCCGGGCAGCCTCGCGGACAGTCAGCGAGCGACACTGAGCAGGATCAGGGTGAATGAAATAGTGGCCGTCTTTCGAGATGTGACTGGTTACGGTTGTCGACGGTCGAGTTGCCACTTGGGTTCGGAAGCGATCGGCGAAATCGCCTGAGAGTCGGTTACGATGCCGGGGCTGCAGGAATTCCGGGAACTCCGAGAGCTTCGGGGCGCGGTCGTGAACTTGTGCATAAGCGGCGGAGAAAAGGTAGCGCCCAAGGTCGTCGGGGATGTGACCACGCGTCTCATGCTGGAGAGCTGACGAGAGGCGGTCATCGGCGAACCAACTCTTCAGGTGGAGAGGCAGGTCGTCCGAGTTGAGTAACCTGCGCGACCTGCGTTCGCAGGGCAAGGCTTCTTTGCTGGCAACATGACGAGCGATATCCCGGACTGCTCGGTCAATTTTTTCATTGCTCGCGATCGCCTCTGCCTGAGCCTTGACTGCCCTATGCCATGCGCTCGTTTCGTCCTGCCTGCTGAGACCGCTTCTCAACTTCCAAAGGTCGTTGATCACCTCCGCGACGCTGACGGGTTCTGCGGGGGCTCCCAGCAGGGGGCGAGTTATGTCGGGGACTCGAATGTCCTTGCGAATACCGAGAACGATCACCCGATGCCGTGCTTGTGGGACACCGTGCTGTTCTGCCCTGATCAGGAAGTCCCTGCCATCCGCTCTTTGCCCTGCCGCCGGTGGCACAGCGGCCAGCGGCAGCAGCTGGTAGCCGACCCCGCCAGCATTCTCGAGGTCCTCGAGAACTCGAGCGAAGATTCCGCCGCCATCCACCTTGGAGGAGAGCATGCCCTTCACATTCTCCATGACGAAGGCGGCCGGCGCCAACCGATCCAGAATGCGCACGTATTCGCGGTAAAGGTAATGCCGGTCATCCTCTTCCGCGACATATCCCTTCTTGCCCTTGTTTCGTGAACGGCCGGCCAGCGAGTAGGCCTGACACGGAGGGCCACCGATCAGGATCGTGTCGCCGTGGTTTGCCTCTCGCGCCTGGTCCAGTTCCTCGGCGATCTCCTCGAAGACGCCAGGTGCTCCAAGAACTCTCTGGCGCACTTCGGACTGCGCCAGTTTCCAGTTTGATGGGTAGAGCTCCGACCACGTAGGGAGGGCAGCTCCGGAGTTGATTGCCTCGTAGTATTCAGCAGGGAAGCTGTCGAAACTGCGAAGAAAAGAACGGAGCCTCAGTGTCTGCACCGCATGGTCATCCATCTCTACGGAAAGATGGATTTTCATGGGGGTTGCCAGTTCGCGACCGGCCCGTGAAAATCCTTCGCCAAGCCCCCCGGGGCCGGCGAAGAGGTCGATGATAGCGAAATTCCTTGGCAAAGCACACCTCCGGGATCGGTGCCTTCTACCAGGTCTGTGAAATCCCGCCAGGTCGAAAAGGCGGTTCGGGTGATTATATTTGATACATGGCAGATATTGTTGATCAGAAGACGCGTTCGCGCATGATGTCCCGGATCCGCGGCTCCAACACAAAGCCAGAGATTCGTCTTCGGAAGGCACTTCATGCAGAGGGATTTCGCTTCCGTCTCAATGTACGACGCCTCCCAGGTACACCAGATATCGTCTTGCCGAAATGGAACACGGCCATTCTGGTCCATGGCTGCTTCTGGCATAGGCACCCTGATTGCTCGAAGGCGACCACTCCCTCGTCAAATACGATGTTCTGGCAGGACAAGTTCGCCGCCAATGTCGAGCGAGACAGATGTGCTCTTCTGAAGCTCGATGAACTCGGCTGGCGAACCTTGACGATCTGGGAGTGCTCGATCGGAAGAGTGGTCCAGGTTGACTTGATAGATGAAATTGCCGCTTTCTTGCACGGTCGGGACCGAACTGATGCATCCAGTGGTAAATCGGTCGTGCATGGTGAAATGTTCAGCCGTGGCACGGATCCGGGCTCATTTTCCGTGGGGAGGAACCGCCTTACTGATCTACAGTGTCGATCGGATTACCTGCCAGCAAGTGAAGGTCATGAATTTCCGGAGTGAAAGGGCAAGGTTCCCGTCGGGTCTTTCTCGTCCCCTCGAGAGGGTTGCTCAACTGCGGCTTCCGCAATTTGCCGGAGTACTTCCCTGAGCGGAAAGGCATCGCGCTCGCGTTGCGTGAGCCGGCCGTGCACGAGGCTCGCAATCCGTTTGCGCTCAGTCGAAGAGAGGGTGGTCAGCCAGTCGAGGAAGGCATAGCCGAACAGGATCTTGCGACGGGTGTCGCGCTTGCGGCTCTGGGCGGCTGCCTTGGCCTTCGCATCTGCCAGTTTCTGGCGTTCCCGCGCGATCTTCGCCACCAACGTGGCGATCTGTTTCTCAGTGTGTGTCATGGTCATCTCCATTCGATTCATTGTCACCGAACGGGAAATGCGGCCCCGGTACCTGTGCCGCTCCTCGAAAAATTCCCGTGCGCCTGATGGCGGCGAAAAGGCACCCCCCACCGAGCCTGAAAAGGCGAAGGGCGCGGTTACGCAACTCCGGGGGAGTTGCCGCGCGCCTGCGGCGGGCTTTTTTTTCCGAGCGAGGCCTGGCAGGGGGCGCCATCTCCTCGGCATGAGACATAAAGCCTCCCGCCTTGAAGTGAAGATTCGCAACCGCGCCAACACCGCTTCCATCGTGGCGGCGGCGGCCTATTGTGCGGGCGGGCGCTACCGCTGCGACCGCACCGAGCGAGTGAAGAACTATTCCCGCCGGCGCGATGTTGTCTCGATCGAGTCGATCAAGATGCCGCATGATCCCGAGCGGATCTGGAACCTTGCGAGCGACGCAGAGAAACACCCCCGCGCCCGGCTCGCGCGTGAAATTCTGGTGTCGCTGCCGCACGAGCTACCGCTCGAGACGCAGCGCGTTCTGATCCGCGGCTTTTGCCTCTGGCTGCACGACCGCTACGGAATTTCCTCGATGGCGGCCATCCATCACCCGCTTGCCCATGGCATTGATGATGAAGTCGTCGCCGACATGATCCCGCAGACCGAGGGCCGGAAAAAGCCAGTCAAGCCGCGCAAGGACGAGCGGGGCAACGCGCTTAACCAGCATGTACATATCCTGTGCCCGACCCGGGTCTGGGACGAGGAAACGCAGAGATTCGGCAGGAAAATCCGCGACCTCGATGACGTTAAGACCGGACCAGAATGCGTCCGCCAGATCCGCGAGGAATGGCAGCGGCGCGTCAACCGCCACCTGGAAAAGGCCGGGGTGGCGGCCCGTGTCGACCTGCGCAGTTACGAGGCGGCAGCGGCGGCTGGCGACGCGCCAGAGGGTCTGACCGCGCAGCCGAAGCTCGGGCCGCGCAACGCCGCACGCGGCCGGCGACGGGAGCAGGAGACGGGGCGCGACGACACGTTCCTCGGGCAGGCCCGCGCGAGAACACGTGCCGCGAACGATGAACTCTGGAAGAGCTGGCTGATCCTGCGGGATGCCGAGCGCGAGAAGGCGCGACTGGAGAAATCGCAACGGATCACCCGGGAAACCGAGGCGGCGCGTCGAGCGGAGGCAGCCGAGGCTGAGGCGAAAGTCGACACTGCCAGAACCGCCACCGCCCGGGCCTAGGCCATCGAGGCCGCCCCTCACCTCGATGCGCTCGACCCGCAGCAGGCCGCTATCGCCTGGGCAGAGGGGCGGCTCAAGGTCGAGATCGACCCAGAAGGCGAAAAGATCCTCGATCCCGAAACGGAAACGGCGGCCACCCCAGAAACTGAGCAGCCGCCGAAATTCGTGATGGATGCGAGGGAGAAGCAACGCGCCCGGCCGCCGCGCCAGCGACAGAGGGTGAGGGGCGGCGATGGCTGAGAGCGAGTTCCAGCAGTAGAATGACCGCCGTGGTCGGAAAGAGTCGATATCAGGCTGCGGGTTTTTCCTTTGAAGCTTCTGGCGCCGGGTTTGAGTCCGAAGGTCTACCTTCTACGGGCTGATCACAACGGGCCTTCGACCGGAACTGCGCCGGGCTTGATTCAAGCGCAGGTCGAAGAGGAGCCGGCAGAACCGCACGAGACGGATCTGCCTTTCGAAGCTATTGCCTTAGATGGCGCGCAGCGCGTCGTCCGCGTTGACGCCCTCGCTCTGAATGATCCGCAGGTTGCGTCGGATTTCGTCCGGGCCCATCGGATAGGCGGTGTATTCGCTGCCTTGGTGCTCGCTGAAAGCCTTCGCCAAGGTCGCGCACTCGGCGGGCGTCCCCCAAGCCGCGATCGGCTCGAGGAAATCGTCGCATTTGAGGGTGTGCCAGCGCTCGCCGTCCTCAGCATCGATGTCCTCGGCCCAGAGGTTGAGAAGAGCCGGAGCGTCCTCACCTTGAAGTGCGGCCGCCAAGATGGACATGCCGCGCGGGGTCAGCTCCTCGTTGGAGAGGTACCGCTCGCGCCGCTCTCCGGTTTCGTCGTCCTCTGAGACGATCGTATAGCAAGTCATAAGGTCGGCCGCTTTGGACCAGTCCGACCAGGAACCGCCGTGGTTCTCCACATTGTTTTGGGCATAGTCGAGCAGCCAAGCAGTGGCGGCGTGGGCCGCGAGTTCGGTGCGGTCCGAGAAGGCATAGCGGCCGTCTGCGTTATCGTTGAGGATGGAGGCCCGGGGGCCGTCAATGATGGTGAACATGATGTTTTCTCCATTGCTCTGTGGTGTCGAATGCACCGGGTTGAAGGATCAGGATTTGATCCGCCGCCTATTCGGCGGATTGGCAGGATGGTGAGGATGCCCTGATGCTGGGTTCACGCTGAAATCCGTGAAAAGGCAGAGACTGCGGCGGACTGCCTCGGACACGTTGCGCGCGGCGCTGGTCAGTCCCGGTGCCAAGGCGCGCGGGCAACCGTGTCGACGAGGCGGCGCTGCCGAGTGTCCAGCCGCTGCCAGGCATCGCGGAAATCGGCGTAGTCGCTGGGCAGCAGGTCCAGCCGGCCGAAGGCGAGCGCGACCGTGATGGTCTCGCTGGACGAAAGCGGGCCGATCTCCTCGTCCACCTCGGCGCCGTTCAGGATCCGCCTACAGGCGCCGGTATCGCCGCCCGCGGTACCGGAGATGACCTCGGCTAGGGCGGCCTCGTGCGCGGCTTTCTCCGCCTTGGCGCGACGGAGCATGTCGAGTGCGTCGTTCATGGGAGTCTTCCTTTCGTGAAGCGAAGCAGCCGGGGATCGGATGCTTGTGGAGGATTTGGGAACGTCCGCGATCGTTCGGAAAAGATCGGCGGCGTAATCTTGCATTTGGAGCCGCACCGAACGTGCATCTGGGATCCTTTCCGGTGCTGAGCGGCGATCAGGGATCAACCGCCTGAACAGGAAGTCGGACGCTCCAGGGCCGCGCGGAAACGATTGACGTGATGACCTAACGTCAATTTTGGGCACCCTCCGCCCGGGCGTAGGTCCTTGCCATGGATCTCTCGCAGCACCACAGCTTCAGCGACGCTCGTCCCGCCGCCGCCCGGATGCCGGCGGAGGACTATCTGCGCCTGCTGCATCCGATGGGCGCGCAAGGCTCGGCCACGCTGATGCTGCTCGAAGGTGATACACGCTGCGCCCGCACATATCGCCCGATGCGCTTCCTTTTGCAGCCCTCAATTGGCTGGATAGGTCGTCCTACGTCACCCTGCATCGTTTCCGCGGCCCCCGTGCCGGCCGGAAGCTGGCGGCGCTCAACGTGCTGGCGCTGGACCTTGATTATCGGACAATGCCGCAATGGCGCGGGGCCGCGCCGGAGAAGGTCGCTCAGGCTGTGCAGACGGCGGCGCAGGGCCTTGGCCTGCCGCTTCCGTCGGTGGTTACTGACACCGGTAGGGGCCTCGCGGTCCTCTGGCTCATCCACGAGTTGCCCGCCGCCGCCGAACCGCGCTGGCGGCCGGCGCAGGGCTGCCTGATCAGCCTTTTTTCCGCCTTCGGAGCCGACAAGTCTTGCGGCGACGCCGCCCGCATCTTCCGCCTCCCCGAAGCGGTGAACGCGAAATGCGGCCGCACTGTCACCGTCATCGACGGCAGCCTGCTGCGCCACGATTTCGACGTGCTGGCGGACGCGATCTACACCGCTGCCGGCCGGCCCACCCGGGCTGAGCTTGGAGTAAAAAAGACGCCGAAGCGGCAGAAAAAATCGACCAAGGGCCCGCGCGGCCTCGCCCCCGCCGCTCGTTTCGCGCAGATACGCTCTGACCTCATGGCGCTGGCTCGCCACTGGGGCGGGCAGGTTCCCGAGGGGCTGCGCAACACCTGGCTGCACCTCCTCGCCACCTGCTTCACGCACCAACATGGGAACGTCGATCTCACTGCCGAAATCGAAACCGCCGCCCGCCACTGCGCAGGCCTGTCACCCACCGAGGTGGCCGCCGTGATCCGCGCGGCGGAGCGCCGGCACGCTGGCGAGCAGGAGCGGTATTTCTATCGCGGCGAGCGGATAGCCGAGATGCTGGGCGTCTCCGATTACCTCGCCTGCCGTCTGAAGCTGAAACAGATCTGTTCCGAAGCGGAGAGGGGCCGACGGCGGCTGGAGAGGGAGGCCAGCCGCCGCCGCGCGAAGGGTATGGAAACCCGCGAGGAGTATCTCGCTGCCCACGCTACCTCGCGCGAGAAACCATGGGAGGCGCACGGCTATTCCCGCGCCACCTGGTATCGCCGGGGCTGCCCGCCGGCGCCTACTGCGAAAACCGTCGAAGCGTCCTCCCAAGTCACTTGCGCCCCGCATGAGACAGGTCTGCCGCCGCTACAGGGGGGCTTGCCACGCCGCAGGCCCCGGCCCGCCCTCTCTGCGGTGCGCCAGCCCTTCAACCCACCCCCCGAAGCCTCCCGAAACCGCCGCCTGACCCATGCGCAACCGACCCCGACAGGGCCTGACCCCGGCCGAAGACCGCCCGAGCGGCTGCCGGACCTGCCCCCGACACCGGAAGAGATCACTCTGGCCGAGGAGACCTCCCCGGGGACAAAACCGGCCCCCTACCCCTTTGCCGCCGCACGCGCCGCGTGACGCGCAGCGGCAAGGGGTCTTGGGGCCTTTGAAGGACAAGCTGCCGTCGCTTTTCTTCACGACAGGAGCTTACATGTTCGACCAAACCCAACTCCACGACTGGCGGCAGGATCTCGTGCTCGGCGACGTGGTCCTCTTCCGTTTTCCCACTACCGAGGACCTTCCGGAAGGCGAGGCGCCGAAGAGGCGGCCCTGCCTTGTCCTCGACACTCCCCAGCTCGGAGACCGGCGCTTTGCGAAGCTTGCTTACGGCAGCTCCGCATATGGTAGCGCGAACCGGGGTTACGAGATTCTCGTCCGGCAGGCGCCCTCCATCAACATGGCCGGTCTCAACCGGCCCTCGCGTTTCACGCTCAAACGGGTGCTGCTCGTCAGTCTCGATAATCCGGGCTTCGAGGCCGAGAAATACGGCGACTCGCGCATAGGCCGCCTCGACGAAAGTCTCATGGAGCGACTGCATGCGCTGCGCGCGAGGATGCAGGCCGAGGCGGACATCGCCGCCGATCATCTTAGGGCAAAGCGGGAGGAACGTCGCCGTTGGAAGGCTGAGGGTCTGGAGGCGGCGAAGCGAAACCGCGATCTCCTACAAGGCCGTGCGTCGGTGGGAGGCGTACGATGAGCGGCCTCGAGACCTCCTCGACGGTCGAGAACCTCGCCGCCGAGGCGCTCTCCGTCGCCCGCGTCGCCGCGACGGCGATCCGCGAAGATGTGCTCCACCGGCTGGCGCCCCGGGAGCGGACCGGGCCAGAGCGGCTGCTACGGATGCTGGAGGCGCGGAAGATCTTCGAGGTCACGACCCTTGATCATCTCAACGCCTTGGAGTCGAAGCTCGCTGCGCGGATCATCGAGGGCACTTTAATGGTCGAAAGGTTCGAAGGCGGCGAAGGCAATGTCTCCCCGATCTCGTCGCGCGAGCCCAGGCTGACCGAGGAGGCGGACGGCTTATCGAACGCCCTCTCAATCATCCTCGAACTGATTTTTCTGCTCGAAATCACCCATGACAGACTTGCGGCCGAGGCTGCTGTCGAAGCCCTCCATCAATCCCTCTGAAGCTCGAAACATGCAGTGAATACAGCTGCATGACGGCGCGCCGGCACACCTTCTGCTGCTCCCGGCCGGCGCGCCGTAGATGAGATATCGAACCCTGATCAAAGTCCCGACCGGCTAATCCGGAACGACCGCACCTCCTGCGTACAACGACACGCAAAGGACAAAAAATGCATGACGCTCTTCCTTCCAACCCGTGGCTTCCGCCCCTGATCACGGGCGCGGAGCTCGCGGCCATGATGCGTTACTCGGGCGTCACCTCCGCCTTTCGAGGCTGGCTGAAGACCCTTGGCATCAAGTCGGTACCGGGTCGTAATGACCTCTATGATCCGTACCATGTTCGGCACCGCCTCGACATTGCCCAAGGCATGGCGCCACAAGCGGTCGCAAGGTCAGACGCGCCGAAAACGAAGCCCACATCCATGAGCCTTACCGAAGAACGGAGGCGGCGTCGTGGCAAGTAACCCGCAAGAGCACCGTATCGCGAAAGTTCACCGCGTGACGAAGAAGCGCAAGGATGGCTCACGGCGCAGATATCACTATGCCTTCACGGGAGGGCCGAAATTCTGGGACAGCACCATGGCCTTCGGCGCAACCGATGATCGCTACGTTTCGGCCTACGAGGCGGTGATGAGGGACTTGCGCAACGAGCGCGCGCCCAAAGTGGACGGCAAGTCCACGGCCTTCGCCCTGCAACGCTACCGCGACTCCGCCGAATTCAACGACCTGGCCCCTCGGACGCGGAGCGACTACGAGAAGTATCTTACCTCATTCGAGGCGGAATTTGGTGAAGACCCACTCGCCATGTTCGAGGAGCGTGCGGTCATCGGTGAAATCCGCGAATGGCGAACGAAATGGAAGGATTCCCCCAAGCAATATGATTATGCCGGCACTGACCTGCTCCCCGTGGAGTCCGCGGTTATTAGTTCGCTCTGTTCAGGGTTTGGTCCTTTACTGACCGTTGGTGATACTCCCACGGGGTGAGCCCGTCGAGGCTCGTGTGGGGGCGGTGGTGATTGTAGTCGTCGCGCCAGGCCGAGATCAGCTCCCGGGCGTGGCGCAGGTTTGCGAACAGGTGCTCGTTGAGGCACTCGTCTCGCAGGCGGCCGTTGAAGCTCTCGACGAAGCCGTTCTGCATGGGCTTCCCAGGCGCGATGTAGTGCCACTCGACCTTCCGGTCTTCCTGCCAACTCAGAATGGCATTAGAGGTCAGCTCCGTGCCGTTGTCGCTGACCACCATGCATGGATAGCCGCGCACCCGAGCGATGCTGTCGAGCTCACGGCCAACGCGCAGCCCAGACAGCGAGGTGTCCACGACCGTTGCCAGGCATTCCCGGCTGTAGTCGTCGATGACGCACAGCACACGGAACCGGCGCCCATCCGACAGGCTGTCCGAGACGAAGTCCAGGGACCATCGCTGGTTCGGCCCCTGCGGGATCGCCATCGGCGCCCTCGTTCCGATCGCGCGCTTGCGACCGCCGCGCTTGCGCACTGTCAGGCCTTCTTCACGGTAGATCCGATAGAGCTTCTTCCAGTTCACCTGCCAGCCTTCTCGGCCCAGCAGGAGGTGCAGTCGCCGATAGCCGAAGCGCCGCCGTTCGCCGGACAGCTCCTTCAACCTCTCTCGCAACTTGATGTCTGCAGGCCTGGTTGATCCACGCCGATAGACACGCGGGTCGATCCCGGCCAATGCACAAGCCCGCCGCTGGTTGTAGTTCTTCTCTTTCATGGCCCAGTCCACAGCTCGCCGCCTTGCACCGGGCTTCAGAAGTTTTTTCCCAGCATCTCCTTGAGCGTGGCGACATCGAGCATCTGCTCCGCCAGCATCTTCTTCAGCTTCGCGTTCTCGGCCTCAAGCGCCTTCAGCCGTCTGGCCTCCGACACTTCCATGCCCCCATACTTCGAGCGCCACTTGTAAAATGTGCCATCGCTGACGCCGTGCTTCCGGCACAGCTCCTTGGCTCCCATGCCGGCTTGGTGCTCCTTCAGGATGCCAATGATCTGCTCTTCGCTGAAACGGCTTTTCCGCATCGTCTGTCTCCTCGTGTGGAGAACAGGCTAACCTCAAACCGCGGACTTTTCAGGGGAGCAGGCCAGCACCGTTGTGACCAGATTCCTGAATTGGTGTGTCGACATGGATCACACGCTCGAGGTCCACCATCACAAGGGTCAGAAGAAGCTTTACTCGTCCAACCGCGCACAGATCGTCTGGCTGCCGGAAGAGATCGACATGCTGCTGGAGGAGGCGAGCCCAGAAGAAAAGGCGGTGGTCATCGCTTTTAGTGAGGGCGGCTTATCCCCACAAGATGTCGGTCTACTTCGGCGTCGACATGTGCAGACCACGCCCAAGGGGCGACGCCTATTCTTCGCCCGGAAAAAGACCGACAACCCTGTCAGTCTGCCAGTGACCAAAGCGCTGGGAGAGGTGATTGACAGCCTGCCGGAAGGACAGGATCTGCTGGTGACCTCTTTGACTGGCAAGCCACTAACCGCGCTGCGCGCGTCCCAAATCATCCGCGACCTCAAGATCCGGCACAACAAGAAGGTCGACGACGGTTTGCTGAAAGTGCGGATTCGCGACGAGCTACGCCCCTACGACATGCGCGGCACCGCAGCGACGGCACTTCTGCGCGCCGGCTGCTCGCTCAACGAGATTGCCGTGACAATGGGCTGGGGCCTGCGGCACGCTTCGAACGTGATCGAGCGCTACGCCGCGCTGGTCCCCGAAGTCTCTGACGAGGTGCACCGCAAGCTGCGCAAGGCCAAGAAAAAACAAGCGAAGGCGGCGCGCAAGGCGGAAGACAGGGTGAAGAAGGATGGTTCGCCGTGATTGCACTGAATGAGGTCCGGGCCGACCTCAAACTGGCGGCCGCGTGGTGCGACGTCGTCGGTGCGTCCGCGCGGGGGACAGACTTCTACGGCCAGGTGTTTCTGCTCAACTCAGGACGCGTGACGGTCGCCCCCATGGTGGCGCTTGCCGGGCGTCACAAGTACTCCACCACGGCCAACAAAATCGCTCGAGAGTGTCTCGAGCTCGTTGGCTACCCGCCCGTGACCTACGCCACGTATCCGCCGAGGACCAAATCGACGTGGGTCAGTATAGGACCACGATCCCATCATGATCACGCCTTGGCGATTCGATATTTCAAGGCGTTCGGCATGACGCCTTGAGGCCGGTTCTCCGCATCAGAAAACAGTAGCCGCGAGGAGCATTCCTCGCGGCCTTTTCGTCGGCGCAGATCGTGGTTTCGAGCTGGAAATCGAGGGCGTGCTGTAAACCACCCTGTAAACCGCCAATTCTCAAGGCCCTTCGAAAAGGGTCGAGAACGTAGAACGGTATAAGAAAGTAAGGTGGAGGCGAGTAGGGGAATCGAACCCCTGTGCACGGATTTGCAATCCGCTGCGTCACCACTCCGCCAACTCGCCGTATACCGTGTGGTGCATGGCGTTTAGCCGAGGCCACGCGGAAGCGCAAGCCCTCTTGCCACACAGTCTACCGCACATTCACGTTTCGTCTTCGTTCTGTTCTGCATCGCCCGGCGATGCTGGCACGGAACCACAGGAACTTGAGACTTTGAGTGCCTTTGAGCCCCGCAACCTACCTCGACACTCATTCGGTTGCGCTCACCCAAAGTTCATCTCCAGCGAACACTCCCCCATATGGGACCGACAGTTTGGGGACGCGTAGGAACACAGCAGCAACCCGAAGCGCCGCTGGCTCAAAGGCGATCCCACCCCAATTCATGATCTCGCGCATTCAGTGCCCCCCACCGGAAAAGCGACGTGCGCGACCGTCGCCCAGAACCATGCCGCGCTATTATGTGAACAACGCGTTGAGTCACCATGCTATTGATGCTTCGACCACCACACTCTTCTTGAATAACCTCTTCGCCCAGCCTCGTCAGATTCACACAACTTCCTCGCATGGCGCAAAATGGCAACACCCAGAACTCATTCGAGAAATCATGGACTTATGGGATGGATGAACCCCCTGGAATTACTTACGCCGCTTCATAAATGCAGCAGTGAGTTTATAATGCTAGAAAAATACGTGCTCCCCCTCCTTAAACGGCTGAAGATCAAAATCTTTAAGCAGAGGAGCGACGAAGAAATCACCTCTCTAGGCACCGGAATCTCGTCGTCGGCCACAATTTTCGGAACAGTCCTATTTTTCTGGGACTACGCGCACGACCATCCAGAGGGGTTCCCCTGGCTTGGAATTGCTTTGGTGACGGCGAGTTTAGCCTCGTTCATCTTGGAGGGCATGGTACGTCTTGAAAAGGTCAACCATGGCGACAAGACAGGTACTTGGGTTGCCTTCCTTACAGCTGCGTCTCTATTAGCGGGACTCTTAGGTGCCGCTTTGCTGATAATGGCAGCATTTTGACTCTATAGGCTTCAAGGCCTCTCAGCGACAAGGCCGCCTCGCTAGGCACGAGACCGTGCGGAACCAGCAAGCGCTTCGATGTGAACAAAACGTGGCGTCGCCAAGCTATTGATGTTCCGCCCAAGATGCTCTTCTTAAATAACCTTTTCGCCCACATATCCAAGGATTTCCGGTTCACGCAGGTTCAGTGAACCGGAATGCACTTCGTAGCCTCCCGGCTTCAAGGCAGCAGCATGATCACTAGGCATGCTTAGAAGAGCCGAAAAGCCGTTCGCGAATTTGGGGCGACCTTACGTCACCTGTTGTGGAGGTGACAGCGAAGGAAACAGACAGGCGCACGCTGCGCATCTTTCGATGGCGAGGGGGATGTATCGAGAGCTTGCACTTGCCTCGCGTACTCGAGTTTCTGGTGTTGAGGCGGCGGGGACTCGGACATCCCATCTCTGCTATCGGTTGGCGGTAGAGGGCGCGGCTCAGCTGCATGCTCCGATCCGGGCAAAAACCATGCGCCCTGATACTCAGGACGTCTCGGGCGGCTCTGGCGCCTTTTCCTGCCCTTTCAGAGTCCCGGGGCCTGACCTCGGGCAGGACGGAAGCCGATGCGGTTGTACCGGATGCCGGGCGCGTTTCTGTTGCGGTACGCGGAACGGCAGTTCCCGGCGTTGCCGTTCCAGGAGCCGCCGCGGAGCACACGGTCCGTCTCGCCGGGGCTGCTTTGAAAAGCAGCCTGTATCCGGCCCGAACGGTAGTCATCCGCCCAAATGTCGGCACACCATTCCCACACGTTTCCAAGCATGTCGTATAGACCCCAAGGGTTGGACGGATAGGCAGCTACTGAGGTGGGGTGACCGATCGCGCTTTCGGTATTTGCCTGAACCGGATCAAAGGCGTCGCCCCAATAGCGGGCGGTTTCGGTCTCTGCCCGGCAGGCATATTCCCATTCTGCCTCTGACGGCAGACGATAGACCGCACCGGTCTGCGCGCTCAACCAGTCGCAATAGGACTGCGCATCCGTCAAAGTGACGTTGATCACGGGCCGCGACCCTTGTTTCGAGCCTGCGTCACGGAACTTCTTTCGCCCGGTCTCGTCGCAGAAACGATCGAATTCATCGACGGTCACGGGATGGCGAGCAAGCGCGAATGGCGTGCGGATGTCCACCCTATGCTGCGGCCCTTCATCCGGATGCCGGCCGACTTCGTCTTTAGGAGATCCCATCAGGAAGCTGCCGGTCGGAATCTGAATCATTTCGGGTGTGAAGGGAAGTTCGCGGAATGCCGCCAATGGCGGCAAGTCCGCAATCGTCTGGTGAGAAGCTTCGCGCAACGCCGCAAGCAGCGAGCCTCCTGCCTCGCGGAATGGCTCGAAGCCAAGCGCCTTCGCCCGTTCCTTGATCCGAACGGCGGATCCGTTCATGCGCGCCCAATCGGGCGACATCGAACGCGCCGCGCGCCGGATCGCCCGTGCTTCATCCTCGATCACGGCGAGGTCCGCAGAAGACCATCCCTGCCCGCTTACTTCATCGACGCGCTGGAGAAGCTCGGCGGCACGCACCGCTAAATTGGTCTGAAGGCCAGGCGGCCAAACCCCGTACCCACCCGTGCCGGCGGAGAGCGCGTGCGTTTCTGATGGTGCCAGGGCACCAACGAGTGCCATGGCGTCGGTCTGCACCTTGCGGAGCACCTCGCTCCCCTCATCAAACTCCGGCACTTCAAGGCGCAGAAAGTACAACAGATCGGCGGCAAAGCCCCCAATCGACGTGGCGTCTGGTCTGACCGTCCGGGCAAACGCTGCCGAAATGTCGTCTGTCAGATCTTCCAGCAGGCCAGCGCTGTAAGGTTCGGGCAGCATGTTCCGCTTCCGACGCGCGGTCTCGGCGAATTTTTCGGTCGCGGACTCGACTGACGGGCCTGCCTTGTTAGCTGCCTCTGCAAGCAGGGCCTTACCCTCGTTACGGCGGAGGGAGGGAAGGTCGATTGGACTCGGCTCGAAAGTCCGTTTGTAGGCCTTCGCCGCGATCTCCTGATGCATCCGTGCGAAGATGCCGGCGGACAGTAAGAATGCGGTGCCGGGAGCATTCACGCCCACAGCCTGGTTCATTCCTATCACAGGACCAGTCCGCAAACCGCTATGGTCGCAAGCGAAAAGAGGTGCGCCGCTGAACCCCGCCACGATAAATGGATGCTCTGCGTGAAGCGCATGAAAAGCAGTCACACCGTCGCGCCGTTTCATAGGTTCAATTTCTCCGGACGCGCCACAGCCTTCTCTTGGCGCCGCGTGATTGCCCTCCGTCGGAAAGCCAAAGCCCCAGATTTTCCGCGCCGCGGGGTCCTCAGCCGAAAATAGACCTTCCGGCGGCGGCCTCTCGTGATCGAGGATCCGAAGAAGCGCGTAGTCGCCGCGGGTGCCGGGACTGCATTTCTCCCGGGCCGGTCCCCAATACTCAGCGACGCATTCGGCCTCATATTGATGTAACTTGTTTTCCTCGTCCTGCAACTCGAACGACAAGACACCCCGAGGTGGCGCGGCCGAGGTCTTGTCACTGCCCGTCAATGCCTTAGTGGCGACGTGGGCACAGGTTGCGAGGTAGCCATGGGGCGCCACGAAGCCTGTGCCAACGGTTGTCGGCGACCCATCCCTGCCTTTTCCAAGGATGCGTGCAATGTGTAACGCGACCCTGTCCCGCATTCCGTCAGTCCTTGCTTTCCCATGTCAGGGTGAACTTCAGCGCTCCGCTGCTTTCGCCTTCTACGATCCAGAAATTGGCCTTGCCCTTCAGCGTCCCCGACAGTTCCAACGTCAGCTTGTCGGGCCGCGCATCGCTGGCGATGGACTGCATTTGCTCGTGCATCGAATTAGCTATTCCGGCGAGCGACTTCGTGATCTTCGCGAATTTGGCCTCAATTTCAGCCTCTCCTTTCGCGGAGGTTTTTCGCATGCCGCTGCTTTCCTCTTGCGGCTCAGTCGGGTCCGCCTCTACCTCCATGAAGATCGCAGCTTCGTCTTGGCCTTCCCCCAGCGTGAGCTTGAGGATCTTTTTCTCAGTCATTCTCTATCTCCCAGTCGGCTTTCATTGTGTTTTCAACCATATTATACGGGATGTTGACCAGTGAGGAAAATCCATGTCACTCACTCGAAGCGCATTCGGCCGGATCGCAATTGAAAAAAGCAAAACGATAGGGAACGTCAAGCTGAACTCCGGCGGGATGCTGTCGCCGCTTAAACACAGGCCGTTCGACTGACGTAATGATCAGCAGGTACCCCTCACGGGTATTCGCTCTTGTCCCGGCATAGATTGCTCCAAGTACATGAAGAACAGGCAGATACATCTATGTGCTCTAGTGCGTCGTCAGTCACCCGTCGTATCTACCTTGACACCGAAGCGCCGAACCCTCCGAGCGTTCAACCTTGACTCCTTCCCAATCTTCTTAAGCGCGGTCATCGTATTTTGAGTGATTCGAGACATTTCACCTGATGGGTTGGCAATGCGCTTAAAGCTTGTCGCGTTTGCTAATAGACGCCGTAGCTCTGTGCCCTCACAGGCTTTGAATGTTTCATAGTATCTCTCGACGGGCGCATCCGCGAGGAAAGCTAGTTGTTCGGAGTTCCAACTATTGCCAACCGACAGGAGCGTACTCTTGAAGTCGAGATCTTCAGACAGTTCGTCGCGCTTTTTGTCAAACTTGTCACGGAAATACGGGTCGATCTCGCCCTCTATGAAAGGGTTTTGGTCTAAATCAAAGAAGGCCCGCCCCTCGTCCCGACCCGCGACGTAGATGTCGACCAGCTCTTTCGCCTCAGCCTCACGGTCGAAGTCCTTAAGAATGCGGAATGTCCCAAGTGCGTTGAGAGGAGTGATGTGATGGAAATTCTTCTTAAACGACGAGTATAGGGCATTACACACTTCGATCTCGTTGTCGCCAAACGAGTCATGATACAACCCCCAAGCCTCTGTGAAAGAGCTATCAGCCTTCTCTGCCTTTATTCTGGCATCAAACTCCTTAATCAGAGAGCTTAGCTTTTCGATATCAAAGTAACCAGTCGCTACACCGTCCATAAGCACAAGATCGAGGTCATCGGTCCAGCTGTAGCCGTAAGCTTCCAAGAGGGGTTTCCACTGCGAGGCTTCAGCGTCTTTTTCTTCACCGTCGCCCTGATCAAGCGCGAAGAACATCCACCCAGACGTGAGAGACCGGAGGAATGCTGTACTCGGCGCTTCTCCGGGCTGATCGCGTGACCACGAAAACAGGATCAAAGACGAAATGACATTGTCCGCGGTCTTTTTTTCACAACCATCTAAATGTTTCTCAATAGATCGCGCAAATTTTTCAGCGCGCCGTATGGCGCGAACGTTCGACATTCCAAGCGTACTGCACTTTTGCGCGATTAGCTTCGACAATACGTCTGATTCCGAAAGCGCAACTGACACTGCTTCAGCAGACGTTGGCTTCATCGCAATAGAAATATCGACTACCTTCTCAAGGTGAGCCGTCATCTGCTCCCTGCCAGCTTCATCAAGTTCCTCATCGTTCAAAATGATGATGACCTTGCACTTTCGTTCTTCCTTCAGGAACGACGCGAACCCAAGAACGTCTTTGACGCTCAATCCGTCCCCACGCCGCTCGATATCATCGATGCAAACAATTTGCTGGGGCGATTCAGCCAAGGAAAGCACGCTGATTATCTCCTCATCAGACAGGTTGGCGACGCCGGGGAGCGCCTTCAGCAATTTGCCTCGACTGCGAAACCTGGCCTTCTTCTGCAGACCAGCCAGCCAACCCCTCTCATTGCCTTCACTGTGGCCTGCCTTCAGAGATTGCCGCCGTTCGAAAACGGACAACCGAAGGTCTGAAAGGTTGTTTAGACCAAAAAGCGACACATAAGAGTATGCCTTGAGGCCCACACGTCCGGAGGTCTCCGCATCATTCAGGCAAGTATTCCAGAGGTGCGTTTTGCCCACCCCCCAACCACCCCGCAGGCATAAAACCTCTGGGTCAGTGCTAGTGATAAACCGTTCCACCTCCCCCTTGAGCACTGCCAGTGACATGACGTCTTCCCCTTTTTTACAAACCGACGTATACCTCTCGTAAACCACGAAGACCTAACCGTCGAAGCCATTCTGGCGAATATGGCTCTTGGAGCCATCCGGGCATACTGCATCCGCTTAGGATGCTTGATTTCCGCTCGCCGGCTAGTAACGCATGCGTCTGCAGGGCATTGCTTCATTATCTTGCCGCTCGGCTTCTTGGATGTATTTGCGAAACGTTCACGCAGGATCCTCGCCATGCGCGGATGCTCGAACACGCTCTGTTTTGCCCAGCCCTCATGCTGATCCGCTAGCTCACGCTCTTGCGCACCGCCTTCACCTCGCTAGGTTGTGCATCGCTCGCATTGGAACCCTTGGAAATGCCCCGCTCTATCTCGACGCTACGCAGATCAATGACAGCCTCTCGCACAGACTCTCGCAACGTGAGTTGCTGGGTCTAGCGGGACGGGAGGTTGGATGTTCGCTCTCGCCTTAGCCACGGGGCACCTTCGCACTAGCAGAGAAGATCCGCTCCCCGCCCTCGATGCTGCTGCCACGTTTCATGCCGCGCTAGGCTTTAAAGTCGTGAAAGGGCTGCAAATGGTCGAGCGATCGTAATCCAGAAAACCCGCCTCACGCGAAGCACCCCCTCACTTCATCAAGGGCAGCGTCCAAGCTTTCAGCGTACCCCTGCTCCGGCACACCTGCCTGCGTGAACCACATCCAGCTGCGTTCGGGATCCGGAAGCATGGTCGCGTAGATGCGCCCGATCGGATGCCCGTCCCTGAGCACCTCCCAGTCGTTGTCGCCGTCATCCCGGCCCGCCACCATCGTTCGTCTGCGCGTCCACATGAGAGGTGAGATAGAGGCCGCACGGAAAAAGAAAAAGCCCGGCGCGAGGCCGGGCGGTTTGGGAATCAAGAGGACATCGTCCTGTCTTTACCGGAGGCAAGCGTGGACCCACTCAGGTCTTCCCGCCAAGCGCCTTGACCCAGCGCGACCAGGCGAAGGTGCCGCCGGAGACGAGCCCCCAGATCACCACCGCCGCCGCGATCGAGGCCGCGTTGACGTCAATGCTGAGGATCCCGCTCACCTTGTCGAAGTCGACGAAGGGCAGCGTGGCGGCAAGGCCGGCGAGCGGCAGGAGAATGAAGACGCGCAGCAGCAGCGCGATCTGTCCGGTGAGGTTCAACATGGGAATGTCCTTTCGGGTAGCGCTCTCGGCGCGGAGGGAAGCGGCACGCGGCCGCGGAAAGCACCAGCGCCAGGCGCCGGTCGGTGATGGGGAGAAGGATCAGCACGGGCGCCAGGCGCCCGCCTGCAGCCAGCCGTGCCAGTGGCATTGCCAGTTGACCGAGGGCGCGAGTTCTGGCGCTTCGGTCGAGCCGTTCCAGGACCAGCTCGGCCCATGCTTCGGCTTGAAGCCGTTGCCAATCGTCAGCACCGAGGTGTCGCCACAGCCGCAGGGGCAGAAGAAGAGGAAGCTCTGCTCGCCCTTCTCTTCCGGTCCGCTGATCCAGAACGACCCAGGCAACCGATCCGCGAGGAACAGGTTTCGGTCGCGGTAGTGGACGGCCCGGGTCATGCCGAGACCGGCTTGCCGAAGATCGAGGCGAAGATACGGAGGAGTCCGGCAAAGAGAGCGGTATCTCCGACCGCCTTCGCGCCCGCACCATCCTCGAGCGCCTTGGGCGCGGGGATGTTGGCCGAGCTGAGCGACAGCATTACGCCCCTGTCGACCACGCCGTAGTCACTCTCCTGCACGCCCTCGTGCGCGCCCATGACCCGCCGGGTCCAGCCGGTGCCAAAGGTGGCGAAGGTTGAGAGCGTCCGCATCCAGCGCAGGCGCCTGGAGCAGAGCGCCACGACGAGCTGCGCGGGGTCGCGCTCGAGGATTGCCGCGAGGGTGCGCACCCCCATGACCCCATCCGCCTCGGTGCCGACGAGCTCCTGAACGAAGCGCACCGCGCGCGCCGGGCCGGAGTTCACCGCGAAATCGTAGAGCGCATAGTCGACGCCCGCCGGGAGCTTGTCGCCCCAGACCTTCTCCCAGTATTGCTCGCGGTAGATCGCGTCGCGCTCGCGGGCCTCGAGGAGGCGCACGTCGCGTGCGGGCAAGCCCATGACCTTGCGCCAGGCATCATAGGTCCGCTGGGTGATGCCCTGGTTGGTGGCGACGCCCGGGTCTTTCGGGTGGTTCACGAAGCCGCCCTTGTGGATCAGGAGCCACGGCTGGCAGGTGTCAAAGGTTGCGCGCATGCTATTCTCCATACGAAAGAGCCCCCGCGCGATGACGGGGGCTTGATTTCAGGCGATCCGTGCTAGGTGGAAGGAGGGCGCGGTAGGCCGTTCCCTGCTTTGGTGGACTAGGAAGCACTGGGGTTTGGCGGCCAATGGATGTTTATACACCTTGCACGTAGGTCACCGCGTCCACCCTGCCCTTAGGTAACCGCTTGAAACCGGCATCTGAGCCGCACCTTTGACTGGGGCGTGGCAACAAACTCGCCTCGGCTTCGCGTCAAGTTGACGAGGCGCGTGCCGCGCCCACGTCCACCAGGCAGATTTGCGCTCACCGATATTTTTCTTCGGAACTTTATGCCGTCTCGCAAATTTGCTTGCTGAGCGCGACCTGCACTCTGTGAAGCACCCTCAACTAAACTTCACTTCCTGAGGTCCTCCCTGTTCCTCTGAAAGTGAAGGCGGGCCGCGCTCACCGGCCCTGAGACAGCCGGTCGAGCTTGCCGTCGATCTTCTGGAGCGTTGCCTGGATGCTGCGAAGGTCGGAGGCCTGTCCGGCCTGGGTGAGCTCGGCCGCCCGTAGGCGCCCGTCCATCCCCCGCCAACCCTCCTCGAGCCGGGCGATCGACAGCGCCTGGGTTTCCTGCGTGTTCGTGAGCGTCACGTAGCCCGCCGTCACGGTGACCATCATCGCGAGGATGGAGAGGATATTGCCGGTGCTCACCGTGCTGTCGAACTTGATCTGCGGCATCATGAAGTCCCCACAAAAAAGCCCGCCTGAAGCGGGATCACGTCGTCTCGATTTCCGCCCGGGTCAGGCCAGAGGCCGGGCCCAGTCGATGTCCGGCAGCGCCGCGAGGATCTCGACCGCGCTCACCTCGGCGTCCGCGTCCTGCATCTCCACCGCGCGCAGCCAGACCTCGTCGCGCCAGAGCGCGAAGCGCGCGGCCTCCTCCTGGAAGCTGACCTGGTTGCTGAGCGCCCAGGAGATCAGGCTGTCGGCCGAGCTGTAGCCGCGCGCCTGCGCGGTCTCGTCGAGCCGCGCCTGGATGGCGGCGTCGATCTCGCGCCGGCGCCCGGCGGCCGCCTCCGCCTGCCGCGCCTCGGCGGTGATGGCCCGTGTCCAGTCGATGGTCATTGCGCGCCCTCCAACTGGTCCAGCGGCAGCGCGAAGGGCGGCACGTCGATCTCGCCGTCCGGGGCATCGAGCACCGGCTCGGGAAAGAAGTCCGACCGCGCCGCGTGCGGCAGGTTGAGCGTGAGGCTCAGCACGCCGGTCTCGTCGCGTTCGATCATGCCGAAGAAGAGCCCGCCCTCGATCGCCTCGGCCGGCAGCGCCCCGCCGGCGCCGAGCTGCGCGAAGTCGAGCGCCTCGCCATTCACCGTCAGCACGTCGCCTCGCCTCTGCAGCGAGGTGATCCGGCGAAAGTCGTTCATCGCGGGCACGATGGGGTTCCAGTAGATGTTCATGGTGATGCCTTTCAGAACCAGCGGCCGATGGCCATCCAGTAGAGCACCTGGGTGCCGGTGGTGGAGGTGGCGGCGAAGAAGACCGGGGTGAAGCTCGAGGCGGTGACAGCCGAGACCGAGGCCCAGGTGCTGTTGCCGCGCAGGTTCACCTGCACCGATGGCGCGACCGTGAAGGAGGCCGGGAAGGAGATCGGCGGCTGCGCCGTGTCGTTGAAGATGTTCCCCGAGGCAGTCGAGATTGCGATCGCCTGGCTGTCGATCCGGTTCCAGCAGAGTTGCGTGCCGTCGGCGAGTCGGACGTAGGACCCGTTCGCGTTGCTGCCGTAGGTCGGGATCAGCGGCACCCAGGCCGACCAGGTCACGCCGTTGTCCTGCGAGCGCCGGATGAAGGCGACCGTGCTGTTCGCCCCGAAGACGATCTGGGTCAGCCAGCTCGCCCCGTACCGGATCACCAGCACCGCGCCGCCCGTGCTGATGGGGTTTTCGGGATCGGTAGACGCGAACTGGTGCACGCCCGAGCTCAGGGCCTCGCTCAGAAGCTTGGCGGTCTGCTGGTTGCCCTGCTGCCCCCAGCCATACGCCCCTGCGAGAAGCCCGCGCCCGGCGGTGGTGTCGTGGATCACGGACTGGAAGGTGACGGTGCTCGGCCCCTGCAGCAGCAGCGCCCAGTACTCGGCGTTGGAGCCGGGCGCGATGCCCTGCGAGGGCTGCAGCGCCTGCCAGAGCGAGCCATTGTGGGTGCGCGTCTCCGACATGGCGATGACATCCCCGGCCAACCACGCCGGACTTTCCGGATTGACCCGCGGGAAGTATTTCCCGGTGTTCCACATCGCCAGCCAATCGGCCTTGGAGAGCGGCGTCTCCCCGGCGCCGGTGACAATCTCGAGATAGGCCTGGTAGCCCCGGTCGGTCGGCGCGACCGCGCCGCCGCCGATCAGATCAACGAGCGCCATGCTCCACCTCCTTCTGCGTGGTCATGCCGGGCACCTCAGACGAACTTGTTCATGCAGGCGCGCCAGTCCTGCGCGACGATCTCGGCGACCGGGCGGTCATAGGCACCGCCGAGCTTGCAGGCCGCGGTCTTGTAGATCGTCGCCACGTGGTTGCCGGCGAGTTTCGTGCTGACCGGCCCCGAGGCCTGCAGCGAGGCCGGGCCATTGGGGTTCACGTCCACCAGCACGCCGTTGACGAAGAGGCTGAGCTTCGTGCCCTCGCGCGCAAAGGCGATCTGCCGCGGCGAGCCCTGCCCCACGCCTTCGGTGGCGAGGACCGACTGGCCGGCGCTGCCGGTCCCCACGGCCCCGCGCGGGACCACGCCGCCGAGCCCGAGGTCCATCCAGAGCGAGGCCGCGTTGGCGTTGCTGACGCTGTCCCAGAGGATCGGCGCGTAGTTGGCGGTGTTGAACCCGGTGAGCGGCTGCTTGTCCCAGACCACGGCGAGGTAGTCGTCGTTGTCGAGGTAGAAGTCCTGCGAGCCGTAGGTGAACTCGACGAAGTCCGTCACGTTGTGGGTGCCCGCGGGGAACACGAGGCCGCCGCGGCCGGCCACCTGCGTGATCGTCGCGCCGGCGTTGCGCAGCGTGCCGCCCTGGCCCTGCAGGGTCGGATCGCCCGGATCGCGCGCGAGGCTTACGAACTTCGTGCCGGTTGGCGGGATCGGCGCCTCGGTCGGGTTGCAGAACGGGTTGGTGAAGTCGAGGCACCAGACCCAGTCCTCGAGGCCGAGGATCGGGTCGCGCTCGATGCGCTGGCGGGAGGGGTCGGTGATCCGGTTGTCGGAGCGGAGGATGGTGGAGCTCATGGCATACCCTTTCAGAGAACCCAGCCGCGCACGCGCAGCTGCTCGGCGACGATTTCCGCGACGACCTGGTAGCCCGCGGCGTTGAGGTGGAGGTTGTCCGTCCGGAGGCTCGCCGGCGGGACATCGTTGGCGATGTCGGTCAGGTCCTGCGCGGTGGGCGCGATCCCGGCCCGGGTCAGCCCCTCGCTGATCAGCAGCCGGCGGATGTCGACGAACTCGCCCGGATAGGTGGCCTCGAGGTCGGCGTTGAGCCCGGTGATCGTGGCGTAGCGCGCGCCGCCGACATGCTCCTCGGCATCGTAGTCGCCGTTCAGCACCGACAGCACGAGGAAGCGGCGGTTCCCCCGGTCGAGCCGGGACACGCAAAGGGCGATGTGCGCCTTGATCGTGTCCGGATCGGCGTTGTTGTTCCGGCCGAGCCAGAGAATGTCGATGCCGCCCTGCTTCAGCGCTTCGGTGAAGCGCATCGGCGATTGCGCCGGGCAGGTCACCGGAAGGTTGGCGCCGCTGCCCGTCGGGCTGAAGGTGTAGACCTCGGCCGTCGAGGGCGGCCCGCCCGTCGCCGTGCGCCTGAGCACGCCCTCGACGCCCTGGATGGTCACGATGGCCTTGCGCTCGAGGTTGCCGGACTGGGACGAGAGCGGGAACGGCTGATCCTTGTCCGGCGCCATGCCGCCCGAGCTCGCAAGCGTCACCCCCTCGATCGCGGTGATGGTGTTGGCCCCGGCCACGATCTGGTTGCCGGCGAGCGTCACGCGCGGGACGTTCCCGCCCTGGCGCATCGAGATCTGCGTCGAGGTCTGCGCGCCGATCCCGTTGTTGAAGACCGGGATACCGAGGATGTCCGAAAGCGCTGCCGGGTAGTCGACGGTGAACCCGCCCTGACGGCCGTAGGTCAGGCTGTCGCCCCAGGCGTTGATGCGCGTGCCCGCGACGACATCCGCCGCCGGCGCGATGAAGCTGCCATCGGCGAGCATCGCGTACCAGGCGCGGCCGTTCGCATCGACCATCGCGTCACTGACCAGCTTGCCGGCGAAGTAGAAGGCCGCGCCGGTCTCGACGGTGAGGCCGCCGCCGAGGGTCGCGCCGCTCTCGGTCTGGACATAGGACGGGCGGTCATCCGTTCCCACGGCGGCGGTGACCACCTTCTCGCCCCGGTAGTACCACTCGCTTGCGAAGTCGACCGGCGCCCCGTCGCGCCCGACCCGGGCATCGAGCGCCGCGGTGTAGTCCGCGGCAAGCGCATCGTCGGCGGCAAGCCGGGCCGCGGCCTCGCTGGCGACATCCCCCGACAGCGCCTCGTCCGCCGCCTGGCGGTTGGCCATCTCGGCGGCGGGCGCGAAGACGCCGTCAAGGCCGAGCTTGGTCTTCAAGGTTCCGTAGGAGAACTTGAACATGCCCGTGCCGCTCGTGCCGGCGATCGCGGTCAGCACGTCGCCGTTCTCGGGATACCGGCCTTCAAGGCCGTAGCCGAGCGTCGAGAACTTGGTCAGCAGGTTGGCATTGAGCCAGGCGACGATCGCCTGCCTGACGCGCTCCGCCGTCCAGGCGCGCCGCGTCGTCGCGGCGCCGGCCTCGGCCTCGCCCTGCGGGACCGTGAGCAGGTCCGCCTTCTGCACCACGTCGTTGTAGACATAGGTGAACGCGTCATTGACCTGCGCCTCGAGGTTTTCCTTGGTCGCAACCTTGGGATCGCTCCCGGTGGTCGAGAGCGAGATGGTAGGCGGTAGAGCCATGATGGAGCCTCTCAGGTGATCGTGAAGGTGCCGAGCGCGGTCGGCGTGCCGTTGGCGCCGCTCGCGGTGTAGGGAACCAGCCAGAACCGTCCCTCACCGGCCGGGAGGGCGTCGGGGGTCTGCGCCACCACCGAGAAGGTGTTGACGCTCAGGAGCTGGTTCGTCGCCGCGACGAGGCGCAGCGTGGCCGGGCTGGTGGGCGCGGTGACGGTCGAGACCTTCCTGCCGGTGCTGGTGAAGAGATCGCCGGAAACCACCGTGTCGCCGACGAGCTGGCAGGCCGCCGCGCCTGCCCCGGAGATCGCCGTGACATGCGCCGAGAGCCGGTACTGCGCCCCGGCGACCAGCGCGCCGGAGGCCTGCCCGAGCGTGCCGCCCGAGGACGCGCCGTCGTGAGAGGCGACACCGCCCGCGATGCTCCAGCCGCCCCCGAGCATCCAGCCCGAGCCGTCCGCGAAGTCGCCGTTGCTGACGAGATCGACCGCCTCCGGATCGCCGAAGACGATCGAGAAGGCCGCGTCCGGCGCAACCGGGATGTCTTTGCCCACCTGCACCGCATCGTTGAACACGCCGCCCACCGGGGCCCGGTAGAGCCGCATGCCGGCGAGGTAGCCGTCAGACGGCGCGGTCCCGCTGACCTGTAGCCGCGCCGGGCCTGCGGACGCGCTCACGCCGCTCGCCTGCAGCCCCGCCCCGACGCCAAGCGCATAGGCCCAGAAACCCTCGTCCGAGAAGCCCACGGGCAGCGCGCGGAAGTCGTAGGACGCCCCAAACTCCACGGGACCGAAGGTGCCCTCGATCTTGCCGGAGGCCGAGAGCACATCCGGCGCCCGGTTCGGCAAGGGCGTGTAATCGGCATCGGCGCCGAGCTTGAACTGCAGTTCATAGTGGTCGATCGGCACGTTGCTGACCGGCGTGAAGCTGTAGCGCAGCATCAGAACCACCGAGCCGCCGCTGTCGACCTCGACCGGCTCGACCACCAGGTCCGAGATCGCGGCAGGGCCCTCGTAACTCATCGAGAGGTCGGCGGTGGCGATCTGCTTTTCGTCCGAGGCAGGGGTCCAGTCATAGATCGCCGAGGATTCCTCGGCCAGCGTGACCGGCACGCGGAGCGCGACCCCGCCCTCTTCGGCAAGCCATATCGCGGGCGATGCCCCCTGGGCGCGCCAAGTCCCGTTCATGCGCGTCAGCGGCGCCGCGAAATCCGTGGCGACGATCGAGCCCGGAACAACCACCATTCCGCTCGGCGGGAACGTGCAGCTGAGCCGCTTCTGCGCCCCGAGACGCAGCGCCTCGATCTTCGCGATCCGCTGCGCCTGCGTCGGCGAGTTGCAGAACGAGATCGTGGTCTCGTTGACATTGTCATCGTTGACCTGTGCGGGCCCGCCGGGGATCGGCCAGAGGGGCGTCTCGGCGTCCTCGAAGTTACGCTCGGCGCTGACGTAGCCCACCTTGAGAGCTGCCGCGAGATTTCGGCTCGGCTGGTCCACCTCGAAGCTGACGCTGTCGCCGACGATGTCATGCGCCGTATAGACCGGCGCCTCCCAGGCCCCCGGCGCATAGCCGAGCTGCCCGCCCATCCGGATGATCCGCCCGGCGCCGGCATCCGCGATCGGCTGCACGAGTCCCGAGAGCTCCCCACCGCTCCAGTTGATGAAGCCCCCCACGGCGTAGCGCGGCTCATAAACGTCCGCCCCGGCCGCCAGGGTGGCGTAGTGGCAGATCACCGGTTCGTCCGCGACATCCGCCCCGTCGATGAAGGTCTCGAGCAGCAGCTGGCTGCGTTTGTACCGCCGGAGCGGGTTTTGCGTCAGCGCATCCAGCAAGCAAAGGCTCTGGTTCGCCGAGAAGGTCCAGGTCGCGGGATTGTCGGGGTCCTGTGCGACATCCCGAGGATCCCACACCTGCGAGTAGTCCATCTGAACCTCGACGGTCGGCGGCACGTTTCGCCAGCGCTTGGCCTGCTTCCCCGCGCTGCCCGCCCGGAACTTCACCCAGAGCACGGTCATCCCGCGCCAGGCGTCGGACGTCAGGAAGAGCGACGGAAAATTGTCGGTCACGTAGGCAGGTGGCGCGACCTGGTCACCAAGGCCGAGCCAGGCGCTGATGAAGGTGCCGTCGTCGTCATCCTCAAACTTGTAGAAGCCCTCGGGGTGAAGGACCGCGCCATCCTGATCCTCGAAGTCGAAGAACGAGCCCCGCACCACTGAACACTCCTTGCCGTCGATGAACACAGTGAGGTTGGTTCCGGCGCTCGGCCGGCTGTTCAGCAGTAGGCAACCGATCAGGACGTTGCCGCTCACCCGCCAGGGGATCGGGCTCGGGGTCATTCGATAGTGGCCGTAGACGTAGCGTTTCGTCGGCCGACTGTCGGGTAGCTGGAACTCCCGCTTGATCTTCGGCGCGGAAACCTTCGAAGAGCTCAGGCTGTTGACCGCCGCCGTGAGCAGCATCGACGCGCCGATCTGCAGCGCCGCGGCGGCGACCACGCCGTAGGTTGCGCTCACCGCCCCCCAGAAGCTCACACCGCTCTGGATCAGGGCATAGGTGACGGGATCGGCCTCGGCGCGCTCCGCGCCAGCCGTGAACGCCACGATCGCCGTGGACGCCAGGAGCCATTTACGCATTCCAGGACCTCAGGACCGACGGCACCGCGATGGTGCCGGCCGGGCTCTTTGCCTGCCACGCCGTGCCCGTTCCGAGCGCCAGCGCGTGGCGGCCATTGTTGAGTTGAACGACGCCGAGTTCTCCCGGCAGACCGGAACCCGGCGTCAGGTGGTAACGCTCCGCCAGATGCTCGCACATCGGCAGGAACCCTCCGAAGGACGCGATCATGCGCCTCGCCCCTCCGAAGCTCTGGTAGGTGCCGCGCAGGCACGCCATCGGATCGATGCTATGCAGAGCGAGGAAGGCGTTGCAGGCCGAGGTGCAGCAGTCGGCCGATCCCCAGACCCACGGCCCGCTCATGTGCTCGAGCGCCGCCCCCAGGGCCGCGCGAGAGGTGATCACTGAGGCCATCGCAGCGTGGAGCCTTCCCGGTAGGCCTGCAGGATCAGGCGCCCCGCGGTGTCGCCGGGGAAGCGCCGCTTCTGGTCCTCGTCGCTATGATAGACGCCGGCAGCGCTGCGCTGCGACGGTCCCGGCGTGATCGAGATCGACACGCCCCTGACCGTGATATTGTCGCTCTCGCGCTTTAGGGTGTCCTTCTTCGCATCCATGGTCCCGACGAAGATCGGGATCGGCGCGCCGACGAGCGTGTTGCCGTCCCGCTCGGTCACCGCGCCGAAGTAGATGATCGCGTCCCGCCCCCGAATGTCGTCGTCGAGGTAGTCGTTCAGCTTGTCCCCGAGACCCATCAGGCCAACGGTCGCATCGCTGGATGCGAGCCCCATGGCTTCGTCCGGCAGGCCGATCTTTCCGAAGTCCCCGACGCCGCGCCAGGATTGCCCGCCGTAGGAGATCAGGCCCAGGTTGCTATGGGCGTAGACGGGCGCATCCGGCCAATCGAGATAGACCAGGACCACCGGGAAGAAGGCGCGCCCCGAGATCGCCGCGAGCGTTGCAGGGTCGATGTCACGAACTACCGCCAAGGGTTCACCTCCACGAAGCCACCGTCGCCGACCTCATCCTCGAAGACCTCGCGGAATTCCCAGCTGTAGGTCCAATCCGCAATCCCGGGCTGCATCGACTGCGGGATGCTGACCGGTCGGAAGACGCCCGTGTCCCGCGACTGGAGGTTCACCCGGACATCCGTCATCGGGCTCGGCGCATCGTGAAGACGGACCACCGCCACACCTGCCGCGTTCGAATAGGCTGGCGCGAGAACCCGGTAGGTCATACCCACCGCATCGCCATCGTCCGCGAAGAGCGTGACGAACTCCGACGGCTTCGCCACGAGCGCGTTGGCAGGCACCCCGGTAACGGTGATGATCGGCCAGCCCGCAGCATCGGTCCCGGTGGTGCAGGTCAGGCGCGTGCCGGTATCCCAGAGCATCTCGGCGCCGCCTGCGGCCCAGTCGAGCTCTGCACCTTCCGTTTCCCACTCAAGGCGGGTCAGCTGCAGAAGATTGGACGCCAGCCCACCGCGCGGATTGATCCTGCAGCTGTAGAGGCGGACACAATGCTGACCGCCCTTCAGAAGCTCGATCAGGCTCTCGACGTATCCCGCCCCCATCCGGTTCTTGCCAAGCGCCGCGACATCGAGCTTCGCGATCCTGCGCCGGCGCTGAGCTGCCGAGAGGTAGTCGGCCCCCGTGATCAATGACCGGCTCTGCTCGATCGGATCAAGCAAGGTCCACATCCAACCGTGCAGCGAAACCGGTGGCCAGGCATAGACATTGACGCTCATCGCAGCGGGCTCTCGGCATTGGAGGCATAGACGGCGCGCACGGCATCGGCCGCGAGCTGCCCGCGGCGCTCTTCGATCGCCCGCGAAATCTGCTCGGCGACACCCATCTGGGCGCCCCGCGCGTCGATGTTGACGGCTTGATGCACCGTGGTCGATTTCCCCGAGCCCACCTGCGCGCGGACGCCAAGCTTGCCGTCAGAGCCGCGACGGAGCGGCAGGATTGCCTCGTCGTCGAGCCCCTCGCCCAGCACCCCTGTCCGCCCGTCCCCCATGGGGAAATAGGTCGCGCTGTCGAAGACCCCGCCCTTGGCGAAGGGCACGACCTGGCCGCCGCCGAACGCATTGCCTTTCGCGTTGGCGAGCAATCCGCCAAGCCAGCCGAAGACACCGCCCCCACTGATCCCTGCGAGGCTGCTCAGCCCGCTCGAAATCTGCGCCTGAGCGATCTGCGCCACGAGGTTCAGAAGCGCTTCCTTAGCCGTCATCGACCCGTCGATGATCGAGCCGAAGAGGTCGGTCATTGCATCCTTCCCAAGCTCCGCCTGATCCTGCAGCCTCTCCAGGCGATCCGCGTTCTCGTCGGCCGCAAGGGCCGCGTTCATGTAGGCCATCGCCTGCTGCTCGATCTGCCGTGTCAGCTCCGGCGTGATCTCGGCACCGGATTTCTGTGCCGCCGCCAGCAGCTCGGCCCGCTTGCGCGCGAACTCCATCGCATCACCGAGCTCCGTGCCGTACTGCGCCGCGACCAGCAGCGAGGCCGACTCCGCCTCGAGGCGCGCGATTTCCTCGCGGGTTCCCTCGAGCGCGGTTTCCCAATCGCTTTTCTTCTCGCCGCCGCCGGACTTGCCCTTGGGTGCTTCTGGAACGCCGAAGCTGAAATCGACACTCGGAAGTTGCGGGCGCGGCGAGGACGTCGGCGCGTGCTCTCCCGGAGGCAATTGGAAATCGACCGGTCCTTCCGGCGCCTGCGTCATGCCGGGCGATCCGCCGGGAAGGTTCCGGCGAAGCTCGGCCGCACGGCTTGTTGCCTCTCCCAGCGATCTCGCCAAGCCGCCGATCTGCCCGATGACCGTCGAGAACGTGCCGCGGTCGATCTCCTCGATTTCCGCAAGCGCCTCGGACGCCTTCGTCGTGGCCTCGCGCATCCCGGTCTCGAAGTCGGACGCGCTCACCGTCCCATCCCGGAGGCCCTGGTCGAGCTCGAGCATCTGGTCGCGCGCCTCCATGATCGCTGCGGCGGCATCCGCGTAACCGAGCGCTTTTAGCGCAACGACCGCCTGGTCGAGCGACGGACGCAGCCGTGCTGCCTCCTCCCCGAGCCGACCATATTCGGCACTCAGCGCGCCCAGGCTCTCGGCCTGCGCGTCCGTCATCGCGGTGAGATCGGAGAGGCCATCGTAGATTTCATCCCCGAGCACCGCGCGGCCCTGCGCCTCGTCCGGGAAGATTTCCTTGAGCCGGGTCTCGACCATGTCGAAGGGGATGTCGGCAAGCGCGACCGCGAGACCCTTCGCCCAGGTCGACGCCTTGTCCATCATGCGCGAGAACTCGGCGTCGATCCGCTGCGCCTTGGCCACCAGCTCGGCATCCATGACGAGGCCCATCTCCTTGGCCTGATCCATCATCAGGCGAATGCCGGTCTCACCCTTTCCCAGCAGCTCGACAAAGCGCTCGCCGCCCGTCCCGCCAAAGACCTCGTCGGCGACCCTGATCTGCCCGGCGCGGTCGAGGTCTTCCATGCGCCCGATGATCTCGAGCAGGAGCTCCTCGGGCTTCTCGAGCTGGCGCTGCAGGTCCGCCGCGCTGAGCCCGAGGCGCGCGAAGGCATCGGCGGCGGAGCCCTTGCCGGTCACGATGAACTCGTCGGCGCGCAGGCTGAGTTCCTTCATTCCATCGACGAGGGCATCGACCGGGATACGCGACTGGCTTGCGACATAGCTCAGCTGCTGGAAGGCCTCGACGCCGAGACCGGAGCGCCGCGCCTCGTCGCCGATCTGCGAGATCGCGCGAACGCCCTCACGCACGTTGCTCGTGAGCACACCGACCGCGGTTGCAGCAGCACCGGCGACGAAGGCCTTCGTCAGGTTGCCAACGCTGGCGGCCGCCTTGCTGAGGTTGCTGTCCATGTCCCGCGCCATCTTCGACGTGTTCTGGCCGGCATCGCGCTGAAGCCGTGCGATGAGCTTGTTGTTCCGGTCCATGGCGCGGGCGAAATCCTTGTCCCGCGCCTGCAGGAGGATCGTGATGCGCTCGAGTTCTTCGTCAGCCATACCGCTTCACCAGTTCCTCGTATTCATCCACGCTCGGCGGCGCGACCTCCCCGGACGCATCCTGCTGTGCCTGGTTCCATGCCTCGATCAGAAGGGAGGTTTCCTGCGGCGTCAGGCCCCGGACTTCCGCCGGAAGACGGCCCATCACACCGCAGATGTTCAGAACCCGCTCCCGGGCGCCGTAGTGGGTTCGGGGCCGCTCTGTGCCCCGGGCGATCCAGCCTCTTTTTTTTTGTCCGCCTCGAGGACGGCGGGAATGAATGCCACCCCCAGAACCCGCTGCGCGATCTGGCGCAGCCGCATGTTCTCCGACGGCGGCAGGTCCGCGACGATCTCGTCGGCGGCGCGGTCGGACATGCCACCGCCCACCAGCGCGAGCGCGACCAGGTCGCGCACGTGCCGCACCTGCGGCCCGCGCGATACCTTGCCGAAAAGCTGATCCCAGAGTTCGAAGATGCCGAGATCGTGCTCCGCCTCGAAGCGCTCGATCTCGCCATTCCTGAGGACGAGACGGCGGAGCTTGCCGCCGACCTCCTCTTCGTAGACGCCGCTCTTCGCGATCGCCATCAGACTGCCACCTCGGGCGTGAAGGTCACCACGCCGGTCGAAGCCGCGGTCAGGCTGAAGGTCACGCCGCCGGACTGGTCCCCGCCGAAATCGCCTGACTGGATGAAGAACGATCCCGCGAAAGTCCCGAAGTTCGGCACGATGATCTCGGCATCAACCACCGGCGGGCTCGACATCGCAACCGATGCGAGGCGCGCCTCGGCGTTGTCCTTCTTGGAGATGCCGTTGCCCGAGAGCGAAACCCGCTTCACCCCGTCGAGCACCTCGGTCCAGAGCGCGCCGTTCGGCGCGGTGCAATCGGCGGTGGTGACGTCGATCTCTTCGTTGTTGATGGTGAGCGTCTTCGTGGTGAGCGCGCAGAGCGTCTCGAAGGTCGGCGATTCCTGCCCGTTGCTGAGCTTGATGAGGAGCGTGCGCCCCTTCTGTTTTGCCATGATGGCCTCCTGTGTTGGGAGATGGGCAGCCGCCCGGATCGCCTTGCCGAAGGGCGTTACGTGGCAACCGCGACAGCCGCCTCGAAGGCCACGGTCGCGGTGTAGGTGTCGCCGGCCGAGGACCGGCTCACGGCATGGGTGAGATAGTCGCACCAATCGAGGGTGTAGCCGTCGAGCGCGAGCTCGGCGTCATCGAGCGCCATGCGAACGGCATGGGCGATCTGCAGCGCCTCGACGCGGGCGGAGACGGGGCGCGAGTGACACTCCACCGAGAAGATGATCGAGTCGTCGGTGTAACAGCCGATCCGGTCCGCGCTGGCGTCCTGCCGGCCGAGATGGATGTAGGGAAACACGACATCATCCTGCGGCTCGACGAAGACGCGCCCCGAGACCAGCGCCGCGACATCGGCGTCGGCCAGCAAGGCGAGCACCACGGCATCCTGAAGCGCAAGAACCGGACCGTCAGCCACTGAAGCTCTCCTTCACCGCCTTGTTGACCGCCCGCCTGACCCGCGCGCCGTGCTTCTTCCGCAGCACCTTAAGGGCCGGATTGACGAATGGTCGCGGGCCCCGATCGCCCTCGATGACCTTGGACTTCGGCCCGAAGTCCACCAGGTAGCTGCCATCGGGGTTCTGCGTGCCGGTGATCTTGTCGCGCTCGCGGCCGTCTTTCTCGACGTCGGCCCCCATCGGGATCAGCACCTTCGCAGTGCGCACGAGCTCCTCGCCGCTCTTGCGGTTGGCCGCGTCGACCTGATCCTTGACCCGGCGCTCCAGTTTCGAGAGCTTCCGCATCACCTTGTCAGCACCAATCACGGTCATCTCAGGCCTCCCAATCCGGGGCATTGACCCACTCTTCACAGGTGAGCTCGAGGACATCGGCCCGCGCCTGCGACCGTGCGGGCGTGCTGCGGATTTTCCAGACCGCACCCCGCCCGACGAGCCGGTCAGCGGCAGTGACCTGGCGCGCGAGCGGCCCGTCCTTGATGCGCACCACGGCCCGTCGCACCGCCTCATCGCGCCCTGCAACAAGGCTTTCGCTGCCCGGCTGCTCGGCGAAATCGGCCCAGAGCTGCAGCGCCACGCCGGGCTCGACCTCGAGGTTCGCCCAGCCGGTCACCACCACGCCAGGGCGCGGAGTTCCTTTTGCCTTGCGCTGGACCGTGATGCGATCACTCAGGCGCCCACCCGCCACGTCAGCACCCCGCCGACACGTTCGGCCGCACGTACCGCGCCTGCCGGATGAGACGCTGCACGCTGAAGGACGCGCGCGGGGTCTGGATGTCGCCCGAGACACTGATGTCGGCCTCCCGCCATTCCCGCGCCAGGGCGACGACCGCACGCCAGAGATTGCGCGGAAAGACCCCGCCGATCTCGGCCTGGATGCGCAGGGTCCGACCCGCTTCGTTCGCCGCCCACCGCTCCGGCAGGAGCAGCTGCGGCTCGTCCTCGCCCTGCACCAGCATCACGCCGTCAAGCGCCTGGTCGACCCACGCCCCGCTGTAGTCGGTCACCGCGAGCGCCGAGATCGACGTCACGGGACAGCAGGGAAACCACCAGCGCCGCCAGCCGTAGAGCGGGTAAGTGAATTCGTAGAGGCCGGGCGCCGGGGGAATGTTCGCCGCCGTGGTGACCACGTCCTGCGCAGCGCCGAGCAGCAGCTCGATCGAGCTGCGCTCGGCCGCGTCCGGCATCTCGCCATGCACGGCATTGATGAACTGATCAACGCTCACCACGGGCGTGATGTCGTCTTCCCCGATATAGCGCATGCGCCCGGCCCTCTCTTACTTGCGGCCCTTGCCCTGGACGGGCGGAGCGCCTGCATCGGCAGCGGTATCGGTCTGTGAGCCCGCGCCTTCGCCCGCCTTGGGCTCGCCGCCCTCTTCACCCTGACCGCCCTGGGACGCGCCGGGCTCATCACCGCCCACCTGCGCCGCCACGTCGGCGGGCAGCTCGGGCATCGGTGCATTCGGGTCGCGCGCGATCCCCGCTGCGATCAGCTTGTCCGCGTGATCGTCGGGGAAACCGGCCGTCTCACCACGCTGGTACATCAGGTGGGTCCGGTTGAACTTCACCACCTTCATTGCGGCAGACGGTCCATGCCGCCGCAGACCAGCACGGCCGAAAGCGCTGCGGTGTCGGTGCCGCTGGCGCTGAGATCGGGCGTGTAGCCGAGACGGACGTAGCGACCGCAGGCGCGGAGCTTCACGTCGATCTCGAGGCAGCCGGTGACGGTGCCGCCGCCGGTCGGGCCGGTCGCCGCGACCACGGTCTCGGTCACCAGCGTGATAGCGTCCGACAGGTCGCTCTCTTCGCCCTCTTCGACGGTATACGCGACGCTCAGCGTCTCGCCCGCGGCGAGGGTGGCGGTGAACGGGATCGCGAGCACGCCGGACTGCGGCATGCCGATCTCGGCGCGGTCGACGATGGCGCCCGCCACCGCGGTTGCGTCCCCGGCACCGCCCGCGGTCACCGCGGCGTTGCCGGCGGCGCGCAGCACTTTCATAAGCGCGCCGATGTCCTTCATTTGCATCATGGGATCAGTCCTCAAAAGGATGTGGAGACGGGCGCGAACGCCCGCCCTTTGATCATCGTCGGGAGTTACTGGTCAGCCCAGGTCACGCCGGTCATCACGGCGACCGCCGGCAGATGGCGCAGGCCGAGATCGTGCTGCATGATCATGCGCATCAGCGTCTCGTCGCGGCTGAAGGACGACTGCAGCTGGCCGTTGTCGTCACGGTAGGCCGCCTGGTCGGACATCGCGATGGTGATGCCCATGTGCTCGCCGATGACGACGTGCATCGGGTGCACCAGCATGATCTCCGACTCGTTGCCGCCCGCGCCGAGATTGGACGGCATCTCGGTGGTGACATGCACCGGCTTGCGGCGCAGCTGCCCGCCCGCCATCTCGGGGAACGCCTTGTTGCCGTTGCCGTCGACGAGGTTGGTCAGGAACATCGCGGTGCGCGGCGACATGATCCAATGCGCGCCCATGTAGGGAACGTTGGCATTGGCCAGCGCCAGCTCCATGCGGCCGAGGTTGCTGTTGACCGCCTGCACGGTCGCGCCACCGGTCATCGCGAGGATGTTGGTCGCGGCCGCGGCAGTGCCGAGCAGCTGGAAGCGCAGACCTTTCGGCGCGAACTCGGTGCCCTGGCCGCGCAGGAAGTAGCGGTCCTGGATCTGCGCCGCATCCGCGATCGCGTCATCCCGCACCATACGATCGACGGCGGTCGAGGCGGTGCGCAGCAGGTCGTTCGAGATCGGGATGATCCCGCGCATCTTCTTCGCCGAGAGCTTCATCTGGCCATAGGCGTAGCCGGTCACCGGCGCGTCCGAGACCTCGTCGCCATAGCCGAAGTTCGCACCGCTGGCGCGGCGGTTCTGGGTCATGTTGCCATCGGGCATCGGCACGATGCGGGGCCCCATGGCGGTCACGACGCTCGCCGGGCGCAGCAACTCGATCACCTCGGAGCTGACGTCCTCGGGAACGAGGAAGCCGCCGGCCGCGGCCGAGGACACGTTCTGCGCCGAGAAGAGCCCGCTTTGGCCGTTCTCCTCCGCGATGACGCGGGCCGTGTGGACGTTGCCGCCCGCCGCCGCGAGGGTGCGGAGCATGGCGCCGAACTGCAGCCCCTTCTCCTTCGGCTGCGCCGCGGTGGTGCGGGGCGCGTCCGGCTCGGAGCCGGGCTCGGGCACCGCCGCCGAGGCGCTCGCCGCTTCGACCTCCTCGGCGCGCTTCACCTGGCGATCCGCCTTGTCGAAGGCAGCCTTGGCCACGTCGAATGCCGCCTGCGCGCCCTGCACCGCCGCCTCGTCGGCGCTCTCCTGGTCTTCGAGCGCGGTCAGAGCATCGGCCTTGGCCTGCATGTCATCCGCCGCGGCCTTGCGAGCGCGGCGCAGGTCGTTGATATCGCCCATGTTCAGTTCTCCTGTCTGGTGGGCACCGCGCGATCCGCGCAGCAGAAAGACCCCGCCGCGCACCGGCAGGGCAGTCTCAGGCCGCGGCACGCGCCGAGGCCGGATTTCGGAAAGTCAGGTCAGCTCGCGAGCCGGGCTGCCGCTGCGGCGGCGAGTGCCTGCGCCCGCGCGCCACGTCCGGCCGGCCGGGTCGGGCGCGGCGCGTAGGCAGCGCCGATGCGATCCCAGAAGGCGCGCAACGTCTCGAGACGATCCACGAGGCCGCGAGACCGGGCATCCTCGCCCCAGAAGATCGCGCCGCCGTCGGCGGGATCGTCGGTCACCGAAAGCCGCTCGGGCAGCTCGGCGAGCGGGATGCCCCGCCCGGCCGACACGGCGGCGTGGAAGTCCGCCTCCATCGCGTCGAGACCACGCAGGATTTCGGTGCGGCCCTCGTCGCTCGACGGGTCAGGGCGCTTCGCGCGGGCGTTCGACGAGGTGATGATGAAGGTCTGCTCACCGAAGAGGCCCGGCTGCATCGGCGCGGCGTCAATCCGCATGCAGCCGATCGAGCCCACGATGCTGCCCGGGGTCAGCGAGATGTCGGTCGCCTGACTGGCGATGTGATAGCAGGCCGAGGCCGAGAGCGGATGGACCAGTGCATGCACGGGCTTGACTGCCTTCGCGGCCGCGACGGCCGCCGCCGCCCCGGCGATCCCGAGGACATAGCCGCCCGGGGAGTCGCAGAGCAGAACGATCGCCGCGACATCCTCGTTCGCCGCCAGCTCTTCCATGGTCGCCTCGAGGCCATGATAGGTCGACCAGCCGAGCCAACGCTCGAGCAGGAACTGGTTCGGCGTCAGCAGGCCGCGCAGCGGCACGATCGCCACGTTGCGGCTGATCGCATAGCGCTCGCCCGGCTCGAGGCGGACCGACAGCGCGGTCTCGACTGCTTGCGGCGCCCCCTCTCCGCCCGGCATGGCCATCTGCAGGAGCGGCGCGCCGTGGGTCCGCGAGAGCGCAAGCGGCGTGCAGGCGAAGAGGCTCGCAACGGTCTGAACGGTCATTCGTCGTCTCCTTCGGGTGCAGGACGCGCCGGCTCCGCGCGCGTCATGTTGGGGGCCGGGTTGAGCTGCGCGCCCTCATCGACCGGCGCGAGACCAAGCTTCGTGCGCGCCTCGTTCGGCCGCATGAAGGGCCCGCCGACCGCGCGGTTCAGCGCCTCGTATTGCTCCTTCACCGTCGGCTGCAGCAGCGCGCCGAAGTCATGGCGCAGGAAGAGACCCGCCTCGCGCTCGGCGCGGGTCAGCAGCGCCACGTCGAGTTGCGCCTCGACCAGCGCCGACCAGTGCAGCAGGCAGTCGGTCAGGTAGTCGATGGCCTGCTGCTCGCCATTGGCCTTCACGCCGTACTCGAGCATCTGAAGCTTGCTCGGCGGCATGCGGTAGATGCCTGCGATCATCTCGCGATCGAACTTGCGGCTGGACAGCAGTTCCTGATCGGCGGCCGAGATGTCGAGCGCCTTCACGTCCTCGTCGGGGTTGGTGACGATCCAGCCGTCTCCCGAGGGATCGGTCATCGTGCCCTTGATGCGGCGGGCGTTGCGGGTGCGCTGCTCCTCGCTCTCGTAGTTGTCGCCGAGCTTGATCACGCCCTTGGTGGTGCCGCCGGCAGCGTTGCGCGCCGCGGCGCGCTGGCCAGCGAGCGCAATCCCGACGCTCTCGGCCGCGACATGGATCGGGCTGCGCCCGGTCCAGCCATCTTCGGCCATGTAGCGCAGGTGCACCATCGCCCGGGCGGGAACGCGGCGCTGTACCCCTGCCCCGTCCTCGAACTGGTAGAAGCGCTCGAGCCCGTCGCGCAGGATGGCCACCGAGCCCTGGCGCACGATGTCGAGCCGCATGAGCTCGCCGCCCCCGTCACGCGGCCCGTAGATGTGACCGTTGCCGCGCAGCGCGTAGGCGTAGACGGCGGCAAAGCGCACCAGGCGCGCCGGAACACCGGGAGCGGCCTCGCCGTTCAGCAGCTCGGCCACGGCGTGCTGGCGCACCCGCACATCCTGCCCGTCAGCTCGTCGCTGCCAGAGCTTCAGGGGCACCTTGGCGAGATCGCCTGCGATATTGTTGCAGCAGGCGAAGACGGTGCCGTGATGGACCGCGGACTCTGGCGTCACGCGCGGCAGGCCGCGGACGGATGCGGACGGGCCGAGCGAGCCCCAGCCCACGGCCAGCAGCCCCTCGTTCCCGCCCGACACCACCGCCGGCGCCGAGATTGGCGGCTCGACGCGCGCGGCAGCCGCGGCCCCGCCAGCCCGGGAGATGTGCAGTCCGAAGAGCTTCATACGATCACCACGTCCCTTGCCTTGCGTTTCTCTTCGCCAACCTCGGCGCGGCCCACCGCCATGATCGCGGCGACGGCCGGGTCGATCCGGCCGGTGGCCTTCTTCTTGTTCGGTTTCACGTTCTCGGCCGCGTCCTGGTCGAGGATCACGTTGCCCACCGCCCAGGCGAGCAGCGGGTTGCCATTGTGGCGCAGCCGGTTCTGGATGACCGCGCGCTCGAAGCGCTTGGTGGCCGGCGACATGCTGGCATAGCCCTGGCCAAACTCGAGGAGCGGGAAGCGCATCTTGTCGAGCTCGCCCGCCACGTACTTCATGCCCCAGCGGTCATAGGCGACCTCCTGGAGATCGAAGCGCGCCCTGATCCATTTCATCCGCTCGATGACCTGGTCCTCGTCGATCACCCCGCCCCGGTGCACCTCGAGCCAGCCATCGTCGCGCCAGGCGACATAGTCCCGGTTCTCCGACTGCGCCCGCGCCACGAAGCCCTTCGGGCCCTCCGCGATGAACGCGAAGCACAGCAGGTAGATCACCCCGTCGACCGGCACGGCGACGACGATCGAGGTGAGGTCTGTAGTCCGGCTGAGGTCGAGGCCGACCCAAGCCTTGCGCCCGAAGAGCTGCTCGAGCTTGAACGGTGCCGTGGCCATGCCGCCATCCCAGACGTCCCGGGCAATCCAGCTCTGCTCGCCCTCGGTCCAGAGGTTGAGGTGCAGGCGCCGGAAGTTCGGCATCTTGCCGCGGATCGCCTGCGCCTCGTCATGGATGCGCCGGAAGTCCGCCTCGGTGAAGGCCACCCCGAGGTTCGGGTTCGCCATGGCCCAGGTGGCCGGGTCCGAAGGGTCAGCATCCTCGGGCGGCTCAGCCACGAACCCGAAGAAGCTGTCGTCGCGCACATCGCCGCGCATCACCCGCTCGGCATAGCCGCGAATTTCCCCGCAGAGGCTCGCCCTGTCGGCGCCGGCCGTGGTGATCGCCCAGTCGATCGGCTGCGAGCGCGCGATCATCGAGTTGGTCACCACGTCGGCCAGCTCTCGGTCCGTCCAGCGGTGCACCTCGTCGCGGGCCGCAAAATGCGGGTTGATCCCGTCGGCGCTGTTCCCGTCGCGGCTCAGCGCCGCGATGTAACCATTGGTGCGCGGCGACTGGATCTGCGTCTTGTAGACGTCGAGCAGCTGCGAGAGCGCTGAAGACCCGCGGATCATCCGCTTGATCTCGTTGAAGAGCAGCCCCGCCTGATCTCGTGTCGTCGCGGCGCAATAGCCCTGCGGCGCCCCCTCTCCGTCAAAGAGCTGGGTGTAGAGCATCGGCACCGCCGTGTCGGTGGTCTTGCCGTTCTTCTTCGCCACCTGGTGGTAGGTTGAGCGGAACCGCCGCAGCCCGGTCTCGGCGTGCTTCCAGCCGAAGACCGAGCCGTGCCGGAAGACTTGCCAGGGCTGCAACGTCAGCGCCGCCCCGGCCATGGACCCGGTGGTATGCCGCAGCACGCTCGCGAAGCGGATCACCATGTCCGCCGCTCCGGTGTCGAAGACGAGGCCACGATCGGCGCCGGTCTCGAGGTCTAGCAGGTGACGCTCGCAGGCCATCCGGACCAGCGGTCCGGCGAGCACCTGGTCCTCGATCACGTCGAGGGCGTACCGGCTCACCGGGTGGTCAATTGCCTCCACGAAGCTGCCGCAGGAGATCGTCGAAGAGATCGCCCTGCGCCCCCGAGCTGAGGCGCGCATCGTCCACCGGCGTCATGCCGAAAAGCGCGCCGAGCTGGCGCATGTTCGCCAGCGCATCCTGCCGTGCCTGCCAGTTCGCCGTCTTCTTCTGCTGCATGCCGTTGCGCGTCTTGACGGCGTAAGTGCGGCCCTCGAGCGCGATATTGCTGGTCAGCTCGATGACGTCGGCCACCGCTTCGCAGTAGGCGGCGAAGATGTCCTCGAAGTGCGGCTTGAGCCGGTCGAACTTGACCAGCTCGGGCGCGAGACGCTCCCACACCGCCTTGGCGGGCTCGGACATGAGATCGTGCGCCGCGGGAATCGGCTTGGGCATCTCCTCCCGCATCGGCACCACGTTATCCATGTTCGGCTTCCGCCCCTTCATGGTCTACCTCCTAATGCCCTGTCAGGTGGGCTTTTTTCTCCAATTTCGTCGGCGCAGAAAGAAAGGTGGGGGCGTCGGTTTGGGCCCTCCACCCGAGATTTTTGACCTACCCCCGGTCCCCGTGGAAAACCTCGCGGGCCGTCTTCCGGCTGTGGCAGCGATGGCACAGGGCCTGCCAGTTCGACCGATCCCAAAAGAGCGACCGGTCGCCCTTGTGCGGAACCACGTGGTCGACGTCGGTCGCGGGCTCGACAACGCCGAGCTCCGCGCAATCGACGCAGCACGGATGCCGCTGAAGGAAGAGCCGCGCCGCCTTCTTCCACCGGGGATCGGCGTAGAGCGCTCGCGCGGCGGCAGCGTGAGGCGTGGCCTGCGCCGCCGCCTTCTGCCCTGCCCGCTTCCGGTCCTGTTCCGCCTGGTGCTCGGCGCAGCGCGCCTTGCCGATGACCGCTATCTCTTCGCAGCCGGGCGCAGCGCAGAGCTTACGCATCGCCGTGCCCGGCTGCTGCCTTGGGGAAGAGGTCCATGCCTATGGTCTAGAAACGACAAAGCCCCGCACGTTGGCGGGGCTCGGGGCACAGTGAAGGCGTGTCAGATGTGGCGTCAAACCCATCCTCGCCGCCCACCCGCTCCGGTATCTGTCCCTCTGAGGGAGAGCACTCGGAGCATAAGGCCTGTTCGGGCAACATAGAAATCGCCACGCCGCGCTGTCAACTCTCTTTCGCAGCCAGCCCCACGAGCGTGTCGCCCGTGGTGGTGACAGAGTTCTCCCGACCGAAGAGCTCGAAGCGCACTTTGATGCCGCCCGCGGCGTCGATCTCGACAACCTCGCACTGGAACCCTTCGAGCGGCCCGGTCCGGAACATTGCCCGGTCACCGGCACGCACGCGCCGCGCCGCTGCGGCCTTCCGCTTCTGTTCCTGGCGCTCGTCTTCCTGCCGGAGGTCACGCGCGCGCATCTCGTGCAGCGCGGCCAGACGCTTCGAGCCAAGAACACCCCACCTCCCATCCGACCGGCAGAGCGCGCCGGTGAGGAAGGGCGAGGTCAGGACCCGGTGCGGAACCGGCACACCGCCGAAGCGCGCGAAGACATAGCCCGGCAGGTACCGGCGCTCGTATTCTCGGACGTGCCCGCGCACCCTGGTCCGCCGCGAGGTCACCGGATGGAAGGCGTAAACGCCCCGCGCCGCCAGCCAGCTCTCTGCCTGCCGCTCCTGCTGCGGGCGGCAGAGAAGCGCATACCAGGCGTTCTCGCCCGGATCGAAGATGGGGGCCGAGCTGCTCTCGGTTGGGACGGCATCGCCGATCCTAAGGCTGAGGTAGGAACTGACCATTGCGCGCTCTTTCCACTGCTCTTCCGACAACGAGATGCTCATGCGTTGCCCTCCTGCGCGGCCTCGACATAGCCCAGCACCTTCGCCTCGGTCTCGTCGTACATGGCGAGCCATTCCCCATCACCGTCGAAGGGCATGAGGCCGCGCGATATGCGATCCCGGACCCGCTCAACTTTCGAGGCGTGCTCGCTGGCGCGCCGCTCGACCGCCGCCTTCTCCCGGAAGCTGCTCGGCGGGCGCTTCTTTTCGGTCCAGAACTGGTACTCGGCGACCAGCCTGTTCCCAGCCAGCGCCTCGCGCCCGGCCACCGACCGAAACCAGCGCAGCACGGCGGGCAACTCGCCGAGCGGACGCGGTTCTCGCGCCTCGGCGTAGCCCTCGAAGCTCGCCAGCTCAGGCCAGAAACACCGGGCCGAGCCCTGCCCCTTTGCCCGCATGCACTGCTCGAGCACACGCAAGCTCTCGTCCCCGAGGTAGCCCATGCTATCCGCGATCGCGTCGAGGCGCTTCACCTGCTCGGCATCCTCTGTCCCCTTCGGGAAGCGGAACCCGCGCGCCTGCAGCGGCGCGATCAGGAGCCTGCGCACCCGGTCACGGTTGGTCTCGGTGGTGGTCTGCTCGGTGGTCATTGCCAGCCCCTTCTCTCAGCACATCCTGAGTTATCCACAGGTGTCAGCGGTTGGTTTGAGGTCCGAGCGGAAATTTCTTTTCATTTCTGTCTCTTCTCCTCTCTTAGAGCCGACAGAATGTCCGAAGTTCTGTCACGCTTCCGACCAGTTCTGTCACACGTGACAGAACCGGTTGTTCTCTCATCTCCGGTAATCGGTGGTCCCGAGGTACTCCATGCCCTCGAGGATGCGGACGGCAGTGCGGTTGCCGTGCGGGTAGGTGTCGAGAAGCCAGCGGTGCAGCATCACGATGTAGCGCGGGTTCGCGGCGAGGTTCTTGGAGCCAATATCCTCGACGCTCTTGCGCAGCCGGCTGAGCGCCTGGCGCTCCTGATCAGCCGACTTGCGATCCTGATCCTTGTGCTTCCACTTGAGCGCGTCGAGCGCCACGCCCGTTACAAAGCGGTTCATCAGGCGGATTTCGCCCGTCCCGATGATCCGGCACCGCGTCCAACCGTGGAGCGGGCTGATCTTCCGGCGCAGGTAGCCCTCCCACCGAGCCAGCGGGATATCCATCATCCACGCCTGACGCTGCGGCTCGGCGGGGATCGTGCCGACTGGGTCCTGCAGCTGGCACTTGGACCAGAGAGCGAGCGCGAGGCCGATAACCTCCCAGTCCTCGATCTCCTTGCAGGCCTTGAAGAAGTCGCTCTCAAGGAAAGATGTGTGATGAAGCTTGAAGTAGCTGTGCGTCTCCAGCCGCTCGCCGGCCGGGACCGGATACTCGGGAAGATCGGTGACGTCCGAGACGCGGGTCAGGCTGAGAGTGTTCATCACACGCTCCTTCTCGCATAGGCGCGCGCCCGCAGCTGCCAGTGAGCAGACATCTCGAGCGTGAGCGCGAACTTCGCTTCGCCATAGGCGGTCTCATCACCCGCGCAGCGCGCCGCTATGAGCTCGCGAGCACGGCCATGCGCCGGCCCGATCTCATCGCCAGGCGCGGCAATGGGAAAGTCCTCGAGAGCACACCTCAAAGCCTCGACGCTGTCGGCGCAAGCAGTCATGCCGCCGCTGCGCAATGCCAACGCGGTTGCGGCGATCAAGAATGTGGCGCGCGCAGGTCCATTCATCATGCCGCCCCACGCTTGGCGGATATGGCGCCGCGCGCGCGCATCAGCGCGGCAACAGCCTCGTCGATCTCACGTTCTGCCTCAGCGACAGACTGAACCGAGGCCTTCTCCGCAGCGCGAAAGATTGCCGCCTGTGCCTCGCCGCATTCCCGAGCAACATCACCGCACTGGGCAAAGATGGAGGTGACGTTTCCCTGCATCTCGACTGGCCGGAAAACACCACCGGCCAGCCCCGCAAAATGCTGCGCCAGCGGAATGGCGGCCGCCGGGCAGTCCATCGCCAAGCGGTGCAGGTAATTCACCCCGAGCCCGCCGGGGCGGTCCTCGTTGTCCTCCATCCCGTAGGAGAGGGTCGAGCCGCGGATACCGAGCAAGGCCGCGACATCCTGATGACGCTTGCCAGTTGCCTCGACCGCCTCGCAGACCGCGTTCTGGATCGTGCCGTAGCGCTGGGGTCTCATGTGAAGGGCCTCGTTTTCGTTTAGCTGGAGTGACTTGATGGCTTGCGTCATGCTCAAGACATGAAAAATCGTGCCTATTCAGAAGCGAATTCTGGCTTGGAATCCTCGGGCCAATTTTCATCAAACCAGCGCATGGCGTCAGTGAAGCGGCGGACTGTGATGTCCGCGCCAGACCTCAGGGCCGCCAACTTTTTGCTGTCCCCAAAAACTCGATGTGAGACGGTGCTGTCGTGATCGACCCTAGCAGCTCTTTTATAGGCGTCTGCACGAGCCAGAAGGTGATCTATAGTCTGCATGGGCCGCAGTATGCGGTTATTTTACCGCCTCGTCAACGGTCATCTTACCGCTCTACTGGCGAGGAAACGTGCGGTAATTTCGACCGCATGGACATGGGCGAAATTCTCTCTCGCATTTCTGCGAAGTCGAAGGAGAAAGGTCTTTCCGAGCAAGGGCTCGCGAAAGCCGCAGGCCTTTCTAAAGACGGCATCCGAAACTGGAGACGCCGACACGAGGCTGGCGAGGAAAACGCTGGGGCGAACGTTAGTTCGATTAGCAAAGTAGCTGCGACACTTGGAGTATCGGAGCTTTGGCTCTTGCACGGTGTTGGGGAAGAGATGATTCCGACCATTTCCATTGCGGGAAAGGTCGGCGCCGGCGCTCAAGTTCCAGTCTTTGACGCCTACACCAAGGGAGATGGGCCACAAGTTGAATGCCCTCCCGGCCTGTCACCGCATGGGGTGGTGGCTGTGGAGGTGGAGGGCGACAGCATGGAACCTGTCTTCAGCTCTGGCGATCTCCTGTTTTACACTCGCCACACGCATGACGGCGTTCCTGCAGAGGCCATAGGGCATCGCTGTGTGGTCGAGGATGAAAACGGCATGGGGTGGGTCAAAGGTAAGACCAGGCGATGAGCCCGGCGTTTTTCACCTGATCTCCCTCAACCCCGGCGCCAACACCATGTGGAATGTGAAGCTAAGGTGGGCCGCTCGAGTACGCCTTCATTGGCCTGCTGACCTTGCGAAAAAGCGATAACCTTGGGTACCAAACTGCTCGCAAGACTTGGCCCCGGCGACCACATTAGTGAACTTTGTCATCCATCGATCAAACGGAGAAAACGATGAGCACCGAGAACCCCAAAGACAGCCGACCAGAATATGTCGAACAAAAGAACTACACACCATCCACGACAGGTCATCAGAACAACTACCGCCCCGAGACTGGTTCCGGTGAAAGCAAACCCACCCCTCCGGCACCTTCTGACGATTAAAGTCTCTCTGCCCGCCGGAGCTCTATCCGAGCTATCTGATCCTTTGGCAAGTAAGTAATCGCAGCACCGAAGTCTGGGTCAATGACGTTCCCGACTTCGGTCCAATTCCTCTTGCCAGTGGCGTCCAACTTTCCGACTTTGGTGACGTGCATCAGGACGTCACCACTCCCGCCGAGCACACATGCACCATTTGGCTCGTTCTTAAATCTGGAAAGGTCGTCGCAGAACATCATTGTTCCATCGGTCAGGCAAACCTTCAGTTGCCAAACATCAACGCCCTCCCCTACCTCAGATAGTGCGGACCATGCTGAAGGTAGGTCGTCAGACATGCTTACGCCGCTCTTTCGAAGAAGCTTTGTTAAGCACCGCTTACCCCATTTTCTCCACGCAGCACCCAGAAGAGCTGCAGCCAGGATTGCGAGCGCCGATGCAATTAGAATCCCGATTTCAGCGTGGGTTCGCATCAGAACATAAGCAAACATACCCCAGAATCCATAGAAGACGACCCTGAAGGCTTGATCTATGGACTTGTGGTGCTCTCGGTTCCCGACATGCGCGATGAAGTATCCAGCATACCCCGATGCCAAGGTCAGGATCGTTGTCCAAGGCGCACTGAGCGTAGACGTGATATTCTCGATGTTCTCCACTCGCGGTCTCCTGCTAAAGCCCGAAAATCTCGCATGAAGGTCGCTTCGTGAGACGCCGCTCTCTGGATGTCCAAGACATCGTCAGCACCTCCAGTCACGCCACGTTGAGGCTAGGACTGCGCACAATCGGCTTTGATTTGGCAAGAGCAGATTAGCATAGGTGACCCCTGCAGGAAACTCTTTGCGGTAAAAAAACCGCACATGCAGTTGACGGCGGTAATATTACCGCTTATCTTTCCCGCTGCACGCCCGAGCGCACAGCGCGTTCCGCGGGCGTCCTACCGGGAGAAGCTAAATGAAACACCCTGACAACGTCATCTATATGCCCTGCTACCGACTCCCTCAGGGCCACGCTCGTGAAGCGGAACTCGCCGCTGCGCTGGAACGGGCCCGCCCCGCGATCATTGCCGCCTGCGCTCGTGCCAAGGGCTTGCGCACCGCGCATCGCACCCGCCTGCTGCAGCAGGCCTTCGGCCCTCAATCGACGGGCACCGCCTGATCCACCGTCGGCCCCATGGCCGGCGGCATCCAGAAGGGCCCGAAAGAGACCCGGCGCGGAGAGAAGACGAAGCGGACGACGCCACCGCTCACGAACCGCCGAATTTCCTCGGAGGACCTCGCCAACTGGATGCCGCCCGCCATGGGACCGACCACACCGAATGCCGGGCATGAGGCCCGCATCCCCTCGCCGCGCCCAATCATGGAATCTGCGTATGCCCCGCGAATGAACGCGGCGAGGGGCCCAGTTTCTTCAACGAGGACCGAGCATGTTGATGCCCCAGGAGAACGATTTTCAGCCCGACGACGTCGGCGCCGACATGGCCCGAGCAGCGTCGAAGAAGCACACCCCGATGAAGGAGACCGCCGAGGACGTCGAGGTCAAGAACGGCGCCTACGGCGTCGCCGCGGGCGAGCTGAAGAGCTTCATCGAGCGCTTCGAGCGCCTCGATCTCGAGAAGAAAGAGATCGCCGACCAGCAGAAGGAGGTGATGGCCGAAGCCAAGGGACGAGGCTACGACACCAAGGTGATCCGCAAGATCATCGCCCTGCGCAAGCGCGACAAGGCCGACATTGCCGAGGAAGAAGCGGTGCTCGCGATGTACAAAGCCGCGCTGGGGATGGACTGATGCAACACGTCCTTTCCGCACCCATCGCACCGCCGCCCTCCATGGGCGAGCACGCTCACCGCAAGTCGGCCGACCTGCCCCCGCTCAAGCCGCAAGGCACCGTGCGCCGCGAGCCGATGCTGCCCGAGGGATGGTGGGTCGGCGTTCTGGTCTTCGCGATCATCGTCGTCGGCGGCGTCTCGCTGCTCAGCTTTGTCCTCTCGCTGTTCGCATCGGCGATCCGCTCCTTTTCGGAGATCTACTGATGCGCGACACCTTCGATTTCCCCGAGCTGCCCGACCGCGCCTTCACCGGCCTGCCGCTGATCGTCGACAGCTTCGCCGGCGGCGGCGGGGCCAGCACCGGCATCGAGATGGCGCTCGGCCGCGGGCCCGACATCGCGATCAACCACAACCCGGCGGCGCTGGCGCTGCACGCGGCGAACCACCCCGAGACGCTGCACCTCTCCGAGAACGTCTACCGCGTCGATCCGCTGGACCACCTCGCGGGCAAGCACATCGGCCTCATGTGGTTCAGCCCGGACTGCAAGCACTTCAGCAAGGCCAAGGGTGGCAAGCCCGTGGCGCGCAACATCCGCGATCTCGCGTGGATCATCCCCGGCTGGATCGAGCGCATCCAGAAGAGCGGCGGGCGCGTCGACGTCGTGCTGATGGAGAACGTCGAGGAGTTCGCCGGCTGGGGCCCGCTGATCGAGACCGAGCGCGGCCTGATGCCCTGCCCCGACCGCAAGGGCGAGACCTTCGCCACCTGGTGCAAGGCCATCCGCAAGCTCGGCGGCAAGATCGAGCGCCGCGAGCTGCGCGCCTGCGACTATGGCGCGCCGACGATCCGCAAGCGACTCTTCGTCGCCATCCGCTTCGACGGTCAGCGCATCGTCTGGCCTGCGCCGACGCACGGCGCGCCGGACTCGCCCGAGGTGATGGCGGGCAAGCTGCTGCCCTGGCGCACCGCGGCGGAATGCATCGACTGGTCGCTGCCCTGCCCGAGCATCTTCGACAGCAAGGCCGAAGTCATGGAAAAGCACGGGCTGCGCGCCGTGCGACCGCTGGCCGACAACACGCTCGCCCGTGTCGCCAAGGGGCTGCGCCGCTACGTGCTGGACGCCGGGCACCCCTACCTCGTGAGCATCGCCCACGGCGACAGCGGCGGCCGCCGGGAATACCCGCTGACCGAGCCGCATGGCGTGGTCACCGCGGGCGGCATCTCGCACGCGGTGGTCACGCCCACGCTGATGCGCCAGTTCAAGTGCTCGAGCGCCGCCGACATCGACATGCCTTCGCCCACCATCACCGCCGGCGGCGGCGGGAAGACCGCGCTCATCGCTCCTTCGATCGCGAAGTTCATGACCGGCGCCACTGGCAGCGACATCGCCGCCCCGCTCCCCACGGTCACCGCCAACAGCTACCTCAAGCGCCCGGGTGGCGCGGCACCGCTCGGCATCCTCGCGCCGCTGCTGGCCAGCCTGAAGGGCACCACGCGCCGCATGGGCCCCGTGCTGCAGCCACACCCCACCATCTGCGCCGAGGGCAACCACAGCGCCATCGTGGCGCCGGTGCTGACCTACGCGCAGCAGGGCGGCCGCTGCCGGTCGATCGAGGATCCGCACCACACCATCTGCGCGAGCAAGAAAGACCAGAACAGCATGATCGCCGCGACCATGGTGCATGTCGGGAACGGCGAGCGGAAAGGCCAGGCGCCCCGCGCGCTCGACATCACAGCGCCGCTCAACACCGTCGTGGCGGGAGGCGTGAAGCAATACCCGGTCGCGGCCTTCCTCGCCCAGCAGAACAACGACGGGCGCGGCGTTCATCCGGGCCGCCCCGCCGGTGAGCCGCTCTCCACGGTCACCCGCTCCGGCAGCCAACAGACACCCGTCGCCGCATGGCTTGCGAAATACTACGGCACCGGCGACGGCGCGCCCGCCACCGAACCGATGCACACGATCACCACCAAGGATCGGATCGTGCCGATGCAAGCCGCGCTCGCGGCCCCACCCTTCGACGACAGCCACGCGCCACGCGCCCGCCAGGTGGCGGAGTTGCTGCGCCAGCACGGGCTCTGGGATGACCGCGAGTTCGTCACCGTCGAGATCGGCGGCACGTCCTTCGTCATCGTCGACCTGGGCATGCGGATGCTCACCCCGCGCGAGCTCTTCAACGCTCAGGGCTTCCCGTCCGACTACGTGATCGAGGGTGTCTGGCACGAGCGCAGCGGCGAGTGGGAATTCGAGTCCTTCCCGAAGGATGTGCAGGTGTCCTGCGTCGGGAACAGCGTCTGCCCGCCGTTGGCCGAGGCTTTGGTGCGCTCGAACTGCGCGCATCTGATCGAAGCACATGAGGTCGCGGCATGAGTGGCGTCGCCCACCAAATGCCCCGGATTGGGGGGACATTTTCCAAACCGGGGCAACAGGTAATACAAAAGTGCTGTCTTCAAAAGTTTGCCCTTCGCCTCGGCGCCGGGAAAATTCCGGCAACTTCTTCCGAGGGATCGTCAGGCGGATCAGCCCACTCACGGACCATGCTCACATTGCGACGAATTCTCGCCGCAATCTACAGACCTCACCCGGCGGTTGCCGAGACTCCCGTGGGCATCAACCGGAAAGAAGACGCCGCACCACATAGAGTAGGTGCGCACCTAAGCGCACCGATGGAAAAGCAGGCATTACTCGGCTCGCTCGACTTCGGGCACGGAATCGAACGATGACTCTTATCTTCGACAAGTCCGATCTGCCCGGCAGCCCCAGCGTAAGGCGCATGCACTTCGCCGAGGCAGGCAACCTTCCCGGCGGCGCACTAGGCGTCCGGTTCAAGTGCTCGCGCTGCCAGCACGATTCTGTCTGGTTCGCTGATGAATGGACGGCTGGCGAGAACCGACGCAGGCACCCCTGCCCGACCTGCGACCCCTCAATCAAATTAACCTAGGAGACCTGACATGGGACATCGTTTCAGCCTGACGCAGAAGCAAGTGCGCGACCTCATAGCGATGACTCCGCCGGGGTATGTGCCGAGTTTTACGGTCACCTTTGCACAGTCAAACGATCGCCAGCAGGATGACACCAATAGAGAACCCAATCCGGCGGACCTCATTGAACCATGACCAAGGGAAAAGACCTTCCAAGCTACATCCATCGCCGAAAGCGCGATGGCGTCCTGCTGTTCAGGAAGCGGTACGCCGGAAAGATCGTGGAAATCCGTCTTGAGACGCAGTTCTCGGAGGATGAGCCGGTTCCGTTTGCGCTTCACCAAGAGCGCGAACGGTTGCTGAACGCGCCTGCTCCTGTGCGAGGAGGCCAAGACGTGGCCGCTGCCATACGAGCCTACCGCGCAGCACCAAAATACCAGGACCTGAAGCGCCGGACACGCGACGACTACGAGAAGCATCTTCCCTATTTCGAAGAGAAGCTCGGACATCTCTCACCAAGGCAGATCGAGAGGCACCACGTCATCGCCTGGCGCGATGCCTGGGCGAAGAAGAAGAGCCCCCATTTCTCAAACTACCGCCTGCGCGTTCTTTCGATTGTGATGGAACACGCTAAGGACATTGGCCTGCTGACGAAGGCCGAGGAAAATCCGGCGAAGGGCATCAAGGCGCTGAAATACGAGAAACAGGACCGGGAACCGTGGCCGGACACCAAGGTCGCTGCGTTCCGCAAGACATATGCCTACGGGACCCGAGAGCGAACACTCTTCGAGCTATGCCTGGGCACGGGACAGCGCATAGGCGACGTGCTGCGCATGCAGTGGGGGCATATTGTCGACGACACCATTTTGGTGCGGCAGGGGAAGACAGGCACGCGGCTCGAGATTCCAATTACGCCGAACCTGGCGGCGGCGCTGGCTTCCACTGAGCGAACGAGCCTTTTCATTCTTACGAAAGACATGTCGAAGACGAAGCGCCCGGGCCAGTGGGAGTATCGTGGCGCATCAGACGCGATGCGAGCCGCGCGGGAAGCCGTAGGCGCCGAAGCATACGATCTGCACGCGCTACGCTACACAGCCGCCGTCGAACTCCTCCTCGCGGGTTGCAGCGACGACTTGATCGCGGCGGTCACAGGGCAGAGCGCCGCCATGGTCAGGCACTACACCCGGCACGTCCGGCAGCGGGTCCGGGCGCGCGAAGCGCAGGACAGACGGGACCGATTTTAACCGGAAATCACCGCCACACATTCCCGCTTTGTTCTTCATTTGTCCGGGGCTACCACCGCACAAAAAAGATTATATTTTCAGGGGTTTGTTGCTGGATTTGCAATCCGCTGCGTCACCACTCCGCCAACTCGCCGGGGGTGTGGCACTCCATAAGTTCCTTGCGGAGTGCCGTCAAGAAGATAAGCGGAGCCCCGAGCACGGGCGACGCGACGGAGGCGGAGCTCCGCGCCGGACCTGCCCGGAGCCCCGCGGCTCAGCCCATCGCCTTGGGCGCGAGGTAGCCGAAGCGTTCCATGATCGCCGCGCAGTTCTTCTGGATCATCCCCGCGACCTCGGGCGCGAGAGAGGCCCGCGCGGCCTCGTTCACGTCCTCGCGCATGTGCCCGTTGACCCGATCGAAGGCGTGGAACGTGTCGACCTTGCGCGTGCCCACGACCCGGCCCTGCGCGTCGGTGATGCGCTCCTTGCTCTGGAGGCACAGGCCCCGCGTCGCGCCGGGCTCCAGCCCGCAGAGCTCGAAGACCTCGTCCACGGTCTTGCGGAAATCGACGATCATGTCCTCGAGACGCACCACCTTCAGCGGCAGGCCCCGCGCCTCGAGCCGCAGCAGCGTCTCGCCGAAATAGCGGTAGAGCGGCAGGATCTGCGATGGGTCGGCGCCGCGCGCCATCATGCTCTCGCAGATGCCGTAGGGGTCGCGCACCAGCCCGACGAAACGCGCGCCGGGATAGATCCGGTCGAGCTCGGTGGCGAGGCCGATGTTGTAGTTCATCACCTTCACCAGCATCCGCCCGCGCCCGAGCGGGAAGCTCGGGCCCAGTCCCTGCGCCGCCAGCGCGCGCTTGTAGCGGCGCACCTCGGGCAGGTTGCGATCGGTCGCGCGGGCGAGCTCGCGGGCGATCCAGGCGCGGTCGCGCGGGAGCAGCGGGCCGGGAGCGTGGCGCGGGTTCAGGATGTCGCCGCTGCGCAGCGCGGTCGGCAGGTAGCCCGCCAGCGTGCGCAGCACCTCGGCGCGCGGCGCCGGCCGCGGGCGCAGCACCTCGTGCATCTCGCCGTCGGGCCAGACCGTGTCGGGGTGCGAGCGCAGCGCGTTCAGCATCTGGTTGGTGCCGCCGCGCTGCAGGCCGAGAAGGAAGATCGGGGCCGTGTCGGTCATGGATCAGCCCCTCCCCGCCGCGGCGGCGCGCGTGCCGGCGCCAAGCTCGATGTACTGGCCGAGCAGCGCCCGCGCGGTCTGGCGGATGTCGTAGCTCTCGGCCACGGTGCGCAGCGCGGCCGCACCGAGGCGGGCGCGCAGCTCGGCATCGCCCGCCAGCCGCTCGAGCGCCCCGGCCAGCGCGGCGCGATCGTCGACGTCGAAGAGCAGCCCGTTCTCGCCGTCGACCATGAAGTCGACCGCCCCGCCGGTCCGCGCCGTGATGCAGGCAAGGCCCGAGGCGCAGGCCTCGAGCAGCGCGTTCGACAGGCCCTCGCGGGCCGAAGGCAGCACGAAGACATCCACCGCGCGCAAGAGGTTCGGCATGTCCGAGACGTGGCCCAGCATCCGCACCCCCGGCTGTTCGAGCAGCGCGGCCGCGATCTCGTCCCCCTCGCCGAAGGTCGCCTGGTAGCCCGAGCCCGAGGCGCGGTTGGCCCCGGCGATGGCGAGCGTCGCCTGCGGGATGCGGGCGCGGATGTCGCGCCAGGCCTCGAGCAGCAGCGGCAGGCGCTTCTGCGCGGCGAGGCGCCCGGCAAACAGGAAGAGCGGCCCCGAGGGCAACCCGAAGCCAAGGCGCAGCTTGTCCTTCTCGACCTGGCTCCGTGCCGGGAAGAAGCGCGCGCCGTCGACGCCGTTCGGAATGAAGCGCAGCTTCTCCGCCGGCACGCCGAGGTCGGCCAGCTCGCCCTGGATCTCGCGGCTCACCATCGGGAACCGGTCCACCGCGCGCGCCATGTAGGCGAGCCGGCGGCGGCCGAGGGGCTTCTGCGCGATGGAGCTCGCCTCGCCGCCGCACATGGGCTTGGCCAGCAGCGGGGCGTCGGTCCAGCGCTTCCCGAGCGCCCCGGCGAGCGCGGGCGTGAAGAGCGAGTGGCAATGGATCACGTCGGGGTTGAGTTCGCGCACCATGCGCGCCGCCCCGAGGATGAAGCCGACGGCCTTGACCGGCTTGCGCATGGCGATGCGCCGCACCTTCACGCCGTCGATCGTCTCGGCGGCGGAGAGGCCGGGGTAGCGCCGGGTGAGGATGTAGACCTCGTGCCCCTGCTCGATCATCAGCCCGGCGAGTTGCGCGACCTGCTTCTCGGCGCCGCCGACGATCGGGTGATAGGACGAGATGATCATGCAGATGCGCAGCGGCCGGGTCGCGGCAGGATCCGTCAGGCCGGTCGTGCGGGTAAGGGAAGAGGTGCTGCCGGGGGTCATTGGCCGCCCTCCGATGCCGGTTCCGCCGTGCCGGCACTGGGCACCGGCGCCCTGCCCGCGGTGAGCGTCGAGAGAAGCTCGACCCACTTGGCCACCATGGTCTCCTTGTCGAAGAGGGTCACGGCGCGGTGCCGCCCGGCGGCGGCATAGGGGTCGCGCAGCCCCGGGTCGTGCAGCACGCCCTCGAGCGCCCCGGCCAGCGCCGCGGCATCGCCCGCGGCAACGAGCCGCCCGCTGACACCGTCCTCGAGCGCGTCGGAACAGCCGTCCACGTCCGTCGAGATGCAGCAGCAGCCGCTGGCCATGGCCTCGAGCAGGGTGATCGGCAGCCCCTCCCAATGCGAGCTGAGGACGTAGATGTCGAAGGCCTGCAGCGCAGCCACCGGGTCGGACTGCCAGCCCAGCATCCGCACCTTGTCCGAAAGACCCGCCGCGGCCAGCGCCTGCGTCACCTCGCCTTCGAGCCGGCCCTCGCCCGCCATCACGAATTGCACCTGCGGATAGCGCGCGACGAGGCCGCGCAGTGCCTCGATGTAGTCGAGCGGGGCCTTCTGCGGCTCCATCCGCCCCATCCAGCCGACGACCGGCCGGTCCGGATCGAGCCCCAGCGCCCGGCGCGCCGCGGCCCTGTCCGTGGCCGGGCGGAAGCGCTCGACGTCCACCCCCGTGCGGATCACGCTGACCCGGTCCGGCGGCATCAGCTTCGCCTTGAGCGTTTCCTGCCGGGCATATTCGGTCAGGGTCACGACGTGCCCGCCGAAACCGCGGGCGGCAAAGTCGAGCGCCCAGTAGAACGGCGCCTTGGCGCCCTGCACGCGGCGCTGGAACGGCATCGAGGCCTGCCGGTAGACCACCGGCCGCCCGGTGATCCTGCCGGCGGCGCGGCCGATGAAGCCCGACTTGCTGCCATGGCAGACGATCACGTCGGCCTCGTGCTCGCGGCTGGCGGTGATGACCCGGCGCAGCACGCGCGCGTCACCGCCGAGATCTATACTGTAGCGCGCCATCTCCACCGGCTCGGCGCCGAGGCCGCGCCGCGCGAGATCGGCGGCATAGGACTCGGAGTTCTCGGACAGGCACAGCGTGTGCGAGTGCACCCCGATCCGCCGGAGCTCTGTCAGGAGCAGCTTGTTGTAGAGAGCAATGCCCCCGGTCGACTTCGTCAGGGCTAGCAGACTGAGCTGTCGCATGGGTAATCCACGTTATGAGAAACAAATCGGCTTAAATGTCTTAGATTTCGAGCCCGGAGATGCCGTGGCATCACCGGATCCCAGCGTCGATTCGGCCGAAATCGACCGTTGCCGCGGGGGCAGCATACGATGCTTGTGGCGATTATGCCGCAGCACTTCCGCAGCGAACAGTGCAAACCCGAACCGCGCCCATTTTTTGGGCAGCGGCGGCTCGGCGGTTTCCCGCATCTTCGCCCGCGACACAAAGCGTGTCCATTGTAGATAATTAACTTAACGTTAATGTACAAAACACGTTTGAACTTAACTACCTACGTCCGGCGCGTTCCGACGGCGCGCTCAAGTCCGGACAAGGTTCCGCCTCATTTCCATTTCCGTATCACACTTTTAACGGGATTTTTTCACCCGAAGGCGGGATTCCGCCCTGCCCAGGTCGGCGGAAAGCCACCCAGTACCCCAAGGTAAAGTTGCAGAAGGCATGCGTCCCGAGCGCCGTCCGAGTATCCGGTGGCCACTGCGAAGGAACTACTCACACACAACATAAAGCTAAGTACTGGGACTAAGACACACAATGGTGGCAGATAATTCGGAACTTCTTGCGTTTGAGGGAGCGCAAGGATTTGGTGCGAACGCAACAGGTGGTCGAGGTGGTGAAGTTGTTAAAGTTACAAATCTGAATGACTCCGGGGAAGGTTCGCTTCGCTGGGCTCTGGAAGAGTTGGACCAACCGCGCATTGTCGTTTTCGAGGTCGGCGGACAAATCGACCTCAAGAGCCAGATTCAAATTAACGGCGACGTTACCGTTGCCGGGCAGACTGCGCCCGGGGGGATCACGGTGACCGGCGGACGTCTCCGCGTCGTCGAAAGCAACGTGATCATCCGCGGCATGACCGTGCGCCCGGGCGACGATCCCGACGCGCAGAACCCCGACGACCGTGACGGCGTCTCCATCGGCAAGGCCGGTCAGGTGGTCGAGGACGTCATCCTCGACAGCAACTCGATCAGCTGGTCGATCGACGAGCTCGCCTCGACCTGGGGCGCGCCGAAGAACGTCACGATCTCGAACAACATCATCGCCGAGGCGCTGAAGGACTCGCTCCACCCCAAGGGCGAGCACAGCATGGGCATGCTGATCGGCGACCACAGCGAGAACGTCAGCGTGATCGGCAACCTGCTGGTCAGCAACAAGTTCCGCAACGCGCTGATCAAGGATGACGCCCAGAACGTCGAGTTCATCAACAACGTCATCTACAACTACGGCAACGAAGGTCTCGTCGTCGCTGGCGCCTCGACGGTGCACGTGATCGGCAACGTCTTCATCAAGGGCCAGGATTCCAGCGGCCGCGAGGCGATCCGCTTCATCGGCACCGACGGCGCGGCCTCCTACTTCGTGTCGGACAACGTCGGCGACGTCGGCGGCGAGAACACCTCCGAGATCGTCTCGAAGTTCGTCTTCGATCCCGCGACCACCGAGGTTCTCTCCTCGGGCGAAGTGCTCGACTGGATCCTGTCGAACGTCGGCGCCCGCATCGGCGGCGAGCTGAGCGACATCGACCAGCGCATCATCGACACGGTGATCAACAACACCGGCGAGATCATCGACTCCCCGGATGACGTGGGCGGCTACGGCAGCTCGACGTCGACCAAGGCGCTGCTCGACAGCGACGGCGACGGCATCCCCGACGCCTACGAGAAGCTGATCGGCTCGGATGCCAACGTCGCGGACGCCCAGAAGGACGCGGACGGCGACGGCTACGCCAACATCGAGGACTACATCAACGGCCTGCTCGACGGGTTCGACGATGCGGTCACCGACAGCGGCTCGGCAACCGACACCGGCACCTCCACCGGTGGCAACACCGCAACCGGCGGCAACGAGACCATCGTGGCCGGGGATGACGCGACCGACTCCACCGGCAACGCGGTCGTCGGCACCGTGATCACCGTCGAGGCCGAGGATCTCGAGCTGAGCGACGGCTGGGCCGTGAAGGCGCTGAAGGCGGCGTCCGGCGGTACGGTCATCCAGAACGAGAGCGGCGAGAACCAGAGCGCCTCGCTCGCCTTCGACGGCGACGCCGGCGTCTACGACCTGACCGTGAACTACTTCGACGAGAACGACGGCGTCAGCACGCTTTCCGTGCTCGTCAACGGCGAGGAAGTGGCCACCTGGGACTGGGATCTCGAGCTGGGAAGCGCGAATGCGAACGCCAGCACCCGCGCCTCGAAGGTGATCGAAGGGCTCGAGCTGCAGAAGGGTGACGTCGTCACGCTGCAGGGTCAGCACGATGGCAGCGAGCCGCTGCGCATCGACACGATCAGCCTCGAGATGACCGGCGAGCTGACCGGCACCGACACTGGCACCGACGCCGGCGCCGTAATCGACACCGGCAACGTCGGCGCGATCGGCACGACCTTCTCGGTCGAGGCCGAGGATCTCGACCTCTCCGACGGTTTCGTCGTCAAGAACGTCGGCCCGGCCTCGGGCGGCGCGGTCATCCAGACCGAGACCGGCACCGAGCAGACCGCGAGCTACACCTTCAAGGGGGACGCCGGGGTCTACAGCCTCAATGTCAACTACTTCGACGAGAACGACGGCGTCAGCTCGCTTTCGGTCCTCGTCAACGGCAAGGAGGTCTCGAGCTGGGACTGGGACGAGCAGCTTGGCAGCGCCAACGCCGACAGCAAGACCCTGACCGCGAAGATGATCGAGGGCATCGAGCTCGACGCAGGTGACGTGATCACCCTGCAGGGCGTGAACGGCGGTCGCGAGCCGCTGCGCATCGACAGCCTCGATCTCGAGATGACCGACGTGATCGGCGGCAGCGATGCCGGCAGCGCGGCGCAGAACTCGGCCGAGTGGACGATGATCGAAGCCGAGAGCTTCCAGTTCGACTCCAGCGTCAAGAAGGGCTTCGAGGTCACCAGCCTGATGGCGGCGTCCGGCGGCAAGGTGCTGAGCGCGCTCGGCGCGGCCGAGGCATCGACCACCTTCGAGGGCTCGTCGGGCACCTACGATGTCGGCATCGACTACTTCGACGAGAACGACGGCGTCTCCTTCCTGGAGCTCCGCGTCAACGGCGAGGTGATCGACTTCTGGCAGTGGGACGCCGACCTCGGCAGCAGCCTCGCCAACAAGTCGACCCTCACCCGTCACCTGATCTCGGACGTCGAGATCGAGGCCGGCGACGAGATCGTGCTTGCGGGCTACGGCGACGGCGGCAACGAGCCGATGCGCATCGACGCGCTGGAATTCATGCCGAGCGACACGCTGCTCGCCTGATTTCCCGGACCCGTTCCGATCCGAAATACCTTTGCCGGGCGGCGCAGCATCTGCGCCGCCCGCACTCCGTTCAGACCTTGGCGGGATCGCCGCGCCCGACGCTCTCGTAGGCGCTGAAGCCCGCGGCCAGCGCGTCCTCGTAGGTGTAGATGTTGCGCAGGTCGGCCATGCGCGGGGTCGCCATGGTCTTCGCCAGCGCCTTGAGATCCAGCGCGCGGAACTCGTTCCACTCGGTGAGGATGACCAGAAGGTCGGCCTCTGCCGCGGCCTTGTAGGGATCTTCCTCCCATGTCACGCCCGGCAGCAGCGCCTCGCCCTCGCGCTTGCCCTGCGGGTCGACCACCGAGACCGAGGCGCCGCCCCCGACCAGCGCCGGCACGATGGTCAGCGAGGGTGCGTCGCGCATGTCGTCGGTGTTGGGCTTGAAGGTGACCCCGAGCACGGCGACCTTCTTGCCGTTGAAGCTGCCATCGCAGAGGTCGAGCAGCTTGTCGGTCATCCGCCGCTTGGTCTCCTCGTTCACCTTGATCACCGTCTCGACGATCGAGATCGGCGAGGCGTGTTCCTGGCCGATGCGGGCCAGCGCCTTGGTGTCCTTGGGGAAGCACGAGCCGCCGTAGCCGGGTCCGGCGTGCAGGAACTTGTTGCCGATGCGCCCGTCGAGCCCCATGCCCTTCGAGACGCTCTTCACGTCCGCCCCGACCTTCTCGCAGAGCGCGGCGATTTCGTTGATGAAGGTGATCTTCGTCGCAAGGAAGGCATTGGCAGCGTACTTGATCATCTCGGCGCTCTCGAGATCGGTGGTGACGATCGGGAAATCGCGCAGGTAGAGCGGGCGGTAGATGTCTTCCATCACCTTGGTGGCGCGCTCGGTCTCGACACCGACGACGACGCGGTCGGGCTTCATGAAATCGTCGATCGCCGCGCCCTCGCGCAGGAACTCGGGGTTGGAGGCGACATCGAAGTCGAGCCCCGGGTTGGCGGCCGCAACCACCTCCTGCACCTTGCGGTTGGTGCCCACCGGCACGGTCGATTTGGTCACCACGACGATGTAGTGATCGGCGGCCCTGGCGATCTCTTCCGCCGCCGCCATGACGTAGCTGAGGTCGGCGTGGCCGTCCCCACGCCGGGTCGGCGTGCCAACGGCGATGAACACCGCCTCGGCGCCGTCGATCGCAGATTTCAGGTCAAGCGTGAACGAAAGCCGCCCGGCCTCGACGTTCTTCGCCATGAGCGTGTCGAGCCCCGGCTCGTAGATCGGGACCTCGCCGCGCTCGAGCATCTCGATCTTGCGAGGGTCCTTGTCCACGCAAACCACTTCGTGGCCGAAGTCGGAGAAACAGACGCCGGAGACAAGACCCACGTAGCCGGTGCCGATAATCGCAATCTTCATTCCAAAAATCCTCAGAATTAAAACAATACCCGTGGTGTACCGACTCCACGGTACAACTCAAAGCAGATTCACCCCGACGTGGTCCATTACGGCGCCACGCGGGGCGGATGTGATGCTTGGCAGGCAGCTACCAGCGTATTTCCTGAAATCGTCACCGCCGCTTCAATCTGGAGTAGAACGGCTTGACCAGCGCCCACTCGATCTCGCCAAGGCGCGGATGGCGGGCCTTGAGCAGGCGCCGCCGGTGCAGCATCCGGGTCACCCCGTCGGGCTGGACCGCGGCGGGCAGCGGCGTGCCGAAGATCTCTTCCAGCATCAGCATCTGCAGGTCGAAGGCGAGGCGGAAGCCGCGGTCGCGGCGCAGCCCGAGCAGCCAGGGCCAGTCGAGCGCCTCCGCGTCCTCCTGCAGCTGCTGCCGGAGCGGCAGCAGGTAGCGCAGGCTGATCCCCCCGCGCGACAGCCCCGAGTGGTGCAGCATGTCATGGCTGATGTTGATCAGCAGGCGCAGCGAGGGGTCCGGAATGTAGAGCCGCAGACCGTCCCGCTCGCAGAGGATGCGGCGGCGCTGCCAATCCTCCTCGGTCAGGAAGCGCGCGATGTCCGATTGCAGGCCGGAATGCAGGTCGAGCGACCCCGCGTAGCCGGCTTTCCAGAAACTTCCCGGCGAATGCGCGTACTCGGTGTCCTCCAGCCGCTCGAACCCCGCCGCCGCGAAGATCTGCTGGGCATGGGCAACCTCGTCCGGCTCGACCAGCAGGTCGACGTCGATCAGCATGCGGTAGAATTCGGTGGGATCGTCCTGCAGGGCCATCTCGCTGGCGCCCTTGATCAGCGTCGGCACGATCCCCGCGTCGTTGAGCAGTCGCGTACATTCGGCGACCATCGCCCAGAGGCTGGTGTTCCGCACGCAATTGAGGGAGTCCACCTCGCCGAGATAGGCCATGGCCTCGGGCTCGGCGACCGGGGCATCGCCCTGCCGCAACCGCTGGAACAGGGCGGGCGTGACGAATTCGTCGTTGGCGGTGCTGATCAGGGCCGTCCAATCCGGCACGTGACCGAGGTCACCGCATAGCGCGCGACCGAGACTTTCCAGCGGGGAAGAAGCGGCAACGGCTGCTTTCATGTACATATTCCAATTTCTACTAAAATGGCGAAATGCGAACGAAAATTGAACGCGGATCTCGAAATCTGCTAAATCACTTAGAAACAATCACTTCCAACTTGAATTCTGATACGGCTCCCGCGCCCGTCCTTATCGATCACCCAGTGCAAAACCGCGACACGGCCTCGAGGGCCCGCGGCAAATCCGAATATTCGAGGCGCCCGGCCTCGGCCCCGTCGAGGCATCCGGTCATCGCCTCGAAGACCTCCGGAGACATCGCCTCCTCGCCCGACCACGCGGCGCCGAGCAACGCCGCGAACGTGACCGAGAGCGTCAGCTCCTCGACCGACGCCGCCCCGTCCTGCCTGCGGTCCAGCTTGAGGACCCAACCGACGGATTTCCAGCCGACATCGCTCGTCAGGCCGAGGTAACGCACGTTGAGCGCGTCGGGACGCCGGTGTTCGGCCGCCCCTTCTATCTCGTCGCGGCGGTGCCCGAGCAGCGCCCACGATCCTTCCTTGAGCGTCACCGGGAACGGCAGCGCCGCCACCTCGCCGGTTCGCGCCAAAAGCACGATGTCGTCGCTCAGAAGGGCGAAGCCCGCCTCTTCGAGCGCGGTTGCAAGCGTGCTCTTTCCGGCCCCCGCATCACCAAGAAGCAGCAGGCCGCGACCATTCCTTTCCAGCAGGGCCGCATGCAGCATGATGTGCTGCGTGTGGTCGAAGAGGACCTCGGTCATCTTGATCTTGAGGAGCGGCACCGCCTCGTGCGGAGCAACCCAGTCGATATCCTCGCCGCGGCGCGCCATGCCGATCAGGTCGCCGTCACGCTGGACGACGATGTGATCGTCGGCCCGGCGGGGGGCCACGGACAGATGCGCGAAGCAGGGCATGAGCACCTCGCGCAGGGCCTCGTCCTCGAAGGCGAGACCGATGTGAACGCCGGCCAGTCCGACCGTCTCGGAACACCCGACACGCGCCGGACCGCTCGTCGTGGCGAGCGGCTCCAGGGCGCCGATGCGGATCAGATCCGAGAGAATGCCGCCGCCTGCGACCGCGGCGGCATCCAGTCGCACAGACGCAATACCGAGCTCGAACCCGGCCCACGCCTCGGCCACCGGGGGAGTGGCCGAAAACAGAAGTTCCTTCTCAGGGACCAAGAGAAGGTGCTGACGGTTCACTTCCGCCAGCGTGACCCCTGCAGCAGGGAGGACAAAAAGGCTCTCACTCAATGAAATACGTCATCTCAAAAGAAGAAAATCAGGAGGATGCGGGACTGCACCCCCCGGGAGGCATTAGTGCTTGCCGTACTTCTTCTTCATCTTGTGCTTGTGCTTGTGCTTCATGCCGCCCGAACGGAAGATGCCACCGGCATCTGCCTTCATCGAGGTGGAGAGAAGCGCCGTCACGGCAAGCGGGGTCACCGCTGCGTATTTTCCGGCCTTGCCGAGAAGCTCACGACGGCCGGGGGATTCCAGGGAATCGCCCTGGGGGGTCTTATCAGTCATATTTGAAAACTCCTTTTTCCAATGAGTCGGACTATAGCGTAGCTCCGGAGCCCTGCCAATTATCTTTAACACTGCGTTAACCGTCACCTCACGGTTGAATTGATCGATGCACAATATTTAGGAGCTTGCGCGACGGCGCCCGACGCGAGAAGCTGTTTGACTTCAGCCGGATGTCTTGGCTTTGCGGGAAAATTCAGCCGCGGGCGCCCCGCGAAGCCACGGACGGGATTGCGTAAGTCAGCCAAGGTCTGGTGAACCCCGCTCTGTTACACTTTGTCCGCCTCCCCGTCCGGCCCTCCCCACCCCTTCCGCCGCGGCTCGCTCGAATCGGTGATGTCGTGCAACCATGTCGCGTACCGGGCCCGGACCCGGTGTCCGCGCCCAGTTCCAGTGCGCCCGCGTGGGAAGTCGCCGCTGGAATGAGCCCGGGCCGGCGGAGCTTCGAGCAATGTCCGCCAGGAAGAAGAAAGCGCTTGCTTTGCAGGCGGGCTGACCACAAGACATTCTATATTGATTTCTCGAATTTATTTCTTTGTTAGGAGTTCATTGATGCGCACCGCCTTGGTCACTGGCTCTTCTGGCTTCATCGGGTACCATCTGTGCCAGCGACTGCTTGCCGACGGCTTCCGTGTGGTAGGGATCGACAACCTCTCCGAGTATTACGACGTCACGCTCAAGAAGCGCAGGCAGACGATGCTGCTCCAGTCGCCCGGCTTCTCCGTCCTCAACAGCGCCATCGAGACCGAGGGCCTGCTTGACGAGGTCTTCGCCCGCGAACGCCCCGAGATCGTCGTCCACCTGGCCGCGCAGGCCGGGGTCCGGCACTCGCTCGAGGATCCGCGCAGCTATCTCAACAGCAACATGAAGGGCACGTTCGAGCTGCTCGAGGCCGCGCGGGCCTACCCGCCAGAGCACATGCTGCTGGCCTCGACCTCGTCGGTCTACGGGGCGAACACCAAGCTGCCCTACGCCGAGATCGACCGCACCGACCACCAGATGTCCTTCTACGCGGCGACGAAGAAGGCCACCGAGAGCATGGCGCACAGCTATGCGCATCTCTACGACCTGCCGGTCACCATGTTCCGCTTCTTCACCGTCTACGGCCCCTGGGGGCGCCCGGACATGGCGCTCTTCAAGTTCACCAAGGCGATCCTGCGCGGCGAGCCGATCGACGTCTACAACCACGGTCAGATGATGCGCGACTTCACCTATGTCACCGACCTGGTGCAGGGCATCAGGCTGCTGATCGACGTGGTGCCGCGCCGCCCCGAGGGCGGCGTCGTGCCGGAGGGAGATTCGCTCTCGCCCGTCGCGCCCTGGCGGGTGATCAACATCGGCAATTCCCGGGCGGTGCCGCTCGGCGACTTCATTTCCGCCATCGAGCAGGCGACCGGCCTCACCGCGCGGCGCAACCCGATGAGCATGCAGCCCGGCGACGTGCCCGCCACCTGGGCCGATGCCACGCTGCTGCACGACCTGACCGGCTACCGGCCGCACACCGGGCTCGCCGAGGGCGTGCAGGCCTTCGTCGACTGGTACCGCGGCTATTACGGCACCAACGACTGGGCCGAGACGGTCGGCGCGGGCGACCTGCGCCGCCTGTCCGGCTGACACGGCCGGCCGACCCGGCCGGGCAGCCGCACAGGCGCCGGCTCAGCGCAGCACGTGCACCGCGCAATGGGCGTGGCGCACCACCACCGCGGCGGTGGAGCCGAGGAGGTAGTCGCTCATCGCCGGCTGGTGCGACGCGATGATGATCAGGTCGCAGCCGTTCTCCTCGCCGTATTCGAGGATCGAGCGCCCCGAATGCCCCTCGATCACCATGCCGCTGGCGTTCGGCAGCTTCGCCGCCATGTCGTGCAGCTCCGTCTCGAGCGCGGCGCGGGACTGCGCGAGGTACTCGGGCGGCATGTAGGTGATGGCGTAGCCGGGGATGTGCTCCATGACATGCAGCAGCGTGATCTTCGCATCGGGCTCCGCCAGCGCCTGGGCGACCTCGATCGACTTCTGCGCCTTGGCGTCACTGTCAAAGGCGATGGGCACGAGAATGTTCTTGTACATGCGAGGCCTCCTTTCCTGACCTTCGGGCAGCATCTCCCCTTCGAAGGTATAGCGCCTTGATACAAATCATCTCGCGCCGCCCGCGAAGCCAACACATTTCGGGCACATTTGAGCGCTATTCCTGTTCCCGGGCCGCAAAATGCGCCGCCCTCCCCCGCGGGCCGCATCGGCACGGGGGACGGCCCGGTCACCCCGGCAGACCCGAAAGAACGGTCACCTTCGCCCCCACGGAACGGACCAACCGCCGGAGCAACGCCCGCGGTGCTTAGGAGGAGCACGCCCATGCGCTACCTGATTGCTGAAACCACCTGGAAGATGATGAGCCTCGGCCATGCGCTGAGCGAGACCGGCACGCTGCTGACGCGGTGCGAGGCCGCCGAGGACATCGAGGAATTCCACCGGATCGGCGCGCATGACCTTCTGGTGATCGAGGCCGCGGTGCTGCGCAGCCAGACCACGCTGACGCGCCTGCGCGAGCTGAACCCCGACGTCCCCATCGCCGTCATCGCGCGGGAGGGCGACGGCGCGCAGATCGCCGCCTGGCTGATGGCCGGCGCCGACACCGTGCTCTCGGTTGAGACCCGCCCCGACGAGATCATCGCCCGGCTCGGCGCCGTGGCGCGGCGCGCGCATGGCGTCTCGCGCCCGGTCACCGACTGCGGCCCGCTCCGGTTCGACCTCGACCGGCGGCGGGTGCATTTCGGCGCGACGACGCTTTCGCTCTCCCCCAAGCTTTACGAGATCCTCGAGTTCCTCGCCCTCCGCCCCGGCCGGCTCGCCACGCGCGAGACGCTTATGAGCCATGTCTACGGCTTCGAAAACGAACCGGCGCCGCGGGTGTTCGACGTCTACATGTGCAACCTGCGCGCCCATCTCGCCCCGGTCGAGGCGGCGCTCTCCATCGACACGGTGCGCGGCGAGGGCTACCGGCTGCGGGTCTCGGAACGGCGCGGCGCGGCGCGCACCATGGCCGCCTGATCCGGTCTCGGCCTTGAGCCGCGCGCGGGCGGCGGCGTCAGTAGACCGCCGCCACCTCGTAGAGCACCGGCTCGAAACTGCGGCACAGGTCGTTGAAGCGACGGTTCCACGCCCGCATCTCCGCGCTGCGCAGCATGGCAAGGAAGTCCTCGCGCCGTTCCCATTGCGAGTAGTTGGCGATCCGGGTCTGGGCGTCGTTCACGTGCAGGCCCGCCCCGACAAACCCCGCCTGCTTCGAGATGAAGGCGTCATAGGCCTCCTCCAGCGCCTCGAGCAGGTCCTGGCAGGTGCCCGGGCTGGTCTCGAAGGTGGTGATGACCGTCTGGGCGAAGCTGGGATGGCTGATGGTGGGCATGGGATCCTCCTCCTGTGCCCCATCCAGTCTGCCAGAAAACCCCGCGCCCCCAAAGCCTTCCCTTCATCCGGGGGCCGGACCGACACAAGCTGCGGAAACACGCCGCCCCCCCGAGAAAAGGGGGCGCATTCGTCCTTCGGACCTGATAGTCTGCGCCGCAAAACACCGATCACCGGAACAGGCACGGACAGACCGGAACAGGCATGAGCAGTCCCCGTATCGACGAGACGCTGCGCGAGCAGCTGCTCTCTCGCCCCGACATGATTCTCGATGACCGCGACCTGATGCAGGCGCTCATCGCGTCCAACGAACGCGCGATGGGCTCCAACATCGTGGACCTGCGCGGCATCGCGATGGAACGGCTCGAGTCGCGGCTCGACCGGCTCGAGGACACGCACCGCAGCGTCATCGCCGCGGCCTACGAGAACCTTGCCGGCACCAACCAGATCCACCGCGCGATCCTGCGGATGCTGGACCCGGTCGCCTTCGAGCCCTTCCTGCGCGACCTCAACGGCGAGGTTGCCGCGATCCTGCGCGTCGACATCATCCGGCTGGTGCTGGAAACCGGCCACCCGGACGACACCCGCGCCGTCAGCAAGCTTGGCGACGTGCTCTCGCTGGCCGAGCCGGGCTTTGTCGCCAGCTACCTGACCGAGCGGGTCGATGCGCCGCTGCGGCAGGTCACCCTGCGCCAGCTTGGTGCCGGGGACGGCCGCATCTTCGGCCCGCGCGCCGACCTGATCCGCTCCGAGGCCTGCCTCAAGCTCGACTTCGGCCCGCGCCGCCTGCCCGGCCTGCTGGTCATGGGCTCCGAGGATCCGCAGATGTTCACGCCGCAGCAGGGCACCGACCTCCTCGCCTTCTTCGGCGGGGTGTTCGAGCGCACCATGCGGCGCTGGCTGTCGTGAGCCTCGCGCTCACCCCCGCCGCGCGCGACGCGCTGCAAGGCTGGCTCGACCACGCGCGCGCGCTGAAGAACGCCTCGGAAAACACCATCACCGCCTATCGCGGCGACGTGGCCGAGTTCATCGCCTTCCAGACGATGCACCACGCCGAGCCGCAGGGGCTGAAGCCGCTGGCCCGGGTGACCACGCCCGACATGCGCGCCTTCATGGCGCATCTGCACGCCGGTGGCGCTGCGCCGCGCTCGATGGCGCGCAAGCTCTCGGCGGTGAAGAGTTTCTACCGCTGGCTGTCCGAGCGCGAAGGCTTCGAGCCCACCGCCGTGCTCTCGGCCCGCGCGCCGAAGTTCCAGAAGAAGCTGCCCCGCCCGCTCACCGAGGACGCCGCCCGCGCGATGATCGACACGGTCGAGCTGCAGGCGACCGAGGGCTGGATCGGCGCGCGCGACGCCGCCGTGGTCACGCTGCTCTACGGCTGCGGGCTGCGCATCTCCGAGGCGCTGGGGCTGACCGGCGCCGACTGGCCCTTCGCCTCGTCGCTGCGCATCCTCGGCAAGGGCGGCAAGGAGCGGATCGTGCCGGTGATCCCGGTCGCGCGCCGCGCGGTCGAGACCTACCTGACGCTCTGCCCCTTCGAGATCGAGCCGAAGGCCGCGCTCTTCAGAGGTGCCCGCGGCGGCAAGCTGAACCCGCGGCTCATCCAGGCGGTGACCGAGAAGGCCCGCATGCAGCTCGGCCTGCCCGCCAGCGCCACGCCCCACGCCATGCGCCACAGCTTCGCGACGCACCTGCTCTCGGCCGGGGGCGATCTGCGCGCCATCCAGGAGCTGCTGGGCCACGCCTCGCTTTCGACCACCCAGGCCTATACCTCGGTCGACAGCGTGCACCTGATGAAGGTCTACGAAGCCACGCACCCCAAGGCGGGCTGAGAGCCCAGCCCGCGCTTGCCCCGCCGCGCCCGAGGGCGCAGAACGGCGGCATGACTGGACCTGATACATCATTCGAGTCGCCCTTCTGGGCCGAAGGCACGCTTGTCGCCGGGGTAGACGAAGTCGGCCGCGGGCCCCTCGCCGGGCCCGTCGTCGCCGCCGCGGTAATCCTCGATCCCGCGCTGATCCCCGCCGGGCTCAACGACTCCAAGAAGCTCACCCTCAAGCGCCGCGAGGCGCTCGAGCCGATCATCCGCGCGCAGGCGCGGGTCGGGCTCGGCGTGGCCTCGGTCGAGGAGATCGACGAGATCAACATCCTCCAGGCCACCTACCTCGCGATGCGCCGTGCCGTCGCGGCACTGCCGATCGAGCCGGGCCACCTGCTGATCGACGGCAACCGCCTGCCGCCCGACCTGCCCTGCCCCGCGACCGCTGTGGTTAAGGGGGATGGTAAGTCTGTGAGTATCTCGGCGGCTTCGATCGTCGCGAAGATCTGGCGGGATGATTTGATGCGGGACTTGGCGCAACAGTACCCGCATTACGGTTGGGCAACTAACGCAGGGTACGGCTCAAAAAGCCACATGGATGGGCTCCGAGATTTCGGTGTGACCCCACACCATAGAAGATCCTTCGCACCCATACACAACATCTTGTATCAAGACGCAAACGTAAGGTCCTGTTTTAAAAAAACAAATTGACCCTGATTCGCTGTTCCCTCATTTTATCCCCAATCCAAGAGCGCAAAAATGCGCCGGGGCAGAGGCAGAGAATGACAGCAATGACCAAGACGAAGGGCGCAAAAGCGCTCCCGCTCAACACGATTCTATCCGGCGACTGCATCGAGCAGATGAACGCCCTGCCGGAGGCGTCGGTAGATCTCATCTTCGCGGATCCGCCCTACAACCTGCAACTGAAGGGCGAGCTTCACCGTCCCGACAACTCGCGGGTCGACGCGGTCGACGACCACTGGGACCAGTTCGACAGCTTCGCCGCCTACGACCGCTTCACCCGCGACTGGCTCAAGGCCGCCAAGCGCCTGCTGAAGCCCAATGGCGCGCTCTGGGTGATCGGCTCCTACCACAACATCTTCCGCGTCGGCGCGGCGCTGCAGGACGAGGGCTACTGGATCCTCAACGACGTCGTGTGGCGCAAGTCGAACCCGATGCCGAACTTCCGCGGCAAGCGCTTCACCAACGCGCACGAGACGATGATCTGGGCCTCGAAGAGCGAAAGCTCCAAGTACACCTTCAACTACGAGGCGCTGAAGGCGCTGAACGAAGGCGTGCAGATGCGCTCGGACTGGGTGCTGCCGATCTGCAACGGCGGCGAGCGGCTGAAGGACGCCAACGGCGACAAGGCCCACCCGACGCAGAAACCCGCCTCGCTGCTGCACCGCGTGCTGGTCGGCTCGACCAACCCGGGTGACGTGGTGCTCGACCCGTTCTTCGGCACCGGCACCACCGGCGCCGTGGCGAAGATGCTCGGCCGCGACTTCATCGGCATCGAGCGCGAGGAGGCCTACCGCGAGATCGCCGAGCAGCGCATCGCCTCGATCCGCCCGTTCGACCGCTCCTCGCTGGAAGTGACCCGCGCCAAGCGCGCCGAGCCCCGCGTGCCCTTCGGCCAGGTGGTCGAGCGCGGCATGCTGAACCCCGGCGAGATGCTGGTCTCGTCCTCGGGCAAGAGCGCCAAGGTGCGCGCCGATGGCACGCTGATCGGCGACGAGGTGAAGGGTTCGATCCACCAGGTCGGCGCCCAGCTCGAGGGCGCGCCCTCGTGCAACGGCTGGACCTACTGGCACTTCAAGCGCGATGGCAAGCTGGTGCCGATCGACGAGCTGCGCCAGCAGATCCGCGACGAGATGGCCGACCGCCCGAACTGAGTTTCAGGAACAACAGAACGGTTTCTTGACCGCCGGTGCCTGCTTCGGCAGGCACGAACTCGCCCCGCCGGCTCGTCTGCCCGGCGGGGCTTTTTCTTTGGTTCTCGCGGGGTCCGGCCTCAGCGCCGTCCGGCCATCTTCCGAAGCGTGCCGTCGCGCCAGAGGCTCTCGTGCACGCCGACCATGGCGACATGCCCGGCGATCAGCAGCGCCAGCACCCAGCCGAGCTCGCCGTGCAGCAGGTTCGCAAGCCCCGTGGCCCAGGCGATCTCGACCTCGCGCGGGGCAAAGATCTCGATGCCGAAGGGCGCGAAGCCGCGCGTGCCGCCCCAGGCGCGCAGCAGGGCGAGGCTGGGGATGGCGATCATCAGCGCGTAGAGCAGCGCATGGCCCGCCTTCACCGCCTTGGCGACCAACCCTTGCCCGTGATCCGGGCGCTGCCTGCGGCTCGCCAGCGCCCAGAGCGCGCGCACGACCACCAGCAGGAAGATCACGAAGCCCACCGGCTGGTGCGTGCCGACGAAGAAGCCGACGAATTCGTTGCGCCCGAAGACCAGCTTCAGCCCCATGCCGAGGAACTGCCACAGGATCAGCACGGCCATCGACCAGTGCAGCAGGCGCGAGATGGCGCCGTAGCGCGCGGGGCTGTCTAGAAGTTGCATCGTTCAATCTCTCCTGAAAATCAGGGCTGCGAGAGCCCGTCGACCATGACCATCACGCGCCCTTCCGAGCAGCGCTCGACACGTGCGTCGATGCCGTAGACCTGCGACAGGCTCTGCGGCGTCAGCACCTCTCCCGGCGCGCCCGAGGCGCGCAGCGCGCCGCCTTCCAGCAGCACCACCCGGTCGGCCCATTGCGCCGCCAGCGCCAGATCGTGCAGCACCGCGATCACGATGCGCCCCTCGCGCGCGAGCTTGCGCGCCTCCGACAGCAGCTGGAACTGCCGCGCCAGATCGAGCGCCGAGGTCGGCTCGTCGAGCAGCAGCAGCTTCGGATCGCGGATCATCGCCTGCGCCAGCCCCACCGCCTGCCGCTGCCCGCCCGAAAGCGCCGCCATCGGTCGCAGCGCCAGATCCGCCAGCCCGAAGCGCTCGAGCACGCCGAGCGCATGACGCCCCGCCGCCGGGCCGCGCAACGCCCGTCCGGCCAGACCGCCACCCGCGTTCATCGCCACCATCAGGCTGTCGAGCACGGTGAGCGCCGAGCGGCTCTCGAGGCTCTGCGGCATGAAGCCCACGAGCCGCGCCTGCTCGGCGCGCGGCAGGGCGTGCAGCGCCTGCCCCTCGAGCAAGATCTCTCCGGTCGCGGGCAGAAGCCCCGCGATGGCGCGCAGCAGCGTGGACTTGCCCGCCGCGTTGGGCCCGGCGATCACCGCGAATTCGCCCATTGCGAAGGGTGGCAGGCTCAGCCCGTCGATCACCTCGCGCGCACCGCGCACAACGGTCAGATTCCGAATGACGAGGCTCATCGCGCCTCCCTCCGCAGCACGAGGGCAAAGAACACCGGCAGGCCCACGAGCGAGGTCACGATGCCCACCGGCAGCAGGATGCCCGGCACCAGCAGCTTCGAGGCGACCGAGGCCAGCGACATCAGCAGCGCCCCGGTGAAAAGGCTCGCGGGCAACAGGAAGCGGTGATCCTCGCCCACCGCCATGCGCGCGATATGCGGGCCCGCAAGGCCGACGAAGCCGATGACGCCGACCATCGAGACCGAGGCCGCGGCCAGCAGGCTCACCCGCACCAGCGTCCAGCGCCTGAGGTGCGCGACGTCGAGCCCGAAGCCCCGCGCCTGGTCCGCCCCGAGCCGCAGCGCGGTCAGCCGCCAAGACGCGGCCAGCGAGAACGGCAGGCAGGCGGCCAGCACCAGCGCCAGCACCGCGATGCCTTCCCAGCGCGCGTTGACGAGGCTGCCCATGGTCCAGAACACCAGCTGCTGCAGCGCGTCGGGCGAGGCGACGAACTGCACCAGCGCCAGCAGCGCCGCCGCGGTGAAGTTGACCGCGATGCCGAGCAGGATGACCACTTCGGAGCCGCCGCCGCGCAGCGCCGACGCGAGTTGCAGCAGCCCCAGCGCCAGCAGCGCGAAGAGGAAGGCGTTGGCCGAGACCGACCAGAGCGCCGGGATGCCCGGGATCGCAAGGCCGAGCACGATCGCCACGCCCGCGCCGAGCGCCGCCGAGGCTGAGATCCCCAGCGTGAAGGGCTCGGCCAGCGGGTTGTCGAGCACGGTCTGCATCTCGGCCCCCGAAAGCGACAGCGACGCCCCGACCAGCAGCGCCATGACCGCCACCGGCAGGCGCACTTGCCAGACGATCACCTCCGCCGCCTTCGGCACCTCTCCCACACCGGTCAGCGCGCCCAGCACCTGTTCGAGCGGCAGGCCGGACGGCCCCGACACGAGGTCGAGCAGCACCGAGGCCAGCGCCCCCAGCCCCAGCAGCGCCACCAGCAGCACCCGGCGCTGGCTGCGCCGGGACTGCTCGGCGAGGATCGCCTCGACCGCGGTCATTCGGCGGGGGTCCAGTAGCTGCCGGTCAGCGCGACCGGCGAGAAGCGCGCCTCGAACTCGGCCAGCGTGGCCATCGGGTCGAGATCCGGGAAGAGATCCGGGTGGAAGCGCTTTGCCAGCGCCTCGATCAGCGCGATATGCGCCGGGAAGTCGTTGAAAAGGTGCCAGATGCCGATCGCCCTGCCCTCCCGCACCGCGCGCAGGTCGGCGAAACCGGGCGTCGCGATCAGTGCCGCGAAGCTCTCCGCCGCGTTGCCTGCGTCGATCCCCGCGCCCAGCACCAGCCCGCCGCGCGCCGCCATGTGCGCACCGCCGGTGGCGAGGTAGACGTCCGGGTCGGCGGCCAGCAGGTTCTCGAGCCCGACGTTGCCCATCACCCCCGGAACGCTGTCGCGGCCGATGTTGTAGCCGCCTGCCGCCGCGACGAACTCGTCGAAGACACCCGGCCCGACCGTAGCGCAGCATCCGTTCGGCGCGGCGTGGACATGGATGAAGACCCGCGGCGGCGCGGGCTGGGTCGCCTTCAGCGTGGCGCGGACGGCATTCAGGTGGCTCTCGTAGAAATCCGCGAACTCCTCGGCGCGGTCCTCGGCCCCGGTCAGCGCCCCGATGAGCCGAAGGCTCGGCAGCGTGTTCTCGAGCGGCGCGGTGAAGAAGTCGACGAAGGCCACCGGGATCCCTGCCGCCTGAAGCTGGCGCAGCGGCATCTCCATCTGCGGATCGCGCGCGTCCATCAGGCTCAGCAGCACGAGGTCGGGCATCAGCGCGATGGTGCTCTCGACCGACAGCAGCCGGTTGCCCGCGCCCACCGGCGCCACGTCGGCCAGCGCCGGGAATTTCGCGAGATAGGCGTCGTAGGTCGCGGGGTCGAGCCCCTTGTCCTGCCGCCAGCCCGCCAGCAGCGCCACCGGGTCGTCGTGCAGCATCCCCAGCACCGCGAGATGCCGCCCCTCGCCCAGCACGATGCGCCGCGCCGGCTGCTCCAGCACCACCTCGCGCCCGGCAAGGTCCGTCACCCGGATCTCGGCCTGCGCCGGTACGCCGGAAAGCCCGAGCAGCGTCAGCACGGCCAGAAGCCAGACAGTCGAGGGGAAACGCGGATGCCTGAGACGCAGCGTCATGGGAGTCCTTTCATCGGCACGATCGGCCATTGCAGCCGGCGCCAAGGGAAATTACTTGAGTGGTATTGTCAACTAATAAGCCCGAGAGCGGATGTCATGCGCGACCCTGCCCCGCAGCCCCCGTTGCCGCCGCATCGCGGACGGGATGCCACGCTGGAAATCCTAGCAACACCCGTCGCTTCGCATGTGCTGAGCAGCCGCGTCCTGCCGCGCGGGATTTGCGGGCCCGAGCGGGCGGAGGTGCCCGCAACCCGGCTCTTCCTCGCCGTGCCGAAGGCCGCCGCGCCCGGCGCAGGCTGGCCGATCCTCTACATGCTCGACGGCAACGCCGCCTTCGACTTCCTGACGCCCGCGCTGCTCGAGATGGTGCCGGGGCTAATCGTCGCCGGGATCGGCTATGACACCGACAAGCAGTTCGCCCGCGCGCACCGGATCTTCGACTACTCGCCCCCCGTCACCCCGGGCGCCGCGCCGCGTCCCGACCCGCATCACCCCGAGCGCATGGCGGGCGGGGCCGAGCCCTATCTCGCCCGCCTCACCACCATCATCCGCGCCGAGGTCGAGCGCGGCCTGCCGGTCGATGCCGCGCGGCGCACGCTCTGGGGGCACAGTTTCGGCGGGCTCTTCACGCTCTTCACCGCGCTGACCCGGCCCGAGAGCTTCGCCCGCTACGCCGCGATCAGCCCCTCGGTCTGGTGGGACGAACCGCTGGTCGCCCGGCTTGTCGCCACGCGCAGCGTCGCCGCAGGCCGCGCGCGCCCGCTCCATTTCGGCGTCGGCGACAGCGAGAAGCGCACCGGCAGCGCCGGTCCGCAGCCGGACGGACCGCCGCCGCAGACGATGCGGATGATCGAGCAGCTTCAGGCCGTGCCCGCCGGGCTCGAGATCTCGGCGCAGGTCTATCCCGGCGCGGTGCACATCGCCGCGCTGCCCGCCTCGCTGCCGGGCACGCTGGCGCTGGCGGCACGCGCCTGCACCTCGTCCCCGGCCTCGGCCTCGGCCGACGCCATGCGGGCGGAGAAGACCGGCCCCAGCGCCTCGGCCGCCGCCCCAGAGACCATCTCGGGGTGCAGCAGCGGCAGGTCCATCGCCTCGACCTCCGCCGCATGCGGCTGCCAGAGCCCCGCGTGCAGGTCGCGCCCGGCATGATCGCGCGCCGCGCGGACATGAAGCAGAGGGCCCGGATAGCGCCGGTGCGCGTGCCCCCGGATCAGCCGGTTGGTGCCGGTGACCAGCTGCACCACGGCGTCGAGCACCGCGTCGGGCAGGCTGCCGAGCGGCGTGCCGCCCTGCTTGAGGAAGCCCACCACCGCGGCGCGGCTGTCGAGTTCGGGGTGGCTGTCCGGGTCATGCCCGGCGATGGCCAGCAGCGCGCGCAGCGCCTCGGCCTCCGAGAGTTCCGGCTCGGCGCGCCAGCACTCCGCCGGGTAGGCGTCGAGCATCGCGACCAGCCCCACGGCGCGGCCGCGCGCGCCGAGTTCCACCGCCACCTCCTGCGCGAGGATGCCGCCCACCGACCAGCCGGCGAGGTGGATCATCCCCATAGGCGCCTGCGCCTCGATCCGGTCCGCGTAGGAGGCGGCGAGGCTTCGCAGCGTGCCGGGCAGCGCCTCGCCGGTCAGCAGCGGCGATTGCACCGCGTAGACCGGGCGCGGTGCGGCCAGCGCCCGCGCCAGCCGCCGGTAGCCCCAGCCGAGCCCGCCCGCCGGGTGCAGGATGAAGAGCGGCGCGCCCTCCCCCTCGGCCAGCGGCAATAGCGGCGACAGGCCGGCCCGCGCCGTGTCCGCCATCTCGAGCGCTCGGGCAAGCTGGGCAAGGCCGGGCGTCTCGAAGATCTGCCCCAGCCCCGGGTCCTGCCCGAAGGTGGCCTCGATGCGGAAGGCGAGCGTCAGCGCGGTCAGGCTGTCACCGCCGAGATCGAAGAAATCCGCCTCGCGCCCCGGGGTCTTCGGCAGGTGCAGCACCTCGCGGTAGAGCGCCGCGAGGCGTTCCTCGACCGGCCCGACCGGCGGCGTGCCCTTCGGCATCTCCAGCACCGGCGCGGGCAGCGCCTTGCGGTCGAGCTTGCCCGAGCTGGTCATCGGCCAGCTCTCCAGCGCGACCACGGCGGAGGGCACCATGTGCGCGGGCAGCGCCGTGGCGAGCTCGGCCAGCAGCGGCGCGGTCTCGAAACCCGATCCCGCCAGCACGTAGGCGACGAGGCGCGGTTCACCCCCGCCGTCGGCGCGGGCGATCACCACCGCGTCGCGCACCTGTCCCGTCGCCTTGATCGCCCCCTCGATCTCGCCCGGCTCGATCCGCATGCCGCGGATCTTCACCTGGTGATCGGCCCGGCCCGCGTAGACCACCGCCCCGTCGGGACGCAGGTAAGCAACGTCGCCCGTGGCATAGAGCCGTTCTCCGGGCCTGAAGGGGTCGGGAAGGAAACGCTCCGCGGTCAGGTCCGGCCGCCCGAGATAGCCGCGCGCAAGCTGCACGCCGCCGAGGTAGAGCTGCCCGTGCACGCCCGGCGGCACCGGGCGCATCCGCGCGTCGAGCACCTGCACCCGGGTGTTCCAGACCGGGAAGCCGATGGGCAGCGGGGTGCTGCGATCATCCGGGGCGGCGTCCCAGTAAGTCACGTCCACCGCCGCCTCGGTCGGGCCGTAGAGATTGTGCAGCTGGGCCGTCACCCGCGCGTGAAAGCGCGCGCGGTGCTCGGCGGTCAGCGCCTCGCCCGAGCAGAAGACGCGGGTGAGCGAAAGCCCCTCCGAGGCCGGGGCCTCGAGGAAGGCCGAGAGCATCGAGGGCACGAAATGCATCGTGGTGACGCCCTGCGCGCGGACCAGCCGGGCGATTGCCTTGGGATCGCGATGCGCCCCGGGCTCGGCAAAGACCAGCGTGCCGCCGCAGAGATAGGGCAGGAACAGCTCCCAGACCGAGACGTCGAAGGTGGTCGGCGTCTTCTGCAGGATGCGGTCCGTGGTATCGATACCATAGAAATCGCGCATCCACAGCAGCCGGTTCACGATGGCGCGGTGCTCGATCATCACCCCCTTGGGCTCGCCGGTGGAGCCGGAGGTGAAGAGGATATAGGCAAGGTCGTCTGGCGAGGTGCCGGGCTCGGGCGCGTCGCCGGTCTCGGGCCAATCCTGAGGAGCAAAGGGCGCCATGCCCCCGGCATCGAGATCCGCCTCGGCCAGCAGCGCCACCGCCCCGGTGCGTTCGAGCAGCGTGGCGAGGCGGGCGGGCGGGTTCTCGGGGTCGAGCGGCACGTAGGCCGCCCCCGCACGCAGGATCGCCACCAGCGCGACGGCCAGATGCTCGGAGCGCGGCAGGGCGGTGGCGACCACGCTGCCCGGCCCGGCGCCCCGCGCGCGCAGCGCCGACGCCAGCGCGGCGGAGCGCCGGTCCAGCTCGGCATAGCTGAGGGTCGTGGTGCCGAAGACGACCGCGGGCGCCTCGGGCGTCGCGCGCATCTGCGTGGTGATGAGTTGGGTGAGCGTGTCCTCGGGGAGCGGATGATCGGTGGCGTTGATCCCGTGCACCGCCCAGTGCTGCTCGGCGGCGGTCAGCGTCGGCACCTCGGCCAGCGTCTCGGCCCCCAGCGCGGCGGCGAGGAACCCGGCGAGCCGGTCGAGGTGCGCCCGCGCGTCCTCAGCCGAATAGAGCGCCGGGTTGCTGTCGATCTCGAGCGACAACGCGGTGACCGCGTCGCCGCGGAAGGTCGCGGTGATGTCGTCCACCGCCCCGGCCCCGAAGATGTGCAGCTGCGCCTCGAGCCCGGCGAAGCGCGGCGGCATGTCGAAGGGCTGGACGTTGATCAGCGGGCCGTAGAGCCGCGCGTCGATGGCGGTGCGGCGCAGGTCGCGGCGCAGCTGCTCGGAGCGGTAGCGGCCATGTTTGCGCAAGGCGGCGAGGCGCTGCGCCTCGGCCTTCAGCAGGTCGACGAGCGGCAGGTCCTCGTCCGGGTCGCAGCGGTAGGGCAGCACGTTCATCCACATGCAGGGCACGCGCGCGGCCTTGGTCCCCATGCGACCCATGAAGGGCAGGCCGAAGACCCGCTCGCCGCTGCAGGAAACGCGCGAGAAATAGGCGGCGGTGAGCACGGTCAGCGCGTCCGGCCAACCGATCCCGGCGGCCTTTGCACAGGCGATCAGCGCCTCGCGAAGCTCCACGGGCAGGTCGAGCCGCGCCCGGTCGAAGCGGGCCGAGGAGACGGCGCGCCCCTCGGCAGGGCCCGCAACGGTTTCGAGCCCGCGCATCTCGCCCTGCCAGAAGGCGGCATCCGCCGCGCGGCGCTCCGAGGCTCGGTAGGCGGCGTCTTCCTCCAGCACCGGCGCCAGCGGAGCGAAGGCGGCGGGGATTTTGCCGGTCGCCTCGGCGGAGTAGATCTCGCCCACGCGGTTGGTCAGCAGCACGATGCCGAACCCGTCGGTGGCGAGGTGATGGATGCGCTCGTACCAGAAGGCGCGGTCCGCCCCGAGCAGGTAGAGCCCGAAGCGCCCGGCCTGCTCCGTCGCGAGGTCAATGGCCCCGCCGCTGTCGGCCATCATGCGTGCCAGCGCCTCGGCCTCGGGATCCGCCGCGGCCGTCAGGTCTACGACGTCCAGCGTCGGCGCGTCCTCTGCCAGCCATTGCCGCGGCGCGCCCTCCACCATGCCGAAGCGCAGGCGCAGGGCCGGGCTCTGCGCCACCGCCGCGTCGAAGGCGCGGGTGAAGCGCGCCACGTCGAGCGGGCCGCGCAGTTCGATGTATTGCCCGCAGTTGAAGATCGGGTTGGCCCGGTCGAGCGCCTGCGCGTACCACAGGCCCTCCTGCGCCTCGGTCAGCGGGAAGGCCGTTTCGCCGGGCCGCATGTCAGGCGCCCGCGGACTGGGACGCGACCACGCCCCACCAGCCGGCAAAGGTCTGGTGCTCCCAGATCTCCGACAGGTCCGCCTCCTCGGCGTCGTCCTGCCAGGCCATGACCAGCGACATCAGCCGCATCGAGTCGAGCCCGAGGTCGAAGAGGTTGGCCTCGGCGGTGACTTCTTCGGGCGCGATCTCCAGCGCCTCGGCGATGTCGGCGCGCATCTTCTCCTGCGTGAGGCTCATGCGGTCTTTTCCTTTTCCAGGTATTTCTCTTTCAGCGCGGCGCGCAGTGCCTTGCGGCTGACCTTGCCGACGGCGGTGGTCTCGAAGGCGGGGACAAAGACGATCTGGTCCGGCACCTTGAACTCGGCGATGCCGCGGCCACGGACGAAGGCCTTCAGATCCTTCGACTGCACCTCTTCGCCCTCAGCCCGCACCACGAAGGCGCAGGTCTTCTCGCCGAGGAAGCGGTCGGGCACCGAGACCACGGCGGCGTCGAAGACGCCCTCGTGCGCGATCAGGTGGTCCTCGACCTCCTCGGCCGAGATCTTCTCGCCCGCGCGGTTGATGTGGTCGCCCGCCCTGCCGCGCACCTCGAGGTAGCCGCCGGGCAGGCGGCGCACCACGTCGCCGGTGCGGTAGAAGCCGTCCGGGGTGAAGCTGCGAGCGTTGGCCGAGGGCTCCTCGTGGTAGCCGTGGATCGTGTAGGGCCCGCGGGTGTAGAGGTTGCCGGGCGCGCCCTCGGGCACGGGAATGCCGTCGTCATCGAGCACCAGCACCTCGTCGTCGGGGCTGATCGGGCGGCCCTGCGTGGTGATGATGATCTCCTCGGGGTCGTCGAGGCGGGTGTAGTTGACCAGCCCCTCGGCCATGCCGAAGACCTGCTGCAGCGTGCAGCCGAGCACCGGGCGGACCTTCGCCGCCGCCTCGGGGATGAACTTCGCGCCGCCGACGCCCAGCACCTGCAGGCTCGAGAGGTCGTGCTTGCTGCGCGGCGCGGCCTGCATCCAGAGCAGCGCCAGCGGTGGCACGAGGCCGGTGATCGTCACGCCATGCTCGGCAATGAGGCGGAAGGCGACCTCGGGCTGCGGATTCGGGGCCATGACCACCGTGCCGCCCGCGTGCAGAGTGCCGAGGTAGCCGGGCGAGCTCATCGGGAAATTATGCGCGGCGGGCAGTGCGCAGAGATAGACGCTGTCCTTGGTGAGCCCGCAGATCTCGGCCGAGCCGCGCACGCTGTAGAGATAGTCGTCGTGGGTGCGGGGGATCAGCTTCGGCAGGCCGGTGGAGCCGCCGGAGATCTGCAGGAAGGCGACATCGCGCGGGTTGCGCGGGACCGGGGCGGTCAGCCCCTCGCCCCCGAGGCTGTCGAAGGCGGTGAACTCCGCCGCCTCGCCCGCCACGATCACATGCGCGACGTCCGGCACCTCGGCCAGCACCCTGCGCGCCAGCGGCAGGTAATCGAAGCCGTCGTGCCGGTCGGCGACGACATAGGCGCGGGCGCCGGAACTCGCGGCAAGGTGCAGCACCTCGGTCTCGCGGTGGGCGGGCAGCGCATAGACCGGCACCAGCCCGGCGTAGAAGAGGCCGAAGACCACCACGAGGAACTCGGCGCGGTTCGGCAGCTGCACGAGGACGCGGGTGCCGGGCGCGAGCCCCAGCCCGGCAAACCCCTCGGCGGCGATGCGGGCGCGGCGGGCAAGCTCGGCGTAGCTCCAGCGCGCCTCGCCGGCGACAAGCGCGAGGCGCGGGCCGAAGTCGGCGTCGAGCCGGTCGAGCATCTGGCCGAAGGTTTCGCCCCGCCAGTAGCCCTTGTCTTCATAGCGCCGCGCGAAATCCTCGGGCCAGATCTGCTGGGGGATGCTCATGGTCACGTGCCTCCGACGGTTGCCTGACGCGCGCCGCGAGAGGTGGCGCTGCCGTTGCGCTACCAATCACTACAAAATCAGTCAACTTACAAGACCGTGTATTTCTGTCGGGATTCCCGGTGCCCCGCCTCAACGGCGGCTGAGGAACACCCCCAGCAGGATCAGCGCCACGCCCGCCAGCTGCATCGGCAGGCTCGCGTCGGCCCCGCGCAGCAGGTCGAGCGCCACGCTTGACAGCATCTGCCCGGCCACCAGCAGCCCGCCGGTCAGCGCCGCGCCGAGCCGGGGGATGAGCCAGCTGCCGCTCGCGACAAAGACCACGCCGATCGCGCCGCCGACCCAGGCGAACCACGGCGCCGTCGCCGCCTCGGCGGGCCAGAGGCTTCCGGCGATCAGCGCGCAGGGCACGAGCACGGCGAAGCCGACGAAATGGTTCCAGAACGAGGACTGCATCGGCGTCGTTGACAGGGCGAGCCGGCCGTTCAGCTGCCGCGACAGGGTGACCAGCATGCCCGAGAGCAGGCCGAGAAGGATGAGCCCGATCATTGCCCGGCTCCCCGCGCGAAGATGATGAGCAGCGTTCCCGCGATGATCGCCGCCAGCGCCATGAGGTCGTTCCGGCGCGGCAGCCGCCGCTCCATCCCCAGCGCGCCGAAGCAGTCGAAGAGCAGCGCCAGCACCACCTGCCCCGCGAGGCCGAGCGCCATGGTCCCGGTCAGCGCCAGCGAAGAATTCACCACCACCGTCGAGACGACCACGGTGAGCGCGCCGGAGATGCCGCCGAGATAGGCCCAGAGCGGCGCCCGCATCCTTTCGCCGGGACGCGCCGCCGGTGTCCGGAGCCGCAGCGCCAGCAATAGCACGACGGCCACCACCGAGCCCACGCCATGCGCGGTCAGCGAGGCGAAGATCGGCGTCGTGTGCGCCGCCATCATGCCGTTGCTCAGCAGCATCAGCGTCAGCAGCGCGCCAGCGCAGAGCGCCGCGCAGATCTCGAGCGGGTGCGGCGGGCGTACCCCGGGAGAGGAGGACGTTCGGGCGGCCATGGCGTATCCTGCAGGCTGGGGTCTTCGCGACCCTGCATAGCCATCCGGGGGACCATGCGTAAGCTCCCCGGGCCAGAAATTCCGCGCCTCATACCGTATTGATTTTGTCAGGTATTGAGCATCGCTTGCGTTCGTGACACATAGGGAAAGAATGGAGTCACATCTCCCGTTGCATGCCCGCCGCCGGACGACCGGCGGGCCAGCCACCTTAGCCCAAGTCAGGAGACCCAAGTTTTGCGTACTCTCCGCATGACACTGCCGCTTCTCTCGCTGCTGCCGCTGCCCCTCGCCGCCCAGGAGGCGGCCGAGTCCGGGACCCTCTCGCTGGAACTCAACACCACCAAAAGCGTCGAGTCCGGCTGCCAGCTGAGCTTTCTCATCCGCAATGGCCACGCCACCGACATCGACGCGGCGGTCTACGAGACCGTGCTGCTGAACACCGACGGCCAGGTCGACCGGCTGACGCTCTTCGATTTCGGCGCGCTGCCCGCGGGCCGCCCGCGCGTGCGGCAGTTCGTCGTTCCGGGCGTCGCCTGCGACGCGCTCGGACAAATTCTCATCAACGGCGCCAACCGCTGCGAGGCGGGCGGGGCCGAGTCGGACCTCTGCACCAAGGGGCTGGAACTGAAGTCGCGCGGCGACGTGGAGGTGATCGGATGATCGACATGATCCTGGACGGGCTGCGCCGCATTGCAGACCTCGGCGGGCCGGTGGTGCTGCTGCTGGTCGCCATCTCGCTGCTGACGCTGGCGGTGATCTTCTACAAGCTCTGGCAGTTCTCGGCCTCGGGCGTCGGCCGCCATGCCGCGCTGCGCGAGGCGGTGAACGCCTGGGATCGCGGCGACCGCACCGGCGCGCGCGAGGCGCTGAACCGCTCGCGCTCCTACCTGCGCCCGGTGATCGATATGGCCATGTCGGGCCAGACCGATCCGGCGCGGCTCGAGGCCGAGGCGGAGACCCGCTTTGCCCGGCTCGAGAAGGGCTTCCGACTGCTCGATTCCGTGTCGCAGCTGGCGCCGCTGCTGGGTCTCTTCGGCACGGTGCTGGGGATGATCTCGGCCTTCCAGTCGCTGCAGGACGCGGGCAGCCAGGTGGATCCGTCGATCCTCGCCGGTGGCATCTGGGTGGCGCTGCTGACCACCGCGGTCGGCCTTGTCGTCGCCATGCCCACCGCCGTCATCCTCAGCTGGTTCGAGGCGCGCATGGAATCCGAGCGCGTGCTCGCGGAACGCGCGGTGCACACGATCCTGTCGCCCACCGGCAGCGGTGCGGCACCGGCGCAGGCCGAGGGTGCCGCGCGCCATGCGTAAGATCCGCCGGCGGCGGAAGCTGTCGATGACCTCGCTCATCGACGTGATCTTCCTGCTGCTGCTCTTCTTCATGCTGACCTCGACCTTCACCCGCTTTGCCGAGGTGGAGCTGGCAGCCGCCGGATCCGGGGCCAAGGCTACGGACGCCCGGCCGCTGTTCCTGCAGCTCGCGCCCGAGTCCGTGCGGCTCAACGGCGCCGAGCTGACGCTCGAGGATCTGCCCGCGAAGCTGGCCGAGACCCGGGGCGAGGCCGCCGAGGGCGAGGCGCCGCAGCCGCTCATCGTGGCGCTGCGCGGCGAGGTCAGCGCGCAACGGCTGACGGATCTGCTGGTCGCCCTGCGCGGCGTCAGCGGCTTCCGCGCCACGGTTCTGGGAGCGTCGTGATGCGCCGCAGGAAACAGAAAACCGAGCGCGAGCCGACGATCGCGCTGATCAACATCGTCTTCCTGATGCTGGTCTTCTTCCTCGTCGCGGGCACCATCTCGCGCCCGCTCGACCCGGCGCTGAAGCTGGTGCACACCGCCGATCTCGAGGGCGCCGCCCCGGCCGACGCGCTGGTGGTCAACGCCGACGGCTCGATGAGCGTGCGCGGCCGGGCCATCGAGCGTCCCGAGGAATTCCTCGAGGCGCTCGGCCCCGAGGCGATGACCCTCGCGCGCATCGTGCCCGATCAGGATCTGCCCGCCGCGCGGCTGGTGGAGATCGGCCGCGCCCTGCGTGCCGCCGGGGCCGAGAAGGTGATGATCGTCACCGAAAGGGGGCTCGAATGATCGCATCTTCCCGCAAGGTGAAGCTGGCCGCCGCGGTGCTGGCGCTGTCGGCGCATGGCGGCGCGTTGTTGGCGGTGATGCCGCCGATGATGAAGGCCGAGATGGAAGGCATGTCGGGCGGCAATGACCTCGCGCTCGGCACAGACTTTGCCGACATGGCGATGGGGACGATCTCGTCCGATCCGGTCGAGGACATGGCCGAGACGCTCACGCCCGAAACCCCCGCGCCGGTGCAGGCGGTCACGCCCGAGACGGTCACGCCGGTCGCGCCCAGCGTGATCGAGTCCCTGCCCGAGCTGACCGCCGCCCTGCCGGTGGTGCCGCCGCTCGAGGCCGAGCCGGTGCTGCCGCTCGCCCCGACCGAGCAGGTCCGGCCCGAGGACCAGCCCGAGCCCGAGCTTCTGGAGGCGCAGCCTCCCGAAGTCGCCGAAACGCCGGAACCCGAGGTCGCGGAGCCGCTCCGGCCCGAGCCCGAAATGCTCGCCGCCGAGGCCCCCGAGGACGCGGCGATAGAGCCCGAGGAAGAGCCGGAAGAGGTCACCGAGACTGCGCCGGAAGAGTCCCCGCGCCCGAAGCAGCGCAGCCCCGAGCTGGCGCAGCGCCCGCAGGAACCGGACCCTGCGCCCCAGCCGGAGCGCAAGCCCGAGCCCGAGCCGCGCCAGCAGGCCGCGCGCCCGGCGGGCAATGCCGAGCAGAACGCCACCGCGGGGGCCGCGACTGGCCGCGCGGGCGGCAGTTCGGCGACGGCGGGCAGCGGCGGGCGCGCCAACGAGGCGGGCAATGCCGCGGTGAGCAACTACCCCGGGCAGGTGATGCGCAAGCTCTCGCGCGTGCCGCGGCCACGGGTCAACGCGCGCGGCGCGACGGTCATCGCCTTCAGCGTCTCGGGCAGCGGCGGGATCGCCGGCGTGTCGGTGGCGCAGAGCTCGGGCTCGGCAGCGCTCGACCAGGCGGCGCTCCGCGTGGTGCGCAGCGCCTCGCCCTTCCCCGCGCCTCCGGCCGGGGCGCAGACAAGCTTCACCGTCCAGATCAAGGGCCGGTAAGTCACCGCGCGGCGGGGCGATGCCCGGCCGCGCGCCCTGCGCTCAGAGCGCGATCACCTGGCGTGCCATGGCCAGCGCCAGTGCCTGCTCGGGCGCCACGACGCCCAGCTTGCGGCAGGCGCTGAAGAGGTGCCGGTCGACCTCGTCGGTCGTGAGGAAGAGCCGCTCGGCGATCTCGTGCACCAAGAGCCCGCTCGCGAGGTAGCTCAGCATGTCCCGCTCGCGCGGGTTCAGCCGCGACCAGGGCGAGGCGCAGATCCAGTCATGCGACTCGGCGTCCGCCGGCGGCAGGATCGCCTCGGTGAGCATGGCCGACACCGCCTGGAAGGCGCGCCGCGTCCCGGGGCCGTAAAGATCGTTCGGATCGTCGGCGCAGCCGAGCACGATGGTCCGCTCGGTCTCGCCCATGGTCCAGGTCTGGGTGACGAAATAGCGGTAGTCGTAATCGACAAGGCAGCCGTACATGTCCCGGCTGTGCCGCGACTGCGCCTTTGCAAGGTTGCAGCGCACGTCGACGAACTGGTGCGGCACGCCGGCCTTGGCCCCGGCGAGCACCGTGTCGACCTCGTAGAACCGGGCGTCGTGGTACTGCTGCAGCCACCTCGGGTCCATCGAACTGCGCAGCCAGGCAAGCTCGCGCGTGTCGCGCATGATTGCCCCGCAATTCAAGTCCTTGGCACCGATCTTTCGAGAAATTTGCACCGCGGCGTCCCAGACATCCTGCCCCGTTCGTGCTTCGGCAAGGCTGTCGGCGGTGTCGATCAAGAGCTTCGCAAAACGAGTCGAACTCATGGCACCCACGTGATTGTTTGCGTATCCCGCGGAGATGTGACCATGGGTAAGCTGCGAAAACCAGCGCGAAAGCCCGCTTTTGTAAGATTGCATAAGTTGTGGCGAAATTCCGCCGACCGGGCCGCGATGACCGGCGGGAGGGCACCGTCGCCGGTGCCGTTTGCCCGAAAGGGCTTCTAGCGCCTCAGCGGATGCCGAAGGTGAAGGCCATCTCGGCGCGCCGCAGCTCGCCGGGCCGCAGCACCGGGCTTTCCGCGCCCCAGCTTTCGGGCATGTTGATCGCGTCGGGCCAGATCTGCGGCTCGAGGCAGATCGCGTCGTGCCTGCGCGCGGCATAGCCACCCTTGGCCGGCACCGAGCCGTCGAGGAAGTTGCCGGTGTAGACCTGCAGCCCCGGCAGGTTGGTGGTCATCCGCATCAGCCGGCCGCTGATGGCGTCGTGCAGCTCGATCTCGCCGGGGTCGAGGCAGAGGCAATGGTCGTAGCCGTCAAGCGCGCCGGAGCGCACCGCGGTCAGCGGCAGCCGCCCCTCGCGGAAGTCGAAGGGGCTCGCGCCGACCGGCGCGAAACCGTTCGGGATGAGCCTCTCGTCCACCGTCAGGTAACGCGAGGCGGGCACCTTCAGCCGGTACTCGAGCGCCGAGCGCGGCCGGTCCGGCAGCGCCGAGAGCCCGGCGAGCGCGAAGAAGCTGTGGTTGGTCAGCGAGACCAGCGTCGGTGCCTCGGTCTCGGCCTCGTAGGTGATGCTGAGGCAGGGGCCCGCGGGCGTCTCGCGCAGCGCGTAGATGGCGCGGGCGGTCAGCGCGCCCGGAAAGCCCTGGTCCCCGGCGGGGCTCACCATCTCGAGCGTCACCGAGCAGTCGCCAAGTTCGGCCACCGCCCAGTTGCGCCGGTCGAACCCGTCGGGGCCGCCGTGCAGCGTGGTCTCGCCCTCGTTCTGCGCCAGCTGGTGCTGCCGCCCGTCGAGGGTGAACCGCCCGCCCGCGATGCGGTTCGCGACGCGCCCCACCGAGGCGCCGTAGAACATGCGGTGATCGAGGTATCCCTGCAGGTCGTCGAAGCCGAGCACGATGTCGTCCACCCGCCCCGCGCGATCGGGCACGCGCAGCGATTTCAGCGTCGCGCCGAAGGTGAGCACCTCGGCCGAGACTTCGCCCGCGCGCAGCACGATGCGCTCGACCGGCGTGCTCGATCGAACATGGCCGAAGGGATGGCGCTCAGGGATCGTCATGGAAGGCCTCGACACGGGACTGGGCGCCCAGCAGGAAGGCATCGGCCACCAGCTTCAGCGGCGCAAGGTCGACATCGGACTCGCCCGCCGCGATGAGCTCGGCGAAGCGGGCGTAAAGGCGGCGATACTCGCGGTCCTCGGCCGAGATCCGCGCCTCGCCGCCGACGAAGAGCTTTGCGCCGCCTTCGCGCAGCAGCACTTCGGGACCATCGGACTCCACGCGGATGTCCCAGGTCTGCGGGCCGGTCTGGCGCCAGTCGAACTCGGCCGACACGGGCGCGCCCGAGGCGGTCTGCATGTCGAGCCTGGCGGCGATCGGCGCCTGCTTGTTCCCGGGTACCTCGAGATGCGCCGCGACCGGATGCACCGGCTCGGGCAGGATGCGGGTGAGGATCGAGAGCGCGTTGATGCCCGGATCGAAGACGCCGAGACCGCCCGGCTGCCAGATCCATTCCTGCCCCGGGTGCCAGTGGCGCACGTCTTCCTTCCAGGTGATAGTGACGCGCTTGATCGTGGCGCCCGCGAGCAGGTCGCGCGCGTCCTCGACCGCCGCCGCCTCGCGCGAGTGCCAGGTGGCGAAGAGCGTGACGCCCTTGTCGCGCGCCAGCCGGGCGAGCCCCTCGACCTCGGAAACGCTCGCCCCGGGCGGCTTTTCCAGCATCACGTGCTTGCCCGCGCGGATCGCCGCGACGGCCTGCGCAAAGCGGCCCTGTGGTGGAGTGCAGAGCGAGATCGCCTGCAGGCCCGGCTCCTTCGCCAGCATCTCGTCCACGTCGTGGTAGGACGGCAAGGTCTCGTGCCCGGCGTGGCGGCTCGCGATGGCGGCAAGGCGCAGCGCGGGCACCTCCTCGAGCGAGGGCAGGTGCTGGTTGCGCGCAATGGTGCCGAGGCCGACGAGGCCCAGCTGGATCGGATCGCTCATCAGGCGTCTCCCGTGTCGAGTTTGAAGGCGGGTTCCGCCTTGCCCTGCCCCGCGCCCGGCTGGGCAAAGAGCGCCCCGGATAGCGGCGCCTCCGCCAGCGCCCCGGCGCCGAGGCCCTGCGTCGCGCTGGTGCAGTAGAGCGTGGTGAACTCCGGCCCGCCGAAGGCCGGGCAGGTGGCGTGCGGCGCGGCAAGCTCGTGGCGCGCGCCCAGCGTGCCGTCGGGCGAGACCTCGATCACCGCGCCCGCGCCCCAGAGCGCCACCCAGAGGGTGCCCGCCGCATCTGTGACCGCGCCGTCGGGGCTGAGCCCGGCATGGGTGAAGTCGACGAAGACCTCGGGCGCATCGGTGGGCCAGCCGGCCTTGTCCAGCGGCACCCGGAAGAGCAGCCGCGCGTCGGTGTCGGCAAAGTAGCCGCAGCCGCGTCCCTCGTCGAAGCAGAGCGCGTTGGGGATCGAGATGCCGTCGGCAATCTTGCGCAGCTCGCCGCCGAAATAGCGGTAGATCGCCCCAGCGCCCGGCTCGGCGTTCTTGCCCATGGTGCCGATCCAGAACCCGCCCCAGGGATCGGCCCGCCCGTCGTTCGACCGCGTGGCGGGGTTGTCCGCCTCGAGATCCGCGAGGTGCCCGAAGTCGCCGGTGCCGACGTCATAGGTCCAGAGCCCGGTCTCCGAGGCGACCAGCAGGTGGTCGTGGTCGATCCAGGCGGCGGCCGAGCACATCTCGGTCAGCGGCACGGCGCGGGTGTGGCCGGTGGCCGGGTGGTGCGACAGCAGCCGCTTCCCGGTGATGTCGAACCAGAACAGCTCCTCGCGCAGGGGGTGCCAGAGCACCCCCTCCCCAAGCTCGCAGATCCTGTGATCGAGCACGTCCATCAGTGGCTGTCCTTGCCCACGTCGTTGCCCCGGCAGCCCTTGAGGAAGTCGAGGTCGGCGCCGGTGTCGGCACCCTCGACATGGCTCTGGTGCAGCCAGGCGTAGCCGGAGCCGGGCAGGTCATGCGTCGGCTTCCAGGCGGCGAGCCGGGCTTCCAGCTCGGCCTCGGGGATATCGAGGTGCAGGCGGCGGCTCGGCACGTCGAGCTCGATCATGTCGCCGTTCTGCACGACCGCCAGCGGACCGCCCGCGGCGGCCTCGGGCGAGGTGTGCAGGATCACCGTGCCATAGGCGGTGCCCGACATGCGCGCATCGGAGATGCGGATCATGTCGGTGATGCCCTTCTTCAGCACCTTGGGCGGCAGGCCCATGTTGCCGACCTCGGCCATGCCCGGGTAGCCCTTGGGCCCGCAGTTCTTCAGCACCATGATGCAGGTCTCGTCGATGTCGAGCGCCTCGTCGTTGATCTTGGCCTTGTAGTCGTCGATGTCCTCGAAGACGACGGCGCGGCCGCGGTGCTGGAGCAGGTGCTCCGATGCCGCCGAGGGCTTCAGCACCGCGCCCTTGGGCGCGAGGTTGCCCTTCAACACGGCGATGCCGCCCTGCTTGGTCAGCGCCTTCTCGAAGGGCAGGATGACGTCCTCGTTGTGGTTCACCACGTCCTTGACCTCGTCCCAGATGCTCTTGCCCGAGACGGTGAGCGCGTCCTTGTGCAGCTGGCCGCTTTCGCCGAGGCGCTTCAGCACCACCGGCAGGCCGCCGGCGTAGAAGAACTCTTCCATGAGGTACTTGCCCGAGGGCATCAGGTTCACGATGGTCGCCACGTCGCGGCCGCAGCGGTCCCAGTCGTCGAGCGTCAGGTCGATGCCGACCCGGCCCGCCAGCGCCAGCATGTGGATCACCGCGTTGGTCGAGCCGCCGATCGCGCCGTTGGTGCGGATGGCGTTCTCGAAGGCTTCCTTGGTGAGGATGTCCGACGGCTTCAGGTCGTCCTTGACCATCTGCACGATGCGGCGGCCAGAAAGTTGCGCCATCACGCGGCGGCGGCTGTCCACCGCCGGGATCGCGGCATTGCCGGAAAGCGCCATGCCGAGCGCCTCGGCCATCGAGGCCATGGAAGACGCCGTGCCCATGGTGTTGCAGGTGCCCGAGGAGCGGGACATCGACTGCTCCGCCTCGAGAAACTCCTCCTGCGTCATCTCGCCGGCCTTCACCATCTCGGAGAACTTCCAGAGGTGCGTGCCCGACCCGACGCGCTCGCCCTGGAAATAGCCGTTCAGCATCGGCCCGCCGGTCACCACGATCGACGGCACGTCACACGAAGCGGCGGCCATCATCAGCGAGGGTGTGGTCTTGTCGCAGCCGACCATCAGCACCGCGCCGTCGATCGGCTGGCCGCGCAGGGTCTCTTCGATGGCCAGCGCCGCGAGGTTGCGGAACATCATCGCCGTGGGGCGGAAGGTGTTCTCGGACGCCGAGAACACCGGCACCTCGACCGGGAAGCCGCCGGCCTCCCAGACACCCGCCTTCACCTTTTCCGCCAGCTCGCGCAGGTGGCCGTTGCAGGGGGTGAGGTCGGACCAGGTGTTGAGGATGCCGATGATCGGCCGCCCGTCGAACAGGTCATGCGGGTAGCCCTGGTTCTTCAGCCAGCCCCGGTGGTAGATCGTGTCGCGCGAATTGCCCGAGTACCAATGCGTCGAGCGCAGCTTGCGGGGCCAGGGGGCGGGGGTGAAATCCTTGACGGACATGGGTGGCTCCAGAGCGGCTGTAGTGGGGGCCGAGCGCGCGGCTCAGCCCTGTTTCGATTTGTTGTAGACGTCGAAGATCACGGCGGCGAGCAGCACAAGCCCCTTGATCATCTGCTGGTAGTCGATGCCGATGCCCATGATCGACATGCCGTTGTTCATCACGCCCATGATGAAGGCGCCGACCACGGCTCCGACGATCTTGCCCGAGCCGCCGGCCATCGACGCGCCGCCGATGAACACGGCCGCGATCACGTCGAGCTCGATGCCGAAGCCGGCCTTGGGGGTCGCGGTGTTGAGCCGCGCGGCGAAGACGAGCCCCGCCAGCGCCGCCAGCACGCCCATGTTGACGAAGGCGAGGAAGGTCAGGCGCTCGGTCTTGATGCCCGAGAGCTTCGCCGCCTTGCGGTTGCCGCCGAGCGCGTAGACGCGGCGGCCGATCACCGTCTTCTGGGTGATGAAGGCGTAGATGACGATCAGCACGCCCATGGTGACGAGCACGTTGGGCAGGCCCCGGAAGGTGGCGATCTTGAAGGTCAGGAACAGCAGCGCGCCGCAGACGATCAGGTTGCGGATCCAGAAGAAGTTCGCGGGCTCGCCCTCGATGCCGTAGGACTTGTCGCGGGCGCGCTCGCGCAGGCCGAGCCAGACGATGGTCACGGCGGCGATGATGCCGAACCCCATGGCCAGCAGGTTGAAGCTGCGCGAGCCGGCCAGCGCGGCGAGGCCGGCGGTCATCGAGGCCGGGAAGATGTCGGGCACGAAGCCGGTCGAGAGCATCTGGAAGCTCTGCGGGAACGGGCCCACCGACTGGCCCTGCAGCAGCCAGAGCGAGGCGCCGCGGAACACCAGCATCCCCGCCAGCGTCACGATGAACGAGGGGATCGACCAGTAGGCCACCCAGTAGCCCTGCGCCGCGCCGATCAGCGCCCCGACCCCGAGGCAGATCAGGATCGTCACCGGCACCGAGACGTGCCATTCGACGATCATCACCGCCGCCAGCGCGCCGATGAAGCCGAGCACCGAGCCGACCGAGAGGTCGATGTTGCCCGAGACGATGACGATGAGCATCCCCAGCGCCATGATGATGACGTAGCTGTTCTGCAGGAACAGGTTGGTGATGTTCACCGGCCGCATCAGCGTGCCGCCGGTCACCGCCTGGAAGAACACCATGATGGCGATCAGCGCGAAGAGCAGGCCGTATTCGCGCATGTGGTTGCGCAGGTAGGCCTTCAGGCCCTGGCTTTCAGGCTGCCCTGCGGTTTCTGCCGTATGAGTGGACATGTCCCCTCCCCTTCACTCGCTGACGATGAGCGACATGATGCGCTCCTGGCTGGCTTCCTCGGCGGAGAGTTCCCCGACGAAAGCGCCTTCGTTCATGACATAGATGCGGTCGCACATGCCCAGCAGTTCGGGCATCTCCGACGAGATCATCACGACCGCTTTGCCTTGCGCGGACAGCTCGTTGATGATCGAGTAGATTTCGTATTTCGCGCCGACGTCGATGCCGCGCGTGGGCTCGTCGAGGATCAGCACCTCGGGCTCGGTGAAGAGCCACTTGGCCAGCACCACCTTCTGCTGGTTGCCGCCCGAGAGGTTGCCGACCTTCTGCATCACCGTGGGCGTGCGGGTCGCCAGCACCTTGCGGTAGCGCTCGGCCACCTCGGTCTCCTCGGCGTCGTTGAGCACGCCGTGGTCCGACACGCCCCTGAGGTTCGCCAACGTGGTGTTGAAGCGGATGCTCTCGTCGAGGATCAGCCCCAGCGACTTGCGGTCCTCGGTCACGTAGGCGAGCCCGTTGTCGATGGCGCGGTCGACGGTCGAGACGTCGATCGGCTTGCCGTGCAGCGTCACCTCGCCCGAGATGCCCCTGCCCCAGCTGCGCCCGAAAAGCGACATGGCCAGTTCGGTGCGGCCCGAGCCCATGACGCCCGCAATACCGACGACCTCGCCGGCGCGGACGTTGAAGGAGATGTTCTTGATGACCTGCCGCTCGGCGTGCTCGGGGTGCCAGACGTTCCAGTCCTTCACCTGCATGACCACGTCGCCGGCGCGGCGGGTGCGGTCGGGGTAGCGCTGCGACATGTCGCGGCCCACCATGTCGCGGACGATGCGGTCCTCCGAGAGCCCCTGCGAGGCGTCGAGCTCCGACACCGCCATGCCGTCGCGGATCACCGTCACGGTGTCGGCGACGTAGCGCACCTCGTTCAGCTTGTGGGAGATGATGATGCAGGTGACGCCCTGCGCCTTCAGCTCGAGCATGAGGTCGAGCAGCTTGCGGCTGTCGTTCTCCTGCAGCGCCGCCGTCGGCTCGTCGAGGATCAGCAGCTTCACGTCCTTGGACAGCGCCTTGGCGATCTCGACCAGTTGCTGCTTGCCGACGCCGATGCTGTCGACCAGCGTGCCCGGCGCGTCGCGCAGGCCGACCTTGGCGAGCAGTTCCTCGGTGCGGCGGAAGGTTTCCTGCCACTGGATCACGCCGCCGGTCTGCCGCTCGTTGCCGAGGAAGATGTTCTCGGCGATCGAGAGCTGCGGCACCAGCGCGAGTTCCTGGTGGATGATGACGATGCCCCTGTCCTCGCTGTCGCGCAGCGTGCGGAACTCGGCGAGCTGGCCGTCGTAGTGGATTTCCCCGTCGTAGCTGCCGACGGGATAGACCCCGGAGAGCACCTTCATCAGGGTCGATTTGCCGGCACCGTTCTCGCCGCAGATCGCGTGAATCTCGCCTTCGCGGACCTGGAGATTCACCTGGTCGAGCGCCTTCACCCCCGGGAATTCCTTGGTGATACCGCGCATCTCGAGCAGAAGAGTCATGACCCGTACCTGCCTTGTATGAAGTGAAGGTCGGGGGAGGCCCGAAGGCCTCCCCCTGTTCGGCGCCCCGGGAGCAAATGGGGCGCGCGGGAGGAACGCTTACTTGATCTGGTCTTCGGTGTAGTAACCGGAGCCGATCAGCACCTCTTCCCAGTTCGAGGCGTCGACGGGGACGGGCTCGAGCAGGTAGGACGGAACGACCTTCACGCCGTTGTCGTAGGTGGTGGTGTCGTTGATCTCGGGCTCGGAGCCTTCCATCAGCGCGTTGACCATGCCCACGGTGACGCGGGCGAGTTCACGGGTGTCCTTGAAGATGGTCGAGTACTGCTCGCCGGCGAGGATCGACTTCACCGACTGAACTTCCGCGTCCTGGCCGGTGACGATCGGCATCTTCAGGTCGCCCGAGCCGTAGCCGACGCCCTTGAGCGAGGACAGGATGCCGATGGACAGACCATCGTAGGGCGCGAGAACGCCGTGCACGTCCTTGTCGGTGTAGTTGGCCGACAGGATGTTATCCATGCGCGCCTGCGCCACCGCGCCGTCCCAGCGCAGCGTGCCGACCTTGTCCATGCCCATCTGGCCGGACTGGACGACGATGTCGCCCGAGTCGATCAGCGGCTGCAGCACCGACATGCCGCCGTTGTAGAAGAAGTAGGCGTTGTTGTCGTCCGGCGAGCCGCCGAAGAGTTCGACGTTCCACGGCTTGCTGTCCGGGAAGCGCTCCTTCAGGCCCTCGACCAGCGAGGTCGCCTGCTGCACGCCGACCTTGAAGTTGTCGAAGGTGGCATAGTAGTCGACGTCGCCGCTGTCGCGGATCAGGCGGTCATAGGCCACGATGCGCACGCCCGAGGCGGCCGCGTTCGCGAGCGCGTTCGACAGGGTGGTGCCGTCGATGGCGGCGATCACCAGCACGTCGACGCCCTTGGTGACCATGTTCTCGATCTGCGCGAGCTGGTTGGGGATGTCGTCTTCGGCGTATTGCAGATCGGTGCCGTAGCCGGCTTCCTCGAGCTGCTTGACCATGTTGTTGCCGTCGTCGATCCAGCGCGCCGAGCTCTTGGTCGGCATGGCGATGCCCACGGTGCCCTTGTCCTGCGCGAAGGCCGCGCTCGAGAGCGCAATGAGGCTCACCGCGAGCGCACCCGCGAGTTTATTCAGTTTCATCGGTATCCTCCCGTTGAGGGGGCGTCTCCCGCACCCCGCTGTTCCCCTGTGGGGACGCCAAAAGTCCTACTTAATCGTGACATACCGAACAAATACCATTATTGGTTATCTGCATAACGCGACTGGTATGTGTGATGTCCGATCTCCTGCAGAACCTGCGCCCCGCGCAAATCCGCCTCATCGCCGCCATCGCCGAGCACGGGCAGTTGCAGGTCGCCGCCGCCTCCTGCCGGATGACCCAGCCCGGCGCGTCGCGGATGCTGGCCGAGCTCGAGCGCAGCATCGGCGCGCGGCTGTTCCAGCGCACCCCCAAGGGGATGGAGCCGACGCCCACCGGCGCGCTGCTGGCCCAGCACGCGCGGCGGATCGAGCATGACCTGCGCCGCATGGCCGAGGATTTCGCCGACCTGCACTCGGGGCTTGGCGGCACGGTGCGCGTCGGTGCGGTCACCGGCCCGGCGCTCGGCCAGCTGGTGCCTCAGGTGCAGCGGCTGAAGGCACGGGCCAGGTCGATGGACATCTCGATCGAGGTCGCCCCCTCGGTCGCGCTGGTGCAGGCGCTGGAGCGGGGCGAGCTCGATTTCGCCCTCGCCCGCCTGCCGCCGCAGTTCGACGAGCGCGACTTCATCCTCGAGCCCGCGCGCGACGAGATCGTGCAGCTGCTGGTGCGCGAGGGGCACCCGATGCTGGGGCAGAGCCCGGTCGCCATTGCCGACCTGCATGGCACGCGCTGGATCCTGCAGCAGCGCGGCGCGCCGATCCGCGCGGCGATCGAGACGGCCTTCCACGACGAGGGCATGAGCCCGCCCCCCGACGTCATCACCACCTCCTCGCTGCTGGCGATCATCGCGCTCTTGAAGGATTCCGACGCCGTCGCACCGATGTCGCAGGAGGTGATCGACCTCATGCTCGAGCCGCCGGTCTCGGCGGACCTGCGGCGGCTGCAGCTGAACCGGCTGGTGACCGTCGAGCCCTACCTGATCATCCAGGCGCGTGGGCGGCACATCTCGAAGGCGGCCGAGCGGCTGCTGGCCATGGTGCAGGAGAGCATCCGCAGTTTCTGAGTGATTTCCCGAATCCGGGAATTTATCTCGGCGCGGTTATCCCGCCCGGCGCACGCCCCCGGCCGGGGCGTCCATGACCACCTTTTCCATGCAGGCGCGGGCGCGCTCGGGCATCCCGGCGCGGATCGCGTCGACGATGGCCCGGTGCTTCTCGACGCTGCGGGCGAGGTCTCCCGGCTCGCGCGCCTCCTCGGCCTCGGCGATGAGCTGCGAGTAGAGCGCCGCCTGCACCAGATCGCCCAGCGACTGCAGGAAGCGGTTGTCGGAAAGGTGCAGGATCAGCTTGTGGAACTCGAGGTCGGCCATGGCAAAGGCGGTGCGGCTGCCGGCCTGCGCCAGCGCCTCGCAGCTCGCCTCGAGCCGCGCGTGTTCCTCGGGCCCCGCCCGCTCGGCCACCAGCGCCGCCGCCGAGGGTTCGATGATCAGCCGGATCTCGTTGAGGTCGGCGACGAAACGGCCCGGGGTCTTCTGCTCGGAATGCCAGCGCAGCACGTCCGGGTCGAACATGTTCCACTCGGACGAGGGCTGCACCCGCGTGCCGACCTTGGCCTTGGAGGCGAGCATGCCTTTGGCGATCAGCGTCTTCTTCGCCTCGCGGATCACCGTGCGGGAAACGCCGAACATCTCCTCGAGGTCGGGGTCGAGCGGGATCATCGCGCGCTCGGGATATTCTCCGGCGACGATGGCCAGCCCCAGCTGGTCCACCACGTGGGTGGTGTGGCTCTGGGCGCGGTCGGTGAAACCGCCGCCCGCCGTCAATGTCATGATCGCGCGTCTGATGCGGTCAGAAGCCTTATGCGCGCCGTCGTTGCCCAACCCAAACCCTTTTGCAGCATGATGAAGGCGAAGAGCAGGCCCCCGATCACGATCTTCGTCCACCAGCTCGAAAGCGTGCCGTCGAAGACGATGTATGTCTGTATCAGCCCCATGATCAGAATGCCAAAGAAAGTGCCCGCGACAAATCCGCTGCCACCGCTGAGGAGCGTCCCGCCGATGACCACCGCGGCGATGGCGTCGAGCTCGACCCCGACCGTCGCCAGCGAGTAGCCCGCCGAGGTGTAGAGCGTGTAGACGATCCCCGCGAGCCCGGCCAGACCACCCGACACCGCGTAGATGCCGATCGTGGTGCGCGCCCGCGGCACGCCCATCAGCTGCGCCGTCTGCGCCGAGCCGCCGATCGCATAGACGTTCTGGCCGAAGCGCGTGCGGTGCAGGGCGATCATGGCGGCGAGGTAGGTCAGCAGCATGAGCCCGCCGGTGATGCGGAACCGTCCGCCGCCCGGGGCCTTCCAGTAGAGCGACTGCAGCCAGTCGTAGAACTCGTGGGTGATCGGCACGGAGTCGGTCGACAGCACGTAGGCAAGCCCGCGCATCAGGAACATGCCCGCGAGCGTGACGATGAAGGGCGGCATCTCGAGGTAATGGATGATCCCGCCCATCGCCGCGCCGAAGCCCGTGGTGATCACCAGCACCAGCGCGAAGGCGACCAGCGGGTGAATGGACGTGTCGCGCAGGATCACCGCCAGGAACACCCCGGTGAAGGCGATCACCGAGCCGACCGAGAGGTCGATGCCGCCCGACAGGATCACGAAGGTCATGCCGACCGCGGTGATGCCCAGGAAGGCGTTGTCGGTCAGCAGGTTCGCCACCACCCGCGTCGAGGCCATGGCCGGGAACTGCGCCGCGCAGAGCACGAAGGCCAGCACGAAGGTGGCAAGGGTGATGTAGAGCGGAAGCTTGGTGGACTGGCTCATGACTGGCCCTCCTCAGGACGGGTCCGCGGCGTGGTCCGGGCCGGGCGCTCGCGCAGGACGGGGCCCGTCGAGGCGCGCAGCAGGTAGAGGCTGTGGCGCACGCGCGGGCTCTGGATGACGAGGATGGCGATGATGATCAGCGCCTTGATGACGAGGTTGAATTCGACCGGCATGCCCGAGAGCAGGATCAGCGCGTTCACACTCTGGATGATCAGCGCGCCGAGCAGCGAGGCGGTGATCGAGAACCGCCCGCCGAGCAGCGAGTTGCCCCCGATGACCACGGCGAGGATGGCGTCGAGCTCCATCCAGAGCCCGGCGTTGTTGGCATCCGCGCCCTTGATGTCGGCGGCGACGATGACCCCGGCCAGCGCCGCGCAGAGCCCCGAGACGAGGTAGACCGCCAGCAGCAGCACCCGCGAGTTGATCCCGGCGAGGCGCGAGGAGGTCTCGTTGATCCCCACCGCCTCGATCAGCAGGCCAAGCGCGGTGCGGCGGATGACGAAGCCGGTGAGGCAGGCCACGGCGATCCAGATCCAGATCGGCGTCGGCACGGCGGCGATGGTGCCCGCGCCGAGCCGGATGAGACCGGGGTCGTTGAAGGTGAGGATCGCGCCCTCGGTCAGCAGCTGCGCGATGCCGCGCCCGGCCACCATCAGCACCAGCGTGGCGACGATGGGCTGGATGCGGAAGACCGCGACCAGAAGCCCGTTCCAGAGCCCACAGGCCGCCCCGGCGCAGAGCGCCATGAGCACCGCCAGCGTCCAGTGCGCGCCACCGACCACGGCGCTTGCCGCGACCGCCCCGGCGATCGCCATGACCGCGCCGACCGAAAGGTCGATGCCGCGCGTGGCGATGACCAGCGTCATGCCGGTGGCCAGCAGCGCCGTCGGCGCGCCGCGATTCAACACGTCGATGAGGTTGCCGAAGAGCCGCCCGTGCTGGAACTCGACATGGAAGAAGCCCGGGAAGACGAGGAAGTTCGCCGCCAGCACCAGCGCGAGGATGACGATCTGCGGCATCACCCGTTTCAGCGTGGATTTCATCATGCCGCGTCCTCCGCCGCGATGGCCTCGACGATGGCCTTGGTCGAGATCTCATGGCCGGTCAGCTCGCCCACCTGTCGGCGGTCGCGCAGCACGACGATGCGACTGGAATAGGCCACCAGTTCCTCCATTTCCGACGAGGCGACGATCAGCGCCATGCCCTTGCGGCGCAGCTCCTCGATCAGCGCGATGATCTCGGCATGGGCGCCGACGTCGATGCCGCGCGTCGGCTCGTCGAGGATCAAGAGCTCGGGCTCGGTCGCCAGCCAGCGCGCCAGCAGCGCCTTCTGCTGGTTGCCGCCCGAGAGCAGCCGGATCGGCATGTCGAGCGAGGCGAGGCGGATGTCGAGCGCCTTGACATAGTGCTGGGCGATCTCCTCGGCCCGCGCGCGCGGGATCGGCCGGTGCCAGCCCTGCCGCGCCTGCAGCGACAGGATGATGTTCTCGCGGACCGACAGATCGCCGACGATGCCGTCGGTCTTGCGGTCCTCGGGGCAGAGCGCGAAGCGGTTGCGGATCGCCTCGCGCGGGCTCGTGATGCGCAGCGGCTTGCCGCGCAGCGCCGCCGTGCCCTGATCGGCGGCAACGACGCCGAAGACCACGCCCAGCGTCTCGCTGCGGCCCGAGCCGAGCAGCCCGGCAAGGCCGACGACCTCGCCCTCGCGGATGTCCATGTCGAAGGGCTCGATGCTGCCGCGCTTGCCGTATCCCTTCAGCGAGAGCAGCAACTCGCCCGGTTCGGACTGCGCGCGGTGATGCGTCGCGGCCTCGAGCGCGCGGCCCAGCATCAGCGTCACGATCTCGGTCTGCGTCGCGTCGGCCAGCCGCCGCGTGCCCACCACCCGGCCGTTGCGCAGGATCGTGGCGCGGTCCGAGATGGCAAAGACCTGGTCGAGGAAATGGGTGATGAAGACGATGGCGAGCCCCCTGCCCTTCAGCCGCTCGATCACCGAGAAGAGCAGCTGCACCTCGTCGTGGTCGAGGCTGGCGGTGGGCTCGTCGAGGATCAGCACCTTGCCGGAAAGCTCGACGGCACGGGCGATGGCGACGATCTGCTGGATGGCGATCGAATAGCTCGACAGCAGCCGGGCCGGGTCGATCTCGAGCCCGTAGTCGCGCAGGATGCGGCGCGAGTCGGCCTTCATCCGGCGGTGATCCACCATGCCCCAGCGCATCGGCTGGCGCCCCAGAAAGAGGTTCTCGGCCACCGTGAGGTTGGGCAGGAGGTTCACCTCCTGGTAGACGGTGCCGATGCCGAGCGCCTGGCTGCCCAGGGGATCGCGCGGGTCTATCTCGGCTCCGCCAAGGGTGATGGTGCCGCCGTCGCGGCTGTAGGCGCCGGTCAGGCACTTGATCAGCGTGGATTTCCCTGCGCCGTTCTCGCCCAGGAGCGCGTGCACCTCGCCGGGATAGAGCGCCAGCTCGACGTCATCGAGCGCGATGGCGCCCGGAAAGAATTTGCTGATGCCGCGCGCGTGCAGCACCGGTTCTGGCTGAGCCATCCCGAAGTCCCCTCCCCTGGACAGGGTTCTGCGCCTCCCGGAAGCTCCGGAAGGCGCCCGTGGCGGAAGCGGTGCCCCCGCCGCGCAGCGTCAGTATCCGAGATCCTTCTTGCTCTCGTAAATGGCCGCGTTGTCGTCGGCGCTGGTGTAGAGCTTGGATTCGGTCTGGATCCACTTGGCCGGCATGGTGCCGTCCTTCCAGTAGGCTTCGAGCACGTCAAAGGCCGGGCCCGCCATGTTCGGCGTCAGCTCGACCGTCGCGTTGGCCTCGCCGGCCTTCATCGCGAGGTGGATGTCGGGCACCGAGTCGATCGACACGATCTTGATGTCCTCGCCCGGCTTCAGGCCGGCTTCCTTGATCGCCTGGATCGCGCCCACGGCCATGTCGTCGTTATGCGCGTAGAGCGCGCAGATATTGGCGCCGCCCTCGGACTTGAGGAAGCTCTCCATCACCACCTTGCCCTGCGCGCGGGTGAAGTCGCCGGTCTGGCTGCGGGTGATCTTGATGTTCGGCGCGTCCGCGATGGCTTCCTCGAAGCCCTTCTTGCGGGCGATCGCCGGGGACGAGCCCGTGGTGCCCTGCAGCTCGACCACCGGGCAGTCCTTGCCCGCAACCGCTTCCTTCAGCCAGTTGCCGGCCACCATGCCCTCGTGCACCTGGTCGGAGGTGACGGCGGTCATGTAGAGATCTTCCGGCGCGTCGATGTTGCGGTCGAGCAGGATCACCGGGATGTTGGCGTCCTTGGCCTCTTCCAGCACCTCGTCCCAGCCGGTGGCGACCACGGGCGCGAGCAGGATCGCGTCGACGCCCTGCGCGATGAAGCCACGGATCGCCTTGATCTGGTTCTCCTGCTTCTGTTGCGCGTCGGCGAATTTCAGGTTGATGCCGCGGGCCTCGGCCTGTTGCTTGGTGACCGTGGTCTCGGCGGCACGCCAGCCGGATTCCGAGCCGATCTGGCTGAAACCGACGGTCTCGCCCCCGGCCAGCGCCATGGCGGGCACAAGGATAGCGGCGCTTGCGAGCAAGCTTTTAAGAATGTTCATGATGTCCTCCCTCGGACCTCTCCTCAGGTCCGTAGATCATTAAGTATTACTTTATTACTATTGTAAAGCGTCCTGTGAGGCGCTTCGCCGGCTCCGATGAAAATAAGTGAAATCATGGTCTTGCGGCGCATGTCCCCACGGAGACGCGCGGGCGCGCCCGACTCAGATCCGGCGGCGGTGCGGGTCATCCGCGCGAGAAGAGCCGGGCGTCCCAGGCGATGGGCGTCTCCAGCCCCGGACGGATCCGCGCGAAGTCCGGGTGCGCCGCATTGAAGAGGAAGTTGCGCTCCACCGGCGCGACGGCGCTCGGCACGACAAGCACGGCAGAGCGCCGCTCTTCCACCCATGCGTGGCCGAAGGCGGCGGCCCCCGGATCGCCGGACTGCTGCCAGCCCGGCGCGAGGTGGTCGGCAAAGACCTCGTAGCTTACGCCCGCGGGAATGGTGATCTCGAGCGCGTGCTGGCCCTCGGGCAGGATCCCGGCGAAATGCACCAGCTTCTCGAGCATGGCGGTCGAGAAATGCTCGGAGGCGTAGATCACCGGATCCCCGGCCATGTGCCAGCGCCCGCCGTAGCGCAGCGCGCCGCCCTCGGACCAGATCGGATACCGCCCCTCGGGATCGCCGATGCGCCAGGCGCGGCGCTCGGCGTCGAAGCGGCGGTGGGTCATCAGGCGGCGAAGCCCGACTCGGCCCGGTGCAGAAGGTCGATCACCGCGTCCGCCCCGGCCGAGCTGGAGGTGGCGAGATCAAGCGCCGCGCGGCCCCCGAGCATCGGGTGCGGGGCCTCGAGAAAGGCCATGCAGCGCTCGTGATCGCCGCGGTAGAGGCGCAGCGCGAGCTCGTAGACGCGGGCGAATTCGTAAAGCTTTTCACTGGTTTCCCGGCTGAGCGGCTTGCCCTGCCGGCGCACGCGCCGATAGGTCGCCTCGGGCAGGATGCGGAAGAACCGCGCCGCGCCGAGCCGGTCATGCACCCGCGTGGCGCTGTCCGCCGGAAGCCCGTGCGCCACCTGCTCGGCGATGCCGAGCCGGTCGATGGCCCCGCCGGCAAGGCCGAGAAGATCGGCGATGCGCAGGGCCTCGGTGGGCCGTTTCTGCAGCGTCTGCATGGAATCTGCCTCCGGCGCTTGGGTGTCAGGTGATATGTATATGGCGCTCAGCTGATCGCGGTCAAGGTCGGCCTGCCCCGTATCCCCCGCCGGTCCCGGGCCGGGAAGAACGGCTCAGCCGGTGATCTCGATGCGGCGCAACCCTTGGAATTCCTGCGCGGCCATGCCCTGGAGCGGCCGCAGATGGTGGGTCAGCACGTATTGCGCGGCAAAGGCGGAGGGCGCCTTCAGCATCAGCAGCCCCTGCTCGAAACTGTCGAAGGCCAGCCCCGAGAACCAGCTGCGATGCAGGCCGGGCTCGGTCTGCGCGAGCCGTGCAAGCGTGCGCGGCCAGGGTCCGGCCTCGCTGGCCTGCGGCTGCGGCGCGGGCGCTTCCGCCGCGCGGGCCCCGAAATCGACGCGGACGACCTTTTCCTCGGCCGGCGTGCTCTCGGGGGTCTGCACCTCCATGCGGGCCGAGAAATCCGGGCCGACGTTTTCCCAATGCGGCGCGCTCAGCCGGTAGACCTCGGCGTAGTTGAGCCGGTAGGCAGCCACCCTGCCCCGCACACCGGGCCGCAATTGCAGCAGGATCTCGGCCTTGGTCAGCCGCTTGATCTCGCGTTTCACCGTGCGTTCGTCGACCGACCAGAGCCGCGCCATCTCGCGCTGGCCGACCGTCAGCTCGTCTGTGCGCCAGTTGTAACGCGCCGTCACCAGGGCCACGAGCCGCAGCATCGAAGTCTGGACTCCGGGCGATCCATTCAGCCCGGCAAGGGCCAGGGCCGTCAACAGGTCGTATTTCTGGGAGCCTGCCTGAGGTCCCGTAAATCGTTTGAAGTCCATGATCGTCTGCTCTGCCGCTCGGTCAGGGACGGCTGCATTGGCCGATTCCCCGTTGGCTTCCACACTGCTCGATTTTCCCGTCATTTGTCAATGTGGGCAGAAAGACGGGACGGGAACCCTAATCCAAATTCATTTGGAAAAAATCGGTTCATTGGTAATGGGTGACAGCATTGATGACACCATTTTAGGGGGTGTTTGTCACCTTATCCACCGTTTTGGCCCCAGGGCTGTCACGAAATCCGTGTCGGACCCGCCGCAGAAATCCCGTAATCCTGAAAAACTTCGCGAAAAAACGAGAAACTCGAACTTGGGGTTTTGCCCTTTCCGCAATTCGCGTTATTGAATGGCCAGTGAGAGAAAACACGAGCAGGCCCATGAGAGACCATTCCGACCTTCAATCCATGAACGAGCGCAGCCTCGCACAGCAGGCTGCGGTGCGCCGCGCGACCTTCTCCCCGGCAGAGGAAAAGATCCTGCGGCCCTTCTCCATCTGGGAGATCAGCCACTTCATGTTCGACGTGCCGGCGGACACGCTGCGCAAGAAACTGGCCGACGATCCCTCGCTGCCGCAGGGCTCGGTCGAGGAGGACGGGCGCCAGCGCTGGTTCTCGCTGCAGGAGATCAACGAGCTGCGCCGGCGCCTGCGCTTCCGCGGCAAGCCGCTCCTGCCCCACCGGCCGGCCGGCCGCGCGATGCGCGTGGCGGTGTCCAACTTCAAGGGCGGCGTCGGCAAGACCGTCGTGGCCCAGCACCTCGCCAATGCCGCGGCGCTCGACGGCTATCGCGTTCTCGTGATCGACTTCGACCCCCAGGCCACGATGACCCACTCGATGGGCCTCGTCGAGGTGAAGGAGTGGAACACGGTCTGGGGCATCATGTGCCGCGACCTTTGCCGCGAGGCCGACCGCATCGCCGCCGCCTATGACGACCCGGCGGACTGCCCCTACCCCACCGCCGACGAGCTGCCCGAGGACGTGCAGTCGATCGGCGCGCAGCGCATCCAGGACTTCATCCAGAAGACCGCCTGGCCGACCATCGACATCATCCCCTCCTGTGCCAACGCCGCCTTCGTCGAGTTCGCCTCGGCCCAGTACCGCGCCATGCACAAGGCCTGGAGCTTCTTCGGCTGCGTGTCGCGCTACCTCGACGAGCTGCCGCAGGACCAGTACGACCTGATCATCTTCGACTGCCCGCCGGCGATCGGCTACCAGTCGCTGAACGCGGCCTTCGCGGCGGACATCCTCTATATCCCCTCGGGCCCGGGCTACTGGGAATACGACTCGACCACGAGCTTCCTCGGTCAGCTCGGCGACGCGCTCGAGGACATCTCGGACGGTTTCGCCAAGGTCGCCGAGGACGCCGGCATCCGCCTGCCCAAGCGCTTCGACGACGTGCGGCTCCTGATGACCCGCTTCGAGCAGTCGAACCCGCTGCACGTCGCGATGATGGACGCCTTCCGCAATGTCTTCGGCGCGGACGTCTGCCGGCACGCCATCGAGATGACCCGCGCGGTCGAGCAGTCGGGCCGCTTCCAGCAGTCGGTCTATGAACAGGACTACCGCCAGATGACCCGCGAGACCTGGAAGCGGGCGCGCCAGAGCTTCGACGCCGCCTATGACGAGTTCAAGGAGGTGGTGCTGCGCGCCTGGGAAGCCAAGAACGCGAAGGAGGAGGTTGAGGCATGAGCAGCAAGAACAAGTTCGGCTTCGGCCCGATCGAGACCGCCGAGGTCAAGCCGCGCCGCCGCGACGTGGGTCCGATGGGCGCCGCTGTGCGCGAGGCGGCGAGCAGCCTGACCGAGAGTACCGAGAACCTCGTCGAGCAGCGCCGCCAGAACGCCACCGATGCCAAGGCCTATCGCGAGGCCCGGGAAGAAGGCCGCGTGCTCGTCGCGATCCCGCTCGAGGACATCCGCACCGACGACCTGCCGCGCGACCGTCTCGACCTCAGCGCCGTGGCGACCTCGGACGAGATGGAGGAACTCAAGGCCTCGATCCGCGAGCGTGGGCAGAAGGAGCCGATCGAGGTCTATCGGACCGAGGGCGGCTACCAGCTGAAGAAGGGCTGGCGCCGCGTGACCGCGCTGCAGCAGCTGCTGACGGAAACGGGTGACGTGCGCTTTGGCAAGGCAATCGCGCGGGTTGCCGAGGAAGCGGGCACGCGGATCGACCTCTATATCGACATGGTCGAGGAGAACGTGATCCGCGAGGACCTGAGCTTTGCCGAGATGGCGCAGGTCGCGATCACCGCCGCGCAGGACACCGGGCTTGACGGGATGGGCGCGGAGGAACTCGTCGGCCGCATCTATGCCTCGCTGCACAAGATGAAACGCTCCTATATCCGCAGTTTCGTCTACCTTCTCGAACAACTCGAGGAGGCGCTGCCGTATCCAAAGGCGGTATCGCGCAATCTCGGTGTCGACGTGGCGCGCAAGCTCCAGGCCGCGCCGGAGCGGGCAGGGGCGCTGCGTTCGGTGCTTTCGACGGTGAATTCGGCCGAGGAACAGTCCGAGATCCTGAAAAAGTTCGTCCAGGCGGCGGACCGTGCCGAGAGCAAGGCGCAGGACACGCCGCGCCAGCGCAGCGTGAAATACGAATTCCATGTCGGCCTGTCCAAGGTCACCGCGCGCAAGGGCGAGTGCCGGATCCTCTCGGAGATCGATTTCTCCTCGGTGGACCGCAAGCGCCTGCAGCGCGCGGTGGAGGCGTTCGAGGCCGCTCTGCGCGACGGGTAACCCGCGGGTTACGGGACGGGTGACGGTAACCCGGCCAGAAAACAAAGGGCGCAAGGCCGGTAACCCATGGGTTACCGGCCTTTTGCTTAGGGGAGGACTGGTGTGCCTGATGGCCCGATGCTCGCGGGTCGTGAGGAGGCGGTCTGCGTTAACGGTGGGGAAGGGGAGCGCGGTTCGGCGGCGCGAATGAAGACTCGGCCATCAGGTCAAATAAGACGCCTGCGGAACGCTCTCTTGTTCAGGTGGCAGTGTAGCGGGGCAGGGTGCGCGTAACCCTCCTCAGCGCGACTCTGGGTAACCCGTGGGTTACCCAGAGTCGCGCAGCCTCTGGGCAAGCGCCTAAGCTGGTTTCACATCCATCTCTCAAGGATTTTCGGCGAGATGGCTGTCTCGGCGCAACGCCTAGACCTCCAACCGAGCCGTAAAACAAAGAGTGACCCGATCCGCGAAGGAGCTGACGGGGCAGGGGAGTCGCGTATGGTTGTGCTCTGAGCGTTTCATCAAGGATAAAGGACACAGCTGGCCGCGGGGTGGGCGCCTCGAGTCCAGAGACGGGTTCAGCGCTTCAGGGAATATCAGAAGCCAGAAATTGCCGAAATCAGGGGTGATTCGGCCTGAAACCCCAGCGAATCAGGGGTTTGCGGGCCAAAAAACGGCTTCGAATCGCCTCTAAATGCATGAGAAGGAAAGAAAAATCCCGGCAGATTTCGCTGCCGGGACGGGATTTTGGCCTCAGGGCCAGGTATTTGCGGAAGATCAGACGATCCCGCCGCCAGCGCCACTCACTTCCGGCCGTTCCGAGGCGACCTTGGCACGATAGGCCGACGCCCGGTAGGTCGCGACAGGGTCGATCGCCGCCCCGGCCTCAAGCCGTGCCATGGCGAGGATCGGCTCGACGTCGATGCGGTAAGCGGCCTTCAGCGTCGCCGCACCCATGAGCGCATCGTTCTCCTCCTGGAAGCCTTTCAGCGCCTGGCGGTCCACCAGCAGGGCCTGCGCATAGGCGCGCCGCACCTCGTTCGCCGACGACATCAGGCTCTCGATCGGGTCCGTCACGTTGTGCGACTGGTCGAGCATGTGCGCCGGCGCGAAGCCTTCCTTGCCCTCGGCCGCCACCAGTTCGTTGAACACGAGGAAGAGCCGGAACGGGTCAATGCTGCCGGTGTCGAGATCATCGTCGCCGTACTTGCTGTCGTTGAAGTGGAAACCGCCGAGCTTTCCGAACTGGATCAGCCGCGCCACGATCATCTCGATATTGGTGTTGGGCGCGTGGTGGCCGAGGTCGACGAGGCAGAAGGCGCGCTCTCCGAGCTCTTTCGCGATCAGGTAGTTCGTGCCCCAGTCCTGCACGACGGTGGAGTAGAAGGCGGGCTCGAACATCTTGTGCTCGGAGAAGAGCCGCCAATCTCCGGGCAGGCCCTTGTAGATCTCCTGCATGGAGGAAAGGTACCGCTCGAACTGCGCGGTCAGGTCGGTCTGGCCGGGGAAGTTCGAGCCGTCGCCGATCCACACCGTCAGGGCTTTGGAGCCCAGTTTCGAGCCGATTTCGATGCATTCGAGGTTGTGCTCGACTGCCTGCGCCCGCACCGCCGGATCGGTGTGCGAGAGCGAGCCGTACTTGTAGCTGAGCTTCTGCCCCGGCTGGTCCTGGAAGGTGTTCGAGTTCATTGCGTCGAAGCCAAGCCCGAGCGACGCCGCCTTTTCCAGCAGCGCCGCGGGGTCCTCTTTGTCCCAGGGAATGTGCAGCGAGACGGTGGGCGTCGCGGCGGTGAGCTGGTGGATCACGCCGCAATCGTCGAGCTTGTCGAAGATGCCGCGCGGCTCGCCACCGCCGGGAAAACGGGCGAAGCGGGTGCCGCCGGTGCCCACGCCCCAGCTCGGCACGGCGACGCCGTAAGAGCCGACCTTGCGCTTTATAGTGTCGATATCGATGCCGCGGCGGGCAAGTTGCGCGCCCAGCATCTCGTAGTCGAACCGGAGCGCCTCGGCGCGCGCCGCGTTCTGCGCGGCAATGAGTTCGCTGTCGATCATGAAATCCTCCCGTGCCGCCTCGAGCGGGCGGCGTGAAAAAGGCGGCGCGAGGGACCCGCGCCGCCGGAACAGAGACTTATCGCGTGAAGGCTTCCTTGTTGCCCGCATCGACGTTGAGGATGTTGCCGGTGGACTTGGCCGAGAGATCCGAGGCAAGGAAATAGGCCGCCTCGGCGATGTCCTCGGGCAGCACCGAGCGCTTCAGCATCGAGCGGTTGCGGTACATCTCCTCGAGCCCCGCCTTGTCGGTGCCGTAGGTCGAGGCGCGCTGGTCGAGCCATTCGCCTTCCCAGATGCGCGAGCCGCGCAGCACCGCGTCGGGGTTCACCACGTTGACCCGGATGCCGAGCTCGGCGCCTTCCAGCGCGAGGCAGCGGGCGAGGTGCAGCTCGGAGGCCTTGGCGGTGCAGTAGGCGGAGGCGTTGGGCGAGGCCGCGAGGCCGTTTTTCGACCCTATGAAGACGATCGAGCCGCCGAGCCCCTGCTTTCGCAGCAGGCCGAAAGCCTCGCGCGAGACCAGGAAGTAGCCGGTCGACAGGATGTCCATGTTGCGGCTCCAGAGCGCCAGCGACGTCTCCTCGACCGGCGCAGAGGAGGCGATGCCCGCGTTCGACACGAGGATGTCGACCCCGCCGAACTCCACCGCGGTCTCTGCATAGGCCCGCGCGACGGCCTCTTCGCGGGTCACGTCCACGGCGACGGCACGCACGACATCCCCAAAATAGACACTTGCGAGCCGTTCGCCGACCTTCTCGGCCGCGGCAAGGTCGATGTCGGCGAGCACCACGCAGGCGCCTTCGCGCAGCAGGCGCTCGGCCGTCGCTGCGCCGATGCCGCCGCCGCCGCCGGTGACCAGCGCGACGCGCCCGGCCAGCGACTTGGGCTTGGGCATGCGCTGGAGCTTGGCCTCCTCGAGCAGCCAGTACTCGATGTCGAAGGCTTCCTGCTCGGGCAGGCCCTGGTACTCGCTGACCGCCGAGGCGCCGCGCATGACGTTGATCGCGTTGACGTAGAACTCTCCCGAGATGCGCGCGGTGGCCTTGTCCTTGGCAAAGGTGATCATGCCGACGCCGGGAACGAGGTAAACCACCGCGTTAGGATCGCGCAGGGCAGGGGAGTCGGGTCGCTTGCAGCGCGCGTAATAGGCGGCGTAGCTGTCGCGGTAGGCCTCGATCTGCGCCGGGAGGCTCGCAAGCGTGGCCTCGAGATCCGCCGTGTTCGGGTCGAAATCGACAACCAGCGGCGCGATCTTGGTGCGCAGGAAATGGTCCGGGCAGGAGGTGCCCATGGGCGCGAGCGTCTCGAGCGCGTGGGAGTTCACGAAGTCGAGCACCGCGTCCTGGTCGTCGAAGTGGCCGACCATGTGCTGGTTGCCCGAGACCATGCCGCGGATCGCCGGCATCAGCGCCGCCGCCACCTCTCGCCGCCCCTCGGGGGCGAGGCTCTGCAGCTTGGCGCCGCCAAAGGCCGGCTTGCCCTCGGTCTTCGCCTCGAGCCAGGCGATGGCCTCGTTGATGATCTCGATGGTGGTGGCATAGCAGCTCTCGGCGGTGTCGCCCCAGGTGAAGAGACCGTGGCTTTCGAGCACGACGCCGTCGGCCTCGGGGTTCTCGAGGCAGAATTTCTCGAGCCAGAGACCCAGTTCATAGCCGGGCCGCTTCCAGGGCAGCCAACCAATGCGGCTGCCGAATATCTCCCGTGTCAGAGCCTTGGATTCGGTCGAGGCGGCGATGGCGATGATCGCGTCGGCGTGCATGTGGTCGACATGGGCGCGGGGGACGTAGGCGTGCAGCGGCGTGTCGATGGAGGCGGCGCGCGGGTTCAGGTTGAAGGTGCAGTGCGGCAGGTAGCCGACCATCTCGTCCTCGAACTCCAGCCCGCGATAGACACCCTTCAGCGCGCGCAGCTTGTCCATGTAGAGGGTCGAAAACCCGTCCAGCTTCATCGAGCCGACGTCGCCGCCCGAACCCTTGACCCAGAGCACCTCGGCGGCCTCGCCGGTGAGCGGATCGCGCTCCATGACCTTGGCCGAAGTGTTGCCGCCGCCGTAGTTGGTGATTCGCTTGTCCGACCCCAGAAGGTTGGACCGGTAGAGCAGCTTCTCCGGCTCGCTCATCCCCGCGGCCTTGCCGCTATCCCACAGATTTTGCAGGCGGTCCTTGGCCCGTGTCAGCATGGTGTTCCTCCATTGTCGCGGTCCGGAATGGCCGCCTCCTCGCCGTGAAAGCTGCGGCTGGACCCGCGATCTGTCAACCAGAAACGATCATAACCAATCATGCGGCGGTGCAGCATGATTGAAAATGAAAAAACATGATTGACTTGAATCGGGATTCGTCCAATCTGGACCGAACGGGAGGACCAGATGCACGAAACGGAACGCCACAGGATCATTCTTTCCGCCGTCCAGGAGCGGCCGATCGTGACGGTTTCCGAACTCGTTGCGCTGACCGGCACCTCCGAGGCGACGATCCGGCGCGACATCGCCACGCTGCATGGCGCCAAGCGTCTGCGCCGGGTGCGCGGCGGCGCCGAGGCGCTGACCCCGCCGCCGCTGCCGGGGCTCGCCGGCCGGCCCTTCGCGGTGAACCAGGCGATCAACATCGACCAGAAGCAGGCCATCGCCCGCGAGGCGGTGGCGCTCTGCGACGACGGCGAGGCGATCATCATCAACGGCGGGACGACCACCTTCCAGATGGTGCACCCGCTGGCCAACCGCCGGCTGCAGGTGCTGACCAACAGCTTCCCGATCGCCGAGCACCTGCTGAAGAACTCCAAGAACACGGTGATGCTGCCCGGCGGCGCGCTCTACCGCGAGCAGAACATCATTCTGTCGCCCTTCGCCAACGACATGACCCGGCACTATTATGCCAAGCGCATGTTCATGGGCGCCTATGCGCTGGGGCCGATCGGCCTGATGGAGGCCGACCCGCTGCTGATCCAGGCCGAGGAAAAGCTCATCGACCAGGCCGACGAGCTGGTCGTGCTGGTCGACAGCTCGAAATTCGACAACCGCTCGAGCCTGGTGCTCTGCCCGCTCGAGCGCATCGACATCGTCATCACCGATGACGGGATTTCCGACCGCACCGCCTCGATGCTGGAGGCAGCCGAGATCCGGCTGATCGTGGCGCAGGTGCGACGGGCGAGGGACGCCGGGGCGGGCTGACCGCACGGCTCAGAGACGTGAACGCTCATCATTCAGGGAGGATAACATGGGCATTACGAGAAGACTTTTCGGAGGCTGCGCGCTCGCCGCGGTGATGCTGGCCGGCGGTGCCGCACAGGCGCAGGACAACGTCCGCATCGCGCTGGTGGTCAAGGCGCTCGGCATCGGCTTCTTCGAGGCCGCCGCCAAGGGCGCCGAGGAAGCCGCCAAGGAGCTGGGCAATGTCGAGGTGATCTACACCGGCCCGACCGACACCACCGCCGAGGGCCAGATCGAGGTCATCAACTCGCTGATCGCGCAGAACGTCGACGCCATCGCCGTCTCGGCCAATGACACCGACGCGCTGGTGCCGGCGCTGAAGAAGGCGATGCAGCGCGGCATCACCGTGATCTCCTGGGACAGCGGCGTCGCCCCCGAGGGCCGTCAGCTGCACCTCAACCCCTCGTCCAACCCGCTCATCGGCAACATGATCATCAAGCTCGCCGCCGACAACCTGCCCGAGGGCGGCAAGGTCGCGGTGCTCTCGGCCACCACCACCTCGACGAACCAGAACACCTGGATCGACGAGATGAACAAGGTGATGGGCAACTACCCGGGCATCGAGGTGGTGGGCACGGTCTACGGTGATGACCTCGCCGACAAGTCCTACCGCGAGGCGCAGGGCCTGATGCAGACCTACCCGGACCTCGACGCGATCATCGCGCCGACCTCGGTGGGCATCGTCGCCGCCGCCCGCGCCGTCGAGGACGCCGGCAAGGTGGGGCAGGTGAACGTGACCGGGCTCGGCCTGCCGTCCGAGATGGCCGGCGCGATCGAGAGCGGCGCGTCGAAGAGCTTTGCCATCTGGAACCCGATCGACCTTGGCTACTCGGCCACCTACCTCGCCTACGAGCTGGCCACCGGCGCCGCCGAGGCCGCCCCGGGCGCCGAGATCCCGATGGGCCGCATGGGCAAGCTGACCCTCGACGACAACAACGAGGGCGCGATGGCCGATCCCTTCGTCTACGACGCCAGCAACATCGACGAGTTCAAGAGCATCTTCTGATCCGCTCCTGACCTGAGCCCCGGCGCGCGTTTGCGCCGGGGTCCCACCCAAACCCAGGCACTGGGGGCCTCGATGCAAGTCAGCCTCACCACCCCGCCCGTCGCAGCCGCGATGGCCGATGCCGCACCCGTGCTGCGGCTCGAGGGGATCACCAAGACATTCCCGGGGGTGAAGGCCCTCGACGGCGTCACGCTCGAGCTCTACCCCGGCCAGGTCACCGCGCTGGTGGGCGAGAACGGTGCGGGCAAGTCGACGATCGTCAAGACGCTGACCGGCATCTACCAGCCCGACGCTGGCACGATCAGCCTTGCCGGGCAGCCGGTGCAGTTCGCCACCGCGCAGGACGCCACCGCCGCCGGCATCACCGCGATCCACCAGGAGACGGTGCTTTTCGACGAGCTTTCCGTTGCCGAGAACATCTTCATCGGCCACGCGCCGCGCACCCGCTTCGGGCTGATCGACTGGGCGAAGATGCGCAAGGCCGCGCAGGAAATCCTGGCGCGCATCGATGCCGACCTCGATCCCGACATGCCGCTGCGCGAGCTCGGCATCGCCTCGAAGCACCTTGTGGCCATCGCCCGTGCGCTTTCGGTCGATGCCCGCGTCGTCATCATGGACGAGCCCACCGCCGCGCTCTCGCACAAGGAGATCGAGGAGCTTTACGAGCTGGTCGAGCGGCTGCGCGCCGAGGGCCGGGCCATCCTCTTCATCTCGCACAAGTTCGACGAGATCTTCCGCATCGCCGACCGCTACACCGTCTTCCGCGACGGGCAGCACGTCGGTTCGGGCCTCATCGCCGACGTCGACGAGGCGGAACTGGTGCGCCTGATGGTCGGCCGCTCCGTCGACCAGATCTTCCCTCAGCGCGCCCACAACATCGGAGACGAGGTGCTGAAGGTCGTGGGCTACGCCCATCCCACCGAGTTCGACGAGATCAACTTCACCCTGCGCCGCGGCGAGATCCTCGGCTTCTACGGGCTGGTCGGGGCAGGGCGCTCCGAGGTCATGCAGGCGCTCTTCGGCGTGACGAAACCCTCCAAGGGCGCGGTGCGCATCGACGGCCAGGTGCGGGTGATCCGCTCGCCCGCCGAGGCGGTGAACAATGGCATCGTCTACGTGCCCGAGGACCGCGGCCGGCAGGGGGCGGTGATCGGCCTGCCGATCTTCCAGAACGTCACGCTGCCCTCGCTGGCGCAGACCTCGCGCCACGGCTTCCTGCGGCTTTCCGAGGAATTCGCCCTCGCGCGCGAATATACCGAACGGCTCGACCTGCGCGCCGCCGCGCTCGACCAGGACGTCGGCAATCTCTCGGGCGGCAACCAGCAGAAGGTGGTGATCGCCAAGTGGCTGGCGACGAAGCCCAAGGTGATCATCCTCGACGAGCCCACCAAGGGCATCGACATCGGCTCCAAGGCGGCGGTGCACGGCTTCATGGCCGAGCTCGCGGCGCAGGGCCTGTCGGTGATCATGGTCAGCTCCGAGATCCCCGAGGTGCTGGGCATGTCCGACCGCGTCATCGTCATGCGCGAGGGGCTCATCGCCGCCGAGCTCGAGGGCGAGGACCTCACCCCCGAGAACCTCGTGCGCCATGCCGCCGGCATCGGGGCGCGGCCATGACCCCGCCGCCTTCATCTTTCCCAAAATACTCCGGGGGTGAATTCGCGCAGCGAAGAGGGGGCAGCGCCCCCAACACCCCTCCGGCACAGGGAGCCGCCCGATGAGATCCTTCCTGAAATCCCGCGAGGCGATCCTCTCGGCCGCGATCCTCGTTCTGCTCGCGCTGATCGCCAGCCGCTTCCCGGCCTTCGTCGCCCCTGCCAACCTCGCCCGGGTCTTCACCGACACCTCGCCGCTGATCCTGCTTGCGCTGGGGCAGACCGTGGTGATCCTCACCCGCTGCATCGACCTCTCGGTCGCGGCGAACCTCGCGCTGACCGGCATGGTCTGCGCCATGCTGAACGCGGCGCACCCGGGCGTGCCGGTGGCGGTGATCCTCGCGCTCGCCCTCGCCATGGGCGCGGTCATGGGGATGATCAACGGGCTGATGGTCTGGAAGCTGAAGATCCCGCCCATCGTCGTGACGCTCGGCACGATGACCATCTACCGCGGCATCATCTTCGTCATTTCGGGTGGCGCCTGGGTCAATGCGCACGAGATGAGCCATGCCTTCACCGGCTTCCCGCGCGCGAGCCTTCTCGGCCTGCCGGTGCTGGCCTGGATCGCCATCCTCGTGACCGGGCTCTTCTTCCTCGCCATCGCCCGCACCCCGCTCGGCCGTGCCTTCTACGCCGTGGGCGGCAACCCGCACGCGGCGGTCTACACCGGCATCGACGTGGGCCGCACCCAGTTCATGGCCTTCACCATCTCCGGCATGCTGGCGGGTCTCACCGGCTATCTCTGGGTCGCCCGCTACTCGGTGGCCTATGTCGACATCGCCGGCGGCTTCGAGCTCGAGGTCGTGGCGGCCTGCGTCATCGGTGGCATCTCGATCGCCGGCGGGGCAGGGACCATCCTCGGCACGCTGCTCGGCGCGCTCTTCCTCGGCATCGTCAAGAACGCCCTGCCGGTGGTCGACATCTCGCCCTTCTGGCAGCTCGCCATCTCGGGCACGGCGATCATCGTCGCGGTGGCCTTCAACACCCGTTCCGGCCGCAGCAAGGGCCGCATCATCCTCAAGCGCGCGGAGGGCCACGCATGACCGACACCGCCACCCACGGCCAGGCCCCGCGCCGCATCCCCGACCGGCTGCAGGGCCCCGGTGCGCGGCTCTTGAAAAGCTGGGAGCTGCTGCTCTTCGTCGTCGCCGCGGCGATCTTCATCGCCAACAGCTTCGCCTCGCCCTATTTCCTCGACGCCTGGAACCTCAGCGACGCGACCTTCAACTTCACGGAAAAGGCGATGATCGCCTTTGCCATGGCGCTGCTGATCATCAGCGGCGAGATCGACCTCTCGGTCGCCTCGATCATCGCGCTCGCCTCGACCGCCATGGGCGCGGCGGTGCAATACGGCGCGGGCACGCCCGAGCTGGTGCTGATCGGCCTTGCCACGGGTCTGCTCTGCGGCGCCTTCAACGCCGTGCTGGTGACCAAGATGGGCCTGCCGTCGATCGTGGTGACCATCGGCACGATGAGCCTCTTCCGCGGCATTTCCTACATCGTGCTCGGCGACGGGGCCTACCGCGGCTACCCGGCGGACTTCGCCTATTTCGGGCAGGGCTACGTGTTCTGGGTCATCTCCTTCGAGTTCGTGCTCTTCGCGCTGCTCGCGGTGCTCTACTACATCCTGCTGCACCGGACCAACTTCGGCCGCATGGTCTATGCGATCGGCAACAACGCCACCGCTGCCAGCTTCTCGGGCATCCGGGTGGCGCGGGTGAAGTTCATCCTCTTCCTGCTCACCGGGCTCATGTCGGGGATCGCCGCGATCTGCCTGACCTCGCGGCTCGGCTCGACGCGGCCCTCCATCGCCTTCGGCTGGGAGCTCGAGGTGGTGACCATGGTCGTCCTCGGCGGCGTGTCGATCCTCGGCGGCTCGGGCTCGATCCCCGGCGTGGTGATCGCCGCCTTCGTCATGGGGCTGGTGACTTTCGGGCTGGGCCTGCTGAACGTGCCGGGCATCGTCATGTCGATCTTCATCGGCTTCCTGCTGATAGGGGTGATCGCCCTGCCGCGGCTCTGGGCGATGTGGAGGCATTGATGGAGAAATACGCCTTCCGCATGGAGCTGAACCCCGGCTGCGCCGAAGAGTACAGGCGCCGCCACGACGCGATCTGGCCCGAGCTGGTCACGCTGCTGAAGGAGGCCGGGGTCGAGGATTACTCGATCCACCTCGACGCCGAGACGAACCACCTCTTCGGCGTGCTCTGGCGGCGCGAGGACCATGGCATGGACGCGCTGCCGCGCACCGAGGTCATGCAGCGCTGGTGGGCGCACATGGCCGACATCATGCGCACCCACCCGGACAACGCGCCGGTGGCCGTGCCGCTCGTGCCGATGTTTCACATGAAATGAGCCTGCCATGACCCCGCCGCCCCGCCCGAACCCCCGTCACGTCGCCGTCTGGGACATTGGCAAGACCAACGCCAAGATTGCGGTCGTGGACATGTCCACCATGACCGAGATCGGCGTGCGCACCCGCCCGAAGGCGGTGCTGCGGGACGGGGCCTATCCGCATTACGACATCGACGGGCTGTGGGAATTCCTCATGGAGGGGCTGGCCGCGCTGCAGGCCGAGCACGGGATCGACGCGATCAGCATCACCACCCATGGCGCGTCGGTCGTCCTGCTCGATGGGGCGGGGGAGCTTGCCTGCCCGGTGCTGGATTACGAGCACGACGGGCCGGACCGGCTGGCCGCGACCTATGACGCGATCCGCCCGGAGTTTGCCCTGACCGGCTCGCCGCGCCTGCCGATGGGGCTGAACGTCGGGGCGCAGCTGCACTGGCTTCTGGAAACGCAGGAGGGGCTGCGCGCGCGGCTGGCGCAGGTGGTGACCTACCCGCAGTACTGGTCCGGTCGCCTCACCGGGCACTTCGGTTGCGAATACACCTCGCTCGGCTGCCACACCGATCTCTGGCTGCCGCGCGAGGGGGGCTTCTCGCCGCTGGTGGCCGCTTTGGGGCTCGAGGGCAAGATGGCGCCGCTCGCCCATGCCGGCGACGTGGCGGGCGCGCTGCTGCCGCAGATCGCCGCGCGCACGGGCGTTGCGCCCGATACCCCGGTGCTCTCGGGCATCCACGATTCCAACGCCTCGCTGCTGCCGCATCTCAAGGCGCTGCCGCAGCCCTTCGCGGTGGTCTCGACCGGCACCTGGGTGATCTCGATGGCGGTGGGCGGCGCGCAGGTCGCGCTGGATCCGGCGCGCGACCTGCTGATCAACGTCAACGCGCTTGGCGGGCCGACGCCCTCGGCGCGGTTCATGGGCGGGCGCGAATACGAGATGCTGAAGCCCGAGACCGGCCCGCATTCAGAGCGCGACGTGGGTGCCGTTCTGGAACGACGCGCCATGCTGCTGCCCTCGGTCGAGACCTCCTCCGGCCCCTTCCCGGGCCGGCACGGCGACTGGACCGAGGCACTGTCGCCCGGCGAGAAATCCGTGGCGCTGGCCTTCTACCTCGGGCTGATGACCGCCGAGTGCCTGTCGCTGATCGGGGCCGAGGGGCCGGTTGTGGTCGAGGGGCCCTTTGCCCGCAACGCGCTGCTGCTCGACATGCTGGCCGCCGCGACCGGGCGCGAGGTCTTCTGTTCCGCCTCGGCCACCGGCACCAGCCTCGGCGCCGCGCTGCTCGCGGTGCAGGAGGCCCCGGCCAGCGCGGTGCAGCGACACGCGCGAGGCGGCGACCCCGCCGCGCTCGAGGATTACGCAGCGGCATGGCGCGCCGCGGTGCGGCGTGATCCCTCCGAGGGGTCTTTCGCCCGCCGCGCAAACGGCTAGGGTGCGCGCAAGCGAGGCGTCTTTCGCCCAGCCATGCGCGATTTCCCGAATTCGAGAGGTTTTCCCATGCCCTTCCCGACCAATCCCCAGACCGTCGCCGTCATCGGCACGGGAACCATCGGCGCCAGCTGGGCGACGCTGTTCCTCGGCGCCGGGCTGACCGTCCGCGCCAGCGATCCCGGAGCGGGCGCCGAGGCCAAGCTGCGCACCTTCGTCACCGCCGCATGGCCGTCGCTGGAAGCGCTCGGTCTGACCTCAGGCCGCAGCGCCGAGGACGCGCAGGCCGCGCTCAGCTTCTTCGCGACGCCCGAAGAGGCGGCGACCGGCGCCGAGCTGGTGCAGGAGAACGCCCCCGAGCGCATCGAGATCAAGCGCGAGACCTACGCAAGGCTGGAATCCGCGCTGGCCCCCGAAGTGGTGATCGCCTCCTCGACCAGCGGCATCATGCCCAGCGAACTGCAGGCCGGGATGAAACACCCCGAGCGTCTGGTCGTCGGCCACCCGTTCAACCCGCCGCACCTCGTGCCGCTGGTCGAGGTGGTGCCGGGCAAGCTGACCTCGGAGGCGGCGGTCGATGCCGCGATGGCCTTCTACAAGGCCATCGGCAAGGTGCCGATCAAGCTCAACCGCGAGATGATCGGCCATATCGCCAACCGGCTTCAGGCCGCCGTGCTGCGCGAGAGCGTCTACCTTGCGCGCGAGGGCGTGGCCTCGATGCAGGACATCGACCTTGCCGCATCGATGGGACCGGGCCAGCGGTGGGCCTTCATCGGGCAGGGCAAGATCTTTGCCCTTGCGGGCGGCGTCGGCGGCATGACGCATTTCCTCGACCACCTTGGCGAGGCGGTGGAGACCTGGTGGGACGACCTGGGCGATGCCCGGCTCGACACCGAGACCCGCGCCATGCTGACCGAGGCCTATGGCACGCCGACCGAGGAGAGCTTTGCCAGGGACGTCGCCTTCCGCGACGCGGCGCTGCTGCGCCGTCTCAAGGCGCTGTCGGACGACGCGCAGGGCTGACCCGAACTAGATGCCGGGCGGCGACCTGCCCGCCCGGCGCTACCCGGCCACGTGGGCCAGCAGCAGGCAACTTTCCGAGTTCAGCACTCCCGGCACCTCGCGGATCTCGCGCAGCACGCGGTCGAAGTTGACCAAGGAGTCCGTGCGGATCTCGACCACCAGATCCCAGGCGCCGTTGGTGGCGTGGATGGTCGCGACCTCGGGGATGCGCGTCAGCGTGCGGATCACGTTGCGCGACAGCCGCCCCTGAAGCTCGACCATGGTGATCGCGCGCACCTCTCCCTCGACATCCTGATCCGTCTCGATCGTGAAACGCCGGATCCGCCCCTCGGTCACCAGCGCCTCGAGCCGGGCGCGCGCCGTCGTGCGCGAGATCCCGACCGTCTGCGCCAGTTGGGTGATCGACATGCGCGAGTCGCCGCGCAGCGCGGCTATGATGGCACGGTCGGTGGGGGCAAGCTGCGTCATGCTGTGCTATTTGACCTCTGAACTGATCAAAGTGAACAGCGCATATGCCGATCTGGTCACTTTGGCGAGCGGAAAAGTCATCAGATCGGTGCATGATGCGCCAAATCCAATTGGAGAGACCATGTCCAGAACCTGTTCCCTTCTCGGCGCCCCGGTCCAGACCGGCGCGTCGCAACCGGGCTGCCTGATGGGCCCCGCCAGCCTGCGCACCGCCGGGCTCGAGCCGACGCTGGCCGAGCTCGACTGGCAGGTGACCGACCTTGGCGACCTGAGCATCCCGGTGCTGTCCCCGCGGGGACACGAGAACGAGGTGATCCACAACCTCGCCGAGACCATCGCCTGGATCGAGGTGCTGGAGGCCGCGGCCTACGACGCGGCCAGCGGACATGACCTGCCGATCTTCATGGGCGGCGATCACTCGATGAGCGCCGGCACCGTCGCCGGCATGGCGCGCTACGCGCAGGAGCAGGGGCGCCCGCTCTTCGTGCTCTGGCTCGACGCGCACCCGGACCTGCATTCGCTGGAAACCACCACCAGCGGCAACCTGCACGGCACCCCTGTCAACTACTTCACCGGCCAGCCGGGCAACGACGCCTACCCGCCGCTTGCCGCGACCGTGCCGACCCAGAACATCTGCATGATGGGCATCCGCTCGGTCGACAAGGCCGAGCACCGGCTGATCTCCGAGCAGGGGATCGAGGTGCACGACATGCGCGCCATCGACGAGACCGGCGTGCTGGCGCCGCTGAAGACCTTCCTCCAGAAGGTGAAGGCGGCCGACGGGCTGCTGCATGTCAGCTTCGACGTCGATTTCCTCGAGCCCGGCATCGCCCCCGCCGTGGGCACCACCGTGCCCGGCGGCGCGACCTTCCGCGAGGCGCACCTGATCATGGAAACCCTCGGCGACAGCGGGCTCGTCCGTTCGCTCGACCTCGTCGAGCTCAACCCCTTCCTCGACGAGCGCGGCCGCACGGCGAAGCTGCTCTGCGACCTGACGGCAAGCCTCTTCGGCCGCCGCGTGCTCGACCGCATGACCCGGAGCTTCTGATGATGGCCGTGAAACCTGCCGCTCTCGCCCCCTCGGCACTGGCCTACGTGCCCTTCGTGTCGGTCGAGAACATGATGAAGCTGGTCCATGCGCACGGGATCGAGGCCTTCATCACCGGGCTTGCCGCGGTGATCGAGGAGGATTTCAGACGCTGGCCCGAGTTCGACAAGACGCCGCGCGTGGCGTCGCACTCGCGCGACGGGGTGATCGAGCTGATGCCGACGGCGGATGCCGAGAACTACGGCTTCAAGTACGTGAACGGCCATCCCAAGAACATGCGCGAGGGCTACCAGACGGTGACCGCCTTCGGCGTGCTCTCGTCGGTGGCCAACGGCTACCCGATCCTGCTGACCGAGATGACCCTGCTGACCGCGCTGCGCACGGCGGCGACCTCGGCACTGGTCGGCACGTACCTCGCGCCGAAGGGGGCCGAGGTCATGGCGATGATCGGCAACGGCGCGCAATGCGAGTTCCAGGCGCTGGCCTTCCGCGCGCTCTGCGGGATCAACTGCCTGCGGCTCTACGACATCGACCCGGCGGCGACCGACAAGGCCGAGCGCAACCTTCTGGCGCAGGGCTTCGAGGTGGTGCGCTGCACCAGCCCCGAGGCGGCGGTCGAGGGCGCGCAGGTGATCACCACCTGCACCGCCGACAAGCAGTACGCGACGATCCTGACCGACAACATGGTCGGTGCGGGCGTGCATATCAACGCGATTGGCGGCGACTGCCCGGGCAAGACCGAGCTGCACCGCGACATCCTGCTGCGTTCCGACATCTTCGTGGAATACCCCGAGCAGACCCGCATCGAGGGCGAGATCCAGCAGCTTGACCCCGATCACCCGGTGATCGAGCTCTGGCAGGTGATGCGCGGCGAGGTTCAGGGACGGCGCGACGCCAAGCAGATCACGCTCTTCGACTCTGTGGGCTTTGCCATCGAGGACTTCAGCGCGCTGTGCTACGTGCACGGGCTGATCGACGGCGGCAGGTTCTGCGAGATGCTCGACCTGCTGGCCGATCCCGACGATCCCCGCGATCTTTTCGGCATGCTGACCCGCGCCGCCTGACCCGCGCGACCCGGACTGAAATCGAGGCGCCCCGCGGGGCGCCTTATGCCTTGTAGGCGGCGAGGAAGACGCGCACCGCCTCCTTCGCGACGCGGGCGATCTCTTCCTCGGTGGGCGCGTCGGGGCGGCGGCCGAAGAGCCTCGGGCGCCAGGTGAGCGTGGTGGAAAGCTCGATGAACTGCCCGGCGGCCAGCGCGGTGTCGGGCACGTTCAGCGTGCCGGCCTCGGTCTCGCGCCGCAGGAAGTCCTGAAGACAGCCGAGGAAATGCTTGGCCCCCGCGTCGTAGAAGCGCATCCCCAGTTCGGGCATGCGCTCGACCACGCTGATGACGATGCGCTGCGCACGGATGACATCCTCGGAATTCAGCTGCGTCGAAAGGCCGATGGCATAGGCCAACAGCCGCTCCTCGATGGTGCCCGCCTCGGCCAGCCGCGCGAAGATGCCGTCGAAGAAATCCCGCCGCTTGTCCTCGACCAGCGCGACGAAGAGGTCTTCCTTGTTCTCGAAGTAGACATAGAGCGTGCCCTTCGAGACGCCCGCCGCCTTGCAGATGCTGTTCATCGAGGCGGCGTCGAATCCCTGATCGACAAAGACCCGCCACGCGCCGTCGAGGATTTGACGGCGTTTTTCAGGGTCTTCGCCCGCGGCGTGGCGGCGCTTCTGCGCGCAGGCCCGGGCCTGCTCCGTGATCATGTCGAGTTTCATGGCCCTCATATAATCGAACCGGGTGGTTCGATGAAGTCTTGATTTTGAACTTCTACCCTCCTATGTGGTGTCGAACCGAGTGGTTCGATCAGCGAATCCTCCTCCCATCTGCATTCGACACCCAAAGGTCATCCCCATGTCCCGCCACGACCGCATCGAACCCACCGATCCCGAGACCCGTCCGGCCACGGCTCCGCAAGCCACCACTCACGAAACCGCGGAGGTGCCGCCCAAGAGCGGCCGCAAGAAGCGCATCCTTGGGGGGATCGCGCTGATTGCGCTGCTGGCGGGCGGCTACGAGGGCTATGGCTGGTGGACCGACGGGCGCTTCATGATCGAGACGGACGACGCCTATGTTCAGGCCGACCTCTCGCTCGTGTCGTCGAAGCTGCAGGGATATGTGGAGGAGATCCCGGTGCAGGCGAACCAGCACGTGAGCAAGGGCGACGTGCTGGTGCGGATCGAGGACGGTGATTTCCGCATCGCGCTCGAGCAGAAGCAGGCGCAACTGCCGACGCTCGAACGCACGCTGACCCGGATCGACGCCGAGACCGCCGCCGCCGAGGCCAGCGTGACGCAGGCCGAGGCCGAGCTGTCCGCCGCCGAGGCGGCGCTGCGCAGCGCGCAGACCGCGCTGACCCGGTCGCAGGGCCTCGCGGCGCGCAAGGTCACCTCGCAGGCCGATCTCGACGATGCCACCGAGGCGCTCGAGACCGCCAAGGCCAACCGTGCCGCCGCCGCCGCCGCGATCAAGGGCGCCGAGGCGCAGGTCGAGGTCCTGAAGGCCGAGCGCGCCGAGACCGAGTCGAGCCGCCGCGAGATGGAGCTCGACATCGCGCAGGCGCAGCGCGACCTCGACCACACCGTCCTGCGCGCGCCCTTCGACGGCACCGTCGCCAACATCGCCATCGAAGAGGGCGAGCTGGTGAACATCGGCGCCCGGCTTGCCGCCGTGGTTCCGGATCACGGGCTCTACGTCGAGGCGAACTTCAAGGAAACCCAGCTCGCGGACATCCACCCCGGCGAGTCCGTCAAGGTCAGCATCGACGCCATGGAAGGCCACGAGATCGAGGGCCGCGTGGTCTCGGTCGCGCCGGCCACCGGCTCGGTCTTCTCGCTGCTGCCGGCGGACAATGCCACCGGCAACTTCACCAAGATCGTGCAGCGCGTGCCGGTGCGGATCGAACTGCCCGAGGGCACGCCCGGCCTGCGCGCCGGCCTCTCGGCCGTGGTCGAGATCGACAAGCGCACCGCGCCCGCCGGCACGGAGCTTGCGGAGGTCTCGAAATGAGCACGGCAGCCCAGACGCCGGCCGGACCGCCCGAACTAACGCCGCGCAGGGTCGCGGCGTTTTTCGTGATGGTCTTCGGCATGTTCATGGCCATCCTCGACATCCAGATCGTCTCGGCCTCGCTGCCCGAGATCCAGGCGGGGCTCGGCGCCTCGTCGGACGAGATCAGCTGGGTGCAGACCTCGTACCTGATCGCCGAGGTCATCATGATCCCGCTCTCGGGCCTGCTCGGGCGGATGATGTCGACGCGATACCTCTTCGCCATCTCGGCGGCGGGATTCACCGCGGCCTCGTTCATGTGCGCCACCTCGGGCTCGATCAACGAGATGATCCTGTGGCGCGCGGTGCAGGGCTTCCTCGGCGGCGGCATGATCCCCTCGGTCTTCGCCGCGGCCTTCACCATCTTCCCCCCGTCAAAGCGGGCGATCGTCTCGCCGATGATCGGACTTGTCGCCACGCTTGCTCCCACCGTCGGCCCGACCGTCGGCGGCTATCTCAGCCACGCGATGAGCTGGCACTGGCTGTTCCTCGTCAACGTTCCGGCAGGCATCCTCGTCACCATCGGCGCGCTCTCCCTGATCGATTTCGACAAGCCCGAGTGGAAGCTCTTCGACAGTTTCGACTGGATCGGTCTCGGGGCGCTGGCCTGCTTCCTCGGCGCGATGGAATACGTTCTGGAAGAAGGGCCGGGCAACGACTGGTTCCAGGACGAGCTGGTCGCGGTGCTCTTCGTCGTCATGGTGATCGGCGGGGTGGTCACCTTCTGGCGGGCCTTCACGCTGAAGAACCCGGTGGTGGATTTCTCGGCCTTCGGGAACACCAACTTCGCCGTCGGCTCGGTGTTCAGCTTCGTGATGGGGATCGGGCTTTACGGGATGACCTATCTCTACCCGCTCTACCTGAGCTCGATCCGCGGCTACGACAGCCTGATGACCGGCGAGACGGTGTTCGTCTCGGGGCTTGCGATGTTCGTCTCGGCGCCGCTGGCGGGGGTGCTGTCGTCGAAGATGGACCTGCGGCTCATGCTGATGATGGGCTTCATCGGCTTCGGCATCTCGTCGTGGATGCTGACCGGCATGACCGCCGACTGGGATTTCCAGGAACTGCTCTGGCCGCAGGTGCTGCGCGGCCTGTCGCTGATGATCTGCATGGTGCCGATCAACAACCTCGCGCTCGGCACGCTGCCGCCCGAGAAGATGAAGAGCGCGTCGGGCCTCTACAACCTGATGCGCAACCTCGGCGGGGCCGTGGGGCTCGCGCTGATCAACACCGCGCTGACCGACCGCGGCGCGCTGCACACGGCCCGGCTGCGCGAGGCGCTGAGCTGGGACAACCCCGAGGCGCTGCGCCAGCTCGAGATGATGGGCCAGAACCTCTCGGCGCAGGGGATCGACGGCGACCGCGGCGCGCTGCAGCAGATGGCCGGGCGCATCACCGAGCAGGCCACGGTGATGTCCTTCGTCGACGTCTTCCTGCTGATTACCGTGCTCTTCGCCGGGCTCGCGGTCATGGCGCTGGCGATGAAGCCGCCGGCCAAGGGGGCAGGGGGCGCGGCGCACTGACGCGCGCCGCCGGCTCGACGAGCCGGACCCATGCAGAAACGAAGAAGGCCGCCGGATCACCCGGCGGCCTTCTTTTCATTCAGCGATCGAAGCGCGGGGCTCAGCCCTTGCGGTGCTTCTTGGGGCCGACCTTCTTGTGGGCGCCATCGGTGTCCTTGAAGGACTTCTTGGCACCGAACTTGCCCTTGGGCTTGTCGCCCTCGGCACGCTCGCGGCGCGGGCGCTCGAAGTCGCCGTCCTCGGACTTGCGCTTGAAGCCGCCGGGGCCGCCAAAGCCTTCCTTCTTCTTGAAGCCGCCTTCCTTCTTGAAGCCGCCGCCTTCCTTGCGGAAGCCGCCTTCCTTCTTGAAACCGCCTTCCTTCTTGAAGCCACCCTCCTTGCGGAAGCCACCTTCCTTCTTGAAGCCGCCGGGCTTGGGGCCGCGCGGCGCGCTCTTGAGCTCTTCGGGCAGGCCGTCGACCTGCTCCATCACCAGTCCCTGCGCCACTTCCATGTCGGGGCCGAGCGCCTCGAGGAAGCCCTCGACCGCGCTCTCGGAGATCTCGACATAGGTCAGCTCGTCGGCGATGCGGATGGCGCCGAGCGCCTCGCGGGTGATGTTGCCGGCGCGGCAGATCTTCGGCAGCAGCCAACGCGGGTTGGCGTTGCCTTCGCGGCCGACGGTGACGGTGAACCAGCGGCTCGCGCCGAAGGGCTCGGTGCGCGGTGCCTTCTCGGCGCGGGCATCGACCGGCAGCAGCTCCTCGGGGGCCGAGCGCAGGCTGCGCCATTGGCGCACCATCGCCTGGGCGATTTCCTCGGCGCTGTACTTCTCGGTGATCTGGGTCACCAGCGCGGCATCGGTCTCGGGCGAGGGGTCGGTCCACATGGGATCGGCCAGCATCCGCGCCTCGTCTCGCTCGAGCACGGCGTCGGCGCTCGGCGCCTCGCCCCACTCGGCCTCGACCTTGGCGAAACGCATGATGCGCTCGGCCTTCTTGCGGTCGCGCAGCGGCACGATCAGCGCCGAGATGCCCTTGCGCCCGGCGCGGCCGGTGCGGCCCGAACGGTGCAGCAGCGCCTCGTTGCTCTGCGGCAGCTCGGCGTGGATTACCAGGTCGAGGTTCGGCAGGTCGATGCCGCGGGCGGCCACATCGGTGGCGACGCAGACGCGGGCCCGGCCGTCACGCATCGCCTGCAGCGCGTGGCTGCGCTCGTCCTGGCTCAGCTCGCCCGAGAGGCCGACCACGGCGAAGCCGCGGTTGGTCAGGCGCGACACCAGACGCGACACGGTCGCGCGGGTGTTGGCGAAGACGATGGCGTTCGGCGCCTCGTGGAAGCGCAGCAGGTTGGTGATCGCGTTCTCCTGGTCGCCCTGGGCGACGATCACCGCGCGGTACTCGATGTCGGAGTGCTGCTTGGCACCGCCCTGCACCTGGATCCGCTGCGAGTCGCGTTGGTAGCGCTGAGCGAGCTGCGCGATCTGCGGCGAGACGGTGGCCGAGAAGAGCAAGGTCTGACGCTCGGGGTTCGAGGCTTCGAGGATGGTCTCGAGGTCTTCGCGGAAGCCGAGGTCGAGCATCTCGTCGGCCTCGTCGAGCACCACGGCCTTGACCGCCGAGAGATCGACCGCGCCACGGCGCAGGTGGTCGCAGAGGCGGCCCGGGGTGGCGACGAGGATGTGCGCGCCGCGCTCGAGCGCCCGGCGCTCGGTGCGGGCGTCCATGCCGCCGACGCAGGAGGCCATGACCGCACCGGCCTCGGCGTAGAGCCACGAGAGTTCGCGGCGGACCTGCAGCGCGAGTTCGCGGGTCGGGGCGATGATCAGGGCTTCCGGCGCGCCAGCGGCGCCGAAGCTCTCGGCGTCGCCGAGGATTGCGGGGGCAATGGCGAGACCGAAGCCCACCGTCTTGCCCGAACCCGTCTGCGCGGAAACCAGCATGTCGGTGCCGGCGATTGCCGGGTCGGCCACGGCTTCTTGCACGGGTGTAAGCGTTTCATATCCGCGGGCTTGCAGCGCGGCGGCGAGGGTCTGTTTCAAGGTCTGATGTCCGATCGAGAGACTGTCGGCGAAGGGAGTCGGTACGAGGAGTCAGACCGAGTCAGGGCGCCGGGAAAGGGTGCCTCATATACCCTGAGGCCCTTTCCGTAAAGCGCGGATTCAGCTTAGCCGACGAGGGTGGAGATGAGTAGGAAGCAAAGCGCCGACAGCAGGGCCGAGGCCGGGACCGTGATGATCCACGCGGCGATGATGGTCATGAAATGCGAGCGGCGGACCAGCTTGCGGCGCTGGCGCTCTTCCGCGGCGATGGGCTTGCGCGGGCTGCGGACGCGGTTTGCCCGGCGCGCGCGCATCTCCATGAACCATTCGCGGAAGAAGCCGACGCCGAAGATCGCGCCCACGGCGATGTGGGTCGAGCTGACCGGCAGGCCGAGCCACGAGGCGGCGATCACCGTCACCGCGGCCGAGAGCGCCACGCAATAGGCGCGCATCGGGTTCAGCTTGGTGATCTGGTTGCCGACCATGCGGATCAGCTTCGGGCCGAAGAGCATGAGGCCGCAGGAGATGCCGAGCGCGCCGATCACCATGACCCACATCGGGATCGCGACGCTTTCGGAGGCGTCGCCGCTGCTCATCGCATGCACGATGGCGGCGAGCGGACCGACGGCGTTGGCCACGTCATTGGCGCCGTGGGCGAAGGAGAGCAGCCCCGCGGAGACGACGAGCGGCAGGCGGAACAGCACCTTCAGCGAGGCGTTGCGGTTCTCGAGCCCGCGCGACTGGCGCCGCACCAGCGGCACGGAAACCAGCCAGAAGAACACGCCCGCCACCGCGCCGATGATCAGCGCGTCGTGCAGGTCGATCTTCATCAGGTGCTTGAGGCCCTTCATCGCCAGGTACATGGAGAAGGCGCCCGACATGATGCCGATCAGCACCGGCACCCAGACCCGCGCGGCGGCGATCCGGTCGGGCACGTACATCACCTTCCACTTGATGAAGGCGAGCATGGCGGCGGCGATGATGCCGCCCATCAGCGGCGAGATCACCCAGCTGGCGGCGATGGCGCCCATGGTCGACCAGTTCACCGTGCCGAAGCCCGCCGCGACGATGCCCGCACCCATCACGCCGCCGACGACGGCGTGGGTGGTCGAGACCGGCGCGCCGATCCAGGTGGCGAGGTTGACCCAGAGCGCCGCCGAGAGCAGCGCCGCCAGCATGGCCTGGATGAACAGGCTGCCCTCGCTGAGCGACGCGGGGTCGATGATGCCCTTGGATATGGTCGAGACCACGTCGCCGCCCGCCAGCAGCGCACCGGCGCTCTCGCAGATCGCGGCGATGGCGATGGCCCCGGCCATCGAGAGCGCGTTCGCGCCCACCGCCGGGCCCATGTTGTTGGCGACGTCGTTGGCGCCGATGTTCAGCGCCATGTAGGCGCCGAAGGCGGCGGCGACGATGATGACGATCGAGCCCGGCGCGGCGCCGGTCAGCAGCGCCGCGGCAGGCGCCGCGAAACCGACGAAGAGCAGCGAGAGACCGACGCCGACAAGCGGGCGCGCGGTGTAGAGAGAGGCGGATTCGAGAAGGGACATCCGATTGAGGTCGGTGTCCAACGTCTTCCACTCATGGCCTTTGGCTTGCCCGCTCACGGCGATGCCCTCTCTGTTCTCGGAATATCGGTGGTGCTCAGCCCGACGCCAGCGCGACGAGGAGATCGGGCGCGCGCGCCAGAAGCTGTCTCAGGCTCGGTTCCTCGACCATGGTCGCGGCCTCTGCCGGCCGAACCCAGCGACGCTCGCGCTCGCCGGCCTCGGGGAAGGTGTCGAACATGCCCTTCGCCTCGACGGCGTAGACATCGACGTGGGTCGGGGCCGGAAGCCCGCCATCGAGCCGCTTTTCGTAGCGGTAGCTGCCGACCTTCAGGGGGGGCTCGGAGGGTGCGCGCACCCCGGCCTCTTCCCAGGCTTCCTCGACAGCGGTGCCGGCGGCGTCGTAGCCGCGCTTCGGCCAGCCCTTGGGAAGCACCCAGCGCTTGGTCTCGCGCGAGGTGATCAGCAGGACCTCGAGCTCGTTCGTCTGCGGATTCTGCCTATGGCAAAGCGCCGCGACCTGGAATCGCGGGGGCCGCAGGAATGCGGGACCGATATATTTTTGCCATATGGAACGAAGCATGGCGGGCCTCCTATCACCAAATCGAGACGATCTTCAATGCATATTGCCCCGAATGAAAGCAAGCTGCGGCATTTTCACGCGAGGTCAGGCTGGCGTGGGGTTGCTTGACTGTTCTACGCCGCGGGCCCAGCTTTGCCGCAACCTACAGACAAAGGAGCATTTCATGACGTCGACCCCCATCGACCCCATGCTGATCGACCGGCTTGCCGAAGTGGCGGTGCGCACCGGCGTGAACATCCAGCCGGGCCAGCAACTGGTGCTGACCGCGCCGGTTTCGGCCCTGCCGCTGGTGCGCGCGGTGACCCGCGCGGCCTATCGCGCCGGGGCGTCGCTCGTGACGCCGCTGCTCTCGGATTCCGACGTGGCGCTCGCGCGGTTCGAGGAAGGCCACGACGCGAGCTTCGACGCGGCCACCGGCTGGCTCTACAACGGCATGGCCGAGGCCTTCGGCGCGGGGGCCGCGCGCATGGCCATCGTCGGCGAGGATCCGATGCTGCTCGCCGGGCAGGACCCGGCGAAGGTCTCGCGCATGGGCAAGGCCAACTCGAAGGCCTACAAGCCGGCGATGGAGAAGATCACCAACTTCAACATCAACTGGTCGATCTGCGCCTGGCCGGGTGCGGCCTGGGCCAAGCGCATGTTCCCCGAGCTTTCCGAGCCCGAGGCGCAGGCGAAGCTGGCCGAGGCGATCATTGCCGCCTCGCGCGTCACCGGCGACGATCCGGTCGCGGCCTGGGCCGAGCACAATGCCGCGCTGCGCGCCCGCACCGAGTGGCTGAACGCCGAGCGCTTCTCGGCGCTGCACTTCACCGGGCCGGGCACCGACCTGACCATCGGCCTTGCCGACGGGCATGAATGGCATGGCGGCGCGAGCACGGCGCAGAACGGCGTGGTCTGCAACCCGAACGTGCCGACAGAAGAGGTCTTCACCACCCCGCACGCGCAGCGCGTCGAGGGCTGGGTGCGCTCGACCAAGCCGCTGTCGCACCAGGGCAGCCTGATCGACGGCATCGAGGTGCGTTTCGAGGCGGGCCGCATCGTCGAGGCCAAGGCCTCGCAGGGCGAGGAAGTGCTGCGCGAGCTGCTGGCGACCGACGAGGGCGCGGCGCGTCTCGGCGAGGTGGCCCTCGTGCCGCACAGCTCGCCGATCTCGCAATCGGGGCTGCTCTTCTACAACACGCTCTTCGACGAGAACGCCGCCTGCCACATCGCGCTTGGCCAGTGCTACTCGAAATGCTTCCTCGACGGTGCCTCGCTGAGCGCGGAGCAGGTCGCGGCGCAGGGCGGCAACAGCTCGATGATCCACGTCGACTGGATGATCGGCGGCGCCGAGACCGACATCGACGGCATCCGCGAGGACGGCACCCGCGTGCCGGTCTTCCGCAAGGGCGAATGGGCCTGAAGCGGAAACGCGAAGACAATTCTCTACCTTAGGTTGAGATAACCGCAGGCCGCGCCGGAGAGATCCGGCGCGGCCTTTCCGCCTCAGGGTCGCCGAAAGTCTTAACGCCGCATTAACTTGGCGCATTGTCCACAGGCCGACTCAGGATACACTCGTTCTGCTGCCACGCGAGTATGAGGGGGTCGGTTCATGCGCAAGACAGAGACAGTCACCATCAGCGGCGAGATACTTGCCTACGCGGAAGGGCTCGTTGCACGAGGTGAATACCGTGACATCGGTACGGCGATCGAGGGCGAGCTGCTGAAGGCCCGCGCCCGCCGCACCGGCAAGATCAGCCCGTTCCAGAACGAGCTGCGACAGCGCCTGGTGATCCAGCCGGACCAGTGGGATGCCATGGGTGTCTCGGCCGAGCCGTTCTTCGGCGACGACCCGGCGCTGGCCCGCATCCTCGAGGATCGCAGCTGAGGCCGGACACGGGATCAATCCTGATCGTCGCGCGGGCGGCCATGCTCGATCAGCGCGGCGATCAGGGCTGACAGCACCTCGGCCCGGCTGGTCGTCGGGCGTCGCACCACGCCGAGCCGGCGGTGGATCGGCGGCGAGCCGAAGGGAAACCAGTCGAGCGCCGCGGTGATCGAATCCTGCAGCGCGACATAGGGGATGACGGCAAAGCCCATCCCCGCCCGCACGCATCCCACCACCGCCGTCATCGTGTTCACCGACACCGCCTGCCGCGGCGCGGCGCCGAGCCGGGCGATTTCCGTGTCGATCTGCCGTGCCAGCGGCACCTGCGTGCGGTAGCGGATGTAGGGCACCTGCCGCACGAGGTCGCGGATCGCCAGCCCGCCGGTGCCGGGCGGGGTGATCACCACCAGCGGCTCGCTCAGCACCTCGGTCCAGCGCAGGCTCGGCGGCACCGCCACGTGCTCGGCCACCAGCGCCGCGTCGAGCTGGCCCGAGACCACCTCGGCCATCAATTCCTCGGACATGCCGATGCGCAGCCGGTAGGTGAGGTCGGGATACTGTCCCCGCAGGCTCGCCAGCGCGTTCGGCACCAGCGAATTGGCCCCGGTGCGCAGCGTGCCGAAGGCCAGCGTGCCGCTGACGTTGCCGCCGGTCACCGAGGCCTTGGTCTCGGTGACGATGCGCAGGATCTGCCGCGCCGAGCGCAACATCTCGGCGCCCTTGGCGGTCAGCACCGGCGGGCGGCGGCTGCGGTCGTAGAGCTGCGCCCCCAGCTCCGCCTCGAGCGCCGAGACCTGCTGGCTCACCGCCGAGGCGGTGATGTTGATCGCCTGCGCCGCCGCGGCGAAGCCGCCATGCTGCTCGATGGCAAGAAGGGTTTCGAGTTGTCGCGTGTCCATGGGCTCAAGTTAAGCAAAACGAAAAATGATGGCAATAATTCCGCGCTTTGTGTGGAAATTTCTTGTGATATCCCGACCTGACGTAATCAGAACCGCCGGTGGCCAAACCACCGGCCTGCCAGCATACAGGGATCCTTCCCATGAAACTCCCCTCGGGCCTTGCCGCCCTTCTTGCCGCCGCCACCCTGATCGCCGCACCAGCCAGCGCCGGCGATTACCCCGACCACCCGGTCGAGTTCATCGTGCCCTGGTCGCCGGGCGGCGGGTCGGACACGCTGATGCGCCTCATCGCGGGCAACATCGCGCCCTTCCTCGGTGCCGACATGCCGATCATCAACATGCCCGGCGTCGGCGGCACCGTCGGCCTGCGCGAGGCCTCGCGCCGCGCCAACGACGGCTACACCATCAGCCAGGTCCACGAAGGCCTGCTGACCGCCACCGAGACCGGCATCACCGAGATCTCCTGGGAGGATTTCGAGCCGATCGCGCTGATGACCGCCTCGCCGCAGTATCTCGTGGTGCACCCGACCGAGGACTACACGAATTTCGAGGAATTCGTGACCTACGCCAAGGCGCACCCGGGCGAGATCACCATGGGCGTGACCCTCGGCGGCGTGCCGCACCTGCACGCGGCGATGATCGAACAGGCCTACGGGCTGCAGTTCGCCTACGTGGGCTATGAAGGCACCGGCGAGCGCGTCCGCGCCCTTGTCGGCGGCAACCTCGACGCGGCGATCGGCGACATCTCCTCCTCGAAGCAGTTCGTCGACAACGGCGACCTGCAGTTCCTCGCGGTGGGCTCGCTCGAGCGCGTCGACGAGGCGCCCGAGGTCCCGACCTTCAAGGAACTCGGAGCCGATCTCGAGCTGCAGGTGACCCGCGGCATCGTCATGCCGAAGGACGCGCCGCAGGAGGCCCGCGACAAGATGGAAGCGGCGCTCGAGGCGCTGTCGAAGGATCCGGCCTATATCGAGCAGACCAACAACGCCGGGGCCTCGGTCGACTTCCGCGGCCAGGAGGGCTACCGCGCCTACCTCGCCAAGCTCGACGAGACGGTGAAGTCGCTCGCAGAGGTGCTCGCACCGTGAGCGACGCCGGCTACGACAAGCAGCAGGCACGGGAGGCGGGCGAGATCGCCCGCCTCCTGAGCTACGTGCTGATCCTTCTCGCCTCGGTCGGGCTGTTCGTCTCGGCCGCTGCGATCCCCACCTCGCGCTTCGAGAAGCTCGGCGCGGGCGCCTTCCCCAAGATCGTCTTTGCCGGCATGGCGCTGGTGGCGGTGATCGCCATCGTCGACGCGCTGCGCAAGATCCCTGCCGGCGCCTACGGCCGCTTCGCCTGCCAGACCGTGGCATGGGCGCAGCGCCGTCACCTCGTCTTCGTCTCGCTCGGCGCGCTCGCGGTCTACCTCGTGCTGATCCCGGTGCTCGGCTTCTCTATAGCGAGCTTCCTCTTCATCCTCACGCTGGAAGCGGTGCTGATGCCGCGCCGGCCCGCGACGCTGCTGATCGCGGTGGTCGTCGCGCTCGTCTTCTCCTTCGGGCTGAACTGGCTCTTTGCCGAGGTCTTCTCGGTCTTCCTGCCGCGCGGGGTGCTCTGACATGGACAGCTTCCTTTCCGGCGCGGCGCAGATCTTCACGCTCGCCACGCTGATCTACATGCTCTTCGGCTCGCTGGCCGGCATCATCGCCGCCGCGATCCCGGGCTTCACGGTCACCATGGCCATCGTGCTGACCCTGCCGCTGACCTTCACCATGGAGCCGCTTCAGGGCATCGCGGTGATGCTCTCGGTCTACGTCGGCGGCTACACCGGCGGGCTCATCTCGGCGGCGCTGCTCGGCATTCCCGGCACGCCCTCGTCGGTCGCCACCACCTTCGACGCCTTCCCCATGGCCCGCAACGGCGAGCCCGGCCGGGCGCTGTCGCTCGGTGTCTGGGCCTCGTTCTTCGGCACCGTCATCTCGACCATCGTGCTGATCGTCGCCGCGCCGCCGCTGGCGATGTTCGCGGTGAAGCTCGGCCCGTGGGAATATTTCTCGCTGATCGTCTTCGCGCTGACCATCGTCGCCTCGCTGGTGGGTGACAGCGTGATCCGCGGCCTGCTGGCGGGGCTCGTCGGGCTTGCCATCTCGACCGTCGGCACCGACCCGATCATGGGGCGGCCGCGCTTCGACTTCGGCATCGAGATGCTGGAGACCGGGCTGCCGTTCCTCGTCGTGCTGATCGGCATCTTCGCGATCTCGCAGCTGACCTCCGAGGTCGAGGACGCGAAATCCGTCCGCTCGGGCAACGCGCTGGTGACCGGCGCCATCGACTTCCAGACCTGGAAGGTGATGAAGGAGGTGCTGCTGCGCCCGGTGAACCTGATCCGCTCGTCCATCGTCGGCGTGCTGATCGGCGCGCTGCCGGGGGCGGGGGGCTCGATTGCCAACCTCGTGGCCTATGACCAGGCCAAGCGCAGCTCGAAGGACCCCGAGAGCTTCGGCAAGGGCAACCCCGACGGCGTCGTCGCCTCGGAGGCGGGCAACTCGGCCACCGCCGGGGGTGGTCTCATCCCCCTCATCGGCCTCGGCATCCCGGGCTCTGCGGTGGACGCGATCCTGATGGCCTCGCTGATGGTTCACGGCATCTCGGTCGGCCCGCGGCTGATCATGGACCACGCCGACCTCGTCTACGGCATGTTCATCGCCATGGCCGTCGCCTCGCTGATGATGCTCTTCGTCTCGGTGGTGTCGATGCGGATGTTCCTGCGCGTCGCCGAGGTGCCGAAATGGCTCATCGTGCCGGTGGTCATGGTCTGCTGCGTCGTCGGCTCCTTCGCGCTGAACAACCGGGTGACCGACCTCTACCTGCTCGGCTTCATCGGGGTGGCGGGCTACGCGCTGCGCGCGCTCGGCTACTCGCTGGCGCCGCTGGTGCTGGGGGTGATCCTTGGCCCGATCGCCGAGACCAACCTGCGCCGGGCGCTGATGACCGATGCCGATCCGGCGCTGTTCTTCACCCGGCCGATCAGCCTAATCTTCCTCGTCGCGGCCCTCGTCTCGATTGCCTGGGCGATCCGCGGCCACCTCAAGACACGCAAAATTTCGGCAAGGAGTTCCGATGCGCCTGCGTCATGATCCCGTCTACCCGTCGCGCCGCTCGCCCGTGCTGGCCGAGAACGTCGTGGCCACGTCCCAGCCGCTGGCCACGCAGGCCGGGCTGACCATCCTGCAGCAGGGCGGCAACGCGGTGGATGCCGCGATCGCCACCGCCGCGGCGCTGACCGTGGTCGAACCCACGGGCAACGGGCTCGGCTCGGACGCCTTCTGCATCCTCTGGGACGGCAAGCAGCTGCACGGGCTCAACGCCTCGGGCCGCGCGCCCGCCGCCTGGTCGCCCGAGCGCTTCCCGGATGGCATGCCGCAGCACGGCTGGGACGCGGTTACGGTGCCGGGCGCGGTCAGCGCCTGGGTCGAGCTTTCGGAGCGGTTCGGCAAGCTCGGGCTGGCGACGGTGCTGGCCCCCGCGATCCGCTACGCCGAGGAAGGGTTCATCGTCTCGCCGGTGATCGCGACGCTCTGGGCCAAGGGCGCGGCGACGCTGGGCAAGCAGCCCGGTTTCGCCGAGACTTTCCTGCCCGGCGGCCGCGCCCCCAAGGCAGGCGAGCGCTTCCGCAACCCAGGTGCCGCGCGCACCCTCAAGGCGATTGCCGAGACCAAGGGCCGCGCCTTCTACGAGGGCGAGATCGCCGAGGAGATCGTCGCCTTCGCCAAGGCGCATGGCGGCGCAATGACGCTTGAGGATCTGGCGAGCCACAAGCCCGACTGGTGCGGCACGGTCAGCCAGTCCTTCGACGACGTCGAACTGCACGAGATCCCGCCGAACGGGCAGGGCATCGCCGCGCTCATGGCGCTGGGGATGCTGCAGCACACCTCGATCCGCGAGCATGGCCCGGATGACCTGATGGCCGTGCACCTGCAGATCGAGGCGATCAAGCTCGCCTATGCCGACCTGCACGCCTTTGTCGCCGACCGCGAGCACATGACCGAGGTGGACGAGACCGCGCTACTGGACCCCGGGTACCTGAGAACCCGCGCGGCGCTCATCGCCGAGGACAAGGCGCAGGACTTCGGTCCCGGCGCGCCGAAGCGCGGCGGCACGGTGCTGCTCAACACCGCCGATGCCTCGGGGATGATGGTCAGCTTCATCCAGTCCAACTACGCGGGCTTCGGCTCGGGCGTGGTGGTGCCGGGCACCGGCGTGTCGATGCAGAACCGCGGCTACGGCTTCACCACCGAGGAAGGCCACCCGAACCGCGTCGCGGGCGGCAAGCGGCCGTTCCACACGATCATCCCGGGCTTCGCCATGAAGCAGGGCGAGCCTCTCATGGCCTTCGGCATGATGGGCGGGCCGATCCAGGCGCAGGGACACCTGCAGCTGCTGCTGCGCACCCAGCTCTGGGAGCAGGACGTGCAGACCGCCGCCGACGCGCCGCGCTGGCGGATGATCGAGGGGCTCGACGTGGCCTGCGAGCCGAGCATGGCCCCGGCGGTGCTCGACGGGCTCAAGGCGCTCGGCCACCGGATCCAGATCGAGGCGCCGGACAATGCCTTCGGCTTTGGCGGTGCACAATTGGTGCACCGGCTGCCGGAAGGCGGCTTTGCGGCCGGCTCGGATCCGCGTAAGGATGGGCAGGCCGCAGGGTTCTGAGGCCCGCGTGACATCCGGCAAGGGCGCGGGCACCCCCCGCGCCCCTGTCGTTACAGGGAGCGGCGCAGGCGCCGGAGAGGGAAAGAGCAGGAGACGGGATGAAGTATCTCAAACGCATCGGCATCGACACCTACATGCTGCTGCTGATCGGCACGGTCTTCCTTGGCCTGCTGCTGCCCGCGCAGGGCGTGGCGGCGGTGGGGCTGAAACACGTGACCTTCTGGGCCGTCGCGCTGCTGTTCTTCCTCTACGGGGCCAAGCTCGACCCGAGCGCGGTGCGTGCCGGGCTGCTGAACTGGCGGCTGCAGGGGTTGAGCTTCGGCGCGACCTACGCGCTCTTCCCGGTGATCGGCATGGGGCTGGCGGCGATCTTCGCCCCGGCGCTCGGCACCGAGGTCACGCTTGGCCTGCTGTTCCTGTCGGTGCTGCCCTCGACCGTGCAATCCTCGATCGCCTTCACCTCGATCGCGGGGGGCAACGTGCCAGCGGCGATCTGCGCCGCCTCGCTGTCGAACATCGTCGGCGTGGTGCTGACCCCGGCGCTGGTGGCGCTGCTGCTGCATGCCGGGGATGGCGGGGTAAGCTTCGACGCGGTGGTCAAGATCGGCACGCAGATCCTGCTGCCCTTCGTCGTCGGCCAGCTGGTCCGGCCCTGGGTCGGCGCCTTCGTGAAGCGCCACAAGGTCCTGACCATGGTGGTGGATCGCGGCTCGATCCTGCTCATCGTCTACTCGGCCTTCAGCGCGGGCACGGTCTCGGGGCTCTGGTCGAAGATCCCGATGGCGAGCCTCGTGATGCTGCTGCTGGTGGTGCTGGTCTTCCTTGCCATCGTCATGCTGATGATGATCGGGGCGGGCAAGCTCTTCGGCCTGCCCTACGCGGACCGGGCGGTGCTGTTCTACTGCGGCTCGACCAAGAGCCTCGCCTCGGGTCTGCCGATCGCCACGGCGCTCTTCGCCGCCGACCAGGTCGGGGCGATCGTGCTGCCGGTGATGATCTACCACATGAGCCAGCTGCTGGTCTGCGCCTTCGTCTCGCAGAAGGCGGCGCGGCGCGTCGAAAGCGGCGCGGTCCCGGCGAGCTGAGCCGCCGGACGCTGTCGATGTTGCGAAGGTCCGGCTCGTGCCGGGCCTTCTGCGTTTCGGTGCAGGCAAGCGTCAGGTCTGCGAGGACCGGGTGCCTTGAGCGACCGCTTCCTTCCGCACCGAGCTTCGGAGGCTGTCGGCATCGGCAATCCGCGGCCTGATCAACGGTTCAGCGACTCGATTTCGGTGGCGTTGTCCGCAACGATCGCAGCTTGCTCGAACAGTCTTCGCACCGCCTTGTCGCTGAGCGTCTCTTCCTTGTCGGAACCATCATGCGCAAGCGTGCCGATCCGCGTGATGAGATCGAGGTGAATCCTGCCACCTTCCATGAGCTGCCGCCTCATCAACTCATTCAGGCGCAGGTTGGTCGCCTGCGTCGATCCGGGGCGGCGATAGGAGCCGAAGCGTCTGTCCAAGTTTGCGCTCTCCCCGATGTAGCAGCGAGACCCGCCCTCTCCAGAAAATCGGAAGCGATAGATCCCGGCCTCTTTCGGCGCCGCGGGGAAAGCCAACGCTTGCTCGCTGGACAGGGTGATCTCTCCCGCGGCAGTCCATTCCGCGGACAGGGAGCTTCTGATCGCCGGAAGAAAGGCCGGTGACGAGGAGTGCGCATCGCGCCGCACGAAACTGACCTCCTCCATCTCGAGCGCGAGGTCTTCGGTGCGCCATCCGGCATGCAGCCAGGCGGCAGAATGCCGCTTGCCGTCCTGATCGTTGTTGCCCCACCATGCCGGGTATTTCCGGGCGCTCGGCGGAAGCTCCCGACCGATGATTTCTTCAATGTCCGCGAACTTCATTCTCACGGTTGTGACGCGGAGCGAGGACAGGCGGTCTTTCAGGGGATCGTAGAGGCTCACCGGGTTTCAGCTTCTTCTTGGGATGCGCGACATGGGCCACATGATGTTGATTCATAAGACTATCGCAACAGGGATAATGGGCGGCAGGGCACCGGCCTGGCGCCTTCGCACTGGGCGCACTTGCCGAACCATCGCCGCCTTCCGGGCGGGCATCCGCGCTGGCTTAGGCGTGGCCGAAGCAGGGGCGATGAAATTCGTAATTCGCCCGAAGCTGCCGCGGAGTTAGACAGGAGGGGACTCTCTGGCCGCGGAAGGACTCGCCATGCCCGTTGAAACCATCGACACGCTCGTCATCGGCGCTGGTCAGGCCGGGGTCGCCATGAGTGAGCATCTCGCGCGCGAGGGCGTGCCGCACATCGTGCTCGAGAAGAGCCGCATCGCCGAGCGCTGGCGCACCGGGCGCTGGGATTCGCTGGTCGCCAACGGCCCCGCCTGGCACGACCGCTTTCCGGGCATGGAATTCGACGGCGACGGCGAGGCCTTTCCCGGCAAGGACGAGGTGGCAGAGTATTTCGAGCGCTACGCCGCGAAATTCGGCGCGCCGATCCGCTGCGGCGTCGAGGTGACGCGGGTCCAGCGTCTGGGCGGGCGGCCCGGCTTCCGGGTGGAGACCTCGGAAGGGGTGATCGAGGCGCGCAACGTGGTCTCGGCCACCGGTCCGTTCCAGACCCCGGTGATCCCGAAGGTGGTGCCACAGGACGCGCCGGTGATGCAGCTGCACTCGGCCGATTACCGCAACCCGGGCCAGCTGCCCGAGGGGGCGGTGCTGGTCGTCGGGGCGGGCTCTTCGGGGGCGCAGATCGCCGACGAGCTGAACCGGGCCGGGCGCAAGGTCTACCTGTCGGTCGGGCCGCACGGGCGCCCGCCGCGCGCCTATCGCGGGCGCGACTATTGCTGGTGGCTTGGGGTGCTGGGGCTCTGGGACATCCCGGCTCCCGCGCCGGGCACCGAGCACGTCACCATCGCGGTGAGCGGCGCAAACGGCGGCCGGACCGTGGAGTTCCGCCAACTCGCGGCGGAGGGCATCACGCTGGTCGGGCACACCGACCGGTTCGAGGACGGGCGGCTGCATTTCCGGGACGATCTCGTGCGCAACGTCGAGGAGGGGGATGCCAACTACCTCGCGCTGCTCGATCAGGCCGACGCCTATGTCACGGCGAACGGGCTCGAACTGCCCGAGGAACCCTCGGCGCGGCTGCTGCCGCCCGACCCCGAGTGCATGACCCATCCGCTCGCCGAGCTCGATCTCGCCGAGGCCGGGGTGAGCACGATCATCTGGGCGACCGGCTACGCGCTCGACTATGGCTGGCTCGAGCTCGACGTGCTCGACGAGACCGGGCGTCCGCGCCAGCAGCGCGGCGTCTCGCCCGAGCGCGGCTTCTACTTCCTCGGCCTGCCGTGGCTTTCGCGCCGCGGCTCGAGCTTCATCTGGGGCGTCTGGCACGACGCCCGTTACATCGCCGATCAGATCGTGATCCAGCGCAGCTACACCCATTACGACGACGAGGCCCGGCGCGCGACTTCCCCCGCGCGGGCCGCAGAATAACCCCAACGGAGCGCCAGATGGCCCATACCCGCATCCGCAAGTTCAACACCAAGGACACCTACCCCGAGCAGAAGCTCGACAACGACCTCTGCCAGGCGGTGGTCGCCGAGGGCAAGATGGTGTTCCTGCGTGGCCAGTGCCCGCAGAACCTCGACGATGCCAAGAACATCGACAGCCACGACCCGGTCGAGCAGACCCACAAGGTCATGCAGAACATCAAGCAGCTGATGGAGGAATGCGGCGGCGCGATGGAGCATGTCTGCCGCGTGCAGGTGTTCCTGACCGACGTGCGCAACCGCGAGGCGGTCTACCGGACCATGGGCGAGTACATCAGGGGCGTGCACCCGGTGTCCACCGGCCTCGTCGTCACCGCGCTGGCGCGTCCCGACTGGCTGGTCGAGATCGAGGCGACCGCGGTCATCCCGCACGACTACAAGGCCTGAGCCGCGATGACCTTCTCGCTCGTCGCCCGCTGCCCCGAGACCGGCATGTTCGGCCTCGTCATCTCGTCCTCGTCGCCGGCCGTTGCGGCGCGCTGTTCCTATGCGCGCGCCGGGGTGGGAGCCGTGGCCTCGCAGAACGTGACGGATCCCTCGCTGGGCCCGCTCGCGCTCGACCTGATGGAGCAGGGGATGAGCGCGCCCGAGGCCATCGCGGAGGTGCAGCGGCGCGGCAGGTTCATCGAGTACCGGCAGGTGCTGGCGGTGGACGGGCAGGGGCGCACGGCGATCCATTCCGGGCCGAACTCGCTGGGTATCTGGACGCAGGCGCAGGCCGAGAACGCCGCCTCGGGCGGCAACATGCTGGCCAATGACGGCGTGCCGCAGGCGATGGTCGATGCCTATCTCGGTGCGACCGGCCATATCGGCGACCGCCTGATCGCGGCGTTGCGGGCGGGGCTCGCGGCGGGGGGCGAGGCCGGGCCGGTGCATTCGGCGGGGCTGAAGATCGTCGACAAGGTCAGCTGGCCGGTGGCCGACCTGCGCTGCGACTGGACCGAGGACTGCCCGATCGAGGCGGTGGCCACGGCCTGGGAGATCTACAAGCCGCAGCTCGCGGCCTACGTGCAGCGCGCGCTCGACCCGCGCGAGGCGCCCTCCTACGGGGTGCCGGGCGACGAGTGACGCCGGGACGATAGACAAAAGAGGGCCGCGACCGAACCGGACGCGGCCCTTTTCCTTGCGTGACGCCCTGTGCCCGCGCCGGGCTCAGCCGACGATCAGCTGCTTGAGCTTCAGCGCCTCGTATTCCAGCGCGATCAGCCGGAAGTTCACCACGTCGCCGATCGAGATCATGCCGATCAGTTCTTCGTCCTCGAGCACCGGCATGTGGCGGAAGCGCCCGTCGGTCATCCGGCGCAGCACCCACACGAGCGAGTCCTCGGGGGTGCAGGTCTCGAGCTTGGTGGTCATCAGCTCGGCCACGGTCTGCGGCAGGGTGCGCCCCGGCGTGTCGGCGAGCCGCCGCACGATGTCGCGCTCGGAGAGGATGCCGACAAGTTCACCCTCGGCGTCGACAACCAGAAGCGCGCCGATGCGCTGGTCGCGGAGCACCTCGACCGCCCGGCCGATGGTCTCGTGCGGATGGATGGTGAAGAGATCGCCGCTCTTGGTCTCGAGCACGTGGTCCACGGTCGCCTCGGAGGCCGAGAGGTTCGTGGCCAGGGTCTGGCTGTGGCTGTGTTCGTGCTCGTCGTCGTCGCGGGTATGAGGTCTGTAAGAAGCTGGCATGGCATTACCCTCCCTTGAACCTCTTTCAGGTTAGTGCAATCAGCGCACGAGTAAACGAAATCCAGCTCGGAGGCCCGACTCTTGCCCGATCTCACGCTGTCCCCCGCCAGCGCCACGGTGCTCTTCGTGATCGCCTGCCTTGTCGGTTACCGCTACCGCAGCGTGTGGAAGGCCGAGGGTCCGCGCTGGCAGCTCTGGGTGTTCGGGGTGGTCGCCGCCGCGGCGCTGCTGGTGCTGGGCCTGACCCCGCTGACCAGCCACTGAGGGCGCAGCCGCCCGGCGCGTGCCGGGCCAAGCCGTTCCGCCAAAACGAAAACGCCGGCCCTCGGGCCGGCGTTTCGTATTCCGGAAGGGGCCGCGGCTCAGGTGGCCTGGCGCTCTTCGCGCTCCATCTGCTCGAGCATCTTGCGCGCCTTGGGGCAGTGCAGGCGGTCGCGCAGCGGGCTGTCGGGATCGACCTCCTGCTTGCAGACCACGCAGCGGTCGGCCCCGGCGATGGCGTTGAGCCCGCCGCAGCTGCCCTTGATCGTCCGCCCGTTGAGAATGACGCCGAGCGCCATGCCCAGCATCACGATCATCAGAAGTCCGAAGGCGAGAACGAAGGTCGACATGTCGAAACCTCCCTTTCAGCGGTTGCGCGGCCCGAGAGACTCAGGCCTGCAGCGCGGTGAAGCGGTCGCTGGCCGTGAGCTTGAAGCCCTTGTCGCCTGCCTTGCCGGTGCGTTCAATGAAGAGCGCCGCCATGTCACGCTGATTTGCGAGTTCGAGACCACGCTCGGCACCGAGCACCAGCAGGGCGGTCGCCCAGGCGTCGGCCAGCATGGCGTTCTCGGTCATCACGGTCACCGAGGCGGTGTTGTGGGTGACCGGGCGGCCGGTGGTGGCGTCGATGATGTGCGAGTAGCGCTTGCCTTCGTAGTCGAAGAAGTTGCGGTAGTCGCCCGAGGTCGCCATGCCCATGTCGGACACGGCCACGACCTGCTGCACGCCGCGGTCGAAGGCTTCCGGCGTCTCGATGCCGATGCGCCATGCCTGGCCGTCGGGGTTCTTGCCGGCGGTGTAGAGATCGCCGCCGATCTCGACCATGTAGTCGGTGATGCCGAAGCCGGCGAGGGTGCGCGCGACCTGGTCGATGCCGAAGCCCTTGCCGATGGCCGAGAGGTAGACTTCCGCCTCGGGGCGCATCTTCTGCAGCGCGCGGTCCGCAACGCCCACCGACTGCGACTGGCCGCAGCAGGCCAGCGCCTGCGCGACTTCGGCGTCGCTCGGCATGTCGCTGCGGGTCTTGCCCGAGCCGAAGCCCCAGAGGTCGATCAGCGGGCCGACGGTGACGTCGAATCGGCCGTCGGTGGCCGCGTTGATCTCGTGCGCCGCGGTCATCACGTGCGCGACCTCGGGCGAGACGGCGAAACGGTCGGTCGCCCCGGCGGCGTTGAAGCGCGAGATCTCCGAGCCGGCATCCCAGTTCGACATCTGCGCGGTCACCTGCGACAGGCTCGCGTTCACGGCCTGCTGCAGCTCGGCCTTGTCGATCTTGTTGGTGTGGTCGATCGCGGCGATCGAATAGCTCGTGCCCATGGTCAGGCCTGCGAGCTCGATGACGGACCACCCTTTCTTGCACGCCGCCAGGGCGAAAGGCATCACGAGGAAGCTACGGCGAGAAAAGGTAAGAGGGTTCATCCGGTATCTCCGCAGGAAGCTGTAGGGTCGACGATGAGACAAACGGCTTCTGAGCCGTTTTGGCGGGTGATTCAACATTAAATTCGAAACTTTCTCGTCAAACTCTTCCAAACTGCGGCGTTGCGGCGCATAAGGCTGCCGGAAAAAGGACAGGACGAAGCGACGTGCAGCAATATACGTTGAGAAAAGGTCTCGATGTCCCGGTGCTGGGGACACCCGAAGGCGGAATCGAAGACGGTGCAGCGGTCCGGACCGTTGCGGTTCTGGGGCAGGATTACATCGGCTTGAAGCCGAGAATCGTGGTGCAGGAAGGCGATGTCGTCGCCGCCGGCGCGCCGATTCTGGCCCACAAGGATACGCCCGAGGTTCAGGTCACCGCGCCGGTTTCGGGGCGAATCAAGGCGGTCAACCGCGGCCCGCGCCGCGTGCTGATCAGCATCGAGATCGAGGTCGACCCGAGCGCCGCCGAGCCCATGGACTTCACGTCCGTCGGCGACGCGACCACCACCGCGGGCCTCATCGCCAAGCTCTGCGCCTCCGGCCTCTGGACCTCGTTCCGCACCCGTCCCTACTCGAAGGTGCCGGCGCCCGAGAGCAAGCCTGCCGCGATCTTCGTCACCGCGATGGACAGCGAGCCGCTCTGCGGCGACGCCGCCACGATCATCGCCGAGGATGCCGGTGCCTTCACCCGCGGCCTGCAGGCGCTGCCGCTGCTGACCGAGGGCAAGGTGTACCTCTGCCAGAAGATCGGCGCGGATATGCCCGGCGCCGACCTGCCCGGCATCACCGCCGCGGGCTTCTCGGGGCCGCACCCGGCGGGCCTTGCCGGCACGCACATGCATTTCCTCGAGCCGCCCTCGGCCGCGAAGACCGTCTGGAGCATTGGCTACCATGACGTGATCGCGATCGGGAAACTGCTCGAGACCGGGCGTCTGGACGCCAAGCGCATCATCGCCCTGTCCGGCCCGATGTGCAGCCGTCCGCGCCTCGTGCGTACGCTCGCTGGGGCCTCGATGGAGGATCTCTGCGCCGAGGACCTCAAGGGCGGCACGCCCGTCCGCGTCATCTCTGGCTCGATCCTCAGCGGCCGCATGGGGGCGGGTCAGACCGGCTTCCTTGGCCGCTACGCGCGCCAGATCACCCTGATCGAGGAAGACAAGAAGCAGATCCCGATGGGCTGGATCCGCCCGATGGGCTCGAAGTTCGCGGTGCAGCCGGTGCTCGGCTCGGCCTTCACCAAGAAGCTCTACGCGCTCACGTCGAACCTCAACGGCGGCCGCCGCGCCATGGTGCCGCTCGGCACCTTCGAGGAGCTGATGCCGCAGGACTACCTGCCGACGCAGCTTCTGCGCGCGCTGCTGGTGATGGACACCGACACGGCACAGGCGCTGGGTGCGCTGGAGCTGGACGAGGAGGACCTCGGCCTCTGCGGTTTCGCCTGCCCGGCCAAGTACGAATACGGCATCGCCCTTCGCGACAGCCTCAGCAAGATCGAAAAGGAGGGCTAAGACCTTGGGTCTGCGCAATTTCTTCGATCGGATCGAGCCCCAATTCCTGAAGGGCGGCAGGTTCGAGAAATACTTCCCCATCTACGAGATGGTGGAGAGCTTCATCTACACCCCGAAGACCGTGACCACCGTCGCGCCCCATGCCCGCTCGTACATCGACATGAAGCGGATCATGACCTACGTGGTGCTGGCGACGATCCCCTGCGTCCTCTTCGGCATGTACAACACCGGCCTGCAGACCAACCTCGCGATCGCCGAATACGGCGCCTCGGGCTGGCGCGCGGCGATCATCGACGGGCTCGGCATCGGCTTCAACGCCGCCAACCCGATCGCCAACATCCTGCACGGGCTGCTCTATTTCCTGCCGATCTACATCGTGACGCTGGTTGCGGGCGGCATCTTCGAGGTGATCTTCGCGGTGATCCGTCGCCACGAGGTGAACGAGGGCTTCCTCGTGACCTCGATGCTCTACACGCTGATCATGCCCGCCACCGCGCCGCTCTGGCAGGTCGCGCTCGGCATCATCTTCGGCGTGGTGATCGGCAAGGAAGTCTTTGGCGGCACTGGCAAGAACTTCCTCAACCCGGCGCTGGTCGGCCGTGCCTTCCTCTACTTCGCCTACCCGGCGCAGATGTCCGGTGACAGCGTCTGGACCCCGGTCGACGGCTTCTCGGGCGCGACCGCGCTGGCCATCGGCGCCAGCGAAGGCGCCGCCGCGCTGCCGCAGCACGGCATCAGCTGGATGGACGCCTTCGTCGGCACGATCCAGGGCTCGTTCGGCGAGACCTCGACCATCGCCTGCCTGCTGGGCCTTGCCTTCCTGCTGGCCACGAAGATCGCCAACTGGCGCCTGATCGTCGGCTGCCTTGCGGGGATGATCGGCTTCTCGTCGCTGCTGAACGTCATCGGCTCGGACACCAACCCGATGTTCGCCATGCCCTGGTACTGGCACCTGGTGATCGGCGGCTACGCCTTCGGCCTCGTCTTCATGGTGACCGAGCCCGTCTCGGCCAGCCACACCAACGTCGGCCGCTACATCTACGGCGCGCTCATCGGTTTCATGGTCGTGATGATCCGTGTGATCAACCCGGCCTTCCCGGAAGGCATGATGCTGGCAATCCTGTTCGGCAACGTCTTCGCGCCGCTGATCGACTACTTCGTCGTCCAGGCCAACATCAAGCGGAGGGCCAAGCGCAATGTCTGACACCAACGCAAGCAAGGGCTTCGTCCGCCGCTTCCTCGACATGCCGCCGGATTCCACCGTCAAGACGGTGACCGTGGCGGTGGTGCTCTGCCTCCTGGCCTCGATGGTCGTGTCGGCGGCGGCAGTGTCGCTGCGCCCGGTGCAGGACGCCAACAAGCTGCGCGACAAGCAGATGAACGTGCTTGAAGTGGCGGGCGTCTACGAACCCGGCATGAACGTGGCCGAGGCCTTCAAGGACTTCGAGCCGCACGTTCTGGAACTGGCCACCGGCGAGTTCACCGACAAGTACGACGTCGCGACCTTCGAGGAGCTGGCGGCCTCCGGCGACCCGGCGATCGTGCGCGCGCTCGACGAGGACCCGGCGGGTCTCGGCGGCAAGCAGCAGATCTTCCAGACGGTCTACATCCTGCGCGACGCGAACGGCGCGATCGACAAGGCGGTGCTGCCGATCGAGGGCTATGGCCTCTGGTCCACGCTCTACGGCTTCATCGCGCTGGAAGAGAACGGCAACGACATCTACGGCCTGCAGTTCTACCAGCAGGGCGAGACCCCCGGCCTTGGGGCCGAGGTGGACAACCCGCGCTGGAAGGCGCTCTGGAACGGCAAGAAGCTGCGTGACGAAGACGGCACGCTGCAGATCACCGTCGCCAAGCAGGCGCCCGCCGCCGGCCAGGACTACTATATCGACGCGCTGGCCGGGGCGACCCTGACCTCGCGCGGTGTCGACAACCTTGTCCGCTTCTGGATGGGTGAACAGGGCTACGGCCCGTTCCTCGAGCGGCTTAAGGCAGGAGAGATCTGATGGCCCAGCAGACCCGCAAATCGCAGCTCGTCGATCCCTTGATCGACAACAACCCGATCACCCTGCAGGTGCTGGGCATCTGTTCGGCGCTCGCGGTGACCTCCTCGCTGAAGGTGGCGCTGGTGATGGCCATCGCCGTGACGCTGGTGACCGCCTTCTCGTCGATGTTCATCTCGATGCTGCGCAACCAGATCCCGAGCTCGATCCGGATCATCGTGCAGATGGTCATCATCGCCTCGCTGGTGATCGTGGTGGACCAGCTGCTCAAGGCCTATGCCTACGAGATCTCGAAGACCCTGTCGGTCTTCGTCGGCCTGATCATCACGAACTGCATCGTGATGGGTCGCGCCGAGGCCTTCGCCATGAGCAATCCGCCGGTGGCGAGCTTCGTCGACGGCATCGGCAACGGCGCGGGCTATGGTCTGATCCTGATGGTCGTCGGCGTGATCCGCGAGCTCTTCGGCTCGGGCTCGCTGTTCGGCGTCACCATCCTGCCGACCGTCAACAACGGCGGCTGGTACGTGCCGAACGGCCTGCTGCTGCTGCCGCCCTCGGCCTTCTTCGTCATCGGCCTGCTGATCTGGGCGATCCGCACCTGGAAGCCCGGCCAGGTCGAAGAGCGTGAATACAAGATCCAGAGCGTGGAGGCGCACTGATGGAAGGTCTCATCTCTCTCGCGGTCAAGGCGGTTTTCGTCGAGAACCTTGCCCTGTCCTTCTTCCTGGGGATGTGTACCTTCATCGCCGTGTCGAAGAAGATCTCGACCGCCATGGGTCTTGGCGTCTCGGTGATGATCGTGCAGGCGATCACCGTGCCCGCCAACAACCTGATCCTGACCTACCTGCTGGCGCCCGGCGCGCTGGCATGGGCGGGCTTCCCGGACATCGACCTGACCTTCCTCGGCCTCATCTCCTACATCGGGGTGATCGCCGCGCTGGTGCAGATCCTCGAGATGGTGCTCGATAAGTACTTCCCGCCGCTCTACAACGCGCTCGGCGTCTACCTGCCGCTGATCACGGTGAACTGCGCCATCCTCGGTGGCTCGCTGTTCATGGTGGAACGGAACTACGACTTTGCCGAAAGCCTCACCTACGGCGTGTCGTCCGGCTTCGGCTGGGCGCTGGCGATCACCGCGATGGCCGGTGTGCGCGAGAAGCTGAAGTACTCGGACATTCCCGTCGGTCTTCAGGGTCTTGGCATCACCTTCATCACCGCGGGCCTGATGGCCATGGCCTTCATGTCCTTCAGCGGCGTGAAACTCTGAGGCAGGAGGACTAGGAACACATGGAAACTTTCAGCCTCGGCGTCATCCTCTTCACCCTGATCGTGATCGCGCTGGTGACCATCATCCTGATGGCGCGCGCACGTCTGGTGTCGACGGGCAACGTCAACATCACCATCAACGGCGAGAAGACTATCTCGGTCCCGGCCGGCGGCAAGCTGCTGCAGACCCTCGCCGGCCAGAAGCTCTTCGTGCCCTCCGCCTGCGGCGGCGGCGGCACCTGCGCGCAGTGCCGGGTGCGGGTCCATTCGGGCGGCGGGTCGATCCTGCCCACCGAAGAGAGCCACATCACCAAGCGCGAGGCCGCCTGCGGCGACCGCCTGTCCTGCCAGGTCGCGGTCAAGCAGGACATGGAGATCGAGGTCCCCGAAGAGGTCTTCGGCGTGAAGAAGTGGGAATGCGAGGTCATTTCCAACGAGAACGTCGCGACCTTCATCAAGGCGCTGGTCCTCAAGCTGCCGGAAGGCGAGAACGTCAACTTCCGCGCCGGTGGCTACATCCAGATCGAGGCCCCCGCGCACAAGCTGTCGTACAAGGAGTTCGACGTCGCCGAGGAATACCGGGGCGACTGGGACAAGTTCAACCTGTGGCAGTACGAGTCGACGGTCACCGAGCCGATCGAACGCGCCTACTCCATGGCGAACTACCCCGAAGAGCGCGGCATCATCATGCTCAACGTCCGCGTGGCCTCGCCGCCCCCGGGCTCGACCGGCATCCCCGCCGGGCAGATGTCCTCGTACATCTTCAACCTCAAGCCCGGTGACAAGGTCACCATCTCCGGCCCGTTCGGCGAGTTCTTCGCCCGCGAGACCAAGAAGGAGATGGTCTTCATCGGCGGCGGCGCGGGCATGGCCCCGATGCGCTCGCACATCTTCGACCAGCTCAAGCGGCTCGAGAACCGCGACCGGAAGATCTCGTTCTGGTACGGCGCACGGTCCAAGCGCGAGATGTTCTTCGTCGAGGACTTCGACCAGCTGGCCAAGGAATTCGACAACTTCGAATGGCACGTCGCCCTCTCGGACGCGCTGCCCGAGGACGAGTGGAAGGGCTACACCGGCTTCATCCACAACGTGCTCTACAACGAGTACCTGAAGAACCACCCGGCGCCCGAGGACTGCGAGTTCTACATGTGCGGCCCGCCCATCATGAACCAGTCGGTGATCAACATGCTGCTGGAACTGGGCGTGGACCGCGAGGACATCATGCTCGACGACTTCGGCGGCTGAGCCGGACGACGGACACGAAAAAAGGGGGGCCTCGGCCCCCCTTCCTGCATCCGGTCGTCCGCCGAGGCTGGTGCGCCTCACCAGGCGTTGTAGCCGAGGTACTTGCCGGACATCTCGATCTTCACCCGGTCGCCCTTCTCGTGCGGCACACGGGTCACCTCCATGTCGAAGTCGATCGCCGACATGATGCCGTCGCCGAACTCCTCGTGGATCAGCGCCTTGATGGTCGGCCCGTAGACGCCGACGATCTCGTAGAGCCGGTAGATGCAGGGATCGGTGGGCACGGTCTGGCTCCAGACCTTGGTCGGGCTCTCGGCCAGCACCTCACCCGCTTCCTCGGGAAGCTCGAGCAGTGCCACCAGCGCGGCGGCCTTGGCGGGGGGCATGGCGTTCATGCCCACGCAGGCGGAATGGGTCCAGACCGGCGACATGCCGATGGCCCCGGCGATGCCCTCCCAGCTGAGGCCGGCGCGCTTCTTGGCGGCGAGGATCAGCGCCGCGACATCGTCCTTGGTCAGATCCTGCGGAATGAGTGCGTCCTTCATGGCAGTTCTCCTTTCGGGGGTGAGGGTCAGCCGCCCAGATGCGCGGCAAGGATCAGGCAGAGCGCGGCGAGGATCGCGGAGGTCGCTTGCCAGAAACGGACGGGATTGCGGGCCGCCAGCGGGCGGCGGTGCGCCGCCTGCCAGCCGGGCGAGGGGCGGCGGAGGCTCGCGAGGAACTCGGACAATGCATCAGGGCGGCGCAGCGGGTCGGGATGCAGCGCGCGCTGCAGCGCCTCGTCCATCCAAAGCGGCACGCCGCTGGTCTCGTCACTGGCCGAGCGGTAGGCGAGCCGCATCTGGTCGCGACGCGAGGCCACTCTGGCCACCTGCGTGCCATAGGGAAGCACACCGGTCAGCATCTCGTAGGCGATCACCGCCAGCGCGAACATGTCCGACCGCCAGCTGACCACGTCGCCCGACAGGTACTCGGGCGCGGTGTACTGGTATGTGCCGGGCATCTCTCCCAGCAGGCCGGGTGTCGCCTCCTCCACCCCGGCCACGGCGACCGAGCCGAAGTCGATGATCCGCACCGTGCCGTCGCCGTCGATCAGCAGGTTCTCGGGGCGGATGTCCTGGTGGATCATCTCGCGGCGGTGGAGGGCGCGCAGCCCGTCCGCCACTTGCGTGACGATGCCGCGCACCTCGTCCAGCGAGGGCTTCGGGTGGTCGGTCATCCACTGGCGCAGGGTGACGCCCTCGACAAACTCGGTGACGCCGTAGAGCGCGCTGCGTGGGCCGGGCAGGGGGGCGGCGCGCAGCACGTGCGGGCTGTCGATCCGCCGCGCCACCCAGTCCTCGAGCAGGAAGCGTCGGCGGGCGTCCGCGCTCTCGGCGATCTCGGAGGCGGGGATCTTCAGCGCCACCTTCGCCCCGTCCGGTGCGGCGGCAAGGAAGACATGGCTGCGCGGCGAGTGGTGCAGCGCGCGCAGGATGCGGAAGCCGTCGATCTCGTCCCCGGGCCTCGGCAGGGGCGGCACCGGCAGGACGGTGGCCTCGGCGCCGAGCGCGGCGCTGCCGGGCTCGGGCAGGGCGTCGACGCGCAGCACCTGCGCTGTCAGGTTGTCGCGGCTGCCGCGCTGGAGGGCAAGGCCGACGAGATGCTCGGCCACGGCGTCGAGATCGGGCGTCCGGTCGAGCGCCGCGCGCAGGTCGCGCCCGGTGATATGGGCGTGCACCCCGTCTGTGGTCAGCAGGAAGACGTCGCCCGACTGCAGCGCCACGCGGCGGTGGTCGAGCCGCAGCTCGGCCGAGACTCCCATCGCGCGCGACAGCATCCCGCCGCTCACGTGGTCCTCGGTCAGCGGCTCGAGGCTGTCGCCGGCAAGGCGCGAGATCCGGCTGTCTCCGACGTGGAAGAGATGCGCCTCGCGCCCCTTCAGCACCATCGCCGAGAGGGTGCAGACGAAGCCGCGGTCGGGATCGCCCGGCGCCACGGCGCGGCTCTGCCCGTGGAGCCAGGCATTGGTCGCCGCGATCACCCGCCCGGCGGCGGTCTGCACGGTCCAGCTCTCGGGCGTGTCGTAATAGTCGGTGACCAGCGCGGCGACGGCCATCTCGGCGGCGGTGCGGGCGTGCGGGCTGGTCGAGATGCCGTCCGCCAGCGCCACCACCGCGCCCTTCAGCGCCAGCTGCGTGCCGCCGGGCAGCAGCGCGCCGTGGAAGTCCTGCATCTGCGGCTTCATGCCCTGCCGGGCATGCTGGCCGAGCGACAGGTGCAGGGTCTGGGGCAGGGCGGTGTCTCTGGGCATCTCGGGCTCCGGTCCGGCGCGGGGTCTGGAAAAGGCACAAACGAAAAGGGGCCCCGCGCGGTGGCGGGGCCCAAGGCGAGGTCAACGCTTATTCGGCCGGCATGCGCACCGCGTCGTCGTTGCGGCCCGCGTTGCGCTTCGGCGATTCACGGAAGTGGGTCGAGTAGATCATGCCGCCGACGAAGGTCAGGCCGCCCACGAGGTTGCCGATCACGGTCGGGATCTCGTTGTAGAGGAAGTAGTCCGCCCAGGTGAACTGCCCGCCCATCATGATGCCCGAGGGGAACAGGAACATGTTGACGATCGAGTGCTCGAAGCCGAGGTAGAAGAACACCAGGATCGGCATCCACATGGCCATGATCTTGCCCGAGACCGAGGTGGACATCATCGCGGCGACGACGCCGGTCGAGACCATCCAGTTGCACATCACGGCGCGCACGAAGAGGGTCAGCATGCCGCCCATGCCGGCCGCGGCGTAGCCGAGGGTCCGGCCTTCACCGATGTGGCCGATCTTCTCGCCGACCGCGTTGGGGGCGGTGGTGAAGCCCATGGTGACGATGATGGTCATGAACACCGCGACGGTCAGCGCGCCGGCGAAGTTGCCGGTGAACACCAGGCCCCAGTTGCGCAGCACGCCGCCCCAGGTGCATCCCGGGCGCTTGGCGATGACCGCCAGCGGCGCGAGGGTGAAGACGCCGGTCAGCAGGTCGAAGCCCATGAGGTAGAGCATGCAGAAGCCGACCGGGAACAGCAGCGCGCCGACCAGCGGGTTGCCGGTGTTGACGGTGATGGTGATCGCGAAGGCCGCGGCCAGCGCGAGGATTGCCCCGGCCATGTAGGCGCGGATGAGCGTGTCCTTGGTGGACATGAAGATCTTGGATTCGCCGGCGTCGACCATCTTGGCCGCGAATTCCTTGGGAGCGATATACGACATGATGCGTATCCTTTGCTGAAGGGGTTCGGGGCCCGGGGTCAGGCGCCCTGTTGGAGGTTGAGGTAGATGTCCCGACCGTCGAGACGGACGGGGAAGGAAGCGGTGCGGCCTTCGTCGGCGCCGGTGGCGGCACCGGTTTCCAGCGAGATCACCCAGTTGTGCAGGGGGCAGGTGACGCAGCCGCCGTGCACGATGCCCTGGCTGAGCGGCCCGTTCTTGTGCGGGCACTTGTCCTCGAGCGCGAAGATCCGGTCATCCGCGGTGCGGAAGACGGCAATCTTTGTCTCCCCGTTCTCGACGCAGCGCGCGCCTTGCGTGGGGATGTCGTCGATGGAGCCGATGAGGCGCCATGCATTGCTGTCGCGGGTCAGGGCGTTCATTCTGCGGGCTCCACGCTGGCGGGGGTTTTCGCCTCTTCGCCGAAGACGGCGAGCGGCTTGAACTCGTGCTTGTCGACGCCCGAGACGCGCTCGGACCAGGGGTCGGTCTGGGCAAACTGCTGGCTGAAGACGAAGCGCTCGTAATAGGCGCGGCGGCTGTCCAGGTCGTCGAGGATCGCGGCCTTGACCATGTCGTAGCCGACGCGGTCCGCCCATTTGTAGATGCGCTCGAGGTAGTAGCCCTGCTCGCGGTACATCTGGGTCATGGCGGCGGCGATCTCGATCACCTCCTCCTCGGTCTTCACCGTGCCGAGCTTGGTGGTGCCCTGGATGTGCAGGCCCGCGGCGCCGCCGTAGACGATCTCGTAGCCGCTATCGACGCAGATCACGCCGATGTCCTTGCAGGTCGCCTCGGCGCAGTTGCGCGGGCAGCCGGTCACGGCGAGCTTGACCTTTGCGGGCGTCCACGACCCCCAGAGGAACTTCTCGAGCTTGATGCCGAGCCCGGTGCTGTCCTGCGTGCCGAAGCGGCACCAGGTCGAGCCGACGCAGGTCTTCACCGTGCGCAGACCCTTGGCATAGGCGTGGCCCGAGACCAGACCCGCGGCGTTGAGATCGGCCCAGACGGCGGGCAGGTCTTCCTTCTTAACCCCCAGGAGGTCGATGCGCTGGCCGCCGGTCACCTTCACGTCGGGGATGGCGAACTTGTCCACCACGTCGGCGATGGCGCGCAGCTCGTCCGCCGAGGTCATCCCGCCCCACATCCGCGGCACGACGGAATAGGTGCCGTCCTTCTGGATGTTGGCGTGCACGCGCTCGTTGATGAAGCGGCTCTGCTGGTCGTCCTTGTACTCGCCCGGCCAGTCGCTCAGCAGGTAGTAGTTGAGCGCCGGACGGCATTTCGCGCAGCCATGCGAGGTCTTCCATTCCAGTTCCTGCATCACGGCGGGGATGCTCTTCAGCCCCTGCGCCTTGATAAGCCGGCGCACCTCGCCGTGGCCGAGCCCGGTGCAGCCGCACATGCCCTCGGCCTTCTTGGCGAACCCGTCGCCGAGGGTCAGCGCCATGACCGACTCCACCAGCCCCGTGCAGTTGCCACAGGAGGCGCTGGCCTTGGTGTGGGCGCGCACCTCGCCGAGGGTGCTGAGGCCCTTCTCGGTGATCGCCTGCACGATCTTGCCCTTGCAGACGCCGTTGCAGCCGCAGATCTCTGCGTCGGCCGAGAGGTTGGCGACCGCGGCGAGCGGATCGGCCGAGGCGCCGCCCTGGTGCGCCTGCCCGAAGATCAGCGTGTCGCGCATCGCCGAGACGTCCTCGCCGGACTTCAGCAGCTCGTTGTACCACATGCCGTCGGCGACATCGCCGTAGAGCACCGCGCCGATGACGCGATTGTCCTGCAGGATCACCCGGCGGTAGCTGCCGCGGGCGGCGTCGCGCAGCACCACGTCCTCGCGGTCGGGCCCGTCGCCGAAGTCGCCCACCGAGTAGAGGTTGATGCCGGTGACCTTGAGCTTGGTCGGCGTCTCGGCATGGGCAAAGGCGGCCTCGGAGGGCCCGGCGAGATGCTCGGCGGCGACATTGGCCATCTGGTAGAGCGGCGCGACCAGACCGTAGACGCGGCCATCCACCTCGGCGCATTCGCCGAGGCTGAAGATGTCCGGGTCCGAGGTGCGCAGCGCGGCGTCCGTCTGGATGCCACGGCCGACGGCCAGCCCGGCCTCGCGGGCAAGGTCGATCGAGGGGCGGATGCCGACGGCCATGACCACCAGCGAGGCCTCGATGACGGTGCCGTCCTCCAGCTCGACGCCCTCGACCTCGGTCTCGCCGAGGATGGCCTTGGTGTTGGCGCCGCAGCGCACCTCGATGCCGCGCCGCTCGAGTTCCTTCTGCAGCAGGTAGCCCGCCGCCGGGTCGAGCTGGCGCTCCATCAGGGTCGGCATGAGGTGCAGCACGGTCACCTCCATGCCGCGCGATTTCAGACCGGCGGCGGCCTCGAGACCAAGCAGGCCGCCGCCGATCACCACGGCACGGCCACCCCTCGAGGCCGCCCGCAGCATTCCGTCCACGTCGTCGAGATCGCGGTACGCCAGCACGCCGGGCAACTTGTGCCCCGGCACGGGGATGATGAAGGGCGACGAGCCGGTGGCGATCACCAGCTTGTCGTACTGGGCGGTGATGCCGCTGGCGCCGGTGACGCTGCGGGCCTCGCGGTCGATGCCGGTGACCTTCTCGCCGCGGTGCAGGGTGATGCCACGCTCTTCGTACCAGGCGTCGCCGTGGATGATGATGTCTTCAAAGGTCTTCTCGCCCGACAGCACCGGCGACAGCATGATGCGGTCGTAGTTCACGCGGGGCTCGGCATTGAAGACGGTGACGTCATAGGCATCGGGGGCGGCCTCGAAGAGGTGCTCCAGAAGGCGGCCGGGGGCCATGCCGTTGCCGATGATGACGAGGCGTTGCTTGGACATGAGGGGTCTCCGGTTTCAGCAGGAAGCGGAACGGGAGATCCCGGGCCGCGGCGATTTCTGTCAGGGAAAACGGAAGGTTGGCGCTTGCGTGATCCCACGATCCGATCCGTGTCGGAACGAAGTCGCAGCGCCTTTGCTGCCTGCCCTCTGGGGGCTCTTGACGGAAATTGCCGCGCCGTTGCGGCGGGGTCGCGGGGAAGATGCGACCTGATAAATCATTCGTTACGGTGGAATGTTATTTCCGCGCAAGAGATCTTTCGGGCCGGGGCGCAGGATTTCGCGGAAATCCGGGTCGCCGCCCGGCAGCTGAGTGCTGCACGTGCAAACCGCGGGGCTCCTGCGCTGATTTTCAGCAAAATGTTGACGACTGGCGAGTTGGCCCGGGGTCAGAGGCGGGGGTAGGCCCGCCGCAAGAAGGGGCAGGACATCCAGCCCCGGCGCCCCGACGTCCCGGGATTCGCCCTCAGGCGGGGTTCGGGTCCAGCGGCTCCGAGGGCACCGCCCCGAGCAGCAGCGAGAGCGTCCGCGGGTGGGCGGTCAGCGCATCGGCGAGGTTGTACTGGTCGAGTTGCGCGTAGAAGGCGAGCTTCGCCTCGCGCAGCGCCCGCGTCAGCCCGCAGGCGCCCTTGAGGATGCAGCTCGAGCAATCGACCATGGAGGTGTCGCCCTCCATGAAGCGGGCGATCTCGCCGATCCGGATCTCCGCCGCCGTGCGGGCCAGCTCGACGCCGCCGGACCGGCCGCGCGTGGTCTTCAGGAAGCCGCCGTCGACGAGGTTCTTCACCACCTTCATCAGGTTGCCGTGCGACAGCGCATGGGCCTGGGCGATCTCGGAGATCGAGACCAGCCGGTCCTGCTGCGCCCCGAGATAGAGGCAGACGCGCAGCGCGTAATCGGTGAACTTGGAAAGATGCATGGGCGCAATGTCGTCGTGGCTGGCGAAAATCTGCGGAAGATTTTCCGCGGCGTCAATCAGCGGCCGTCAGATCTCGTAGAGTTCCAGTGGCAGCCCGTCCGGGTCGGCGAAGAAGGTAAAGCGCTTGCCGGTCAGCTCGTCGACCCGCACCGGCTCGACCGCCACCCCCGCATCCTCGAGCCAGCGCACCGCCGCGCCCATGTCCGCAACGCGAAACGCAAGGTGGCGCAGCCCCCTGGCCTCGGGGCGCGAGGGGCGCTCGGGAGGCGCGGGGAAGCTGAAGAGCTCGATCTGCCCGCCGCCCGGCACCCTCAGGTCGAGCTTCCAGCTCTGCCGTTCGGCGCGGTGGGTCTCGGCGATCACCTCGAGCCCCAGCAGGTCGACGTAGAAGGCGCGGCTGCGGGCATAGTCGCCGCAGATCAGCGCCACGTGATGCAGGCCTTGCAGCATGGGCATCTCCCTGAAGTTTCCGCCTTCCTTATGGCGCGGGCGCGGGACCCGTCCAATGCGAAACATCTCGCCGGGGCGCGTTTACCTCCCGTTCAGCTTCGCGGCGCAGCCTCTCGGCAAAGGAGCCCCGCCATGAGCCTGCCGATCCCCTCCCTCCCGTTGCAGAGCCTGCCGACGCTGTTCGGCAGCCTGTCCCTCTCGCAGCTGCGCGCCAGCGCCGGCCCGGACGGGGCCAGCGCCGGGGTGAGCCTCGCCTCGATCGAGGTGTCGGAGGCGGCTGCCGATCCCGGCACCGGCACCGGCACGGGCGCGGCTGCACCGCGCAGCGCGGGGCCGGTGCTGCGGGCGGCGCAGGTCGGCATCGAGGCGCGGACGCAGGCGGAGGAGGGGTCCACGGACCACAGCCTTGCCGGCGCGCGGGAGCGCGGGCTGCAGCGCATCCGTGCCCGGATGCAGCACATGGCAAAGGCGCTCGAGCGGCTGCAGTCCGGCGTGGCGATCCGTTCGGGCGCCTCGGCGGGCGCCTATGCGCAGGACGATGCGCAGGTCACCTTCGCCAGCTACGGCGGCAATCTCGCGCTCTCGGCCTCGGCGGGGACCCTGTCGAATGTCGCCACGGGCACCGGGCATGACGCGCTCGCGCTCTCGGCGGAGCGGGTCGAGGGTGTCTATACCGACGTCGATCCGCAGCGCTCGGCGCAGGGGGGCAACGACGCGGTGGCGATCCGCGCGACCGAGGTTTCGCGCGTCTACACCGGCGCGGGAAATGACGCCGTGGCGATCGCTGCGCGCACCGTCACGGGCGTGAACACCGGCGCCGGAAGCGACGCGGTCGCCATCCTCGCGGATCGGGTGAGCGGCATCTACACCGATCGGAACCCCGTCGGGCGCGGCAGGGCGGTCAATGGCACAGGCAATGACACAGGCAATGACACGGTCACGCTGCAGGCGCGGCAGGTGCAGTCGGTCTACACCGGCGGCGGGGCCGACGCGGTGACCATCGCCGCGCAGAGCGTCGAGAGCATCTACACCGGCGAGGGCGACGACGCGGTGACGATCTCGGCGGCGGTGGTGGGCGGCATCTACACCGGCGCGGGGCGCGACGCGGTGAGCATCGAGGCGGGGGCCGGGCGCTCGCGCCTGTCCGCGGGTCCTTGGAGTACGGGCAGCCCGGTGGAGTCGCGGATGCTGGCCGCGCTCGGCAACGTGGCCGATATCGACACCGGCGCGGGGGATGACGCGATCACCCTCAGCGTGGCCGGGGCGATCTCGCTCGAGGCGGGGCAGGGCGATGACAGCATCACGCTTGGCGGCGGCACCGTCGCGTTGCGCTACGCGGCCGGTGACGGGAATGACAGCGTGTCGCTGGCCCCGGGAACCGAGGTGGTCGTCCAGCTTGGCGAGGACATCGCCGACTGGTCCGTCACGCAGGAGGGGGACAGCCTGCTGCTGCGGATCGGCGAAGGCTCGATCCGCTTCGATGGCGTAGCGGCGAGCGCCGCCATCGGCCTTGTCCGCTGGGGAGATCCGCAGGTCGAGATCCTGCACGCGCAGTTGCCGCTCGACGCCGTGGCCTGAGCCGCGGGCGCTGCGTCAGACGAACTGCTCGCGGATCAGCCGCTCTTCCAGCCCGTGGCCCGGGTCGAACATCACCCGGTGCGCCACGTCGGGGGCCGAGCGGATGTCGACCCGCACCACGTTGCGCACCGACTCGCTGTCCGCCTCGGCCATCACCGGGCGCTTCTCGTGCTCGAGCACCTCGAAACTGACCTCGGCGGCCTTGGGCAGCAGCGCGCCGCGCCAGCGCCGCGGGCGGAAGGCGGCGACGGCAGTAAGTGCGAGCACCTCCGAGCCGATCGGCAGGATCGGCCCGTGCGCCGAGTAGTTGTAGGCGGTCGAGCCCGCCGGGGTCGCCAGCAGCGCGCCGTCGCAGACCAGCTCGGGCAGGCGCAGCTTGCCGTCGACGTGGATCGCCAGCCGCGCCGCCTGCGGCCCGGTCCGCAGCAGCGAGACCTCGTTGATCGCCAGCGCCTCGTGCACCGTGCCGTCGACGGTGGTGGCCCGCATCGAAAGCGGGTTGATCACCGCCTCCTCGGCCTGCTCGAGCCGCTCTTCCAGCCGGTGCTCCGAATAGGCGTTCATCAAGAAGCCAACGGTGCCGCGGTTCATCCCGTAGACCGGCACGTTCAGCTCCTGCGTGCGGTGCAGGGTCTGCAGCATGAACCCGTCGCCCCCCAGCGCCACGATCACGTCTGCGCCGCGCTCGGCGTGGTCGCCGTAGCGGTTGCTCAGCGCGGCATGGGCCGCCTGGGCGATCGGCGCGCGCGAGGCGCAGAAGGCAATTCTCAGTGACATCGGGTCGGGGGTGTCCTGCGGTTTCCTGTCCCGTCCGGGATGTTCCGAAACAATCACAAGTTTTCCCGCGCCGCCAGAGAGGCCGGAAGAGAAACGCAAGCTGTCGCTTTGACGTCTTTGCGATCCGCGCGCTTTCCTTTACTCAGGCGCCGGAACTCGAATCCTTGACCCCCGGAGACTTGCCCATGACCGCCGCGCCCAGCGACACCGGCTTTTTCACCGAAGAGCTCTCGTCCCGTGACCCCGAACTCTTCGCGTCCATCACCGGCGAGCTTGGCCGCCAGCGCGACGAGATCGAGCTGATCGCGTCCGAGAACATCGTCTCGCGCGCCGTCATGCAGGCGCAGGGCTCGGTGCTCACCAACAAGTACGCCGAAGGCTACCCGGGCAAGCGCTACTACGGCGGCTGCGACTGGGTCGACGTGGCCGAGAACCTGGCCATCGAGCGCGCCAAGCAGCTCTTCGGCTGCGCCTTCGCCAACGTGCAGCCGAACTCCGGCAGCCAGGCCAACCAGGGCGTCTACCAGGCGCTGATCCAGCCCGGCGACACCATCCTCGGCATGAGCCTCGACGCCGGCGGGCACCTGACCCATGGCGCCAAGCCCAACCAGTCGGGCAAGTGGTTCAACGCCATCCAGTACGGCGTGCGCAAGCAGGACAACCTGCTCGACTACGACCAGGTCCAGGAGCTGGCCAACGCGCACAAGCCCAAGATCATCGTCGCCGGCGGCTCGGCCATCCCGCGCCAGATCGACTTCGCCAAGATGCGCGAGATCGCCGACAGCGTCGGTGCCTACCTGATGGTCGACATGGCCCACTTCGCGGGCCTCGTGGCCGGCGGTGAGCACCCGTCGCCCTTCCCGCACGCGCATGTGGCGACCACCACCACCCACAAGACCCTGCGCGGCCCGCGCGGCGGCATGATCCTCACCAACGACGAGGAGATCGCCAAGAAGGTCAACTCGGCGATCTTCCCCGGCATCCAGGGCGGCCCGCTGATGCATGTCATCGCCGGCAAGGCCGTGGCCTTCGGCGAGGCGCTGCGCCCCGAGTTCAAGGACTACGCCAAGCAGGTCATCGCCAACGCGCAGGCGCTGTCGGACCAGCTGATCAAGGGCGGGCTCGACACCGTGACCCACGGCACCGACACCCACGTGGTGCTGGTCGACCTGCGTCCCAAGGGCGTGAAGGGCAACGCGACCGAGAAGGCCCTCGGCCGCGCGCACATCACCTGCAACAAGAACGGCGTGCCGTTCGACCCGGAAAAGCCGACCGTGACCTCGGGCATCCGCCTCGGCTCGCCCGCCGGCACCACCCGCGGCTTCAAGGAAGCCGAGTTCCGCAAGATCGCCGACTGGATCATCGAGGTGGTCGACGGTCTGGCGGCGAACGGCGAGGACGGCAATGCCGAGGTCGAGGCCAAGGTGAAGGCCGAGGTCGAGGCCTTCCTCAAGGGCTTCCCGATCTACCCGACGCTCTGAGCCTCGGACGGATGACGGATCGAAGGGCGGGCCAAGTGGCCCGCCCTTCTCGTTTTCGCGCTGCCCTTTCCGCCGGTCCCGTGCCTCGGGCGGGCCGCTCTCGGCAAATACATGCAACCGGCATCTATTTTCCTGCCGCCCCCTTGGCGACGCAGCAAAAACCCGCTCTACCTTGACGGCAGGCCCCCTCGCTTCCGTCGCTTCCAGGGGCCGGCGACCAGCCCCCGAGCCACATGCCAAAATCCGCGTCGCCCCTTACCGTCCTGCGCATCCCCGCCTTCCGGGCGCGCTGGACCGCCTCGATGGCCTCGAATCTCGGCACGCTGGTGCAGTCGGTGGGCGCGGGCTGGATGATGACGCAGATCTCGGACAGCGACGCGATGGTGGCGTTGGTGCAGGCCGGGGTGACCGTGCCGACCATGCTCTTTGCCGTCTTCGCCGGGACGCTGGCCGACAACCGCGATCGCCGCCGGGTGATGATCGGCGCGCTGCTCTTCATGATGGTCGCCTCGGCGCTGCTCTGCGTGCTGGCCTGGATGAACCTGCTGACGCCCTGGCTGCTCTTGGTGCTGACCTTCCTGATCGGCACCGGCTCGACCTTCTTCAACCCGTCCTGGCAGGCCTCGCTCGGAGACATTGTGCCGCGCGCCGATCTTCCCTCGGCGGTGGCGCTGAACTCGATGGCCTTCAACGCCATGCGCTCGGTCGGCCCGGCGATCGGCGGGATCATCGTCGCGGTGGCGGGGGCGGCGGCCGCCTTCGCGCTCAACGCGGTGAGCTACCTGCCGATGATCGCCGTGCTGGCGCGCTGGAAGTCGCCGCCGCCGGACAGCACGCTGCCGCCCGAGCCGCTGCGCTTCGCGGTTGGGTCGGGGCTGCGCTACGTCGCGATGTCGCCGAACCTCGTCAACGTGATGTCGCGCGCCTTCCTCTTCGGCTTCGGCTCGGTGGCGGTGCTGTCGCTGCTGCCGCTGATCGCGCATGAACGGCTCGGCGGCGACGCCTCGACCTTCGGCATCATGCTCGGCTGCTTCGGCGTCGGCGCGGTGATCGGCGCGCTCAACAACGCGCGGCTGCGCGACCGGTTCGACAACGAGCACCTGGTGCGCTACGCCGCCGCGGCCGCGGTGACCGGCACCGCCATCCTCGCCGTGGCCCCGACGCTCTGGGCCTGCATCCCGGCGCTGCTACTGAACGGCATGGCCTGGACCGTGGCGCTGTCGCTCTTCAACGTGACGGTGCAGCTGTCGACCCCGCGCTGGGTGGTGGGCCGGGCCATCGCGCTCTACCAGTCGGCCAGCTTCGGCGGCATGGCGGCGGGCAGCTGGGTCTGGGGCTCGGTCTCGGACGGCTGGGGGCTGCCCACGGCGCTCATGGGCGCGGCGGTGGTGCTGGCGCTGGCGGCGCTGGTGGGCTTCCGCATGCCGCTGCCGGAATACGGCGATCTCGACCTCTCGCCGCTCGACCGGTTCAAGGAGCCGACGCTGCAGCTCGACCTCAAGCTGCGCAGCGGCCCGATCGTGGCGATGACCCAGTTCGAGATCGACCCCGAGGACGTGCCCGAGTTCCTCGCCATCATGGCCGAGCGGCGGCGGGTGCGGATCCGCGACGGGGCGCAGAACTGGGTGCTGATGCGCGATCTCGAGGATCCGCGCATCTGGGAAGAGACCTACCACGTCCCGACCTGGGTCGAGTACATCCGCCACAACACCCGCCGCACCAAGGCCGACGGCGGCACCTTCGAGCGGCTGCTGGCGCTGCACCGGGGGGGCGAGCGCCCGCACACCCGCCGGATGATCGAGCGCCAGTCGATCCCGCGGCGCCGCAGCGGGGTCTACGACTTCAACCTCTGAGCGGGCTCAGGTGTTGGTCTCCTCCTCGTGCCCCTCGTGCCCCTCGTCGCCTTCGCGGAACGAGGTCACCCGGTCCTCGCGCGCATAGTAGGGCTCGCCTTCCTCGGGCTCCGGGGCGGGCGTGTCCGGCGCGGCCTTGCCCCCGGCGCCCTTGCCCGCGTCGCCGAAGGGCGTGGCGGCGGGGGCGGCCATGTGCACGTGCATGTCGGCCTGCGGGAAGGGGATCGAGATGCCCGCGTGGTCGAAGGCCTCCTTCACCTGCCGGGTCAGGTCCCAGTAGACCGTCCAGTAGTCGTCGACCTTGGTCCAGGGGCGGCAGATGAAATCGACCGAGCTTGCCCCGAGCGCGTTGACCCGGATCAGCGGCGCCGGGTCCTCGAGGATCAGCGGGTGCTCGGCGACCACCTTCTCGAGCACCTCCTGCGCCGCCTCGATCGAGTCGTCGTAGCCGATGCCGAAGGTCAGATCGACGCGCCGCGTGTCGCTGGCGGTGGTGTTGGTGATCACGTCGCCCCAGACCTTGGAGTTCGGGATGACGATCACCTGGTTGTCGGGGGTCACCACGGTGGTCGAGACGATCGAGACCGATTTGACCGTGCCGCCGGTGCCCGCGACGGTGACGTAATCGCCCTCGTCGAAGGGGCGGTTGATCATGATCATCAGCCCCGCCGCGAGGTTGCCGAGCGTGTCCTGCATGGCGAAGGCGATGATGAAGGACGCGCCGCCGACCAGCGCGAAGAGCGGCGTCACGTCGATCCCCAGCGCGCTCAGCACGATCATCAGCCCGAAGGCGATGGTCAGCCAGTAGATCACCATCAGGATGAAGGCCTGCAGCAGCTTCGACAGGTCCGGCACGCGCGACAGCCCGCGCCGCGCCACGCCGCGCACCGTCCGCGCGATGATCAGAAGGCCCAGCAGCGAGCCGACGATGACCGCCACCCGCAGCGCCAGCTTGATGCCGCCGTCCTCGTCCGTCGCCCAGTTCACCGCCTGCGCCAGCAGCGTGCGCCAGTCGGCGCGCTGCGTCTCGTCGACGTGGATCGCGGCGCGGTAGGCGCGGAACTTGGCCACTTCGGCGGCGTCGCCACCCTTGGCCTCGAGCCCGTCCACCACGGTCGAGAGGTTCTCGAAGGCATTGTTGCGCAGTTCCACCAACTGCGTGAGCCGCTCGCGCGGCACCCCTTCCTCGCCGCCCTCCTCCTTGGCGAGCACGGCGAGCTGCTCCTCGACGACCGCCTTGGTCATGCCCTTCGCGGTGTTCTGCCAGGCCAGCGCCAGCTGGGTCATCTCCTCGACGGTCAGCGGCAGCGCGCGCATGGCGAGCTCTTCCGAGGGGATGGCGGGGTCGGTCAGGTCGGCGAGCAACTCGGCGTCGCTCTGCGGTGGCAGCGGTGCCTCGGCGGCCCCCTTCGCGCCGATCACGTCGGGGTTCGCCATGATCGCCTGGCGGCCGCGCTCCTCGGCTTTCCCGATGGCTTCCTCGGCGGGGGAGGGCGGGCTTTCGGCCTCGGAGCTTTCGGCCGGTGCGGGGGCGTCGGCGGTTTCCTGCGCGGCAAGATCGGAGCCGGCATGGACCATCAGGAAGACGAGCAGAACTCGGAGAAACGGCAAAATCGCGCGCGGCATGGCGGCCTCGTTTAAAATAGGTTTTTCAAAGGACTAAAACTATCCGGAACCTTGTGGCGCGAGTTTATCAGGTCGGCAGCGGTTGGGCACCACCCCAGAGCCGGACCGCGCGCGGGGGGGCCGAAACCACACCACCCGCCGGAGGTCCGGCGGGTGGCGAAAGCCTAGGGATCAGCGGGCGGCGCGGCGCGGGCGGCCGCGGGCCGGGATCACTCGGGGTTCTTGGCGAAGCGCAGGTAGGGCAGCTTGATGTCGAGCGCGCCGTATTTCTCGGTCGCCTGCTCGTTGTTCAGCGACAGGGCGACGATCACGTCCTGGCCGACTTCCCAGTTGGCGGGGGTGGCGAGCGGCTGCTGGTAGGTGCGCTGCAGCCCGTCGAGCGCGCGCAGCACCTCGGCGAAGTTGCGGCCCACGGACATCGGGTAGGTCATCATCAGCTGCACCTTCTTGTTCGGCGCGATGATGAAGACCGAGCGCACGGTGGCGCTGTCCGCCGGGGTGCGGCCGTCGGGCAGGTAGGCGTCGGCGGGCAGCATGTCGAGCGCCTTGGCGACCTCGAGCCCGTCATCGGCGATGATCGGGAAACCGGCCTCGGCCCCGGCAACCGCCTCGATGTCGCCCTTCCACTTCTTGTGCTCGGCGATGCCGTCGACCGAGATGCCCATCACCTTGGTGCCGCGCTTGGCCCATTCGTCCGAAAGCTGCGCGACGGCGCCGAATTCGGTGGTGCAGACCGGGGTGAAGTCCTTGGGATGCGAGAAGAGGATCGCCCAGCTGTCGCCGATCCAGTCGTGCAGGTCATACTCGCCCTGGTCGGTGACCACGTGGAGGTTCGGAAGGGTGTCGTTGATGCGCAGAGCCATGGGAATGTCCTTTCCTGCCCGAAGTCGTCGGCGTGAGGTCTCGCGGAATAGATACGGGCCGGGTTTGCGTTGTAAAGACCCCGCTTGCGGCGCGGGCGGCGGAGTGACACTGTGCCGCTTGGGAGTAATTTGATCAAATCCAGACTCGCGGAGACTATCATGATCGAGAAGCGCCAGTTCTACATCGATGGCCAATGGGTGGACCCGGCAGCACCGCGCGATCACGCGGTGATCAACCCGGCAACCGAGGAGCCCTGTGCGATCATCTCGCTGGGTGACCAGGCCGACACCGATGCCGCCGTCGCCGCCGCCAAGGCCGCACTGCCGGGATGGATGGCGACCCCGGTGGCCGAGCGGATCGGCTATGTCGAGAAGCTGCTCGAGGTCTACAAGGCCCGCGCCGAGGAGATGGCGCAGGCGATGACCCTCGAGATGGGCGCGCCGATCTCGCTGTCGCGCTCGGACCAGGTCGGGGCGGGCACTTTCCACCTCACCAACTTCATCCGCGCCGCCAAGGCCTTCCCCTTCGAGCACTCGCTGCGCGAGGACCTTCCGGCGCACCGGATCATCCACGAGGCGGTGGGCGTCGCGGCGCTGATCACCCCGTGGAACTGGCCGATGAACCAGGTCACGCTGAAAGTCGGCGCCGCCGCCGTGGCGGGCTGCACCATGGTGCTGAAACCCTCCGAGGAAAGCCCGCTCGACGCCATCCTCTTTGCCGAGATGATGCACGAGGCGGGCTTCCCCAGGGGCGTCTTCAACCTCGTCAACGGTGATGGCGCAGGCGTCGGCACGCAGCTGTCCTCGCATCCCGACGTCGACATGGTCAGCTTCACCGGCTCGACCCGCGCCGGCCGGGCGATCTCGAAGGCCGCCGCCGACACGCTCAAGCGCGTGCACCTCGAGCTGGGCGGCAAGGGGGCGAACCTCGTCTTCGCCGATGCGGATGCCGATGCGGTAAAGCGCGGCGTGCTGCACATGATGGAAAACTCGGGGCAAAGCTGCAACGCGCCCTCGCGCATGATGGTCGAGGCGCCGTTCTACGACACGGCGGTCGAGCAGGCGGCGGCGGTCGCGAGCGCGGTGAAGGTCGGCGATCCGCAGCAGGAGGGGGATCACATCGGCCCGGTGGTCAACGAGACCCAGTGGGGCAAGATCCAGGATCTCATCCAGAAGGGCATCGACGAGGGCGCGCGGCTGGTGGCCGGCGGCCTCGGCCGTCCCGAGGGGCTCAACAAGGGCTTCTACGTGCGCCCGACGGTCTTTGCCGACGTGACCCCCGAGATGACCATCGCGCGCGAAGAGATCTTCGGCCCGGTGCTGTCGGTGATGAAGTTCGACAGCGAGGACGAGGCGGTGCGCGTCGCCAATGACACGCCCTACGGCCTCACCAACTACGTGCAGAGCACCGATGCGGCGCGGGTCAACCGCCTGACGCGGCAGCTGCGCTCGGGCATGGTGCAGAACAACGGCAGCGGCCGCCCCGCCGGCGCGCCCTTCGGCGGCATGAAGCAGTCGGGCAATGGCCGCGAGGGCGGCTCCTTCGGCATCCTCGACTTCCTCGAGGTGAAATCCGTCAGCGGCTGGGCGGCAGAGTAAGCCTTTCATCTTTCTGAAAATACTCATGGCGCGGCGCTCCCCAGGGGGCGCCGCGTCCGTGTTTGCGGCCGGACGCCTCCGGCGGGAGTATTTGGGGAAAGATGAAAGGGCTCAGAGCCCCAGTTTCGCCAGCGCGCTCTCGAGCGGCGCGGGATCGGCGAAGCGCAGGCGGACCGGCAGGCTCAGCACCTTGGAGCGGAAGGCCTCGGGCAGGCGCACGGCGTCCTTCTCGGTGGTGACGAGCTGCGCGCCGAGCATCTGCGCCTCGCGCTCGAGCCGGGTCAGCAGCGCGGGGGTGAAGGGCTGGTGGTCGTCGAGCGCCTCGGCGCGGACGAGCGTGGCGCCGAGGCTCCTCAGCGTGGCGAAGAACTTCTCGGGGTGGCCGATCCCGGCGAAGGCGAGGGCGCGGAGATCCTGCCAGTCCATGCCGGTCCGCAGCGGCTCGAGCGCGCCGCGCAGGCGGGGCAGGGCGATCTGCGCGCCCCATTCGACGTCGAAGCTGCGCTGCGCGTCCTCGCCGCCGATCGAGAGCAGCAGGTTGGCGCGATTCAGCCCCGTGGATACGGGCTCTCGCAGGGGACCGGCGGGCAGGCAGCGGCCGTTGCCGAAGCCGTAGCGCGCATCGACCACGATGATCGACAGATCCTTGGCCAGCGCCGGGTTCTGGAAGCCGTCGTCGAGGAGGATGACCTTTGCTCCGTCCGCGACGGCGGCGCGGGCCCCGGCGGCACGGTCGCGGGCCACCCAGACCGGGCCGAAGGCGGCGAGCAGCAGCGGCTCGTCCCCCACCTCGGCCGCCGTGTGGCGGCGCGGGTCGACCTGCACCGGGCCGGTCAGGCTGCCGCCGTGCCCGCGCGAGACCACATGCGCGCCCGCCTCGCGCAGCCGTTCCAGCAGCGCGATGACGGTGGGGGTCTTGCCGGTCCCACCGGCGTTGATGTTGCCGACGCAGATCACCGGCACGCCGACGCTCGCGCCCGGCCCGCCGGAGAGGCGGCGCGCGGTGGCGCGGGCGGTGAGCGCGCCGAGCGGCGCGAGGAGCCGGGCCTGCCAGGCCGGGCTGTCGGGGGGTGTCTGCCAGAAACCGGGGGCGCGCATCAGGCGAGCTCGGATTCGTCGAGCCAGCCGCAGGCCAGCGCGATCATCTCGTCGGTGAGCTCGGCGCCCTGGGTGATCACCTCCCAGCCGGCATGGGCCATGGCGGCGGCACGGTCGGGGGCGACGAGCTGGCTGAGCGCGCCGGACAGCGAGTCGAAATCGCGCACGATCCGCGCCGCCCCGGCCTCGGCGAGGCGCGAGTAGGCGGGCAGGTGGCGGCCGACGTTGGGCCCGTAGAGCAGGGCGATGCCATGGGCCGCCGCCTCCATCGGATCCTCGCCGCCATGGCCGTTGACCAGCGAGCCGCCAAGGAAGGCCACCGGCGCGAGCCGGTACCAGAGCCCAAGCTCCGAGGCGTCCTCGGTGACCAGCACCTGGGTGTTCTCGTCGGGCATCTCGCCGGCCTCCCAGGCGCAGAGGCGCAGCCCCGAGTTCCGCGCCACCTCGGCCACCTCGGGCGCGAGGTCATGGGTCGCGGGCACGAGGATCAGCAGGAGCCGGTGCGCGAGGCGCACGGCGCGCTTGTGGGCGTGCAGCACCTCCTCGGCCTCCTGCGCGCCGCGCAGCCGCGCGGCAAGCCAGACCGGCCGGCCGGTGAGGATGCCTGCCATCTCCTCGTAGAGTTTCGCGTTGCAGTCGAGCGGCGGCGCGCTGTCGGTCAGCGGGCCGACCGTCGGCATGACGCGCTCTTCAACCCCGGCGCGGCGCAGGCGCCGCCGTGCGGGTTCGTCCACCGGGCAGATGCGGTCAAAGAACTGCAGCCCGGCGGCGGTGGGATCGGGCACCCAGCTGGGCGCGGGGCTCGACCAGGGCAGGTCGCGCGCGTCGAGCAGCACCAGCCGCGTGCCCGCCTCCTGCAGCTTCTGCAGCAGCGCCGGGCGCAGCTCCTGCCCGGTCCAGAAGCCGATCTGCGGGCGCCAGTGCTCGAGGAAGGCCGCAACCTCGGCCGGGCTTTCGCCGGGCAGGTCGGCGCGCAGCGCGCCCTCGGGGGCGTGATCGGACTGGCCGGTGATCAGCACCGCCAGTTCCGGGCGCTGGATCCTCAGCCGCGTCGCCAACGCCGCGAGCGCGCGGGCCGAGCCAGGCTCGCCCGCGTGCAGCCAGAGCAGCTGACCGGCGGGCCGCGCCGGGGGCGTCGCGATCGCGGTCGCCCCGCGGCCGCGCGCATAGGCCAGGTAGGCCGACAGGGAGAACGGCCTGCGCGCCACGCGTGTCAGCCGAGCTCTTCGGTCGCGGAGACCTCGAGTTCCTCGTCGCGCAGACGGTGGATGTGGGCGATGAAGTAGCGCATGTGGGCGTTGTCCACGGTGCGCTGCGCCTCGGCCTTCCAGGCGTCGTAGGCAGAGGCGTAGTCGGGGAACATGCCGACGATGTGGATGTCGTTCACGTCCTTGAAGACGGATTTCTCGGGGGTGACGAGCTCGCCGCCGAAGACGAGGTGGAGACGTTGGGGCATGGGGGGATCCTTTCCCGTACTGACGCGCGCAACCTACTTTCTGCACCCGCAGCGTCAAGATTCTACCGCGGGTCAGCGTTACGCGGCGGCTTCACAAGTCAGGGGGCCAGCGTCAGGCGACCCATGATGTCGGCATGGAGCGCGGGATTGGCCGCCACCACGCCGGGATGCTGGGGGTGGCGCGCGTTGAAGCGCAGCGGTCGGCCGAGCCGGTCGGTGACCGTCGCCCCGGCCTCCTGCAGAAGCAGCGTGCCGGCGGCGATGTCCCACTCCCAGGTCGGGCGGAAGGTGAGCATGGCGTCGAAGCGCCCCTCGGCCACGAGCCCGAGCCGGTAGGCCAGCGAGGGCCGGTGCGCGCGGCGGATCGGCGGCAGCGGCACGCGCCAGTAGGGGCTGTCGATCACCGGGCGGGGCGCCAGCACCTCGGCCTCGTCGAGCGTGGCGGGACCGGCGGCGCGGATCGGCACGCCGTTCAGCACCGCGCCCCCGCCCTGCGCGGCGCTGTAGAGCAGGCCCCGCTTCGGCAGGTAGATGGCGGCAGAGGTGACGGCACCGTGCTCGGCCACGGCCAGCGAATGCGCCCAGCTGTCGTCGCCCGCGATGAACGAGCGCGTGCCGTCGATCGGGTCGATGATGAACACCCGCTCGGCCGCGCGCCGCGCCGCGTCGTCGGCGCTTTCCTCCGAGAGCCAGCCGTAATCGGGCCGCGCGCCGCGCAGGATCTCCTCGAGCCGGGCATTGACCGCGAGGTCGGCCGCGGTGACGGGGCTGCCATCCGCGGCCTTGTAGCGCACGTCGAGCGCGTCTTCGGCAAAGGACAGCGCCACCTTGCCCGCCTCGCGGGCCGCGTGCTCGAGCAGCGCGAGGTCTTCCGCGGGATCACTCGCCGGCAAGCGTCAGCCCCTCGACCAGCAGCGAGGGCACGACCCGCGACAGCCAGGGGCGCGCGTCGTTGGACGGCACCACCCTGCGCAGCATCTGCCGCAGGTTGCCGGCGATTGTCACGCCCGAGACCGGGTAGGCGATCTCGCCGTTCTCGACCCACCAGCCCGCCGCCCCGCGCGAGTAGTCGCCGGTGTTGGGGTTGATCGTCGCGCCGATCATCGAGGTGACGACGAGCCCGCGGCCCATCTCGGCGATCAGCTGCTCCGGCGTCTTGTCACCCTGCGTCAGCTCGAGGTTCCAGGCGGTCGGCGAGGGGCCCGAGGAGGTGCCGCGCGCGGCGTTGCCGGTCGGCGCCATGCCGAGCTTGCGCGCGTTGGCAAGGTCGAGCGTCCAGCCCGTCAGCACCCCGTCCTCGACCAGCGCGCGGCGCCGCGTCGGCAGGCCCTCGGCGTCGAAGGGGCGCGAGCCCGAGATGCGCGGGCGGTGCGGATCCTCGATCAGAGAGATCCCGTCCGACAGAACCTGCGCCCCGAGCGAGTCGCGCAGCCACGAGCCGCCGCGCGCGACCGCGGCGCCGTTGGCCGCGGCGACGAGGTGGCCGATCAGCGAGGAGGCGATGCGCTCGTCGAAAAGCACCGGGTAGGCGCCGGTCTTGGGCTTGCGCGGGTTCAGCCGCTCGAGCGTGCGGGCCGCGGCGCGCTGGCCGATCTCGACCGGGCTGCGCAGGTCGGACTGGAAGGTGCGGCTGTCGCCGTCGTGGTCGCGCTCCATCCCGAGCCCGGTGCCGGCGATGGCAACGCAGGAGGTCGAGCGGGCGGTGCGGGCGTAGCCGCCTGCAAAGCCGTTGCTCGCCGCGAGGAAGACCTGCTGCGCGTCGTAGGAGGCGGAAGCCGACTGCACCTGCGTAATGCCTTCGACGGCCAGCGCCGCGGCCTCGGCCTCGAGCGCGTCGCGCTGCAGCGCGTCGGGCGCGGGGTCGGCCGAGGGGTCGGCCAGTTCGAGCGCCGCGATGTCCCAGTCCCGCGCCAGCTGCGAGGGATCGGCGAGCCCGGCATAGGGATCCTCGGGCGCCTCGCGGGCCATGGCCACCGCGCGCTCGGCCATGGCGGTCAGCGTCTCGGGCTTCACGTCCGAGGTCGAGACCACCGCGCTGCGCTGGCCGATCAGCACGCGAAGGCCGATGTCCGTGCCCTCCGACCGTTCGGCCTGTTCCAGCGCGCCGCCGCGGACGTCGATGCTGAGCGAGGTGCCCTCGATCGCCATGGCATCCGCCGCGTCGGCGCCCGCCTTGCGCGCGGCCTCCAGCAGTTGCGCCGTCAGGGTTTGCAGGTCCTTGCGCTCAATGCGGTCCATGTCGCCTCCGGTCTGGGTCTTGAAGGATTGGGTAGGCCGCGCGGCGCGGCAAGGCAAGCGCCGGGGCGGGCGCGGGCGTCACGATAGCGCCAACGCGGCCGCCTAGGCTCACTTCGCGGGGACGACCACGCCGATGATCGGCCCGAGCGGGCGGCCGATGTCGCTGCGCCCGACCTGCGGCGCGAAGAGCCGCGAGACGTTGCCGTCGAAGAACAGCGCGTTCGGCATCTTCAGCCCGTCGCGGTAGAGCGAGCCGAACTCGTAGAAGCTCACCGGCTCCTCCGAGATCGCGAAGACCAGCGTCTTGCCGTCCGCCGAGGTGCCGACGCCGTTGCGGATGTAGCGCGAGGTGCTGTCGCGCAGGAAACGCGGGTGCAGCTCGCCGTCGATCACCAGCATCGGCCCCGATTGCGTGGCATAGCGGCAGGCGGGCTTGCGGGTGAGGAAGTCGCGCGTCTCGTAGACCTGCGCCTCGCCCTTGCCGATGCAAAGGACGCCGTTCGGCAACATGCCGAAATTGCCGGGCCCGGGGCTGGAGATGACGCGCATCTCCTCCTGCCCGTTCTCGACGTAATGGCCGACCGGGGCGCGGTCGATATGGTACATGCCGGCGTTCATCGCGAAAGCGAGCGTCTCGCCCTTCTCGCGCAGCGCCGCGTCGAGGGTCGAGAAATGCCCCCAGACCGTGCCATCCGGGGCGCGCAGGAAGGTGCGCAGGTCCTCGTCCGCCGCGACGGTGCAGAGCGTGTAGCGCCGGCCCTCGAAGCTCGAGACCTCGCAGCTCACCGCGTCCGCGCGGGTGGGAACCAGGGACGGCAGCAGCGCCGCCGCCGCAAGCGCCAGCGCGGTCAGGGCGGAGCGGAGGCTCACTCGTCGCTGTCCCCGCCGTCGTCGTCATGCCCCTCGAGATCGCGCCGGACGGACTCCTGCGAGAAGATGCGCCGGGTCTCGTCGAGCCGGTCGAAGGTCTCGTCGAGGCGGAAGCGCAGGTCCGGCGCGTATTTCAGCGTCAGCTCCTTCGAGACCGCGCGGCGCAGCTCGGCCTTGTTGCGCTCGAGCAGCTCGAACATGTTGCCTTCCTGCTTGCCGCCGAGCGGCACGACATAGGCGGTTGCGACCTTGAGATCGGGAGAGACCCGGACCTCGCCGACGGTGATCGAAAGCCGGTTCAGCTCGGGGTCGTGCACGTCGCCGCGATTGAGCACGTCCGCCAGCGTGCGGCGAATGAGTTCGCCGACACGAAGCTGTCTCTGGCTGGGGCCGGAGCCCTCTTGGAATCTGTTCTTTGCCATGGCGCAGACATAGGCGCGTTGCGGGGTTTTGCCAAGAACGCGAACGCATAGCGCCCCGGGACGGGGGCCGTGGCGGCGGGGCCGCGCCGAGATCTCCGCCGACATCTCCTTTGCCATCGGGCCGCTGCCGGAGTATGCCCTGCGGGAAACTCAGGATCGGAGAGCAGGATGTCGGAATTGCCGGGTGTTGTCGTCACGGGCGTGTCGGGGCGGATGGGCCAGATGCTGGTGCGCGAAGTGCTGGCCAGCGACAGGCTGAAACTCGTCGGCGCGGTCGAGCGCACGGGCAATCCCTGGGTGGGCCGCGACCTCGGCACGTGCATGGGCGGCACAGAGCTCGGCATCACCGTCAGCGACGACCCGCTCGAGACCTTCGCCAAGGCGCAGGCGGTGCTCGACTTCACCGCCCCTGCCGCGACGGTGCATTTCGCCGAGCTGGCGGCGCAGGCCCGCGCGGTGCACGTGATCGGCACCACCGGGCTCGAGGAGGGGGATCTTGCGAAGATCCGCGCCGCCGCGCGCCACGCGGTGATCGTGCGCGCCGGCAACATGAGCCTCGGGGTCAACCTGCTGACGAAGCTCACCAAGCAGGTCGCCGCGGCGCTCGACGAGGACTGGGACATCGAGATCGTCGAGATGCACCACAACCGCAAGGTCGACGCCCCATCGGGCACCGCGCTGATGCTGGGCGAGGCGGCGGCAGAGGGCCGGGGCGTATCGCTCGCGGAAGCCTCGGACCGCGGCCGCGACGGCATCACCGGCGCGCGCGAGCGCGGCACGATCGGCTTTGCCGCGCTGCGCGGTGGCGACGTGGTGGGAGAGCACGAGGTGATCTTCGCCACGGCGGGCGAGCGCATCGTGCTCAAGCACATCGCCTCGGACCGCGCGCTCTTCGCCCGCGGCGCGCTGAAGGCGGCGCTCTGGGGCCAGGACAAGGCGCCCGGCGAGTATGACATGCTGGACGTGCTGGGGCTTGGCGACTGAGGCGCGGCCCGGCGGCACGCGAAGGACCGCCTCCGGCGGGCGTATTTTGAAAGAGAAGAAGGGGGAGGCTCACCGCGCTCCCCCTTCGTTTTTCCGGGCCCGGCTATTCCGGGCTCAAGTCTCGCGGGGCAGTCTGGGCAGCACCCCGCGCGGGGCGCCGCCGGTCTGAGGTCGGCCCCGGTCAGAAATCGATCGCGATGCCCTTCTTTTCCCAGTCGCCGTAGCGGGCGGGGTCGAGCCCGTCGCGGCCGCCGTATTCCTTGGCGCGCGGATCCTTCGCGAGTGCCTCCTCGGCGGCCTTGCGGCGCTCGGCGGCCTCGGCCAGCGCGCGCTGTGCGGCGGGCGGGAGATCGGCGGGAAGTTCGGGGCGCGTGTCGTCGCTCATGGCCATGCCCTCCTCGGGCGTGCTTTCCTTGCGTGGGTCCGCTTGATATAGGCCCGGGGATCATGCGCGGGCAAGACCCGCAGGGTAGCGGAGTGGTCCCATGGCAGGCAAAGGCGCGGAGAAGAGCTCGGACAAACCCGAAGCGGCGAGCCCGGCGCGGGCGGCGGCGGTGGCGCTGCTCGGGCAGGTGCTCGGGCAGGGGCGGCTGCTGAGCGAGGCGATGCAGGGCGGGCCCTTCGTCAAGCTCGGCGCGGCGGACCGCGCGGCGGCGCAGCGGCTGGCGACCGGCGTGCTGCGCAACCTCGCGCGCTGCGACCAGGTGCTGAAGTCGCGCCTGCGCAAGGCGCCGCCGCTCTTCGTGCGCAACGTGCTGCGGCTCGGCGCCTTCGAGCTCTGCACCGGTGGCGCGGCGCATGGGGTGGTCAATGACTGCGTCAGCCTGATCTCGGCGGACCGCAAGACCAAGACCATGTCGGGCCTCGCGAACGCCATCCTGCGCCGCCTGTCCGAGGACGGGCCCGCGGAATGGGCCAAGCTGCGCGCGCCGCGCCTGCCGCGTTGGCTGCGCGAGCCGCTCGCCGCGGCCTGGGGCGGCAAGGCGGTCTCGGCCATGGAGGCCGCCCATGCCGCGGGCGCGCCGCTCGACATCACCGTCGCCTCCGATGCCGAGGGCTGGGCCGGGAAGCTGGGGGCAGAGCTGCTGCCGACCGGCTCGCTGCGGCTCGCCGAGCCCGGGCAGGTCTCGGCGCTGCCGGGTTTCGACGAGGGCGCCTGGTGGGTGCAGGACGCCGCCGCGGCGATCCCGGCGAAACTGCTGGGCGACGTTTCCGGGCTGTCGGTGCTCGACATGTGCGCGGCGCCGGGCGGCAAGACCATGCAGCTCGCGGCGGCGGGGGCCGAGGTCATCGCGCTCGACCTGTCGGAAGGCCGCATGGCGCGGATCACCGAGAACCTGCTGCGCACCGGGCTGAAGGCCGAGACGCGGATCGGCGACGCGCTGGAGGCGGAGGGCAGCTATGACGCGATCCTGCTCGACGCGCCCTGCTCGGCCACCGGCACCATCCGACGCCACCCCGACCTGCCGCACGCCAAGGCGGGCGAGGGCATCTCGGAGCTGATCGGGCTGCAGGCGGCGATGCTCGACCATGCGCTGACCCTGCTGAAGCCGGGCGGGCGGCTGGTCTTCTGCACCTGCTCGCTGCTGCCCGACGAGGGGGAGTGCCAGGTCGACGAGGCGCTGGCGCGCCACCCGGGGCTCAAGGTCCTGCCGCCCGAGGCGGCGTGGATCGAGCCGAAATGGCGTTCGGAGGAGGGCGGGCTGCGGCTGCGCCCCGACTACTGGCCCGAGCGCGGCGGCATGGACGGGTTCTACGTCGCGGTGCTGGAAAAGCCCGCGGACTGACGGGCGTTCCGCGCTCTTTCCCGGCTCGTGCACCGCTTTTAGCCGCGGGCCGTTGCGCGCAGGCCGCAAGCGCGGCGCCAAGGCATCGCGTTTGCGCGATTTCGGCCCTTGCCCGGTGACTTGCGCCCCTCTGGGGTCTAACCTGCCGGGCAAAAGCCTCAAGGCGGGCAGAAGGGCAGGGCATGGTAGATATGGCGAGCTGGTCGGTCACCGCCACGCAGTTTCTCAACCGCGTGCATTCGCGGCTCGCCGGGCGTGCGGGCAGCGCCACCGCCTTCGTCTCGCAGCCCGAGCCGCGCACCACGGGGCAGTTCGCCCGCGGCCGCCAGCTCTGCGCCGGCAACCTGATGTTTGCCGGCTACCTTGCCGAGGGCAAGGGCGCGATGATCTGGGACATCGAGGTGACGGACAGCGCCTGGCAGGAGGAAATCCATGCCTTCCGCTGGCTCGACGACCTTGCCGCGGTGGGCGATGCCGGGGCGCGCAAGCTGGCGCAGGACTGGCTGATGGGCTGGATCGCGCGCTACGGGCGCGGCACCGGGCCGGGCTGGGTGCCGGAACTGGCCGGGCGGCGGCTGATCCGCTGGATCCACCACGCGCTCTTCCTGCTGCGCGGCATGAGCGCCGAGGACTCGGCGCGCTTCTACCGGGCGCTGGCGGCGCAGACGCGCTTCCTGGCCAAGCGGCGCGGTGCGGCCCTGCCGGGGCTGCCGCGCTTCGAGGCGCTGACCGGGCTGATCTATGCCGCGCTCTCGCTCGAGGGGATGCGCGCGCATCTCGACCCGGCGCGGCAGGCGCTGGAGCTCGAGTGCAACCGGCAGATCGACGTGGCGGGTGGGTTGCCGACGCGCAACCCCGAGGAGCTGCTCGAGGTTTTCACCCTGCTCAGCTGGGCGCGGGCGGCGCTCGAGGAGGCCGATCTCGAACCCGGCGGGGCACATCTGAACGCCATCACCCGCATCGCGCCGACGCTGCGCGCGCTGCGCCATGCCGACGGCGGGCTGGCGCGGTTCCATGGCGGCGGGCGCGGGGCCGAGGGGCGGCTCGACCAGGCGCTGTCGGCCTCGGGCGTGCGCCGACGCCCGGTCGAGGGGCTGGCGATGGGCTACGCGCGGCTGGCGGGCGGGCGCAGCACGGTGATCGTCGATGCTGCGCCGCCGCCGTCGGGGCGCGCCTCGGCCGATGGCCATGCCTCGACGCTGGCCTTCGAGCTGACCTCCGGGCGGCGGCCGTTGATCGTGGCCTGCGGCTCGGGCGCGGTCTTCGGCGAGGAATGGCGGCGTGCGGGGCGCGCCACGCCCTCGCATTCGACGCTTTGCCTCGACGGCACCTCGAGCGCCCGGCTCGCCGCGCGGCGGCGCATCGGCGGGATCGAGCGCGAGCTGATCGCCGAGGGGCCGCGCGACGTGCCGGTGGAACTGGCGCAGGAGGCGGCGGGCTGGCGGCTCGAGGCGGCGCATGACGGCTACAAGCGCAGCCACGGGCTGACCCATGCGCGCAAGCTCGAGCTCAGCCTCGACGGGCGGGCGCTGGAGGGCGAGGACATGCTCTTCGCGCTCGACGCCAAGGACCGCAAGGCCTTCGACCGGCAGCTCGACAGGGGCGGGCTGCAGGGCTTCCCCTACGAGATTCGCTTTCACCTGCACCCGGATGTCGGTGCCGAGCTCGACATGGCCGGAACGGCGGTCTCGCTGGGGCTGCGCTCGGGCGAGATCTGGGTGTTCCGGGGCGAGCCGGGCGTTGAAATCGCACTGGAAGACTCGGTTTACCTGGAAAATGGACGGCTTCGGCCCCGCGGGGCGCAACAGGTCGTTTTATCCGGGCGCGTGATGGAGTATGCGACCCGCATCCGCTGGTCGCTGGCCAAGGCGCAGGACACCGCCATCGCGATCCGAGACCTTGGGCAGGACGAGTCGGATGTGACGCTCTGAACCATCTGGGACTCTCCTCATGCCTGATCTCTCCCCCGTGGCCCGCGCCCTCATCTCCGTTTCCGACAAGACCGGTCTCATCGACCTGGCCAGGGCGCTGAGCGCAAGGGGTGTCGAGCTGCTCTCGACCGGCGGCTCCGCCAAGGCGATCCGCGAGGCGGGCATCCCGGTGCGCGACGTCTCGGACGTGACCGAGTTCCCCGAGATGATGGACGGCCGCGTCAAGACGCTGCACCCGCGTGTGCACGGCGGCCTGCTGGCGCTGCGTGACAACCCCGAGCATGTCGAGGCGATGAAGGCCCACGGCATCACCGGGATCGACCTCTTGGTGGTCAACCTCTACCCGTTCGAGGAAACCGTCGCCAAGGGCGCGGACTACGACACCTGCATCGAGAACATCGACATCGGCGGCCCGGCGATGATCCGCGCCGCGGCGAAGAACCACGCCTTCGTCAACGTGGTGACCGATGTGGCCGACTACGTGGCGCTGCTGGCCGAGCTCGACGCCAACAACGGCGCCACCACCTACGCCTTCCGCCAGAAGCTGGCGCAGGTCGCCTATGCCCGTACCGGCGCCTATGACGCCGCGGTCTCGACCTGGATGGCCGGCGCGCTGAACGACGACGCCCCGCGCCGCCGCGTCTTCTCGGGCGAGATCGCCCAGACCCTGCGCTACGGCGAGAACCCGCACCAGAAGGCCGCCTTCTACCGCGATGGCTCGGACCGTCCGGGCGTGGCGACCGCTGTGCAGCACCAGGGCAAGGAACTCAGCTACAACAACATCAACGACACCGACGCCGCCTTTGAGCTGGTCTCGGAGTTCCTGCCCGCCGACGGCCCGGCCTGCGCGATCATCAAGCACGCCAACCCCTGCGGCGTGGCCAAGGGCGCGACCCTGCTCGAGGCCTACCAGAAGGCCTTCGACTGCGACCGCACCTCGGCCTTTGGCGGCATCGTCGCGCTGAACATGCCGCTCGACGCCGAAACCGCCGAGGCGATCACCGAGATCTTCACCGAGGTGGTGATCGCGCCCGGCGCCGATGACGCGGCCAAGGAGATCTTCGCCAAGAAGAAGAACCTGCGCCTGCTGACCACCGACGGGCTTGCCGACACCACCGAGCCGGGCCTCGCCTACCGCCAGGTCTCGGGCGGGATGCTGGTGCAGGACAAGGACAACGGCACGATCACGCTCGACGATCTGAAGGTCGTGACGAAGAAGCAGCCGTCCGAGGCGGAACTGCTGGACCTGCTCTTCGCCTGGAAGGTCGCCAAGCACGTCAAGTCCAACGCCATCGTCTACGTCAAGGACGGCGCCACCGTCGGCGTCGGCGCAGGCCAGATGAGCCGCGTCGACTCGGCGCTGATCGCCGCCAAGAAGGCCGAGCGCATGGCCGAGGCCCTCGGCCTCGACACGCCGCTGACGCAGGGCTCGGCGGTCGCCTCCGACGCCTTCTTCCCCTTCCCTGACGGGCTGATGGAAGCGGCGGCAGCGGGCGCGACCACGGTGATCCAGCCGGGCGGCTCGATGCGCGACAACGAGGTGATCGCGGCGGCCGACGAGGCAGGCCTTGCGATGGTCTTCACCGGGATGCGCCACTTCCGCCACTGATCCGGCGCGGAACGGACAATGACAGGGAGGCGGGCTGCGGCCCGCCTCCCTTTTTTTATGCCTCACGCGCCGGGCGCTTCAGTCCTTCAGCCGGTAGGCGATGATCGCGTCGCTGACGCCGGTCTCCATGAAATGGTGCCCCCCGGCGGCGATCAGCACGTATTGCGTGCCGTCCACCTCGTAGCTGATCGGGTTCGCCTGCCCCCCGGCGGGCAGAACATCGGTCCAGAGCGTCTCGCCGGTCTCGATGTCGATGGCGCGGAAGAGGTTGTCGGTCGCCGCCCCGATGAAGATCAGCCCCGAGGCGGTCAGGACGGCACCGCCGTTGTTCGGCGTGCCGATGGTCAGCGGCAGCAGCGAGGGGAGGCCGAAGGGGCCGCTGCGCCGGGCCGTGCCGAGCGGGACGTCCCAGACCGGCTGGCCCGTCTTGAGGTCGATCGCAGTGATCCCGCCGTAGGGCGGCTGGGTGCAGGGCAGCTCGGTGAGGCCCGACCGCCAGCCGGCGCTGGTCTTCACGCCGTAGGGCGCGCCGACCTGCGGCTGGCCCCGGCTGGTGGTGTTGCCCTCCGGCCCGCCGAGCGGCCGCATCCCCTCGGCATCGGCCTCGGCGCGTCTCACCAGACGGTTGAGATTGGCGAAATCGTTGTAGCTGGCGATCAGCAGGCCCCGGCCCGCGTCCACCGCCACCGAGCCCCAGTCGCTGCCGCCGTTATAGCCCGGGTACTGGATGTAGTTCTTCGTCGAGGGCGGCGTCAGGTAGCCCTCGTAGACCGCCTGCCGAAAGCGGATCCGGCAATAGAGCTGGTCGATCGGGGTAAAGCCCCACATGCGCTTCTCGGTCAGCGGTGGCTTGCGCAGGCTGGCCCAGAGCGACACCGGCTGGCTGTCCGAGATGTAATCGGGCTCGATGTCGCCTTTCGGCAGGCCGGTGATCTCGCCCACCGGGGTCAGCGGCGCGCCGGTCTCGCGGTCGAGGATGTAGAGGTCGCCCTGTTTAGAGGGCAGCAGGATCGCTGGCCGGCCCGCGTAGTCGAGCAGCGTCGCCTGCGAGCCGAGGTCGTAGTCCCAGACATCGTGGCGCAGGGTCTGGAAATGCCAGAGCTCGCGTCCGGTCTCCGCGTCGAGCGCGACCAGCGAGGTGGCATAGGCGTTCTCGACCTCGGAGCGGTTCGAGCCGTAATAGTCCACCGCCGAGTTGCCGAGCGGCAGGTAGACGATGCCGCGGGCCTCGTCGGCGGTGGCGGCGGTCCACATGTTGGGCGTGCCGCGGGTGTAGGTCCGCCCCTCCGGCGGGCCGGAGCGCATCTCGTCCGGGGCGGCGAGATCCCAGGCCCAGGCCAGCGCGCCGGTCACCGCGTCATAGCCGCGGACCACGCCCGAGGGTGCGTCCTCGGCCTGGCCATCCTTTACCTGCGCGCCGGTGACGATGATGCCCCTCACTACGGTCGGCGGCGCGGTGACGGCGTAGAAGCCCGGAACCTTCTCGCCGATGCCCTCCCAGAGATCGACCTGCCCGCCAGTGCCGAAGCCCTCACAGGGCTTGCCGGTCGCGAGGTCGAGCGCGATGAGACGCGCGTCGAGCGTCGCCCCGATCACCCGCACCCGGCAGGCCTCGCCCTCGGCGCGGTCCGGGTCGGTATAGGCCGCCACGCCGCGGCAGGTGGCGCCAAAGGGCACAGCCTCGGGCGCGACCCCGGGATCGAAGCGCCAGTTCTCGGCGCCGCTCGCCGCGTCGATCGAGATGAGCTGGTTCATCGCCGAGCACATCACGAGGCTGTTGCCGATCTTCAGCGGCGTGGTTTCGGGCGCGTACTTGCCCCCGGTGCCGCCCGGCGGCAGGTCGCCGGTGTGGTAGACGAAGGCCCGCTCGAGCCGCGCCACGTTGCCGGGGGTGATCTGGCTCAGCGGCGAGAAGCGCTGCGCGAGGCTGTCGCCGCCGTAATAGGGCCAGTCGGCTCCGACCGGGATCGGCATCGCGGCATCCGCGGCGGGGCCGGCGTCCTGCGCGAGGAGGGGCAGGGCGGACAGGCTCGACGCGAGGCAGAGCGCCGCGAGGCGCAATCGCCGCGGCCAAGGGAGGAGGTCGGAAGTCATCGGCGGTCGTCCTTGCGGGAAATCATGCGGAAAATCCGGGTCGGGGCGGAGGAGGTGCCGCCCCGCTCCATCACGCGCGGCTGCGGCCGAAGCGACGCAGGGTCGGGAGGCAGGGCAGCATCAGCAGCAGAATCACCGTCGGGGACAGCATTCGGGGCACCTGCGCCCACCAGTCGCTGCCGCTTTCCCACCAGGCCCAGGCCAGGGTCCCGGTCCAGACGATCAGGTAGAGCCACAGCGCTGCCATGCTGCCGCGGTTGAGCAGCACGCCGGTGCCGACGAGCCCGAGCCCGGCAAGGGCATAGTACCAGCTGCCGCCCAGCAGGATCAGCCAGACGCCGCCCGCGAGGAGCACGAGGCCGAAGAGGACGCAGATCCAGCCCAGAAGTTTCACGCCCCAGCCGACGCGCGCGGGGACAAAAGAGGAGTCGGGTGGTGTCACGGAGGAGTCATCCCAATAAAAATCTTTTTAAATCAATGGTGTTTGAAATGATATCACCTTCCGAATACATTCCTCAAAAGTCCGCGGCGTGGCAACCTGAGATTGCACTTGACGCCGGGAATTCCGCCGACCCGTCCCCGGCTCTCGAGGTTTTGACCGCGGACGCCCAGAGGATGGGCACTCCTTGCGGCGGAGGCGGGCGCCTCCTTTCGGAGGGATCCGCCGCGCCCGCGGCCTGCACCCTCTCCCATCCGCCAATTCACGGCGCGGGGGATTTGTGAAAGGATGACTCGCGGGCGGGCAGGTTCCGCCCCGGATTTTCAAGGAGAGATTGGCGTGAAGGTATTCTCGAGGCTCGCCCTGACGCTGTTCCTGTGGGCCATCGCGGCCGGTCCCATGCTGGCCCAGCAGTCGGACCAGGTGGTGTCCGTGGCGCCGGACGCCGATTTCGGAGACACGCTGGCCGGGCTCGGGGCGCTGGGCGACGAGGTCTCGTGGCTGGTGACGCGCGGCGACGAGGAGCTGACCTCGATGGCGGCGTCGCATCCCATGGCCGTCAACTCGGCCTTCAAGCTCGGGATCCTGTCGGTGCTCGCGCGCGAGGTGAAGTCGGGCCGAACCGACTGGGACCGGGTGCTGCGGCTCGGCGAGGCCCAGAGATCGCTGCCCTCGGGGCGGCTGCAGGACTTTCCCGACGAGGCGCCGGTGACGCTGCACACGGCGGCGCTGCTGATGATCGCCGAGAGCGACAATACCGCCACCGACCTGCTGCTCGACCTGCTGGGGCGCGAGGCCGTGGCCGAGGAGCTTGGCGTCACCCCGGACGCGATGCTCTCGACGCGGGAATTCTTCGCGCTGCGGGCGGATCCCGCGATCCGGCAGGCCTGGCTCGACGCGCTCCCCGAGGACCGGCCCGCGATCGCCGCCGAGGCCGCGGCGCTGCCGCCGGATCCCGCGGCGGCCACCGGGCCTGCGGTGCCGGGCGTCGACTGGTACGTGCCGCTCGACCGGCTCTGCGCGCTGATCCTGCCGGTCGCGGACCTGCCGATGCTGCAGATCAACCCCGGTCCGGCCGAGGGGATGGGGCCCGCCGCCTACAAGGGCGGCTCGGAGCCCGGCGTGCTCAACTTCACCGTCGCGCTCAGTGACGCACAGGACCGTCCGCTCTGCGTCGCACTCACGGTGAACGATCCGGGCGCGATCGACGAGCAGGCCGCCACTGCCGCCTTCCGCGCGCTGCTCGCCCGCGCGATGGCGCAGCCGTGAGCCGGGCAGGGGTTTCCCTCGCGGCGCGCTGACTGTAGACCTCTGCGGAAACCCGGGGCACGGAGGCCCCGGCGCAAGGAGACCTCATGCGGCTGGTACTGGTGACGGCGGCGATCACCTTCGTGGTGGATCAGCTTTCCAAATGGCTCGTGGTGCACGTGATGGGCCTGGCGCAGCGGCTGTCGATCGACGTGCTGCCGCCGGTCCTGAATTTCCGCATGGCATGGAATCGCGGGATGAATTTCGGCCTTTTCGCCGATGACGCGGCGGCGGCGCGCTGGACGCTGATCGCCGTGGCGCTGGGCATCGTGCTCTTCGTCTCGGTCTGGCTGCGGCGCGACCCGCCGGGCGCGCTGGGGCTGATCTCGGGCGGGCTGCTGATCGGCGGCGCGCTCGGCAACGTGATCGACCGGCTGGTCTACGGCGCGGTCGCGGACTTCCTCAACATGTCCTGCTGCGGGCTGAACAACCCCTTCGCCTTCAACGTCGCCGACATCGCGATCTTTGCCGGCGCGATCGGGCTCGTGCTCTTCTCGGGCGGCACCGAGGCGGGCAAGCGGAAAAAGGCCCCGTGACGGGACGGCGCGGATCGTATAGATCAGGGCCAAAGGCAAGAACCGGAGAATGGCCATGAAGCTGCCGCATCTCGTGCTGATGATCGGAGGGGTCGCGCTAGCCGCGTGCACCTCGAGCGAGCCGCGCACGCTGCACCAGCTGCGCAACAACCGCGGCACGCCCGAGGAATTCGCCATCGTGCCGAACAAGCCGCTGGAAATGCCGCAGAGCTTCGCCGAGCTGCCGGCGCCGACCCCGGGCAGCGCCAACCGCACCGACCAGACGCCCTTTGCCGATGCCGTCGCCGCGCTTGGCGGCAATCCCGCGGCGCTTGTGGTGGGGGAAGTTCCCGCCCGCGACGCCGCGCTGGTGAACGGTGCCTCGCGTTTCGGCCGCGACGGCAACATCCGCGCCCGGCTCGCCGTCGAGGACGCCCAGTTCCGCCAGGACCGCTCGGTCTTCAACTGGAAGCTCATCAAGGACGACGAGTACAACAGGGCCTATCGCGAGCAGATCCTCGATCCCTACGCGGCGCTTTACGCCTACCGGAACGCCGGCGCGCGCACCCCGTCTGCGCCGCCTGTCGCCGACTGAGCACGCGGCCCTTCACGAAAGCGCAAGCCCAGCTTGGAATGACTGCCCCCGACCCGTAGGTTGGGGGCAGATTTCGTTTCACCGAAGGATTGGGGCTTGCAGATGAAGTCATGGAGCGCGGCGCTGGCCGTGGTGGTGCTGTCGGCGATGCCGCTGCGGGCCGAGACGCCGGAGGGGCCCGAGAAGACCCCGGTCACCACCTTCTCGCTGGGCAACGGCATGGATGTCGTCGTGGTCGAGGATCACCGCGCGCCGGTGGTGGTGCACATGGTCTGGTACAAGGCGGGCTCCGCCGACGAGACCGCGGGCAGCTCGGGTGTCGCGCATTTCCTCGAGCACCTGCTGTTCAAGGGCACCGACAAGATGGCGCCGGGCGAGTTCTCGAAGATCGTGGCACGCAACGGCGGCACCGACAACGCCTTCACCTCCTTCGACCAGACCGCCTATCACCAGCGCGTCGCCGCCGACCGGCTCGGGCTGATGATGGAGATGGAGGCGGACCGCATGGTCAACCTCAAGCTCGACGAGGAGGACATCCTCACCGAGCGCGACGTGATCATCGAGGAGCGCAACATGCGCACCGAGAACGATCCGGGCGCGCTGCTGCGCGAGCAGATGAACGCGTCGCTCTATCTCAACAGCCGCTATGGCGTGCCGGTGATCGGCTGGCGCGAGGAGATGGAGAACCTCGACCTCGGCGACGCGCTGGCCTTCTACCGCCGCAACTACGCGCCCAACAACGCGATCCTCGTGGTGGCGGGCGACACCACCCCCGGCAAGGTGCGCGAACTGGCCGAGCGGACCTATGGCCAGCTTCCCGCCAACCCCGAGGTCGGCGCGCCGCGCGCGCGCCCGCAGGAGCCGCGGCAGATGGCCGAGCGCCGGCTGCGCTTCGAGGACCCGCGCGTGGCGCAGCCCTACGTGATGCGCCTCTACCTCGCGCCCGAGCGTGATCCCGGCGACCAGCAGGAGGCCGCGGCGCTGACCCTGCTGGCCGAGATCCTCGGCGGCGGCCCGACCTCGGTGCTGAACCAGAAGCTGCAGTTCCAGCAGCACAAGGCGATCTACGTGGGCGCCTTCTACGACGGCACCTCCTACGATGACGGCAGCTTCGGCTTCGGCATCGTGCCGGCGCCCGGCGTCACGCTGGAAGAGGCCGAGGCGGCGCTCGACGCCGAGCTCGCGGCCTTCCTCGAGACCGGCTGCGACGAGGCGCAGCTCGAGCGGATCAAGTTCCAGGCCCGCGCCTCGGAAATCTACGACCGCGACGACGTGGCCAGCGTGGCGCAGCGCTACGGCAACGCGCTGACCTCGGGGCTGACGGTCGAGGACGTGGAAGCCTGGCCCGGGATCCTGCAGGAGGTGACCGGCGAGCAGATCGTCGCCGCCGCGCGCAAGGTCTTCGACAGGCGCCACTCGGTCACCGGCTACCTGACCACCCCCGCGGACGCGGCGCCCGCGTCCTCCTCCGAAACGGCACCCGTGTCGCTGCCGCAGACCAATGCCGAAGAGGTGAGCCAATGAAGTTCTTCGCCCTTCCGAAGCCGGTGATCGCCCCGCTGATCGCCGCCGCCGCCTCGCTCTGGCTGGCGCTGCCCGCCGCGGCCGAGATCGACGTCCAGCAGGTCGAGACGCCGCACGGCTTCAAGGCCTGGCTGGTCGAGGAGCCCTCGATCCCCTTCACCGCGCTCGAGATCCGCTTCCGCGGCGGCGCGGCGCTCGACGCGCCGGGCAAGCGCGGCGCCACCAACCTCATGGTCGGCCTGCTCGAAGAGGGCGCGGGCGGCTATGACGCGCAGGGCTTCGCCGCCGAGGCCGAGGCGCTGGCCGCGAGCTTCCAGTACGACTCCGGGCAGGATACGGTCTCGGTCTCGGCGCGGTTCCTCACCGAGAACCGCGCGCAGGCAGTGGAGCTGCTGCGCCAGAGCCTGATCGAGCCCAGCTTCTCCGACACCGCCATCGAGCGCGTCCGCGCGCAGGTGCTCTCGGGCATCCGCAGCGACGAGAAGGACCCCAACGCCATCGCCAGCACGACCTTCTACGCGAAGGTCTTCGGCGATCACCCCTACGGCTCGGATTCCTCCGGCACGGTCGAGAGCGTCTCGGCGCTGACCCGCGACGACATCGTCGCCGCCTGGAAGAACGCGATGGCCAAGGACCGCGTCTACATCGCCGCGACCGGGGACATCTCGCCCGAGGATCTCTCGGCGCTGATCGACAACCTGCTCGGCGACCTGCCGGAGACCGGCGCGCCGATGCCGCAGGACGTCGACGTGCAGACCAGTGCCGGGGTCACCGTGGTGCCCTTCGAGACGCCGCAGTCGGTGGCCTTCTTCGGCGAGAAGGGGCTCAAGCGCGACGACCCCGACTTCTTCGCCGCCTACGTGATGAACACCATCCTCGGCGGCGGCGGCTTCGAGGCGCGGCTGATGAAGGAGGTGCGCGAGAAGCGCGGCCTCACCTACGGGGTCTATTCCTACCTCGTGCCGATGGACCATGCCGAGCTCTACCTCGGCCAGGTGGCCTCGGCCAACGACCGCGTCGGCGAGGCGATCGGCGTGATCCGCGACGAATGGGCAAAGATGGCCGAGAGTGGCGTCACCGACGAGGAGCTGGACCAGGCCAAGACCTTCCTCACCGGCGCCTATCCCCTGCGCTTCGACGGCAATGCCCCGATTGCCGGCATCCTCGTGGGCATGCAGATGGACGGGCTGACCCCGGACTACATCGCCACGCGCAACGACCAGATCGAGGCGGTGACCCTGGACGACGTCAAGCGCGTCGCCGCCCGCCTGCTGCGGACGGATGCGCTGCGCTTCGTGGTGGTCGGCCAGCCGGTGGGCGTCGAGAGCACCGACGCGGAGTGAGAGCGCGCGCCCCGGCGGGCCACACCGCCGGGGCAGAATGCAGAGGAGGCGGGTCCATGCCGGACCCGCCTCCTTCTTTTCACGGCCGCTTCCACATGTCGGAAATATCCCGGGGGTGCGGGGGCAGAGCCCCCGTCTTCCCGGAACCGCGGGACGCGCGCCCCGCGACGGGCCTCAGTGCATCAGGCCGGCGTGGCGCAGCGCCGCGTCGATGCGGGCGCGCACCGGCTCGGTCACCGGCACCAGCGGCAGGCGCATCTCGTCGTTGCAGAGGCCGAGGCGGCTCATCGCGTATTTCGCGCCGCAGACGCCCGGCTCGGCGAAGATCGCCTGGTGCAGCGGCATCAGCCGGTCCTGCAGCTCGAGCGCCTTGGCATAGTCGCCCGCCGCGGTGGCCGCCTGCATCTGCGCGCAGAGTGCCGGGGCCACGTTCGCGGTCACCGAGATGCAGCCGACGCCGCCCTGGGCGTTGAAGCCGTGCGCGGTGGCGTCCTCGCCCGAGATCTGCAGGAAGTCCGGGCCGCAGGTGATGCGCTGCGCACAGACCCGTGCGAGATCGCCGGTGGCGTCCTTGACGCCGATGATGCGCGGCAGCCTGGCAAGCTCGCCCATCGTGGCGGGGGACATGTCGACGACCGAGCGGCCGGGGATGTTGTAGATGATGATCGGCAGGTTCGCGCAGTCATGCACGGCGGTGAAATGCGCGATCAGCCCGGCCTGGGTCGGCTTGTTGTAATAGGGGGTGACCACCAGCGCCGCCTGCGCGCCCACCTTCTCGGCGAACTGCATGAAGTGGATCGCCTCGGCGGTCGAGTTCGAGCCCGCGCCCGCGATCACCGGCACCCGGCCCGCGGCGGTCTTCACGACGCACTCGACGACCGCCTCGTGCTCTTCGTAGCTGAGGGTCGGGCTCTCGCCGGTCGTTCCCACGGGCACCAGCGCCGAGCTGCCCTCGGCCACGTGCCAATCGACGAGTTTCTTGAGCGCGTCGAAATCCACGACGCCGTCCTTGAACGGCGTGACCAGTGCTGGCATCGAACCTTTGAACATGACACGCTCCTTGAATGTTGATGTGTTCGCTGCGGCTCCTCGAAGCGCAAGTCTGGAGGGAATGTGAATTGGAACCCTCTCCGCCCCACGCTAATGTCCGCGGCGTGTCTATTCCTTTTCGTCAAGGAAATTGCAAGCTCATGTCGCGCCTCCGCGCCGCTCTCTTCCTGCTTCTTGCCCTGATTGCCACGCCCGCCCTGCCGCAAGACCGCCCGCTCGCGAAAGCGTTGGCGGAGATGCGCTCGGGCAACTGGGCCGCTGCCCTGATCGAGTCGCGCGGCGACGGTCAGGCCGCGCTCGACGTGGTGCTCTGGCATTACCTTCGCGCCAGCCGGGGCAACGCCGCCCAGGTCATGGAGTTCATCCAGCGCAACCCGGACTGGCCGGGCATGCCCTACCTGCGCGAGAAATCCGAGATCGCCATCTCGGAATCCGATCTCGGCACCATCCGCCAGTTCTTCTCGGGCTACATGCCGCAGACCGGCGCCGGGGCGCTGGCGCTGGCGCGCGCGCACATGGCCGAGGGCGAGCGCGGGGCGGCCGAGGCCGACATCGTCATGGCTTGGCGCACCCTGCCGCTGGCCCCCGAGGAGCGGGCGACCTTCCTGCGCGACTGGGGCGACCTGCTGAAGCCGCATCACCAGGCGCGGCTCGACATGGCGCTGTGGCAGGGCTGGGAAGAGAACGCCCGGGCGCTGCTGCCGCTCGTCTCGGACGGCTGGCGCAAGCTCGCCGAGGCGCGGCTGGCGCTGCGCGCGCTCGATCCCGGCGTCGACGTGCGCATCGCCGCGGTCCCGGCGGAGCTGACCAACGATCCGGGGCTGGCCTACGAGCGCTACCTCTGGCGGATCCGCAAGGGCCGCGGGGATGACGCGATCTCGCTGCTGCTCGAGCGGTCGAGCAGCGCCGAGGCGCTTGGCGAGCCCTGGGCCTGGGCCGATCGCCGCGACGATCTCGCCCACCAGGAGCTGCGTCGGGGGGATGCCGAGACCGCCTATGCCATCGCCTCGCGCCACGGGCTGACCGAGGGCGAGCAATTCGCGTCGCTGGAATGGCTCTCGGGCTTCATCGCGCTGCGCTTCCTCGAGGATCCGCAGACCGCGCTGCGGCACTTCCGCAATCACGACGGCGCGGTGGCCTCGCCGATCTCGAAGGGACGGGCCGGTTACTGGATCGGCCGCGCGCTCGAGGCGCTCGGCGACACCGAGGAGGCGCGGCAGGCCTATGCGCAGGGCGCGCAGTACCAGACCTCGTTCTACGGGCTGCTGGCGGCGGAGCGCGGCGGGCTGCCGCCGGATCCGCGCCTTGCCGGGACCGAGCAGTTCCCCGACTGGCGCAGCGCGCCATTCACCCAGAGCAGCGTCTACAGCGCCGCGGTGCTGCTGCTCGCCTCGGGCGAGACGACGCTGGGCGAGCGCTTCCTGACGCACCTCGCCGAGGGGCTGGACCGGCAACAGATCGGCCAGCTGGGCCAGATGCTGGCGCAGATGCAGCGCCCGCATGTCGAGGTCATGGTCGGCAAGCGCGCGGCGCAATACGGCATCGAGCTGGCGGGTCCCTATTACGCCCTGCACCCCGACCTGCTGAAGACCGAGTTCCCGATCCCGCGCGAGATGGTGCTGGCCATCGCGCGGCGCGAGTCCGAGTTCGATCCGCGGGTTGTTTCGGGCGCGGGGGCGCGCGGGCTCATGCAGCTGATGCCGGGCACCGCCAAGGAGGTTGCGGGCTGGCTCGGCGTGCCCTACAGTTTCGAGGGGCTGCTCGACAACCCGGCCTACAACGCCAAGCTCGGCGCGCGCTACCTGCAGAGCCTGTCCGAGAAGTTCGACGGCAACCCGGTGATGATGGCGGCGGGCTACAACGCCGGTCCGTCCCGGCCGATCAACTGGATGAAGGACTTCGGCAACCCGCTCGGCGGCGAGATCGACATGGTCGACTGGATCGAGCTGATCCCGTTCAACGAGACGCGCAACTACGTCATGCGGGTGACCGAAAGCCTGCCGATCTACCGGGCACGCCTCGGCGGCAACCCGCACCCGGTGCCGTTCAGCGAGGAGCTGCGCGGCCACACGTTGCGGGTCGGACGCTAGGCCCTTACGCGAAACGGGCCGGACGCGCGTCGCGTGTCCGGCCCGTGCAATGCTCAGCCCTTCATGCCTCAGCCCTTGGCGCCGAGCCCCATCTGCATCAGCGTCCGGCGCACCGACTTCACCCCGTAGAGCGCGTCGAGCGCCGTGGCGCGGGCGTCGCGCAGCAGCGGGCTCGACAGCATCGAGGCGCGGTTGAGCGCGGTGATCCCGGCGACGCGGGCGCGGATGTCGGGCATCCGCTTGCGGGCATAGGCATCCAGCATCGGCGCCTCGCCAAGCGCCTCGGGGCGCGCGGCGGCGAGATCGCGCAGCACCTTCATGTCGGCCAGCGACATGTTCAGCCCCTGAGCGCCGATCGGCGGCACCACGTGCGCCGCCTCGGCCACCAGCGCGAGCCGCTGGCCGGTGAGCGCCTCGGCGTGCTGGGCGATGATCGGCCAGAGGGTGCGGCGCGAGGCCAGCTTCAGCGGGCCGAAAAGGTGGCACGAGCGTTCGGACATGGCCGCCTCGAAGGCCTCGGGCGCGAGCGCCATCAGCGCCTCGGCCTTGGGGCCTTCCTCCATCCAGACGACCGCCGAGGAGGGGCGGCCCTCGAAATCGGGCAGCGGCACCAGCGTGAAGGGCCCGCCGGTACGGTGGATCTCGGTCGAGACATTGCCATGCGGGATCGGGTGGGTGGTGGCGAAGGCCAGCGCCTTCTGCCCGAAACGGGTGGTCTTCACCCCGATCCCCGCCGCCTCGCGCATGGGCGAGTCCCGCCCGTCGGCGGCGATCACCAGCCGGGTGCGCACCCGGCGGCCGTCGCTGAGCGTGACGCGGGCCTCGGCCTCGCGGGTGAAGAGCGCGGTGGTGGCGGTGCCGGGCAGGAAGGTGACGCCCGCCATCCCGTGCAGGTGGTCGGAAAGCTCGCGCCGCAGCAGCCAGTTGGGAAGGTTCCAGCCGAAGGGCAGCTCGGAGATCTCGGCGCTGTCGAAATCCTTGACGATGCGCGGCTCGGGCAGTTCGCCCCCGGCATCGACGATGCGCATCACCTGCAATGGCATGGCATGGGGCGCAAGGCGCTCCCAGAGGCCGGTCTCGGCAAGGAAGGCCTGCGCGGGCTGCAGGAAGGCGGTGCTGCGCAGGTCGGCGCCCTGCGCCTCGCGCTCGGTCACCGGCGGCGCCGGATCGACGCAGAGCACCGAGAAACCGGCATTGCCGAAGGCGGCGGCCGCGGTGAGCCCGGCGATCCCGCCGCCCGAGATGAGAATGTCGTAATCCATGACCGCTCTCCTTTGAGCCCCCTATCTAGGGCAGGCGCGCGGCCATGACCATGCGGCTTACTTGCCGACGGTGATCCACAGGATCATGAAGTAGCACACCGGGACCAGCGCGAGCGCGGTCATCGACAGGCCGGCAAGGCCGAAGGCCAGCGTGTTGACCACGGCGATCACCAGCAGCAGCGCGGCCACGAGGAAGAGCACGGCCTCGCCGCGGATCTTGCGGCTGGCGGGGGCGTGGGTGTCCTGAACGGTGGTGATGTCGGCTGCGGTCATCGGAATCTCCTGTCTGGGGTCGGGCAGGAGATAGGCAGGGCGGGCCGCGCCTCCCATGGCGAAAAGTGTCGCAGGTCCGGCGCGCGGCCGGGGCGCGGCTCAGGAGAGCCGTGCGAGGAATTCCGTCAGATCGTCCGTATGGTGCTGGATATGCGCGCCTTCTCCGCGTTCGGGGGCGACGTGCACGGTGCGCATTCCCATGGCGTGGGGTGCGGCAAGATTACGCGGATCGTCCTCGAACATGGCGGCGGTGCCGGCGTCGGTGCCCGAGAGTGTGAAGACGGTCTCGAAGGCCAGCGGTTCGGGCTTGGGCCGGTAGTTCGCGTGCTCGACGCCGTAGATCGCATCGAAGGCGGCAGCGAGCCCGCGCGCCTCGAGCACCCGCGCCGCGTAGGGCGCGCTGCCGTTGGTGTAGACGATCTTGCGCCCCGGCAGGTTCGCGATCAGCTCGGCAAGGTGCGGGTCGGGCTCGAGCGCGTCGAAGGAGATGTCGTGCACCTCGGTCAGGTAGGCGTCGGGGTCGAGCTGGTGGTTGGCCATGAGCCCGGCCAGCGTCGTGCCGTGATCCATCCACCAGCGCTTGCGCAGGGCGTTGGCCTCGGCCTGTCCGGTGCCGGTGACTCGCATCACCACGTCGGTCATCTTGCGCTCGATCTGGTCGAAGAGACGGGCGGCAGGGGGATAGAGGGTGTTGTCGAGATCGAACACCCAGTGGCGCACGTGGGAGAAATGCTGCTTTACCATGGCCGCAACCTACGCCCCGCGGCGGCGCGCGGCAATGGGCGGCGCGGCCATCGGGAGACGGTGCGGCACATGCGACGAAGCGGGGCGTTGATCCCATGCCCCTGCTACCGCTATCTTGCTGCATCACTTACGAAGGACTGCCCCAGATGAGCCAGAACCGGACACCGAACAAGGACGCTTATTCGCTGATCCTCGAGGCCATCGACCAGGGCATCTACCGCCCCGGGGACCGGCTGGTCGAAAGCGAGCTGGCCGAGCGATTCGGCGTTTCGCGCACCCCGATCCGCGAGGCGCTGCAGCGGCTCGAGACGCAATCGCTGCTGGCGCGGGACGGGCGGTCGCTGATCGTCGCCTCGCTCGACCACAACCAGATGGCCGAGCTCTACGTGGTGCGCACCGAGCTCGAGGGGCTGGCCGCGCGGCTCGCGGCGCGCCACGCCACCGAGGAAGAGGTGAAGGTGCTGCGCGACATGATCGACGAGGATCGCGCGCTGCTCAACGATCCGGCGGCGCTGGCGCGGGCCAACCGCCGTTTCCACCGGATGATCCAGCTTGCCTCGCACAACCGCTACCTCGTGCAGCAGCTCGACCTCGTGCACCGCTCCATGGCGCTGATGGCGACCACCTCGCTGGCCGCCGAGGGGCGCGGCACCAACGCGCTGGCCGAGCACGCGGCGATCGTCGACGCCATCGCCCGTCGCGACGAGGAAGCGGCCGACAAGGCGCTGCGCGAGCATATCTCGGTGGCCTTCGTCACCCGCCTCAAGCTCGACAGCCGCAAGACCGCCTGAGCGTCAGGTGCCGTCGGGGGGAAGGTCCGCGCCCACGTGGTCGGGCGGCGAGCGGCCGTGGCTGGTCTTGTCCCAGTAGAAGGGGCGGCTCAGCATCTCCCAGAGCGCCTTGTAGAGCGCGACGGTCGCCAGCGGGAAATAGAGGAAGAGCGTCGGCACCCAGGGCAGCAGCCCCGGATGCGGGCTGCGCAGCACGCCGCCGAGCCCGATGAGCAGCGACACCGCCTCGGCGCCGATCAGAAGCGGCGCGGTTGCACGCAGCAGCGCCGGCGTCTCCGGCCCGCTCAGCGGATGCGGCAGGCCGAGCAGGATCAGCCAGAACGACCAGAGCAGCGGCGCGAGCAGGAATTGCAGCAGCCCGGTCAGGAAGATCACCTGAAACCCGAAGAAGCGCCACGGCCCCAGCTCGCGCAGGAGGCGGCGCGGGCTGCGCATGTGCACGAGCCAGGTGACGAGGTAACCCTTGAGCCAGCGCGAGCGCTGACGGACCCAGGGCCAGACCTCGCAGTTCGCCTCCTCGCGGGTGACCAGCGGCAGGAGCTCGGTGCGGTAGCCGAACCGGGCCAGCCGGATGCCGAGGTCGGCATCCTCGGTCACATTGAACGCATCCCAACGGCCGACCCGGTCAAGCACCTCGCGCGGAAAGAAGGCGGTCGTGCCGCCAAGCGGAACCGCGAAGCCGAGCCGCGCGAAGCCGGGCAGCAGGATGCGGAACCAGGACGCGTATTCGATGGTGAAGCAGCGCGACAGCCAGTTCGCATGGGCGTTGTAGTGGTCGAGAATGCCCTGCACGCAGCCGAGGTCCGGGGGCGCACGGCTGAAATGCGCGGCGAGGCGGCGCAGCTGGTCGGGGGCCGGGCTGTCCTCGGCGTCGTAGATCCCGATGTAGGCGCCGCGCGCGAAGTCGAGCGCATAGTTCAGCGCGCGGGGCTTGGTGGTCACGCTGCCGCCGGGCACCTCGACGATGCGCATCCAGGGGGGCAGGGCGGTGGCCTCCAGCGTCGCGCGGGTGCGGGCGTCGTCGGCCTCGAGCACCAGCAGCGCCTCGAGCTGCGCGCGCGGGTACTCGAGCCGCCCGAGCCGCCGGACCAGCGTGGCGGCGATGTTCTCCTCGCGGTGCAGCGGGATCAGCAGCGAGAAGGACGGGGTCTGCCGCAGTTCGGACGGCGGCGCTGGCAGCGGCCGCAGCCCGGCGACGAAGGCGGCAAGCTTGGCGATCTGCCCGAGCGCCAGCGTGGCGGCGGCAACCGCAAGCGCGCCGGAAAAGAGCAGCGCCGGGGCGGTGAGGAGCAGGCCGAGCAGCGTCGTGGCCAGCAGGACAAGCGCCAGCGCCCGCCGGGGCGTCAGCCGGTTGAGGTCGCGGCAGCTGAGATCGTCCGGCAGCGCGGTCTCGGCCGTGGCGGCCAGCTCGGCGCCGTGGCGGGCGGCCAGTTCGGCGAATATGTCCTCCTCGGTGGCGAAGGCGATCTCCGGCTCCGGCTCGCCTGTGGGCAGGAGGGCACGCAGCTCGGCAAGCGCCTCGGGGCGGGCGAGGGCGAGCGAGAGGCGGTTGTCGCGCCGCATCAGGGGCAGGACGCAGTGCCGCAGGCAGGTGGCGGGCGGCAGCAGCCCGGCCAGCGCCGGAGCGGGGGCCAGGTCCTGCCGCGACAGCGACGGCACGCCGTGGCTGCGGGCCAGCGCATCGCGGATGGCCTCGGGGCGGGCGCGGCCCTCGGCGATCAGCAGGCGGGTGAGCGCGCTGCCCTGGGACTGGCTGCGCGCCAGCGCCTCGAGCGCTTGCGCCGGGTCGAGCGCGCCCTCCTCGACGAGGAGCGCGCAGAGCGGGCGGCCGAGACCGGGGCCCGGGCCGCTGCGGCGATGCTGGTGGTGGGTCGGAGGCGCGCCATGCATGACAGGCTCCTGAACTCTCTGGACAGGGAGAGTTCAGGGCATGACGGTAAATCGAACCTTAATTTGTGACCTTCCGCGAAACAAATCGCGGAAATATCACATGCTGTTCACGAAGCGTTCGAAGAGATAGAAGCTGTCCTGCGGGCCGGGGCTGGCCTCGGGGTGGTGCTGGACCGAGAACACCGGGCGGTCGGTCATGCGAATCCCGCAGTTCGAGCCATCGAAGAGGCTCACGTGGCTCTCGACCACGCCGGCGGGCAGGGTCTGGCCGTCCACCGCGAAGCCGTGGTTCATCGAGGTGATCTCGACCTTGCCGGTCTCGAGTTCCTTGACCGGGTGGTTCGCACCGTGGTGGCCGTGGTTCATCTTGATGGTCTTGGCGCCAAGCGCCAGCGCCAGCATCTGGTGGCCGAGGCAGATGCCGAAGATCGGCAGGTCGGTCTCGTCGAGGATGCCCTTGATCATCGGCACGGCGTAGGCGCCGGTGGCGGCGGGGTCGCCCGGGCCGTTCGACAGGAACACGCCGTCGGGGTTGTGCGCGAGCACGTCATCCTTGGTCGCCGAGGCGGGCAGCACGGTCACTTCGCAGCCGGCCGAGGCCAGGCAGCGCAGGATGTTGCGCTTTGCGCCGTAGTCGATGGCGACCACCTTCTTGCGCGGGTTGGTCTGCTGTTGGTAGCCGTCCGGCCAGGCCCACCGCATCTCGTCCCAGCGGTAGCTCTGCGCGCAGGTCACGTCCTTGGCGAGGTCGAGCCCGGTCAGGCCCGGGAAGGCGCGGGCTGCGGCGACCAGCGCCGCGACGTCGAAGACGCCGTCGGGGTTGTGCGCGAGCGCCACGTGCGGTGCGCCCTGCTGGCGGATCGCGCGCGTCAGGCGGCGGGTGTCGATGCCGCCGATGGCGATGCGGCCGCGCGCCGCGAGCCAGCCGGAGAGTTCCTCGACCGCGCGCCAGTTGGAGGCCTGGGTCGGCATCCATTTCACCACCATGCCCGCGGCGACCGGATCGCCGGTCTCGTCATCCTCGGGGTTCACGCCGACGTTGCCGATGTGCGGGAAGGTGAAGGTGACGATCTGCCCGGCATAGGACGGATCGGTCATGATCTCCTGGTAGCCGGACATGGAGGTGTTGAAGCAGAGCTCGGCCTGCGCCTGTCCGGTCGCACCGAACCCCTGTCCGTAAAACAGCGTCCCATCGGCGAGCGCGAGGCATGCGGTGGGCTTTTGGGGGGTGGCGAGCGACATGGCGCGACTCCTGTTCGATCTGGGCGGGAAGCAAATCGCGCCATGCCTAAGGGAACAGGCTGGAAGGGTCAAGCGCTGATTTTTTCAGCGAAATTCAACAAAATCAATGAGTTGCATAGGTATAGGGCGGGATTGCGCCCTTGGACCCCTTTCTGTAGTGTCAGGGTTTGGAAACGTCAGGGGATATCCTTTCCGATGGAATTGCGCGAACGCATCACGGCTGCCACCAAGCAGGCCATGAAAGACAAGGACTCCAAGCGGCTTTCGACGCTGCGGCTGATCTCCGCCGCCGTGAAGGATCGTGACATCGCCGCCCGGGCCGAAGGCAATGACGACGGGGTCGACGATGCGGAGCTCCTGTCGATCCTGGCCAAGATGGTGAAGCAGCGCCGCGAGAGCGCGCGCACCTACGAGGAGGGCGGCCGGCTCGACCTCGCCGAGGCGGAACTGGCCGAGATCCCGGTGATCGAGGAATTCCTGCCCAAGCCGATGAGCGAGGACGAGATCTCCAAGGCGGTGAACGCCGCGGTCAAGGAAGTCGGCGCAAGCTCGATCCGCGACATGGGCCGGGTGATGGGCGTGCTCAAGGCGCGCTACCAGGGCCGCATGGACTTCGGCGCCGTCGGCCCGATGGTCAAGGACCGGCTCGCCGCGGCGGGCTGAGGCAAATTCCTTCGAAGGAATTTGCACCTCTCTTCGAAGAGAGGTGCAGGACAAGTGTCAGGGGGCGGGGAAATCCTCCGCCACCTTTGCCAGCTCCTTCGGGTCGGTGATCCGGAAGCGCTGCACGAAGCGGGTCTTAAACCCCGCGCGCCCGCGCCGCGCGCCGAAGTTTTCCCCATGGTTGAGCACGTAGAGCACCGCCGGCTTGCGGAACGGCACCGGTGCGCGCCCCGCCAGCGCGGCGAGATAGGGGAACATGCGGTGCTCGTGCTGGGTCATCTCGCGCAGGAACGCCGCGCTCTGCGGCAGGGCAGGGTCGTGGAAGAGCGCGAGGCAGGAGCCGCAGAGCTTCCAGAAGGGCTTGCGCAGCGGCATCGCGGCGCTCGGCGGCCCGGCCAGCGCCACGTCGCCCGTGGCGTGGTCCATGACGTAGCCCGTCTCCACCAGGTATCCGGGCTCCTGCCGCGCCAGCATCTCGGCGACCGTGCCGTCCCGCAGCAGGTCGTCGGCGTCGAAGCTCATCACGTAGGAGGGGCCGGTGGCCATCCGGCCGAGGTGCTCGCAGAGCGCCGCGAGCTTGCGCCACTTGTCGTTGCCCGGGGTGGGGTCGTCGAAGGGCAACCAGGCGATGCGCGCGTCCGCGGCCAGCGCCGCGGGCAGCGGCGGGCGCTCCTGGCAGCAGATCACCGCCTGCCACGCGCCCTCCTGCCTGCGGAAACTCTCGAGCGTCTGTGCGAGCCGCGCGGTCACCGCCTCCCAGTCGCCCACGTGATGCGGGCCGACCAGCGGGATGAGGAAGATCACCCGCTCGGCGCGCGGGCGCAGCTGCCCGGCGGAGGCGGCCCGCAGGGCAAGCGCGGCGCGTTCCGAGGCAACGGGCGAGAGCCGCTCGGCCAGCGCCGGGCTCAGCGCGGCGGCAAGGCGCAGGGCGCGGCGCTTCATCTTCTTGGTGGCGGGAACCTGGGCCATGGGAACCTTTCGGGCGGTCAGGGCCGCGCCAGAAGCCGCAGCCGGTCGGAAAGCTCGAGAAAGAGCGTCTTGCGCTCCTCTTCGCTCAGAAAGGCGCCGATCTCAACCTCGCGTCCGGCGCCCTTGAGCGTGACGTAATGCGGCACCGGCCCGCCGGTCTCGTGCATGTGGGCGCTGACCCAGTAGGTGTTGCACTGCCAGTCCTGCGCCGGGCCGCGCGGGTTGCGGCGCACAAGCTGCGTGGTCTCGGGGGTCAACGTCAGCACCTCGACGATCTGCCGGTCCTTCTCGTTGCGGCGCAGCGCGGCCCAGATGCCCCAGAGCGCCGCGAGCATGAAGGGCAGCAGCGCCCAAAGGAGGTGCGTGCCGAGAAGCGCGTAGAAGGGGATCAGCGCCATGAAGAAGAAGAGGCCGATGAAGGTGACGAAACCCCTGGCGGAAAGCGACTGGTGCGGCCAGAGCGTCAGCTCTCCGCCCCCCTTCGCCGTATCCGTCTTCCAGCTGTATGGCATGGGCGGACTGTAGCATCGGCGCGCGCCCTGTCGAACGGAATTGCCGCTCAGCGGGTGATCCAGCCCGTCTCGAGCGCGGCGGCCCAGTCGTCGCGGCCACGCCGGCGGGCGAGGGCGACCATGCGCGCGGGGTCGTAGGGCACGTGGTGATGCGCGACGCTCCAGCCCGCGCCCTGCCGCGCGAGGACGGCGTAGGAGGCGCAGGGCGTGCCGGTCTCGACCACATGCGGCACGGGGTGGTCGTCGGTGTAGCCCGGGCAGCCGACGCTGCCGGGGTTCACGATGGTCTGGCCCTGCCAGCAGGCGAGGCGGGGCAGGTGGGTGTGGCCGCAGAGCACGAGCCCCGCAGACACCCCGTCGAGGTGCCCTGCCACCTGTGCCGCCCCCGCCGGGTGCACCGTGCCGTGCCGGTCGACCGCGTGCAGCCAGTAGGTCTCGTCGCAGCCGGGCGTGGCGTGGCAGAGGAAGGCGCCCTCGAGCTCGAGCGTCATCGGCAGCGAGCGCAGCCAGTCCAGCGCCTGCGCCGGCAGCTCGTCATGCGCCACGCGGTCCGAGGGGCCCATCTCGCCGGGCACCTGGGTGACCAGGTAGCGGTCGTGGTTGCCGCGCACCGTGGGCATGGGGCGATGGCGCAGGATCTCCCAGGTCTCGCCCGCCGCCAGCGGGCCGCTGAACATGTCGCCGAGGTTGACCACCGTGCCGATGCCCGCGGCGTCGATGTCCGCCAGCACGGCGGCGAGCGCATCGGAATTGCCGTGGATGTCGGCGATCGCGGCGAAGCGGTCGGGCAGGGTCATGGCGGCGTCCTTGCTGTACGGGCCCCCGCAAATGGGAACCGGCCCCGAGGGTTTCCCCGGGGCCGGTCCTTGTCAATCTCTGCAAGCGTCAGGCGCTCAGTGCGCGTGGTGCTTGTCCCAGTCCTCGCGCTTCGGCAGCTGCTCGAACGTGTGCTCGGGCGGGGGCGAAGGCAGGGTCCATTCCAGCGTGTCCGCGTATTCGTTCCACGGGTTCGCGGCGGTGCAGGCGGCGCCTTTGCGCAGCGAGTGCCACATGATCCAGAAGAAGAAGATGAACGAGGCGAAGGAGATGATCGCGCCCCAGCTCGACACGTGGTTCCAGAGGGCGAAGGCCTCGGGGTAGTCGATGTAGCGGCGCGGCATGCCCTGGCGGCCCAGGAAGTGCTGCGGGAAGAAGGTCAGGTTCGCACCGATGAACATGACGTAGAAGTGCAGCTTGCCGGCCCACTCGGGGTACATCTTGCCGGTCATCTTGGGGAAGTAGAAGTAGATCCCCGCGAAGATCGCGAACACGGCGCCCAGCGACATCACGTAGTGGAAGTGCGCCACGACGTAGTAGGTGTCGTGGTAGGCCCGGTCGACGCCCGCCTGGCTCAGCACCACGCCGGTCACGCCGCCCATGGTGAAGAGGATCAGGAAGCCGATCGCCCAGAGCATCGGCGTCTTGAACTCGATCGAGCCGCCCCACATCGTGGCAATCCACGAGAAGACCTTCACACCGGTCGGCACCGCGATGACCATGGTCGCCAGCATGAAGTAGCTCTGCTGGGTCAGCGACATGCCCACGGTGTACATGTGGTGCGCCCACACGACGAAGCCGAGCGCGCCGATCGCGATGATCGCCCAGACCATCGGCAGGTAGCCGAAGACCGGCTTGCGCGAGAAGGTGGCGATCACGTGGCTGATGATGCCGAAGCCCGGCAGGATCACGATGTACACTTCCGGGTGGCCGAAGAACCACAGGATGTGCTGGTAGAGGATCGGGTCACCGCCGCCGGCCGGGTTGAAGAAGGTCGTGCCGAAGTTGCGGTCCGTCAGCAGCATGGTGATCGCGCCGGCCAGAACGGGCAGCGACAGCAGGATCAGCCAGGAGGTGACGAAGATCGACCACGAGAACAGCGGCACCTTGAACAGGGTCATGCCCGGGGCACGCATGTTCAGGAAGGTGGTGATCATGTTGATCGCGCCGAGGATCGACGAGGCGCCCGAGACGTGCACCGCGAAGATCGCGAGGTCGGTCGAGAAGCCGGATTCGCTGGTCGAGAGCGGCGGGTAGAGCACCCAGCCGATGCCCGAGCCGAGCTGACCGTTGCCGCCCGGTGCGAAGACCGAGCAGATCGCCAGCGTCGAGCCGGTCACGTAGAGCCAGTAGCTGAGGTTGTTCATCCGCGGGAAGGCCATGTCCGGCGCGCCGATCTGCAGCGGCATGAAGTAGTTGCCGAAGCCGCCGAAGAGGGCCGGGATGACCACGAAGAACATCATGAGGATCCCGTGGCCGGTGATCATCACGTTCCACAGATGCCCGTTGGGGGTACAATTCTCGACCGAAGTCGGGAAGAGGCGCGCGCCCTCCATGCACATGTACTGCACGCCCGGGCTCATCAGCTCCAGGCGCATGTAGACGGTGAAGGCCACGGAGATGAGGCCCACGAACGCCGCGGTAATCAGGTAGAGAATCCCGATATCCTTGTGGTTCGTGGACATGAACCAACGGGTGAAGAACCCGCGGTTGTCCTCGTGCTCGTGGCCGTGAATGGCTGCATCTGCCATTGCGTGCCTCCTGTTGGTCTTTATTAGGTACGTCCCTCGCAAGGGCGCGCACACTCCTCCACGCCCCTCGTCTGACAATCCTTTTAGTTGGCGACCAAGGGCCGGGCAATCATCTCCTTTGATCCAGATCAAAATTAATTGTCGCACCCCCCTCTTGTGGTTTTTGCGCGCGCTCGCAACGCGCTGCGGGGTGCGGAGGGTCCGGTATTCCTGACCTGCGGCGTCTGCGCGTGCGGGGTATTGTGAACCTGTGCCGCCTGTCTCCTCCCGGGTTGCCCCCGTCCCGGACAGCCCGATCCCCGGTCGAGACACAGCTCTGGGCCCGGACCGGCACGGCCCGTCCGGCCATGCGCCGGGCGGGGTCCCCGCCCCTGCGACGCGCGCCTTCTCCCAGCCCGCGGCAGGGGCGGCTCCTTTTTCCGGGGTGCCGTCAGTCGGATCAGGTCGGGCGGATCAGGTCGGGCGGATCAGCCGGGCGGATCAGTCGGGCGGATCAGCTCAGGTGGCGGGCCAGCGGGCGGCAAGCCCGGCCATCAGCGCGCGGTCCTCGTCGCAGAGCGGCCCCGAGGCGCCGGGACGGAATCGGTCGCGGAAGGATTTCAGCAGCGCCGGAAGCTGATCGGCCCCGGCGCGGTAGCCGAAGCGGTGGGCATCCCCGAGGAAGTCGCCCGGTGCGGCAGGCCCGGCGGCGACTGCCAGTCCCCTTGCCACCAACCGCGGCCAGTCGAAGAGCGGACCGGGGTCGATCTTGCGCCCGGGGGCCATGCAGGCATGGCCGATGACCCGCTCGGGGGGAATCGACCAGCGCGCGAGGATGCTTGAGAGCAGCACTTCCAGTGCCGCCATCTGCGGCTCGGGGAAGGGCTCGTCGCCGGTGTTGGCGATCTCGATTCCGATGGAGCGGGAGTTGACCTCGGAGACCGAGCCCCAGGCGCCGAGCCCGGCGTGCCAGGCACGCATCTCCTCGGTCACCAGCTGCCAGCAGGTGCCGTCGTAGCCCAGCACGTAATGCGCCGAGACGCCGGAGGCGGGGTTGCACAGCCAGTCCCGCGCCGCCTCGGCGGTCTGCATCGCGGTGTAGTGCAGCACAACGAGATCGGGCCGCGCGCCGAGGCGTCGCGGCCCGAAATTGTCGGACGGGAACCAGATCGGGTCCAAGGCCCGGATCAGTAGCCGCGCACCGCGCGGAACGGCGCGGGATCCCAGCCGCAGGCGAAGCCGTCGCCATCGGGGTCAAGCCCGTTGCGGTCCTTCTCGGGGCCACCGCCGGCGAGGAAGGCTTCCTGCGCGCGGTCGCTGGTCTCGTACTTGGCGCAGTTGCGCAGGCCCTTCTCGGCCGAGGCGAAGGCCGAGCGGCTGTAGAGCGGCGTGCCGACCGGATTGTTGGTCTGCAGTGCGTAGGCGACGATGTTCGGCGCGTCCGAGTCGGGGCGCGGCGGCAGGTCGGTCGGGGCGACCACCTCGTATTGCGCGCGGTTCTGCTGGATCAGGACCTTGTCGTCCGCGATCGTGCGCTCGGCCGAGACCGCATCGAAGCTGTTCTCTTCCGAAAGGCCCGCGGAATCGCTCACCGATTGCGGGGCTGCGGTGCCTGCCGCAGTGGGCAGGGGCGCGCCGGCCGGGCCGTCGAGCACGGAGGTCGCCGCGGCCACGGCGGGATCGTTGCTGCCGCCCGCGGGGGGAAGCTGCGACTCCGTCACGGCGGGGCTGCTCTCCAGCACCGCGTCGCGCTGCGCGCGCTCGGCCTGGTAGCTGTCGTAGTTGTTGAAGCCGGCCCCGCTGTCGGGGATCGGCGTGGTGCAGGCGGCGAGGGCCAGCAAGGCCGCGCCACCGAGGAGAATGCGTGTCATAACCGCTGCCCTAGTCCTTTTTTTGGCGCCTTTTTTAAAGGGCCCTTACCACCATTTCGCCGGCTTCGCCACAAATCCTGCGGCCTGTTCCAGCGCGTAAGCGGTGTTCAGCAGGTCGCCCTCTTCCCAAGGACGGCCGATCAGCTGCAGACCGAGCGGCAGGCCCTTGGAGTCGAGCCCGGTCGGGACTGCAACGCCCGGAAGCCCGGCAAGGTTCAGCGTCACGGTGAAAACGTCCTGCAGATACATCTGCACCGGGTCCGCGGTCTTCATCTCGCCGATGCCGAAGGCCGAGGAGGGAGTCGCGGGCGCGAGGATCGCGTCGACCCCGGCGGCGAAGGCATCCTCGAAGTCCTTCTTGATCAGCGTGCGGACCTTGCGGGCACGGTTGTAGTAGGCGTCGTAGAAACCCGCGGACAGCACGTAGGTGCCGACCATGATGCGGCGCTGGACCTCGGCGCCGAACCCTTCGGCGCGGGTCTTCTCGTACATGTCGTTGATGCCTTCGCCCTGCGCCAGCTTGGCGCGGTGGCCGTAGCGCACCCCGTCATAGCGGGCGAGGTTCGAAGAGGCTTCCGCGGGCGCGATCACGTAGTAGGCGGGAAGCGCGTACTTGGTGTGCGGCAGCGAGATCTCGACTATCTTCGCGCCGGCATCCGCCAGCATCTTTGCGCCCTCGTCCCAGAGCTTCGAGATTTCCTCGGGCATGCCGTCGACGCGGTATTCCTTGGGAATGCCGATCGTCTTGCCGCGGATGTCGCCGGTCAGCATGGCCTCGAAATCGGGCACGGGCAGGTCGGCCGAGGTCGAATCCTTGGGGTCGTGGCCGCACATCGCCTGCAGCATGATCGCCGCGTCGCGCACGTCCTTGGTCATCGGGCCGGCCTGGTCGAGCGAGCTGGCGTAGGCCACGATGCCCCAGCGCGAGCAGCGCCCGTAGGTCGGCTTGATGCCGGTGATGCCGGTGAAGGCCGCGGGCTGGCGGATCGAGCCGCCGGTGTCGGTGCCGGTGGCCGCAAGGCAGAGATCCGCCGCGACGGCCGAGGCCGAGCCGCCGGACGAGCCGCCGGGGGTCAGCTTGGTGTCGTCGCCGCTGCGCTTCCACGGGTTCACCGCGGGGCCGTAGCAGGTGTTCTCGTTCGACGAGCCCATGGCGAACTCGTCCATGTTGAGCTTGCCCAGCATGACCGCGCCGGCGCCGAAGAGCTGGCTGGTGACGGTCGACTCGTACTCGGGCTTGAAGCCCTCGAGGATCGCCGAGGCCGCCTGCGAGGGCACGCCCTTGGTGCAGAAGAGGTCCTTCACGCCGATCGGCAGGCCGCACATCGAGGGCGCGTCACCCGCCTTGATCCGCGCGTCGGCGTCGCGGGCCTGCTCGAGCGCGATCTCGGGGGTCTTGTGCACGAAGGCGCCGAGCGCGTCCGCGCCCTCGATCGCCTTGAGGCAGGCCTCGGTCAGCTCCACCGAGGTCACGTCGCCCTTGCGCAGCGCGTCGCGGGCCTCGGCCAGTTTCATCTTGCTCAGCTCGGTCATTCCACCACCTTCGGCACGGCAAAGAAGCCCTCGCGGGCGTCGGGGGCGTTCGCGAGGATCTTGTCCTGCATGTTGCCGTCGGTCACGCCGTCGGCGCGGCGCTTCAGGCGCATCGGGGTCACCGAGACCATCGGCTCGACGCCCTCCACGTCCACCTCGTTCAGCTGCTCGATGAAATCGAGGATATTGCTGAATTCCTGTGCCAGCGCCGGGAGCGCCTCGTCTTCCACGCGGATGCGCGCCAGCTTGGCGACACGTGCCGCCGTCTGAATGTCGATCGACATGGGTTCCCCCTGTCCGTCAATGTCCGTCAAAGTCCCGTTGCCTTTACCCCCCTGCGCATCGCCCCGCAAGGCGCAGAGAGGCGAAGGGACGCGGCGGAGGGGCGCTCCATGCCCGGAATCGCGGCAAAGCCGCCCGGGGCCGCTCGACAGGCCCGCATCCGCGCGCTAGGTGCAGCAGAAGTTCCGTTCCAACAGCAGACCTCCCGAGCCGTGCCCCAGACCTCCTCCCGCCTCCTCCTGCTGCCGCTGCTGCTGGCCGCGTCGCTCCTTTCGGCCTGCGCCAGCGTCCGCGACCCGCACGTGCCCGCCCCGCCGCCCTCGGAATACGCCGCGCTCGCCGCGTCGATCCAGGCGCTCGGCCCCTATGTCGATCCCGAGGAGGCGCAGCGCATGGCGCGCATATCGCTCGACTACCCGCGCGAGCTTGCCGTGGCGTGGAACGTCACCGACCCGGCCTACATCCACAACATCAAGGTCAACAACGGCACGCGTCCGCGCGGCCTCTGCTACCAGTGGGCCGATGACCTGCAGGCGCGGCTCGAGCAGGAAGATTTCAAGACGCTCGACCTGCACCGCGGTATCGCCAACGCGATGAAGACCTTCCGCATCGAGCACAGCTCGGTCATCGTGAGCCAGAGCGGCGGCACGATGAAGGAAGGGATCGTGCTCGACCCCTGGCGCTTTGGCGGCGAGCTCTACTGGGGCCCGGTGGTGGATGACCACAAGTACCCCTGGGTCGAGCGGCAGGAGGTCTTTGCCACCAAGCGCGCGCTGCGCCTTCAGGAAGGCTGAGCCCTACTCCAGCGAATAGGGCAGGATGTCCCGGCGCTCGGGGGTGATTGAAATCCTCTTCTCGAGCGGCGGGACCGAGCGCTGGTGGCAATCGGTCCGCTCGCAGATCCGGCAGGAGATGCCGATTGGCTCGAAGGACCGGTCCCGCCCGAGATCGAGCCCGTCGGCATAGACCAGCGCCCCGGCATGTTTCACCTCGCAGCCGAGCGCGATGGCGAAGCGCCGCACCGGCGCGCCGAAGCGGCCCGCGGGCTTGGTCACGTCCCGCGCCAGCAGCACGTAGCGTACCCCGTCGGGGGTCTCGGCCAGCTGGCGAAGGAACTGGTTCGGGGTCTCGAAGGCCTGGTGCACGTTCCACAGCGGGCAGGCGCCGCCGAAGCGGGCGAACTGCAGGCGGGTGGCAGAGTGGCGCTTGGTGATCGTCCCGGCCTGGTCGACGCGGGCGAAGAAGAAGGGGATGCCCTTGGCCCCCGGCCGCTGCAGCGTCGAGAGCCGGTGCGCCACCTGTTCGACCGAGGCACCGAAGCGCGCCGCCAGCAGTTCGAGGTCGTGCCGGGTCTCCTGCGCCGCGCCGAGCAGGCGCATGTAGGGCATCATCACCGCCCCCGCGAAGTAGTTGGCAAGGCCGAGCTTGGCGATGGCGCGGGCGGTGTCTGACTGGAACCGGGCAAGGTCGAGCGTCGCCTCGAGCAGCTTTTCCTGCCGCAAGAGCGCCACCTGGATCAGCATCTGGAAGGTCAGCGTCTCGGGCTGGGCGAGCGAGGACATGGTCAGCACCCGCCGTTCGGCGTCGTAGCTGCGCAGCGGCGCGGACTGGTGGAACTCGACGGTGATGCCGCGCTCGCGCAGGTGGGCCAGCACCGCCGCCCGCAGGTCGGCGCCGCCCGGTCCCAGCCCGTGGGCATAGTGCTCGGCCGCGCGGTCCACCGCGTCGATGTAGTTGTCGCAATAGTGGAAGAAGTCGCGCACCTCCTCCCAGGGCGAGGGCTGCATCTGCGTCCCCTCGCGCCCCAGCGCCTCGTCGAGCGAGGCAAGCCGCTCGTGGGTCTGGCGGTAGGCGCGGTGCAGCTCGAGGAAGGCGCGGGCGAGAGCGGGGGCGTTGGAGGCGGTGAGCCGCAGGTCGGCGAGCGGCGGCGCGTGCTCGCCGAAGACGGGATCGGCCAGCGCCTCTCGCATGTCCGAGATCAGCCGCTCGGAATCGCCCTGTCCCAGCTCGGTCACGTCGAAGCCGAACTCCTGCGCCAGCGCCAGCACCACCGTGGTCGAGACCGGGCGGTTGTTGTTCTCCATCTGGTTCAGGTAGGGCAGCGACACGCCGAGCTTGCCGGCGAAATCCTTCTGGGTCAGCGCGAGCCGCCCGCGCAGGTCGCGCAGCTTGGCGCCTGCGTAGAGTTTGCGTGTAGCCATGTTTGCGCCTTTGCTCCTCCGTCGGAGCAATTTTGCAAACTCAGGCCGACAGGTCCAGTCCCGCGAGGCGGCGCTCGCGGTAGATCACCAGCAGGATCGACAGCACCGCGGCGACGGCGGTGGCCAGCATCAGCCACAGCAGCGGCCATGCGCCGGTGCCGGGCTGGAGCAGTGCCCCCGCGAGCGCCGAGAGCGCCGCGCCGCCGCCGATCATGATCGCGCCGCCAAGGCCCGAGGCCGTCCCCGCGAGATGCGGCCGCACCGAGAGCGTGCCGGCGGTCGCGTTGGGGATGGTCATGCCGTTGCCGAGGCCGACGAAGCACATGAAGCCGAAGAAGATCAGCGCCGAGCCGCCGGTCAGCGCGAAGGTGATCAGCGCCGCCGCAAGGCCCGCGGTCAGGATCAGCGAGCCCCAGAGGATCATGCGGTTGAGACCGATCCGCGCCGAGTAGCGCCCGGAGATCCAGTTGCCGAGGAAATAGCCCACCGCCGGCGCGCCGAAATGCAGCCCGAGCGAGGCCGGGGTCAGGCCGAACACCTCGGAGCCGACGAAGGGCGCGCCGCCGAGATAGGAGAAGAAGGCCCCCGACGAGAAGGCGCAGGCGAGCGCGTAGCCCCAGAATCGCGGGCTGGTCAGCAGTTCGGGATATTCGCGGAACTGCGCGCCCAGCGACAGGCCGCTGGCCTGCGAGGTCTCGCCGAGGTCGCGCCAGCTGAGCCAGAGCACCGCGCCGCCGAGCAGGAAGAGCATCCAGAAGATCGCCTTCCAGCCCATCAGCTCGCCAAGCGCCCCGCCGATCACCGGGCCGACCATCGGCACCACGGCGACGCCCATGGTGACATAGGCGATCATCGAGGCGGCCTCTTCCTGGCCGACCATGTCGCGGACGACGGCGCGGCTCAGCACCATCGCGGTCACGATCACCGCCTGGCACATGCGGAAGAGCAGGAAGAGCGACACGTTGGTGGCGAAGATGCAGCCGAGCGTGGCCAGCATGAAGAGCGCGACGCCCCACAGAATCACGGGCCGGCGGCCGAGCTTGTCCGAGATCGGCCCGATCACCACCTGCAGCGCCGCGTTGACTCCGAGATAGATCGCCACGGAAAGCTGCATCAGCCTGTATTCGGTGCCGAAATATGCGGTCATCTGCGGCAGCGAGGGCAGGAACACGTTCATCGCCAGCGCGGAGAGTCCGGCCAGCAGGACAAGCGTGACAAGATGCGGCGGGGTCGAGGCGTCCAGGAAGCGGCCGCGCGTTTGTGTACTCATGAGTTTCCCGTATTCCGCGAGGTCATGAAAGTCCACGCGTATCAGCTTCGTGGGACGATCTTTGCCAATTTGCTATTTGCTATCGCGACTATTTCCAAGGTTTGCAAATTTGCCGAATTTGACTTGAGCGGCAAGGCCGCCACTGTATGGTCCCGGGCAAACGGAGAGGATTGGCCATGAAAGACATTCTTCACGAGCTGGAGGCGCGCCGCGCCGACGCGCGACTTGGCGGCGGACAGAAGCGCATCGACGCGCAGCACGCCAAGGGCAAGCTGACCGCGCGCGAACGGATCGAGCTGCTGCTCGACGAGGGCAGCTTCGAAGAATACGACATGTTCGTCTCGCACCGCTGCATCGACTTCGGCATGGAGAAGAACCGTCCCAGCGGCGACGGCGTGATCACCGGCTGGGGCACGGTCAACGGCCGCATGGTCTACGTCTTCAGCCAGGACTTCACCGTGCTCGGCGGCTCGGTCTCGGCCACCCACGCGATGAAAATCTGCAAGATCATGGACATGGCGATGCAGAACGGCGCGCCGGTGATCGGGCTCAACGATTCCGGCGGCGCGCGCATCCAGGAGGGCGTCGACAGCCTTGCCGGCTATGCCGAGATCTTCCAGCGCAACATCATGGCCTCGGGGGTGATCCCGCAGATCTCGGTCATCATGGGCCCCTGCGCCGGCGGCGCGGTCTACTCGCCGGCCATGACCGACTTCATCTTCATGGTGAAGGACACCTCCTACATGTTCGTCACCGGCCCCGACGTGGTGAAGACGGTGACCAACGAGGTGGTGACCGCCGAGGAGCTGGGCGGCGCGACCACGCACACCCGCAAGTCCTCGGTCGCCGACGGCGCCTTCGAGAACGACGTCGAGGCACTGGCCGAGGTGCGCCGCCTCGTCGACTTCCTGCCGCTCAACAACCGCGAGAAGCCGCCGGTGCGGCCCTTCTTCGACAAGGTGGAGCGGGTCGAGACCTCGCTCGACACGATCGTCCCGGAGAACGCCAACCAGCCCTACGACATGAAGGAGCTGATCGTGAAGGTCGCCGACGAGGGCGATTTCTACGAGATCCAGGAAGAGCATGCGAAGAACATCATCACCGGTTTCATCCGCCTCGAGGGGCGGACGGTGGGCGTGGTGGCCAACCAGCCGATGGTGCTGGCGGGCTGCCTTGACATCGACAGCTCGAAGAAGGCCGCGCGGTTCGTGCGTTTCTGCGACTGTTTCGAGATCCCGATCCTGACCTTCGTCGACGTGCCGGGCTTCCTGCCGGGAACCAGCCAGGAATACGGCGGCGTCATCAAGCACGGCGCCAAGCTGCTCTTCGCCTTCGGCGAGGCGACGGTGCCCAAGGTCACGGTGATCACCCGCAAGGCCTATGGCGGCGCTTATGACGTGATGAGCTCCAAGCACCTGCGCGGCGACGTGAACTACGCCTGGCCGACCGCCGAGATCGCGGTGATGGGGGCGAAAGGCGCGACCGAGATCATCCACCGCGCCGACCTCGGTGACGCCGAGAGGATCGCCAAGCACACCGCCGATTACGAGGACCGGTTCGCCAACCCCTTCGTGGCGGCGGAACGCGGCTTCATCGACGAGGTGATCCAGCCGCGCTCGACGCGCCGCAGGGTCAGCCGCGCCTTCGCCATGCTGAGGAACAAGAGCCTCAGCAATCCCTGGAAGAAACACGACAACATCCCGCTCTGAGCCGGAGGCGACGATGCGGGTGAAGGGATGGCACATGCAGCGCGAGGGCGGGGCGGTGACCCTCGCCCGGCGCAACCCGGCGCGGTTCGACCTGAAGGTCGAGACGCAGCTGCCGCCGGTGGGCCGGCCCGCCCGGCTCGCGCACCAGGTGCGGCAGGACATGTGGCGGGCGCTGCGCGATCTGCGCGGCTTCGCGCCCGTGGTGCGGGTGACGCCGATCGCCGGCGGGATCACCGTCGAGGCGGGTGGTGAAGTGGCGGGCGCCCTGCCGCGGAAGGCGGTCGAGGCGCGCATCGCCGAGGTTCTGGAAGACCGCGCCAACCGGGCGCGCTGGATGACCTGGGCGGCCTGAGCCGCCATGCGAGATGAGGAAGGGGAGGTCCTTGTGACGAGGGTGAGCAGACACGGGATTCTGGCTCTGGCGCTTGCCATGACGCCGGGCCTGGCCACGGCGCAGGAGGAGAGCGCCGTGGCAGTGCCCTCGGGCATGCCCGTCACCTTCTACGACACGTCCTTCGACGCGGATGCGACGATCGAGCGCTTCCGTTTCCTGGCCCCTCGGATCGGCGGCGAGACCCCCCTCGGCTACGACGACGTCGCCCCCGACATGCAGCATCTTTGCGACAGTTTTGCCCTGCCGCGAATCACTCACGGGCAGGTGATTCCCTCACGCATCGTCATTTCTTTGATGGCCGAGCCGGTCGAAGTTGGCGCTACGTCACCCGGAATCCGCCAATATTTCGAGGCCTATAGCCCCAAAAATGGGGTATGTGTCTGGGAGGCGTTCTGAAGATGTTCTCGGGACGGGCGGAAATCCGCTCATATTTCTCTTGTTTTGGGGGTTTCGCGGCAGAAAATCTGCCGGCGAAGCGAGTTACGTATTTCTTTTTCGTAACTTGCGCTATGTTGGGGAGTGATTGCACATTCGCAGTCGAAACACCCGAACGAGGGCAGGTTGGTCCGAGAGGCCCAGTCGTACCCGAGGAATCTGACAGGAGAATAAGATGTCCAAGAGCATCCAACTGCTTGCAATGCTGGGCTTCGTTGCCACCCTTTCCGCTTGCGGCGGCCAGCAGGAAGAAGAATACGTGGTTGTGGATCAAGAGCCCGTTACCGCGGAGCCCGTCTACACCGGCAAGTACAAGTAACTTGTCGCCGGGACGGGCCTTCTGGTCCGTCCCGCACTCCCGGCCCCGCAGGGCCGTATCTCACCGCCCGCTTCCACGGGCCCTTATAGAGGGGGGCCCGGTATGCTGAAGCACCGTGGCTTTCCGAGCCGACTTCCCGGCACGGACTTTCAATTCACCATCCGCCGAGCCAACCCCAAGGGGGTGACCGCCATCATCCGGCGGGAGCGTTTCCGCGACCGCAAGGCAGCGGACAAGCGCGCCGACCTGGCCTTCATGGCCTCGCTCTGGGCGCATTTCGGCACCGAACCGTTCGAACGTGGCAATCTTGATGCCGGGCGCCTGTCCTGGCTCTTCGGTCGCGAGGTTCTGCCCTACGACGATCCCTTCGATCCCGAGAGCTACGAGGCGCTGCTGGTCATCAACGAACCCGCCGCGCGCGCCGCGTTCCCCGAGGCTTTCGACGAGCCGGATGAATGGGCGTAAACTCGCCCTCCCTTTCGCGTTTTGCGCGGAAAGAGGCCGGTCCGGCATATCCCTTTGGATATGGCTTGGAGAAGGCCGGCGAGTCATGCACCTTCAAGATGTTGCGGGCAATGGCGCGTCCGACGGACGCGCTCGTTGCTCACCGTTACCCTTCCCCTCGCGGGCGTTGCGGCACATCCCCTGACCGCGCGCCCGCTTCTTTTATCCCCCATCCAAATCCCCCGGTCCGCCAGCCGCGGATCCTGCCCCTTCTGCCGTTGCGTCAGGAGCATGCGGGATCGGCGATCTTGTGCCCGACGGGGATTCCGCATCGGCGGAGCGGCGCGCATGCCGCGAAATTCCGAAAAGATGTGTGGAACCTTCATCAAATCCGTGGCGTTGAAGAGCAACTTCAACTTACAGAAAACGGGGAGTTTCCCACATGCAAAACGTTATCCGCATTATCGCTGTTCTCGGTGTCTTTGGTGTCGCCGCCTGTGAGAACTCCGACCTGCAGCGCGGCGCCATCGGCGCAGGCAGCGGCTACCTCATCGACCGCGCCGTCGGCGGCGACGGCATGGTCGGCGCAGCGGTCGGTGCAACCGCAGGTGTCGTCTGCGACGACGTCACGCCGCAGTACTGCCGCTGATCTGACGACGCGCCGCGGCGAAGTTCGCCGCGCGCACGTCCGCAAATTCTTCAAGGCCACCGGAGCTTTCCGCTCCGGTGGCCTTTTTGCTGCCTCCGCCCCAGCCGCGGCCCCGGCCGTAGGCCAAGAAACGCAACGAAAGGGACAGACATGTTCGACAAGATCCTGATCGCCAACCGCGGTGAGATCGCCTGCCGGGTCATCAAGACCGCGCGCAAGATGGGCATCAAGACCGTGGCGGTCTACTCGGATGCCGACAAGCACGCGCTGCATGTCGAGATGGCCGACGAGGCCGTGCACATCGGCCCGCCCCCGGCAAACCAGTCTTACATCGTGATCGACAAGATCATGCAGGCGATCCGCGAGACCGGCGCGCAGGCGGTGCACCCGGGCTACGGCTTCCTGTCGGAGAACCCGAAGTTCGCCGAGGCGCTCGAGGCCGCAGGCGTCGCCTTCATCGGCCCGCCCAAGGGCGCGATCGAGGCGATGGGCGACAAGATCACCTCGAAGAAGATCGCGCAGGAGGCGGGCGTGTCGACCGTGCCCGGCTACATGGGGCTGATCGGGGACGCGGACGAGGCGGTGAAGATCTCGGGCGAGATCGGCTACCCGGTGATGATCAAGGCCTCGGCCGGCGGCGGCGGCAAGGGCATGCGCATCGCCTGGAACGACCAGGAGGCGCGCGAGGGCTTCCAGTCCTCCAAGAACGAGGCGGCGAGCTCCTTCGGCGACGACCGCATCTTCATCGAGAAGTTCGTCACCCAGCCGCGCCACATCGAGATCCAGGTGCTCTGCGACGCGCATGGCAACGGGCTCTACCTCAACGAGCGCGAATGCTCGATCCAGCGCCGCAACCAGAAGGTCGTCGAGGAGGCGCCGAGCCCCTTCCTCGACCCCGAGACCCGCAAGGCGATGGGCGAGCAGGCCGTCGCGCTGGCCAAGGCCGTGGGCTACACCAGCGCCGGCACGGTGGAATTCATCGTCGACGGGCAGAAGAACTTCTACTTCCTCGAGATGAACACACGCCTGCAGGTCGAACACCCTGTGACCGAGCTCATCACCGGCATCGACCTCGTCGAGCAGATGATCCGCGTCGCCAACGGCGAGCCGCTGTCGATCACCCAAGGCGACGTGAAGATCAACGGCTGGGCCATCGAGAACCGCCTCTATGCCGAGGATCCCTATCGCGGCTTCCTGCCCTCGATCGGCCGCCTCACCCGCTACCGCCCGCCCGCCGAGGGCGAGCTGCTGGGCGGAGTCGTGCGCAATGATACCGGCGTCTTCGAGGGCGGCGAGATCTCGATGTACTACGACCCGATGATCGCCAAGCTCTGCACCTGGGCGCCGACCCGCGAACAGGCCATCGAGGTCATGCGCAACGCGCTCGACAGCTTCGAGGTCGAGGGCATCGGGCACAACCTGCCCTTCCTCGCCGCGGTGATGGACCACGAGCGCTTCATCTCGGGCAATATCACCACCGCCTTCATCGCCGAGGAATATCCCGAGGGGTTCGAAGGGGTTACGCTGGCCGAGCCGGCGCTGCGCGACGTCGCCGCCGCGTGCGCCGCGATGAACCGCGTGGCCGAGATCCGGCGCACGCGCATCTCGGGCACGCTCGACAACCACGAGCGCAAGGTCGGCGACAGCTGGAACGTCGCGCTGCAGGGCGCAAGTTTCGACGTGGTGCTGGCCGCCGACAAGGCGGGCACCACGGTCACCTTCGACGACGGCTCCGAGGTCCGTGTCACCGGCGACTGGACGCCGGGTCTCGCGCTGGCGCACATGGAGGTGAACGGCAAGCCGCTGGTGCTGAAGGTCGGCAAGATCTCGGGCGGGTTCCGCATCCGCACCCGCGGCGCCGACCTCAAGGTCAACGTGCGCACCCCGCGGCAGGCCGAGCTGGCGCGGCTGATGCCCGAGAAGCTGCCGCCCGACACCTCGAAGCTGCTGCTCTGCCCGATGCCGGGCCTCATCGTGAAGGTGAACGTCTCGGAGGGCGACGAGGTGCAGGAGGGCCAGGCGCTCTGCACCGTCGAGGCGATGAAGATGGAGAACATCCTGCGTGCCGAGCGCAGGGGCAAGGTCGCCAAGATCAACGCGGCCCCCGGCGACAGCCTCGCCGTGGACGACGTGATCATGGAGTTCGAGTGATCCCATGACACGGGCGGGGCAGATGGCGGCGCGTGGGGCAGGGGCGGTTGCCCCCGGCCCGCGCGGTGCCGCGCGCCTCGCCCGGCGGGCGCCCTACCGGCGCTCGCGCAGCGCGTCGCGCCGGTCGCGGACCTCCTGCTGGCGCAGCGGCTGCTTGTCGATCGAGCGGGAGATCTCGCGCACGTCCCAGGGGCTGGCCTTGCGGAGGATCACCGAGCCGTCCTTGGCGAGCTGCATCAGCATGAAGCCGCGCGGCCGCATGGCGCGCCGGATCGGGCTGCGCGCGGCCGGGTCGGTATCGGTCAGCACCACCACGTCGCGCTCGACCAGCGCGTCGATACGTTCCTGTATGAGCTGCATCTGCTGGATGTACCGAGGGTCATTTTCCGTGTCGGCGAAGATCAGCAGCGGGCGCTTGGTCCAGAGGAACTCGTCCAGCGTCGCCTCGCCGGCGGGACGGATCGGGGGTTCGGAATCGCCAGGCGTCTCGGCGCCCTGCGCCGCGCCAAGCCCCGCGGTGAGCGCGAAAAAACCGATGAGGGCGAGGGATGTACGGCGGATCATGCCCCCAGATATAGGCGCGCTTTGCGCGGCTGCACAGGCCTTGACCAAGGGTCAGGCGATTTTTTTGGACCGCGGCCTTTCACGGGCAGGCGCAGGGATTTCGACCATCGCACGCCAGCGGCGTGACGGATGACGCATGACTGGGCCGCGCGTGCCGGGACCGCCCGGCGCCCGGCCCCCCAAGGAGAGAGGATGACAGGATGACGGCGAAGAAGGACGCATGGCGCCAGCTCGCGGAGAAGGAACTGCACGGGCGGCCGCTGGACGATCTGACCTGGCACACGCTCGAGGGGATCGAGGTGAAGCCGCTCTACACCGCCGAGGACACGGCGGAGCTGCCGCACATGGGCAATCTGCCGGGCTTCGGCCCCTTTACCCGCGGCGTGAAGGCGACGATGTACGCGGGCCGTCCCTGGACCATCCGGCAATACGCGGGCTTCTCCACCGCCGAGGAGTCGAACGCCTTCTACCGCAAGGCGCTGGCGGCGGGGCAGCAGGGGGTCTCTGTGGCCTTCGACCTCGCCACTCACCGCGGCTATGACAGCGACCACCCGCGCGTGGTCGGTGACGTCGGCAAGGCGGGCGTCGCCATCGACAGCGTCGAGGACATGAAGATCCTCTTCGACGGCATCCCGCTCGACAAGATTTCCGTGTCGATGACGATGAACGGCGCGGTGATCCCGATCCTCGCCAGCTTCATCGTCGTGGGCGAGGAGCAGGGCCATGACCGCGCCGTGCTCTCGGGGACCATCCAGAACGACATCCTCAAGGAGTTCATGGTCCGCAACACCTACATCTACCCGCCCGAGCCCTCGATGCGGATCATCTCGGACATCATCGAGTACACCTCGAACGAGATGCCGAAGTTCAACTCGATCTCGATCTCCGGCTACCACATGCAGGAGGCGGGGGCGAACCTCGTGCAGGAGCTGGCCTACACGCTGGCCGACGGGCGCGAATACGTGCGCGCCGCGATCAATGCCGGGATGGACGTCGACAAGTTCGCCGGGCGGCTGTCGTTCTTCTTCGCCATCGGCATGAACTTCTTCATGGAGGCGGCGAAGCTGCGCGCCGCGCGCACGCTCTGGCACCGGATCATGACCGAGTTCGGCGCGAAGTCCGAACGCTCGAAGATGCTGCGCACCCATTGCCAGACCTCGGGCGTCAGCCTGCAGGAGCAGGATCCCTACAACAACGTCATCCGCACCGCCTACGAGGCGATGTCGGCGGTTCTGGGCGGCACCCAGTCGTTGCACACCAACGCGCTTGACGAGGCGATCGCGCTGCCCACCGAGTTCTCGGCCCGGATCGCGCGCAACACCCAGCTCATCCTGCAGGAAGAGACCGGGGTGACCAACGTGGTCGATCCGCTGGCGGGCTCCTACTACGTCGAGAGCCTGACCAACGAGCTGATCGAGAAGGCCTGGGCGCTGATCGAGGAGGTCGAGGAGATGGGCGGCATGACCAAGGCCGTCGCCTCGGGCATGCCCAAGCTGCGCATCGAGGAGACCGCGGCGCGCCGTCAGGCGCAGATCGACCGGGGTGAAGAAGTGATCGTCGGGGTCAACAAGTACAGCAAGGACAAGGAAGACCCGATCGACATCCTCGACATCGACAATGCCAAGGTGCGCGAGAGCCAGGTGGCGCGGCTGGAACATGTTCGCGCGACCCGCGATCAGGCGGCCTGCGACGCGGCGCTGGCCGAGCTCGAGCGGCGCGCGAAGGAGGGCGGCAACCTGCTGGAAGCCGCGGTCGAAGCCGCCCGTGCGCGGGCCTCTGTCGGAGAAATCTCGATGGCCATGGAAAAGCAGTTCGGACGTCACCGCGCCGAGGTTAAGACCCTCGCCGGGGTCTACGGCGCCGCTTACGAGGGCGACGAGGGCTTTGCCCAGATCCAGCGCGACGTGGAAAGCTTCGCCGAGGCCGAAGGCCGCCGCCCGCGCATGCTGGTGGTGAAGATGGGTCAGGACGGGCATGACCGCGGTGCCAAGGTGATCGCCACCGCCTTTGCCGACATCGGTTTCGACGTCGACGTCGGCCCGCTCTTCCAGACCCCGGAAGAGGCGGCGCAGGACGCGATCGACAACGACGTGCACATCGTCGGCATTTCCTCGCAGGCCGCCGGGCACAAGACGCTCGCGCCGCAGCTGGTGCAGGCGCTGAAGGAGCAGGGCGCCGAGGACATCATCGTGATCTGCGGCGGGGTGATCCCGCAGCAGGACTACGACTTCCTCTACAAGGCCGGGGTGAAGGCGATCTTCGGCCCGGGGACCAACATCCCCTCGGCGGCCAAGCAAATCCTCGGGCTCATCGGCACGCCGCGCGCCGCGGAGTGAGCCGCCGCGCCGCCGCCCCGGACCGAGCCGGGGCGGCAGGCCGCGTTCAGATGAACGGCACGAAGGGCACGCCGCAGGCGGCGAGGCCAAGCGTTGCGGCGAGCATCAGGAGGAGCGTGCGGGTCTTCATTCTGTCTGTCCTTGCCTCGGGGCCCGGTCGTTTCTGCCGGGCCTGCGGGCGGCACCCTAGCCGCGGTCGCCCGGATTGGCCACCGCCCGCGCCGCTAGGTCATGTCGGCTCAAGGGCCACCGCTCATTTCGCCATTGCGCCGCCCAATGCCGCGGCTATCGTGATCCGGCTGCACCGACACCGGAGGAATGATGCTCGAGCTTGATCACGTGGCCGTTCTTGGCGAGACGCTGGCCGAGGCGGTGACCCATGCCGAGAGCGCGCTCGGGCAGCCGCTGTCGCCGGGCGGGGCGCATCCCGATTTCGGCACGCACAACTTCCTGATCGGGCTGGAAGACGAGATCTACCTCGAGGCCATCGCCGTCGATCCCTCGGCCCCCGCGCCGGGCCGCGCGCGCTGGTTCGGGCTCGACGGATTCTCCGGCCCCGCGCGGCTCGACAAGTGGATCTGCCGGGTGCCGGACATCGACGCCGCGCTGCGGCAGTTCCCCATGGCGGGCGAGGCGGTGCCGGTCACCCGCGGCTCGCTCAGCTGGAAAATCTCGGTGCCGCGCGACGGGTTGCTGCCCTTCGACGGCATGTTTCCGGCGCTGATCGAATGGATCAGCCCGGTGCCGCCGGGCGTGTCGCTGGCCGGGGCGGGCACCCGGCTCGAGCGGCTCACCGTGGCGCATCCGCAGGCGGACGAGTTGCGGGCGCTGATCGGCCCGTCGCTGGCAACACCGCTGGTCGAGTTCGCGGTCGAGCCGAAGCCCGCGCTGCGCGCCACCTTCGCGACACCCTCGGGCCAGCGGATCCTGCAATGATCATCCGCCCCGCGCGGGCCGAGGATGCCGCCGCCGTGGCGGCGATCTGGAACCCGATCATCGACGACAGCGCCGCGACCTTCACTACCCTGCGCAAGACGCCGGAGGGGCTGCAGGCCGATTTCGCCGCGCGCGGCCCGGCCTTCCTCGTCGCCGAGGAAGAAGGGTTGCTGCTCGGCTTTGCCACCTTCTTCCAGTTCCGCGGCGGGCCGGGCTACGCCCGCACCATGGAGCACACGGTCATCCTCGGCCCGGCCGCGCGCGGGCGCGGCGTCGGGCGGGCGCTGATGGCCGCGCTGATGGACGAGGCGCGGGCGCAGGGCGCGCACAGCCTCTTTGCCGGGGTCTCGGGCGAGAATCCGGCGGGCGTTGACTTCCACGCGGCGCTCGGCTTCACCGAGATCGCACGGCTGCCCGAGGTCGGCCTCAAGTTCGGGCGCTGGATGGATCTGGTGCTCATGCAGAAGTTCCTCTGACAGAATTTTTCGTGACTTCTCATTGTCGCACTGACAGTTGCCGCGTTGCCGCGTAGACTGGCGCAATGTCGATCTGGTCCCGCATCACCGAAGCACTTGCCGCCCTTGCCAAGGGCGAGGGGCTCACGACTGTCTTCGAGCGGCTGCGCCAGCCGCCCGAGCGCAGCGTCGCCTTCACCATCGCCGTCATCGCCCTCTCGGCGAAGATGGCCAAGGCCGACGGGCAGGTCACCCGCAACGAGGTCGCCGCCTTCCGCGAGATCTTCACCATCGCCGCCGAGGACGAACCGGCGGCGGCGCGGGTCTTCAACCTCGCCCGGCAGGACGTCGCGGGGTTCGAGGAATACGCGCGCCGCATCCGCCGCATGTTCGACGGCAACGCGCAGCAGCTCTCGGACCTGATGGAGGGGCTCTTCTACATCGCCATGGCCGACGGCAACTACCACTCGGCCGAGAACGCCTTCCTCGAGCGGGTGGCCGAGATCTTCGAGATGCCCGACACCGCCTTCCGCGCCCTGCGCGCGCGCTTCGTGCCGGACTGCGCCCCCGATCCCTTCACCGTGCTCGGCGTCAGCCCGGACATGCCGATGGACGAGATCCGCAGGCGCTGGCGGCAGCTCGTGCGCGAGAGCCACCCAGACGTGATGTGCGCCCGCGGCCTGCCGGAAGAGGCGATCAAGCTCTCGGAAAGGCGGCTGATCGCGATCAACCAGGCCTGGGAGGAGATCTCGGCCCGCGAACGGGTCTGAGCCGGTGCGCCTCGCCACCTACAATGTCGAGTGGTTCGATGACCTGTTCAACAAGCAGGACGAGCTGGTGATCGACGACCACTGGTCCGGGCGGCGCGACATCACGAGGGCCGAGCAGGCCGAGGCGCTGGGGGTGGTCTTCACCGCCATGGACGCCGACGCGGTGATGATCATCGAGGCCCCCGACACCGGCACCCGCCGCGACACGCACCGCGCGCTCGAGAACTTCGCCCATGCGTTCGACCTGCGCACGCGCAAGGTGCTGATCGGGTTCGCCAACGAGACCCAGCAGGAAATCGCGCTGCTCTACGACCCGGACAAGATAAAGGTGCGCCACGTTCCCGGCGAGAGCCCCGACGCGCCGCGCTTCGACACCGAGTTCCGCATCGACCTCGATTTCGACGCCACCGAGGACCGCGTCTCGTTCTCGAAGCCGCCGCTCGAGGTCGAGCTGACCACCTCCAGCGGCCGGGTGCTGCACCTGATCGGCGCCCATCTGAAGTCCAAGGCGCCGCACGGGGCCAAGACCCATGACCAGGTGATGCGCGCCTCGATCTGCAACCGCCGCAAGCAGCTGGTCGAGGCGATCTGGCTGCGCCGCCGCGTCGATGCCCTGCTCGCCGAAGGCGAGAGCGTCATCGTGCTCGGCGATCTCAACGACGGCCCGGGGCTGGACGAGTACGAGCACCTCTTCGGGCACAGCTCGGTCGAGATCCTTCTCGGCGAGGGCGACACGGCGCTTTACGATCCGCACGCGGCGCAGGCGCTGCGCGGGCGGCTCACGCCGCAGCCCAGCACCGCGCGCTTCTACATCGAGCCCGAGAAGCGCTACCTGCAGGCGCTGCTCGACTACGTCATGGTGTCGCGCGACCTGCGCGATCTGGCGCGGGAGTGGCGCATCTGGCACCCGTTCGACGATGCGCAATGCTGGCGCGCGCCCGAGCTCTGCAAGGCGCTGCTGACCGCCTCGGACCACTTTCCCGTCACGCTGGATCTTGCCGTCTGACCGGGGGCCCCGGGATTTTCTGTCGCGACTCGGGCAAGCCGCCTATAGTGCCGCCATGATCCGGATTTATCCTTTCGCCCTCGCGGCATGCCTCGTCGCGGCGCCCCTCGCGCCGCTCGTTCCGTCTGCCCTTGCCCAGGAGGCCGGGACCGGGGCGGAGACCCCCGAAGGCACCCCCGAGGAGACGCCCCACACCGGGCCCAGCCTGATGGAGCGCGGCGCGGACATGTTCCTGCGCGGGCTGCGCGACGAGCTCGATCCGACGCTGCAGGACCTCAAGGGGCTGGCCGAACGCATGGGCCCGGCGCTGCAGAGCTTCGTCGACGAGATGGGCCCCGCCATGGCGCAGCTCTCCGAGCAGATCGAGGACTGGAAGCTCTACGAGGCGCCCGAGATGCTGCCCAACGGCGACATCCTGATCCGCCGCAAGGAAAAGCTCGACCCCGAGGCCCCCGATTCCGGCGAGACCCAGCCCGAGACCGGGCCGGGCGGCGAGATCGAGCTCTGATCCGGCTCAGATGAGCGACCTGGGCTCCGCGCCGTCGATGTCGAGCAGCAGCTCCCTGGCCGAGAGCGCCTTGGCCAGCGACATGAGCCGCGCCTCGGCCACCTCGCCGTAGAGCGGCGCGGCCTCCTCGGTCATGTGGAGGCGCAGTCGGCGTTCCTCGGGATCCCAGTCGAACTGTGCGCCGTCCTCCTGGCTCACGTCCGACATCCACAGCATCGAGCCGAAGCGCATCGCCTTGCCGAGAATCTCGGCCTCCTGCGTGCGCTCCTTGTCGAGCAGCGTGTAGAAATCCTCGAACCGCGTGCCCTCGCGCTTGTTGCGGTAGCGGTGCAGCAGGGCAAGGCCGAGGAACACCCGCTCGGGGTGGTCGAGCCCGCCGAGGTTGGCCCGGGTGGCGTTGTCGAAGCAGGTCTCGGCCCGGTAGTCGGGGTGGGCGCGCCAGCTCACGTCATGCAGCAGGCAGGCCGCCTTGACGATGCGCAGCGTCGCCTCGGTCGCGCCGGGGAAGAGCGGCAGCACGAAGCGGAAGAGCTTCTTGCCGAAGCCCGGCAGGCGCGCGTCCTTGGCCTCGGCAAAGCGGCAGGCCTCGATCAGCGGGTCGCGGTCGCGCAGCATCTGCGGCATCTGCTCGTAGAGCAGCCCCTCACGGATGCCGTAGCTCGAGATGGCGATGCCGGTGGGCTGGAACACCCGCAGCAGCTCGGCCAGCACCTCGGAGGCATAGGGCACGAGGCTCATCCGCGCCGAGGAGATGCCGCAGGCGCCGCGCAGCGCGTCGAGGTCGGCCTCCTCGATGAACTTCAGCGTCTCGAGCGCCGACTCGACGGTCATCCGGTATTCGTGCAGCACGTGCAGCGGGTAGCCGAGCCGCTCCATGTCGATGCGCGCGATGGCGCGCCACGAGCCGCCCACGAGGAACAGCGGCGAGGGCTCGGTGCCCATGCGCTCGGCCAGCCCCTCAATGGCCTTGGCGACGTATTTCTCGCGCGCCTTCTTGCCGCCCTCCATGTCCTTGAACTTCAGCGGGCCCAGTTCCGAGGTGGCGCGCTTGCCGATCTGGCCGCCCCGAATCTCGGCAAGCTCCATCGACGAGCCGCCGATGTCGCTGACCAGCCCGTTCGCGCCCGGCCAGCCGAGCAGCACGCCCTGCGCCGAGAGCCGCGCCTCCTCGTCGCCGTCGATCACCCAGATCTTGAGGCCCGTGGCCTGCTCGATCTCGGCGCGGAAGGCGGGGCCGTCCTCGGCCTCGCGCATGGCGGCGGTGGCGACGGCGGTGAGCGGCGGTAGGTCCATGCCGCGGGCGAGGGTCTGGAAGCGCTTCAGCGCCGCCAGCGCGCGGATCTTGCCCTCGGGGTTGAGCCGCCCGGTCTCGGACATGCCGGCGCCGAGCCCGCACATGATCTTCTCGTTGTAGAAATAGGCCGGGCTGCGCGCCGCGCCGTCGAAGACGACGAGGCGCACGGAGTTGGAGCCGATGTCCACCACGCCGACCTTCGACAGGCGCCGCGCGCGGGGATCCTCGAAGAGCGGCCGTCCGAAAAGTCCGGCATCGCCCTGGCTGGAGTCGCCGTTACCGTCCATCTGCTCCTCCGGCATTGGTCTCGCCCTCTCCTCTAGCATGGGCAGCCCTGCGGGCAAAAGGGGTTAGGGCGGTATTGGGGGCTCCGCCCCCGCGGCACATGCGTGCCGCTCCCCCGGCGTATTTGGAAAGAGAAGAAGGGCGGGGCGCGCGTTTCTTCATCTTTCTTCAAATACTCCCGCCGGAGGCGCGCCGGATCAGTCGCCGGCGTGGGTCAGCTTCGGCACGTCCTTGGCCCCGGCCGAGCCGCGGCCCGAGAGCGAGGGGTTTTCCATGAAGAAGCGGTGGCAGTTGAACGAGAACTCGCCCTCCTGCACCGGGTGGCGGGTGAACTTGCCCGAGGGTTCCATCACCCAGCTCTGCGCCGTGTCGGCGAGGTTCGCCGCCATGATCTGGCTGACGATCTGCGCCTTGACCGTGGGATTCATGATCTCGACCCCGGTCTCGATCCGGCGGTTGAGGTTGCGCCCCATCCAGTCGGCCGAGGAGATCAGCACCCGCGCCTTGCTGTGCGGCAGCCCGTGGCCGTTGCCGAAGCAGGCGATGCGCGAATGCTCGAGGAAGCGCCCGACGATGCTCTTCACCCGGATGGTCTCGGACAGGCCCTTGATGCCCGGGCGCAGCCCGCAGATGCCGCGGATCACGCAGTCGATCTTCACCCCGGCCTGGCTGGCGGCGTAGAGCGCGTCGATCATGTCGGGTTCGATCAGCGAGTTCATCTTCAGCCAGATCTGCGCCGGGCGGCCCTGGCGGGCGTGCTCGGCCTCGGCCTCGATCAGCTCGAGCATGCGCGGCTTGAGCGTGTGCGGCGAGATGACGAGGTTCTCGAGCCCCTCGGGCATGGCGTAGCCCGACAGGTAGTTGAAGATCTTCGTCGCGTCCCGGCCGAGCGCCGCGTCGCAGGTGAAGAACGACAGGTCGGTGTAGATCTTCGCGGTGATCGGGTGGTAGTTGCCGGTCCCCCAGTGGGTGTAGGTCACCAGCTTGTCGCCCTCGCGGCGCACGACGCTCGAGATCTTGGCATGGGTCTTCCAGTCGAGGAAGCCGTAGACCACGTGCGCGCCCGAGCGTTCGAGCCGGCGCGACTGGCGGATATTGGCAGCCTCGTCGAAGCGGGCCTTCAGCTCGACCAGCGCGGTCACCGACTTGCCGTCCTCGGCCGCCTCGCAGAGCGCCTCGACGATCGGCGAGTTGCGCGAGGTGCGGTAGAGCGTCTGCTTGATCGCCACCACGTTCGGGTCGAGCGCCGCCTGGGCGAGGAAGCGCACCACCATGTCGAAGGTCTCGTAGGGGTGGTGCAGCAGCATGTCCTTCTGCTTGATCGCCTCGAACATGTTGCCTTCGTGGTCCTGCACCCGCTCGGGCACGCGCGGGGTGAAGCTGGGCCACAGCAGGTCGGGCCGGTCGTCGGACACCAGCTCCTTGAGGTCGGCCATGCCGATCATGCCGTCGAGCTCGATCACCTCGTCTTCGCCGACCAGCAGCTCGCGCATGACGATGCTGCGCAGCTGCTTCGGCGCGCCGGCGGTGATCGTGAGGCGCACCACCTCGCCGCGGCGGCGGCGCTTCAGCGCGACCTCGAACTCGCGCACGAGATCCTCGGCCTCTTCCTCGACCTCGATGTCGCTGTCGCGCAGCACGCGGAAGCCGAAGTGGTTCTTCACGCGGTAGCCGGGGAACAGGCTCTCGATGTGCAGCAGCAGCACGTCCTCGAGGAAGATGAAGCGCTTGGTGCCCTCGGGGGCGGGCAGGGCGATGAAGCGGGCGATCTGGTGCGGGATCGGCAGCAGCGCCTGCCGGGTGCGGCGGTCGCGCTTGCGCTCGAGCTCGAGCGCGAGGCAGTAGCCCATGTTGGCGATGAACGGGAAGGGGTGCGCCGGGTCGATGGCCAGCGGCGAGAGCACCGGGAAGACCTGCTCGAGGAACTGTTGCTGCAGGAACTCGAGGTCGTCCGGCTGCAGCGCCTCGCGCTGCACGAGGCCGATGCCCACCGCCTCGAGCTCGAGCTGCAGCGCGCCCAGCACCTTCTGCTGGTGCGCCATCAGCTGGCGGGCGTCCTCGTCGATGAGCACCAGCTGCTCGGCCGGGGTCAGCCCGTCGGCGGCGGGGGTGGTGTTGCCCGCGTGGGCCAGCTCGCGCAGGCCGGCGACGCGCACGGTGTAGAACTCGTCGAGGTTGGTCGCCGAGATCGACAGGAAGCGCAGCCGCTCGAGCAGCGGCACCCTGGTGTTCTCCGCCTCTTCCAGCACCCGCCAGTTGAAGCCGAGCCAGCTGAGCTCGCGGTTGTAGAAACGCCCCGGGCCCGACAGGTCGGTGTCGGGCAGGTCCTGGGGGGCGGGGATCGGGGCTTTGAGGAAATCGGCGATGGTCATGGGCGGCTTATGCGTCACGAATTGCAACAGCTTTATGAAAGCCAAACCATGACCGAGCGGGCGGGCGGGTGCAAGGGGGCTAGCCCCGGCGGTCGAGCGAGATCAGCACGTCGCGGGCAAGCGCGCGGGTGATCCCGCGGGCGCGGCCGAGGGCGCGGGCGTCGAGCTCGGCGGCGACGCGCTGCGCCATGGCGAAGCTGCGCGGCATCTGGCGCAGCAGGTAGGGGATGACGTCGGGGGCGGGGATGCAGTGCCGGTCGGCGAGCAGCTTGGCCAGCACCGCCGCGAGAAGCGCGTCGTCGGGCTCGCGCAGGGTGGCGGTCTGGGTGCCCTCCATGCGCGATTTCAGGTCGGGCAGGCTCAGCGGCCAGTGGCGCGGCGCGGTCTCGGCGCTCAGCAGCAGCGGCTGGCCCTGCGCCAGCGCGAGGTTGTGCAGGTGGAAGAGCGCCTCCTCGGCGGGGCGGTTCCCGGCGATCCGCGGAACGTTCTCGACGCAGCTCGGCCCCTCGGCGAGGTCGGGGATAGACAGGTCCGGCAGGGCGGTGGCGGGGACGATCGTCGCGCCGCTCTCGGCCGCCCACACATGCGCGAGATGGGTCTTGCCCGATCCCGCCGGGCCGACCAGCAGCAGCTTGCCCGCCGGCCAGCTCTGCCAGCCGTCGAGCAGCGCCACGGCGAGGCTGTTGGACGAGCTGACGAAATAGTCCTCACGCCCCAGCGCCGCGCGGACCGGCAGGGGCAGGGGAAGCTGCCTTGGCATGATCATGGAGCCTCCGGGTCCACCGCAGGGCGGGCGTCGTGGAAGACGTCCGTCTCGAGGCCCCGGTAGAGGCGGCTGTCCTTGTAGCGCTCGACGGCGAAACGCATGATCACGCCGATCGCCGCCGCCAGCGGCACCGCCACCAGCATGCCGACGAAGCCGAAGAGCGTGCCGAAGACCGACAGCGCGAGGATCAGCCAGACCGGGTGCAGCCCGATCGAGCTGCCGACCAGTTTCGGGGTGAGGAAATTGCCCTCGAGGAACTGGCCGAGGAAGAAGATCCCCGCAACGGCGGCGATCCAGTACCATTCGCCCCAGAACTGGAAGAGCGCGAGGCCGATGGCCAGCGCGCCGCCGATGATCGCGCCGACGTAGGGGATGAAGGTCAGCAGCCCCGCGATGACCCCGACCACGAGGCCGAAGTTCAGCCCGACCAGCGCCAGCGCGATGGCGTAGTAGCAGCCGAGGATCAGGCAGACCGAGCCCATGCCGCGCACGAAGCCGGCGAGGGTGCGGTCTATCTCGGCGGCGATCTGGCGGATCACCGGGGCGTGGTCGCGCGGCAGCAACTCGTCGATGCGCGCCACCATCCGGTCCCAGTCGAGCAGCAGGTAGACCGCCACCACCGGCACGATGACGAAGAGCATCAGGATGTTGATCACCGACATGGCCGAGCTGAGCGCGGTGTTCAGCAGCTCCGCCCCGCGCTCCTTGACCGTCTCGCCCACCGAGCCGATCGCCTCGCGCATCGGGCTGCCCTCGTCGACCAGCGTCGGGAAGTGCACGCCGATGAAATCGCGCAGGTCGCGGAAGAGCTGCGGCGCGGTCTCGATCAGGTCGCCCGCCTGCCGGATCAGCGTCGGGATGACGGCGATGGCGAGGATGACGAAGATCAGCACCCCGGCGAGGGTGATCACCATCGTGGCCATGGCGCGGCTCAGTCCCATCCGCTCGAGCCGGTCGGCGACCGGGTCGAGGAAATAGGCGATCGCGCCGCCGAGGATGAACGGCAGCAGGACGTTGCCGAGATACCAGAGCACCACGGCAAAGACGATGGCGGCCACGCCCCAGTATTTCATCTGATCGCGCACGGGGAGCGCCATGGGAATCCTTCTCTCTGCCGTCCGTCCTTCATCGCCGCTCCGCCCCTCGTTTTCAAGTCTGCGGGACCGTTGCACCATATCTGTGCTGGATCGCGGCGCTGTCATGAGGCAAACTGGGGCTTGTTGAATTTAATTGACGATTTCTGCATCCGATTGTGAAGGAGCGGCCATGTTGCGTGGTCTTGTCATCTGGGTTTTCCTTCTTCTGCCGCTGTTCCTGATCCTGACCGAGCGCGCCCATTCGGGCCCGCCCCTGCAGCAGGTCACCCGCCTGGCATCGCTGCCGGTCTGACGCACCGGCCCGCGCCTGCCGGACCGGGGCTTGCGCTCCGGCACCGCCGCAGGGCACTTGCCCTTGGCGCAGGCTTCGCCTAACCCGGTCGAAACGCCAATTTCCGGGAGGCCCGCATGCGTCTGAGCCGTTATTTCCTGCCCGTTCTGAAAGAAACGCCGTCCGAGGCGCAGATCGTGTCGCACCGCTACATGCTGCGCGCCGGCATGATCAAGCAAGCGCAGGCGGGCATCTATTCGTGGTTGCCGCTGGGCTACAAGGTGCTGCGCAACATCGAGAACATCGTTCACGAGGAGCAGCAGCGCGCGGGCCATATCCCGATGCTGATGCCGACCCTGCAGTCGGCGGATCTCTGGCGCGAGAGCGGCCGCTACGACGACTACGGCCAGGAGATGCTGCGCATCACCGACCGCCACGGCCGCGACATGCTCTACGGTCCGACCAACGAGGAGCTGATCACCGACATCTTCCGCAGCCATGTCGGCAGCTACAAGGACCTGCCGCTGACGCTCTACCACATCCAGTGGAAGTTCCGCGACGAGGTGCGTCCGCGCTTCGGCGTGATGCGCGGCCGCGAGTTCCTGATGAAGGACGGCTACAACTTCGACCTGACCAAGGAAGACGCGCTGCACGCCTACAACCGTCACCTCGTGAGCTACCTGCGCACCTACGAGCGCATGGGCCTGCAGGCGATCCCGATGCGCGCCGACAGCGGCCCGATCGGCGGCGAGGACACCCACGAGTTCCTCGTGCTGGCCGAGACCGGCGAGTCCGAGGTCTTCTACGACAGCCAGATCACCGAGCTGAAGTTCGGCGACCGCGAGATCGACTACGACAGCCATGAAGAGTGCCGTGCCGTGCTCGAGGAGTTCACCTCGCGCTACGCCCGCACCGACGAGACCCACGACGAGGCGGTCTTCGCGCAGGTCCCCGAGGAGCGCCGCCGCACCGCGCGCGGCATCGAGGTCGGCCAGATCTTCTACTTCGGCACCAAGTACTCCGAGCCGATGGGCGCGACGGTGGTCGATAAGGACGGCAACCGGGTTCCGGTGCACATGGGATCGCACGGCATCGGCGTGTCGCGCCTGCTGGGCGCCATCATCGAAGCGAGCCACGACGAGAAGGGCATCATCTGGCCCGAGGGCGTGACCCCGTTCCACTGCGGCATCGTCAACCTCAAGCAGGGTGACACCGAGGCGGACGCGGCCTGCGACGCGATCTACGCCTCGCTCACCGCGCTGGGGCTCGAGCCGCTCTACGACGACACCAACGAGCGCGCTGGCGGCAAGTTCGCGACGATGGACCTCATCGGCCTGCCGTGGCGCATCACCGTCGGCCCGCGCGGGCTGAAGAACGGCGTGGTCGAGCTGACCTCGCGCCGCACCGGCGAGAGCGAGGAGCTGTCGCCCGAGGCGGCGATCGAGCGCATCGCGCAGATCTACGGCAAGGTCTCGAAGGGCTGATCCGGGGGAGGGGGCGCTGCCCCCTCTTCGCCTTCGGCGAGGACGCCCCCGGGACATTTCCGCCTGGAAGAAGGGGGGGCGCATGGACGAGCTGAAGGCACGGCTGATCGGGCAGGCGGCGGAGGTGGGCTTCGCCGCCTGCCGCATCTGCCGCCCCGGCGACGTGCCGGAGGCGGCCGCGCGGCTCGCGGCCTTCCTCGAGGCCGGGCATCACGGGCAGATGGGCTGGATGGCCGAGCGCACCCATTGGCGCGGCAACCCCGCCGCGCTCTGGCCCGAGGCCCGCTCGGTGATCATGCTGGCCGAGAATTACGGCCCCGAGCACGACCCGCGCGCGGTGCTGGCCGAGCGGGACCGGGCGGCCATTTCCGTCTACGCGCAGAACCGCGACTACCACGACGTGGTGAAGAAGAAGCTCAAGCGCCTCGGGCGCTGGCTGATCGACGCCGCCGCGCGCGATGCGGGGCCCGGCGCCGGGGCTCCCGAGATCAAGGTCTTCGTCGACACCGCGCCGGTGATGGAGAAGCCGCTGGGACAGGCGGCGGGGCTCGGCTGGCAGGGCAAGCACACCAACCTCGTGAGCCGCGAGCTTGGTTCGTGGTTCTTCCTCGGGGCGATCTTCACCACGCTCGAGCTGCCGGTCGACCGGGCGGAGCGCGACCATTGCGGCTCGTGCCGGGCCTGTCTCGACGCCTGCCCGACGGCCGCCTTCCCGGCGCCCTACCGGCTCGATGCGCGGCGCTGCATCTCCTACCTGACGATCGAGCATCACGGCCCGGTGGACGAGGAACTGCGCGGCCTTCTCGGCAACCGCATCTACGGCTGTGACGACTGCCTTGCGGCCTGTCCGTGGAACAAGTTCGCCGAGCGCGCCTCGGAGGTGAAGTACCACGCCCGCGAGGACCTGCTCTCGCCGCCGCTGGCGGAGCTGGCGGCGCTCGACGACGCGGGCTTCCGCGAGCGCTTCTCGGGCTCGCCGATCAAGCGCATCGGGCGCGACCGCTTCGTGCGCAACGTGCTCTATGCGATCGGCAATTCCGGACAGGCAGAGCTGCGGGCCGTGGCGCAGCGTCTCTGCGAGGACGCGGACGAGACGGTGCGCGACGCGGCACGCTGGGCGGTGGCGCGGCTCGGCGGGCTCTGACCTGAGGGGACCTGTCCCCGCGGGGACGGCAAAAAGAAAGCGCCGGTGCCGAGGGATGGCACCGACGCCCACGAGGGTCCTGGTATCCAGGAGGTTCTGACAGGAGTACGTGCCTCCTGCCGGAAAGATGGGCGGTCGCGGAGAGTCCTGCAAGCAAATTCACGCGAATGGGAACGCCGGTGTTCATCGAGTGCGTGTTCAGCGCCTGCCGATGCATCGAAAACGGTCTCGGCCCCCCGCGCTGGAGAACACGGGGGGCCGCCGGGAACACGAGGCAATCCCGGACATCGCGCCGCGCGGGCGCGGATGCAGATCAGTCAGGAAGCGGGGCGCGTCTCGCCCCGCTCCCCGGTTCAGGCGCGGTCGTCGACGAGCAGCTCGATCGCATCGTCCGAGGCATAGACGCCGATCACGTCCTCGGGCTCATAGCCCTGGTCCTTCAGCTCGGCGGTCAGCTCGTCGTTGCCCGACAGCAGCTCGCGCAGCGCCGAAAGTTCCGGGCCTGCGGCGGCCAGCGCGTCGTCGAGAGCCGTGGCGCTTTCGTTAGCCTGGCCCTTGAGCGAGCTCAGCGGGTGGATCTCGACCTTCGAGGCCTCGACCACGGTTTCGGGGTCGGCCATCGACAGGTCGGCGTTGCGCAGCGAGGAGATCACCTGCCCGTAGGTCTGCGGCACGTCGGCGCGCAGGTCGGCGGTGGTCTGCGGCGCGATCGGCAGGGTGCCGGCTTCGCCCGAGCCGCTGGCGCCGGTGCTCTCGCTCATCTCCGAGCGCGCGAGCGGCGCCTGCTCCTGCGTGGCGGGATCGGCGGCGGTGGAGGATTGCGCGAAGGCCGCGCCCGAGAGGGTGGCGGCGGTGAGAACGGCAAGGCCGAGCTTGCTGGTGGAACGGAGGGTCATGGGGGTCTCCCTTGCTTCCTTGGTCGGTCACTCCGGTGCGGCATGTCGCGCCGGTCATCCCCACAATGCGCGGCGGGGCGCTTCGGATCCGGCCTTCACCGCGTGGTGAGCGCGATGTGTCCGGCCGGCGGCGCACCGCCGCAAACCACCGCTCCGGGGCGGCGGGGCCTTGCCGGTTCCGGCCCCGGCGCAGCGCCAAGCGGCGTCCCGCCGGGCGGTCCGCCGCGAATGGCGGGGCGGCGCCTGCGATGGGGGCTTTGCTTTGCCTTCCGGGATCCCCATCTTATGGCCAAGAGCAAGTTCCGGAGGATTCCATGGCGAAATACGAACGCAATCCAGACGTGATCGCGGCGCTCGACCCCGAGCAGTACCGCGTCACGCAGGAGAACGGCACCGAGCGGCCGGGCACCGGCAGGTATCTCGACAACAAGGCGCCGGGCATCTACGTCGACATCGTCTCGGGCGAGCCGCTCTTCGCCTCGTCCGACAAGTACGAGAGCGGCTGCGGCTGGCCGAGCTTCACCAAGCCGATCGAGCCGGCGAACGTCGCCGAGCTGCGCGACACCACGCACGGGATGATCCGCACCGAGGTGCGCTCGGCCTTCGGCGACTCGCACCTTGGCCACGTCTTCCCCGACGGGCCGATCGACCGGGGCGGGCTGCGCTACTGCATCAACTCCGCCTCGCTGCGCTTCGTGCCGCGCGAGGAGATGGAGGCCGAGGGTTACGGCGCCTATCTGGGTCAGGTGGAGGACGTGGCATGAGCCTTGAACGCGCAGTTCTGGCCGGCGGCTGCTTCTGGGGCATGGAGGATCTGATCCGCAGGCTGCCGGGAGTGACGGACACCCGCGTCGGCTACACCGGCGGCGACGTGCCCAATGCCACCTATCGCAACCACGGCACCCATGCCGAGGGCATCGAGATCTGGTTCGATCCCGCGAAGACCAGCTACCGCAAGATCCTCGAGTTCTTCTTCCAGATCCACGACCCGACCACGCCGAACCGGCAGGGCAACGATCTTGGCATGAGCTACCGCTCGGCGATCTACTACGTCGACGAGGCGCAGAAGGCCGAGGCGCTGGAGACCATCGCCGACGTCGACGCCTCGGGGCTCTGGCCCGGCAAGGTGGTGACCGAGGTCGAGCCGGTGGGTGATTTCTGGGAGGCCGAGCCCGAGCACCAGGATTACCTCGTCCGCCATCCCGGCGGCTACACCTGCCACTTCGCGCGCCCGGGCTGGGTGCTGCCGCGGCGCGACGCGGCCGAATGAGACCGGAGCGGCGGGGTGCCCTGCATCCCGCCCTTCCCGCGGCGGCCGGTTCGGAACCGGCCCGCTTCCGGCGGCGTTCGCCCGCTGGACCAAACCCTTGAAGGACCTTCCCCACATGAGCACCACCGCCGCGCCCGAGATCGCCTCGGACCGCCCCGTCGGCGATATCGTCGACCGCCTGCAGGCCGCGGCCGGGGGCGCGCGCGTGTCGCTGCGCGACATGCTGGAAAGCTTCGGCGAGAGCTCGTTCATCCCGGCGCTGATGGTGCCGGCGCTGCTGGTGGTCTCGCCGCTGTCGGGGATCCCGCTGTTCTCGACCTTCTGCGGGCTGCTCATCGCCTTCATCGCGGGGCAGATGCTGATCTCGCGCCGCCACCTGTGGCTGCCGGAGTTCCTGATGGCGCGCAGCTTCGACGGCGCGAAGGCGCGCAAGGGGCTGGGCAGGCTGCGCGGCATCGGCAACTGGCTCGACCGCAACTCGCGCAGCCGCCTGCGGCTGATGACCGCCGGGCCGATGCGCAAGCTGCTGCAGGCCGTGTGCCTGCTCTGCGGTCTTGCCATGCCCTTCCTCGAGCTGGTGCCCTTCTCCTCGTCGATCCTCGGGCTGACGGTGCTGTGCTTCGCCACGGCGCTTCTCGTGCGCGACGGGCTCTTCGCCATGATCGGCTGCGCCACGCTGGCCGCGGCGGTGCTGGTGCCGCTGATGATCGCCGGGGTGATCTGAGCAGACTCGCCTAGCGGGGGGCCGCCCCGTTGAACACGCCGATGATCACCAGCGCCGCGACGGCGAGCAGCACGAAGAGCAGCACCGCGCTGCGGCCCTTGCCGCGCGTGTCGGGCGTCTCGGGCAGCGGCACGGGCCGGTCCGAGGCGCCGGCATCGCCGGGACCGGCGCGGGTCTCGTGCGGATGGGCCACGTCATGCTCGTGCTGTCTGCGGGTGTCGGACGTCACCGGGGGCTCCTTTCGGCGGGGGCTCAGTCGAGACCAACGCCCGGCTGCGCCGCCGGTTCCGCGCGGAGCGGCCAGTCGGGACTGCGCTGCCAGCCGCCCTCGCTGAAGCTGTAGTGCCGGCGCTCGGCTTCCACGAAATGCCGCTCGCGTGCGATCATGCGGCGGATGCTGGCGCTGTGGCTTTCGAGATCGAGGATGGCGAAGTCGTTCTCCTGCCCGCGCAGCCGGGTCGAGAGCCCGGTGCCCACGTGCACCTGCAGCACCTGCGCGCCATGCTTGCGCGACAGGAAGGGCTCGGTCCGCCAGCGGTGCAGGTGACCCGAAAGGACAAGGTGCGCGCCGCATTCCGAGAGCCGTTCGATCGCCTTGTCGGCGTCGCGCATGAGCGACTTGTCGACATCCGGGTCCTGCTCGAACGGGTGGTGCGCCAGCACCACGTTCAGCCCCTCGCTTTCCGAGAAGATCCGGCAGGCGTGGCGCATCTGCAGCCAGCGGATCTTGCCGCGCTGCCAGCGGAAGCGGTCGACGGTGTTGAAGCCGACGACGGTGAGGCCCGGCAGGCGCTTCACCGGCATCATCTCCTCGGTGATGAAGCGGCGGTAGCGGCGGTAGGGGCGCACGAAGCGCAGCCAGAGATTGTCGAGCGAGACGTCGTGGTTGCCGGGCACCGCCATCCAGGGCGCGTCGAGCTTGCGCAGGAAGGCGCGGGCGTCGCGGTACTGGCTGCGTCGCGCGCGCTGGGTGAAATCGCCGGTCACCGCGACGAGGTCGGGCTTGGCGCCGTTCACCGCGCGCAGCAGCGGGTCGAGAAGCTCGGGCGCGGTGCGCCCGAAGTGCAGGTCGGAGATGTGGATCAGCCGGGTCATGCCGGCAGTTCTTTCTCGAGCGCGGCGCGGGCGGGCGTCTCGGGCTCGGGCTCCTGCTCGGCGGGTTCGGGTTCGGCCCGGACCATCACCCGCAGCGGCTCATCCCGGTGGCGGAAGCGGATCGGGGTCTGCATCAGCTCCTTCTCGCCATCGCGGGCGACCAGCGCCTGAGGCCGGCTGGTGCGCAGGGTGATGTCGCGCCCGGTGACCATGCCGAATTCCTCGCCCTTCTGCGCCTTGCCCATGGCGAGGCGGAGCGAGGCGCGCACGAGGTCCCAGCGGCTGCTTCCCTTCGAGGTGAAGAGCACGAACTCCCCCTCGCGGATCGCCCCGGCGCCGTCGAGGTTGAATTGCTCGAGCTGGTAGGCGCTGTTGGCGACGAAGGCGAGCGGGGTGCGGATCTCGGTCTTGCGGCCATCCACCTCGGCCTGCAGCCGCAGCGGGTGGCGGAAGCCCGCGAGGGCCAGCACCACCGACCAGTAGGCGGCAAGGCGGGAGCGGCCCCAGCGCTGGTAGACCCCCTCGCGCGTGCGCAGGATCAGGGGATAGATGCCGAGGCTGGCGTTGTTGAGGAAGACCTCGCCGTTGACCTCGCCGAGGCTGATCTCGCGCAGGCGGCCGGTGGCGAGGATGCGCACTGCGCCCTCGGGCTCCTCGGGGATCTCGAGGCCGCGGGCGAAGTAGTTGAACGTGCCCTGCGGGATCACCCCCATCGGAACGCCCGCCTCGTGCGCGGCGGCGGCCACCGCGCCGATGGTACCGTCGCCGCCCGCTGCGACGATCATCGCGCAGCCGTTGCCCGCGGCCTTGCGGGCGGTCTCGAGGATCGGCGTGTCGGGGGTGAGGCCGATCAGCTCGGCTTCGAGCCCGTTCTCGGCAAAGAGCTCGGTCAGCCTCTGGCGGCGCGACTGGGTGTCGGGGTGATCCCCGGACTGCTCGTTCAGAATGACACAGATCTTGCGGTGGTCCGGCACGGGGCTGTCTCCATCTCGGGGGCCCGTGGTCAACGCGCATTGCTCCGGCCGGTTCCGCCTCGTCAGGCGCGCGGATGGCCGAACGCGGCGCTTTCGAGCGCCCGGTCCACCGCAGTGCATCCCGGTGCAGGCGGACCGCAGATGCGCCGCGCCGGGCAACCAGTGGATTGACGCCGGGGCGGCTTCTGCGCAGGTTGCGGACATGCCGAACACCGCCACCACGCCCGCCGTCCAGACCTCCCGCACCGCGAAGGCCGCGCCCGAAGGGCGCCTCTACCTGCGCCATGTCGGGCTGCACGGCTGGATGCATGCGCTCTGGCGGACGTGGCAGCGCATGGACGAGCGCAACCTCGGGCTGATCGCTGCGGGCGTCGCCTTCTACGCCTTCCTGTCGATCTTTCCCGCCATGGCGGCGGTGATCGCCATCTGGGGCTACTGGGCCGATCCCATCGCAATCGCCGAGCAGATGGAGCTGCTCGTCGATGTCATCCCGGAAACCGCCTTCCAGCTCATCGACGCGCAGATCACCCAGCTGATCTCGACCAACCGCTCGACGCTGCAATGGGCCTCGGTCGCCTCGATCGTGGTGGCGATCTGGTCGGCGCGGGCCTCGGTCGCGGCGCTCATCCGCGGGCTCAACGCGGTGACCGAGGCACCGCACCGGACGAACCCGGTGCGCCGGGTGCTGGTGGCCTACGGCATGACCGCGCTCCTCGTGCTGGTGGCGCTGCTCGCCTTCGCGTCGGTGGTGGTCGTGCCCGCGGGCATGGTCTTCCTGCACCTGCCCGCCGAGGTGGAGATCGCCGTCGAGGGCGCGAAATGGGTCGTGCTGCTCTGCGTGGTCTACCTTGCCGTCGCGCTGGTCTACCGCTTCGGACCGAACCGGCGCCACGCGCGCATGCCCTGGCTGACGCCGGGCGCGGCCATCGCGGTCATCGCCTGGGCCATCGGCTCCTTCGCGCTGGCGAGCTACGTGCGCAACTTCGACCGGCTGAACGAGGTCTACGGCTCGCTCGGCGCTGTGGTGGCGCTGCTCTTGTGGTTCTACGTCAGCGCGCTGGTCACGCTGCTTGGTGCGCAGCTCAACACCGAGCTCGCACGGGTGCTCGCCGCGCGCCGCGCCGTAGAGAAAGCCGCGGCCGAACACGCCTCGGCACCCGGCGCCGACGGGGTCGGCGAAGCTTCTGAAAAAAAATGACGACTTGGCGGAACCAATCTTCCGCTGCCGGGTTGTGAGCGCAAGGACGCACGATCAGTCCTGTCCCTGACCCCGGGTTGCAACCCTGTCCCGACTTCCCTCGTGTGGCCCGGGTTCCTTAAAGGCTCCACCTTCCCCAGGGTGGAGCCTTTTCCCTTTCAGGGCTGCGCCTTTGGTGCGGGCTCGACTCCCAGCGCCGCCTCCATGTCCGCCACCGCGTTGATCAGGGCGACCTGCGGCACCACGGTGAACCCGTCGGTGGCGCGGCTGAGATCCTCGATGGTCACCAGCACCGCGGCCAGCACCAGCGAGAAGACCAGCGTCCGCCAGCTCATCGACCGGCCCTGCAGCGCGGCGCGGTTGCCGATGATGAAGAGGCCCGAGCCCGCGGCGAAGGTCAGCAGCACCCAGATGCCCGAGGTGATGGTCTTCGACGCGGCGGCGACGCGGCGGGTGTGCGCGTCGAGCACCTCGGTGATGCCGCCCGCGACGAAGGTGGCGACGGGGGCGGGCGTGTCCGGGGTGATCGCCGCCATGGTCGCGGGCCAGAGCAGCGCCTGCGCGGCGACGGTCTGCGCCAGCACCGCGTCGACGTTCGCGCGCGTGGCGTGGAAGCCGCTCGGCGTGATGCGGGTGCGGGCGTAGGAAAGCAGGGCCTCCTGCAGCGGCCGTCCGGCGCCGTCGGGCAGCAGGTCGGCGCGCAGGAAGGCGGTGCCGAGCGCCGCGCCCTCCTCGACCACCGCCGAGACGCTGGCCTCGCGCCAGCCGAGCGTCGCGCTGAAGGTGAAGCCGACCAGCAGGCCCAGCAGCGCGAGCAGCGCGCCGAGCGAGGACTCGCCGGGCAGCTTGCCGCCGGCGTAGCGCTCGGGCGCCCGGCGCAGCTCGTAATGGCCGAGGCGGAACCCGGCATAGGCGCTGGCCGGAAGCACGAGGAGGAAGATGAGGACGATCAGCCCGAAGGGGATCGAATGGGATGCGATGGACACCGGAAATACTCGACTCCTGAAAACCGCGCAGGTCCTTCGGAACGGTAATGCCGCGTGATCCGGGGGATCTCCTGCCCGGTCGATGATCCTCTATCCGGGGGTTTTCGCAAAGGGATTCTTGCGCCGCCGCGCCGGGTCCGGGCGCGGCGGCGCGGTAGGGTCTCAGGCGGCGCGGCGGGTTGCCGGCATCCGGCGGCCCTCGCCGATGATGTCGAAGAGATGCAGCACGATCACCGTGGTCGGGATGGCGACGATGCCCCCCAGCGGGCCCCAGAGCCACAGCCAGAAGACCAGCGAGACGAAGATCAGGAAGGGGTTGATCTGAATGTGCTTGCCGACGAGGCCCGGCGTGACGAACTGCGCCTCGCACATGTTGAGCGTGAGGTAGACCGCCATGGGCGCGAAGCTCATCATCCCGTCATAGGCCACCAGCCCGTTCAGCAGCAGCCCCGCCGCCATGGCCGCCGGGCCGACGTAGAGCACGTAGTTCAGCAGCGCCGCCGCGATGCCCCAGATCGGAGCGGCGGGCATGCCGATCAGCATGAGCCCGCCGGCGACGGCGAAGCCGAGCCCGATGTTGATCACCGAGATGGTGGCGAAGTAGCGCGCGACCGAAGTCTCGGCGGCGCAGAAGCGGTCGAGGATGGCGGCGGTGGTGGTGTTATCGCCGATGCGGTGCGCCATCCAGCTGTAGATGCTCCATCGGGTCAGCAGGAAGAAGAACAGCCCGCCGAAGAACACCAGCGCCTGTCCGGCGATCACCGGCGCGACGTAGAGCGCGTCGGTGATGCTGGGCATTCCGCTGCCCTCCTCGGCCTTCTTCTGTGCCGCGCCGAGCGCCTGCTCGACCTCGTCGATGCCGCGGATCAGGTCGCGGTACTCGAAGAGGAACTTGCGGATCTCGTATTTCACCGTCGGGATGCGGTCGATCGCGGCGGTGATGTAGGGCTCGGCAAGGAAGCCGAGCGCGATCACCGCGAAGAACATCAGCACGATCAGCACGATGGCAACGAGCCCGCGCGGCAGGCCCAGCTTTTCCAGCCGGTCCGCCAGGGGAGAGAAGATGATGCCGACGATCACCGCCAGCATCAGCGGGGCAAAGATGTTCTCGGCGAGCTTGAGGCAGACGAGAAGCGCCAGCCCGGCAAGGATCGCGACACTGACGCGAAGCACCGGATCGGTGGAGGGGGAGCGGTTCATGAAATGCGCAGTCTCAAATGGGGGAACATGCCCCTCAACTTCGAGATGCGGAATTTGTTCCGGGCTGTCCCGCGCCGCGGCGTGCCGCTTTTGTGTCAGGGGCGCACGGACGCGCGCCCCCCATCTTTCAGGGCAGGGCCCCGGTGCGGAACCCGCCGCCTATTCCGCCGCGCGGGCCAGCGCGTAGCGGTTGCCGGGCTCGGAGATGCCGAGGTTGCCGCGCAGGGTCGAGGCCTCGTATTCCTCGCGGAAGAGCCCGCGGCGGCGCAGCTCGGGCACCACCAGCCGGGTGAAATCCTCGAGCGAGCTCGGCAGGGTGGGGAACATCAGGATGAAGCCGTCGGCGGCGCGGGTCTCGAACCATTCCTGCATGAAGTCGGCGATCTGCGTGGGCGTGCCGGTCAGCCCGTTGCCGGTATGCCGGCGGGCGTAGTGGGTGATCAGCTCGCGCATGGTGTGGCCCTGCGTGACGAACTCCTTCAACTCGTCGAAAAGCGCCTTCGAGCCCTTGGCCTTCTCGGGCATCCGCTCCATCGGGAAGGGCTTGTCGAGATCGACGCCGCGCAGGTCCGCCTCGAGGAATTCCTGCAGCATCAGCAGGCCGACATCGGGGTGCATGAGATCGACGAGCTGCTGCGCGCGGGCCTCGGCCTCGGCCTCGGTCTCACCGACGTTGATGACGATGCCGGGCATGATCTTGAGGTCGTCCTCGTGCCGCCCGTACTTGGCCATCCGGCCCTTCACGTTGGCGTAGAAGGCGCGGTTCTTCTCGATGTTCGAGGCCAGAGAGAAGACCATCTCTGCGGTGCGCGCGGCAAGCTCCATGCCGGGCTCGGACCCGCCGGCCTGCGCGATCACCGGGCGGCCCTGCGGCGTGCGCGCGATGTTCAGGGGCCCGCGCACCTGGAAGTGCTTGCCCTGGTGGTGCAGCTCGTGGAGCTTGTGCTGGTCGTGGTAGATGCCGCTCTGGCGGTCGAGCAGCAGCGCGTCCGGCTCGTAGCTGTCCCAGAGGCCGAAGACCACGTCGACGAATTCCTCGCAGCGCTCGTAGCGCTCGGAATGCGGCGGCAGCCCCTCGCGGTTGTAGTTGTAGCCGGTCTCGTCATGGTCCGAGGTCACCACGTTCCAGCACATCCGCCCGCCCGACATGTGATCGGCCGAGGCGAAGAGCCGCGCGATGTTGTAGGGTTCGTAGTAGGAGGTCGAGGCGGTGGCGACGAAGCCCAGCTTCTCGGTGTGCTGCGACAGCGCGGTGATCGCGGTGATCGGCTCGAAGCGGTTCATCTTGGTGGGCTGGCGCGCCAGCGCCGCCGGATCGCCGATCGCCGCGGCCGGGCTGTCGGCGAAGAACATGAAGTCGAGCTTCGCCGCCTCGGAGATCTGCGCGACCTTCTTGAGGTGCGTCAGGTCGTTGGCCCCGTGCACGTCGCTGCCGGGATGCATCCAGGCCGCCGGGTGGAAGCCGAAGGTGTAGACGAAAGTGCCGAGTTTGAGCTGGTCGGGGCGCGACATGGGAAGACCTCTGGCAAGCGTAAGATGCAGCGAGAATGTCGCTTGGCGCGGCGCGGGACAAGCGGGGCGGGGCTGCACATTGGTTTAGTTTTTCTAAATCATTGGTCCGGGTCGGCGCGCCCGGGAGTCCGCATTGAGGGATGCCCGTTCGATGAGCGGTCCGGGGCCGTGACCGGGGTTTTCCCCTGGGCTCGATTGACAGGGTTTCAATTGTATAGACATAAAGGCGCAACGACCGGGAGAATCGAGATGACCAAGCAACAGCTGCTGCGCGGCGGAACTCTGGTGACGCTGGAGGGCGCATCAGGCTACGGCCTGCTCGAGGGCGGCGCCGTGGCGATCGACGGCGGCGTGATCGTCTGGGTCGGCCCGATGGCGGATGTCCCCGAGGCCCATGCAGGCTGGGAGGTGACCGAGCTCGAGGGCCGCCTCGTGACGCCCGCGCTGGTCGATTGCCACACCCACCTCGTCTACGGCGGCTCGCGGGCGCGCGAGTTCGAGATGCGCCTCGAGGGTGCGAGCTACGAGGAAATCGCCCGCGCCGGCGGCGGCATCGCCTCGACCGTGCGCGCCACCCGCGCGGCGGACGAGGCCGCGCTGATCGCCCAGTCCCTGCCACGGCTCGACGCGCTGCTGGCCGAGGGCGTGACCACGGTAGAGATCAAGTCGGGCTACGGGCTCGACCGCGACACCGAGCTGCGCCTGCTGCGCGTGGCGCGCAAGCTTGCCGAGTTGCGCCCGGTCAACGTCGTGACCACCTTCCTCGGCGCGCACGCGCTGCCGCCGGACTGGCAGGGGACCAAGGCCGAGTACATTGAGCAGGTCTGCCTGCCGACCCTGCGCGCCGCTTTTGCCGAGGGGCTGGTCGACGCGGTCGACGGCTTCTGCGAGGGCATCGCCTTCTCCGCCGCCGAGATGGAGCCGGTCTTTGCCGAGGCGCAAAGGCTCGGCCTGCCGGTCAAGCTGCACGCCGAGCAGCTCTCGCACCAGGGCGGCATCCAGCTGGCCGCCAAGTATGGCGCGCTCTCGGCCGACCACGTCGAATACGCCACCGAGGCCGACGCCGAGGCCATGGCGGGTTCCGGCATGGTCGCGGTGCTGCTGCCCGGCGCCTTCTACGCCATCCACGAGACGCAGGCCCCGCCCGTCGCTTCCTTCCGCAAGCACGATGTGCCCATGGCGCTCTCGACCGACGCCAACCCCGGCACCTCGCCGCTGACCTCGCTGCTGCTCACCATGAACATGGGCTGCACGCTCTTCCGCCTGACGCCGGAAGAGGCGCTGCGCGGGGTCACGGTGAACGCCGCCAAGGCGCTCGGCTTCACCGACCGCGGCCGCATCGCCGCAGGCCAGCGCGCCGATCTCTGCATCTGGAACACCGACAGCCCGGCAGAGCTGTCCTATCGCATCGGGTTCAACCCGCTCCACGCCCGTATCTTTGGAGGCCAAGCATGATCCTCACCCCCGGCACCGCCACGCTGGCGCAGCTCGAACAGCTCTGGCGCGAGGACGCGCCCGCCCGTCTCGACGACGCGTCGCGCCCGGCCATCGCGGCCTCGGCCAAGGTCGTCGCGGATGCCGCCGCGGGCTCCGAGGCGATCTACGGCGTCAACACCGGCTTCGGCAAGCTGGCCTCGGTGCGCATCGCGCCCGAGGATACGGCGACGCTGCAGCGCAACCTGATCCTGTCGCATTGCTGCGGCGTCGGCGAGCCGCTGCCCCGCGCCACCACGCGCCTGATGATGGCGCTGAAGCTGCTGAGCCTCGGCCGCGGCGCCTCGGGCGTGCAGGTGCAGACCGTCGAGCTGCTGGAAGCGATGCTCGAGGCGGGCGTGACGCCGCTGGTGCCCTGCCAGGGTTCGGTCGGCGCCTCGGGCGACCTCGCGCCGCTGGCGCACATGACCGCCGTGCTGCTGGGGGCAGGGCAGGCCGAGTACGAGGGCGAGGTGCTGCACGGTGCCGACGCGCTCGCCAAGGCCGGTCTCGCGCCGGTGGTGCTGGGCCCGAAGGAAGGCCTCGCGCTGATCAACGGCACGCAGTTCTCGACCGCGCTGGCGCTGGTGGGCCTCTTCGAGGGCTGGCGCAACGCGCAGACCTCCGTGGTCACCGCCAGCCTCACCACCGACGCGATCATGGGCTCGACCGCGCCCACCCGCGCCGAGATCCACACGCTGCGCGGCCATCGCGGCCAGATCGAGGTCGCCGCGGGCATCCGCGCGCTGATGGAGGGCTCGGAGATCCGCGAGAGCCACCGCGAGAACGACACCCGCGTGCAGGATCCCTATTGCATCCGCTGCCAGCCGCAGGTGGCCGGCGCCGCCATCGACCTTCTGCGCTACGCCGCGACCACGCTCGAGATCGAGGCCAACGCGGTCACCGACAACCCGCTGGTGCTGGGGCCGGGGCAGATCGTCTCGGGCGGCAACTTCCACGCCGAGCCGGTGGCTTTCGCCGCCGACCAGATCGCGCTGGCACTTTCGGAGATCGGCGCCATCGCGCAGCGCCGCGTCGCGCTGATGGTGGACCCGGCGATGAACCATGACCTGCCGCCGTTCCTCACCCCCGCGCCGGGGCTGAACTCGGGCTACATGATCGCCGAGGTGACCACCGCCGCGCTCATGTCCGAGAACAAGCACCTCGCCAACCCCTGCTCGACCGACAGCACCCCGACTTCGGCAAACCAGGAGGACCACGTCTCCATGGCCGCGCACGGCGCGCGCCGCCTCGGGTTGATGAACCGCAACCTTTCGGTGATCCTCGGGGTCGAGGCGCTCTGCGCCGCGCAGGGCGTGGACTTCCGCGCGCCGCTGAAGACCTCGCACCGCCTCGCGCGCGTCGTCTCGAAGATCCGCGAGCATGTCGCGCCGCTGGAGAACGACCGCTACCTTGCGCCCGACCTCGAGAAAGGCGCCGCGCTGGTGCGCGAGGGCGCGCTGCTCGTCGCCGCAGGGCTGGAGGAGGCACTGTGAGAAACGAACCCGTCACCGTCACCCGGGGCGACAGCCCGGTCGTCCTCGGCCTGCCGCACACCGGCACCTACCTGCCGGACGAGATCTTCGACAGGCTCACCCCGCGCGGGCAGGAGCTGAGCGACACCGACTGGCACATCCACACGCTCTACGAGGGGCTGCTGCCCGGCGCCACGACCGTGCGCGCCACCTTCCACCGCTACGTGATCGACGCCAACCGCCCGCCGGATGGCGCCAGCCTCTACCCGGGTCAGAACACAACCGGGCTCGTGCCGCTCACCGATTTCGACGGCACGCCGATCTGGATCGAGACGCCGGACGAGGCCGAGATCGCCGCCCGCCGCGACGCCTTCCACGCGCCCTACCACGCCGCGCTGATGGCCGAGATGGAGCGGGTGCGCGCGAAGCACGGCGTGGCGATCCTCTACGATTGCCACTCGATCCGCTCGCACATCCCCTTCCTCTTCGAGGGCAAGCTGCCGGATTTCAACATCGGCACGGGCAAGGGCGTGACCTGCGATCCGGCGATCGAGGCCGCCGTGGCCGAGACCTGCGCCGCCGCCGAGGGCTACACCTCGGTGCTCAACGGCCGCTTCACCGGCGGCTGGACCACGCGCCATTATGGCCGCCCCGCCGAGGGCTTCCACGCCATCCAGATGGAGCTGGCGCAGGACACCCACCTCGAGAGCGAGGTGGCCCCCTATGCCTATGACGAGACCAAGGCCGCGAAGCTGCGCGTCCACCTTGCCGACCTGCTGCAGCGGATCGAGGCGCTTGCGCCCGCGCTGGCCCGATAAGAGGATCTTCCGATGACCAACCCCCGCCACAACCTTCGCGACGTCTACCCCGCGACCGGCACCGAGATCACCGCCAAGTCCTGGCTGACCGAGGCGCCGATGCGGATGCTGATGAACAACCTGCACCCGGACGTGGCCGAGAACCCGCACGAGCTGGTGGTCTACGGCGGCATCGGCCGCGCCGCCCGCACCTGGCAGGACTTCGATCGCATCGTCGACGCGCTGAAGAAGCTTGAAGACGACGAGACGCTGCTGGTGCAGTCCGGCAAGCCGGTCGGCGTCTTCCGCACCCACCCCGACGCGCCGCGCGTGCTGATCGCCAACTCGAACCTCGTGCCGCACTGGGCGAACTGGGACCACTTCAACGAGCTCGATAAAAAGGGCCTCGCCATGTACGGCCAGATGACCGCCGGGTCCTGGATCTACATCGGCGCCCAGGGCATCGTGCAGGGCACCTACGAGACCTTCGTCGAGGCCGGCCGCCAGCACTACGCGGGCGACCTCAAGGGCAAGTGGATCCTCACCGGGGGCCTTGGCGGCATGGGTGGCGCGCAGCCGCTGGCGGCGGTCATGGCCGGGGCCTGCTGCCTTGCCGTCGAATGCGACGAGACCCGCGCCGACTTCCGCATCCGCACCCGCTACTGCGACGAGAAGACCCATTCGCTCGACGAGGCGCTGGCGATGATCGACCGCTGGACCAAGGCGGGCGAGGCGAAATCCGTCGCGCTGATCGCCAACGCCGCCGACGTCTTCCCCGAGCTGGTGCGCCGGATGAAGGCGGGCGAGCCGCTGCCGAACGGCCGGCCGGACATCGTCACCGACCAGACCTCGGCGCATGACCCGGTGCACGGCTACCTGCCGAAGGGCTGGAGCGTCGCCGAATGGCGCGCCAGGCAGGAGAGCGACCCGAAGGGGGTGACCAAGGCCGCGAAAGCGTCCATGCGCGACCACGTCGCGGCGATGGTGGAGTTCTGGAACGCCGGCGTGCCGACGCTGGATTACGGCAACAACATCCGCCAGATGGCGCTGGAGGAGGGGCTCGAGGACGCCTTCGCCTTCCCCGGTTTCGTGCCGGCCTACATCCGCCCGCTGTTCTGCCGCGGCGTCGGCCCGTTCCGCTGGGCGGCGCTCTCGGGTGACCCCGAGGACATCTACAAGACCGACGCCAAGGTGAAGGAGCTGGTCGATGACCCGCACCTGCACAACTGGCTCGACATGGCGCGCGAGCGCATCGCCTTCCAGGGCCTGCCGGCGCGGATCTGCTGGGTCGGGCTCGGGCTGCGCCACAAGCTCGGCCTCGCGTTCAACGAGATGGTGCGGAACGGCGAGCTGAAGGCGCCGATCGTGATCGGCCGCGACCACCTCGACTCGGGCTCGGTGGCCTCGCCGAACCGCGAGACGGAAGCCATGAAGGACGGCTCGGACGCGGTCTCGGACTGGCCGCTCTTGAACGCGCTGCTGAACACCGCCTCGGGCGCGACCTGGGTGTCGCTGCACCACGGCGGCGGCGTCGGCATGGGCTTCTCGCAGCACTCCGGCATGGTGATCTGCTGCGACGGGTCGGAGGCGGCGGACAAGCGCCTCGCCCGCGTGCTCTGGAATGACCCAGCGACAGGCGTTATGCGCCACGCGGACGCGGGCTACGAGATCGCAATCGACTGCGCCCGCGAACATCAACTGAACCTGCCGGGGATCCTGGGGTGACACAACACGAGACCGCCTTCGCCGCACTGGACGCAGCCTTCCCGGGCCGGATCGAGCGGGGCGAGGCGGTCCGCGCGCAGCACGGGGCAGGGGACAGCTGGCACCCTGCCTCGCCGCCCGAGGCGGTGTTCTTCGCGCAGACCACCGAGGAAGTTGCGCAGGCGGTCACACTCTGCGCCGCCCATGGCTGCCCGATCGTGCCCTTCGGCGCGGGCAGCTGCATCGAGGGGCAGGTGAACGCCACCCGGGGCGGGCTCTGCATCGACCTGTCGCAGATGGTGAAGGTGCTGCGCGTCAGCCCCGAGGACATGGACTGCACGGTTCAGGCCGGGCTCACGCGGCAGGCGCTGAACGAGGACCTGCGGGCAACGGGGCTCTTCCTGCCCATCGACATCGGCGCCCACGCGACGCTGGGCGGCATGGCCTCGACCCGCGCCTCGGGGACGATGACCGTGCGCCACGGCACCATGGCCGACCTCGTGATGGGGCTGACCGTGGTGCTGCCGGACGGGCAGATCGTGCGCACCGGCGGGAGGGCGCGGAAATCCTCGTCGGGCTATGACCTCACGCATCTCTTCATCGGTGCCGAGGGCACGCTCGGGATCATCACCGAGCTCACCTTGCGTCTTTCGGGTATTCCCGAAATGGCGAAAGCCGGGCTTTACAGCTTCCCCAGCATCGAGGCGGCGACGCAGACCGTGGTCGAGGCGCTGCAGTTCGGGCTCTGCCTGAACCGGATCGAGCTGATGGACGCGCTGCAGGTCAAGGCGATCAACGCCTACAACAAGACCGAGCTGCCCGAGCAGCCGACGCTGCTGGTGGACCTTGCAGGCTCCGAGAGCCAGGTCGACACCGACCGTGACACCTTCGATGCACTTGCGTCGGAACACGAGGCGGTGCTGCACCCGGTCAACACGCCGGAGGAGTACGCGAAGGTCTGGGCGCTGCGGCACTCGGCGCTTTACGCCGCGCGCGGGCTGCGGCCGGGCTGCAAGTCGCTGTCGACGGATGTCTGCGTGCCGGTCTCGGACCTGCCGCGCATCCTCGCCGAGACCGGGGCCGACCTCGAGGCCGAGGGGATCATCGCGCCGATGCACGGGCATGTGGGCGACGGCAACTTCCACCTCGTGATGCTGTTCGACGAGCAGGACGCCGAGGAGAAGGCCCGCGTGCAGAAGGCGCACGGGCGGCTGGTCGAGCGCGCCATCGCGCTTGGCGGCACCGCCACCGGCGAGCATGGCGTGGGCCTCGGCAAGAAGGGCTACATGCAGGCCGAGCACGGCGCCGCGCTGGAGCTGATGAAGCTGCTCAAGCGCGCGGTGGATCCGGCGAACCTGATGAACCCGGGCAAGATCTTCGATCTCTGACCCGGATGACCCACGGTCATGCGCCTGTTTTTTGGGCGCCTGGCCTTGCCTGTCACAAAGCTGCATGAAATGCGCCAACGGCAGGGATTGACTCGGGGGCTGTGCGTGGTCCCTTTTGTATAGTCAAAATCGGAACCCGGCCCCGAAGGCGGCAGGGACCGACAACAGGGAGACTAATGGACATGCGCAACAAAGTCATCTCCGCACTTGCGGGTGCCGCGCTTCTGCTGGGTGGGGCCGCCGCGGCCCAGGCGCAGGACGCGCTGGCCCGGATCAAGGAAGCCGGTGTGATGAAGGTCGGCACCGAGACCGCCTTCGCCCCCTTCGACTACATCGACGCGGGCGACCACGTGGGCCTCAACATGGACGTCTTCGCCGCGATCGGCGAGGAGCTGGGCGTCAAGATCGAGTGGATCACCCTTGATTGGGCCGGCGTCCTGCCGGGTCTCGAAGCCGGCCAGTTCGACATGGTCGCGGGCCCCGCGACCATCACCAAGGCCCGCATGGAGCGCTACCGCTTCACGCCGCCGATCGCCGAGGCCACCGTCGCCCTGCTGAAGTCGACCAAGGACGAGTCGATCACCAAGCCCGAGGACATCGCCGGCAAGGTCATCGGTTCCGGCCACGCCACCGCGCAGCTCGCCCAGCTCGAGGAGTTCGGCGCGACGCTCGATCCGAAGCCGGAAACCAAGGACTACGTCTCGTTCAACGAGGCCTATGCCGACCTCGCCGCAGGCCGCATCGCCGGTGTCGCCAACTCGCTGCCGAACATCGCCTTCGTCGCCTCGCAGCGCCCCGAGGTCTTCTCGGTGGTCGCGCCCTTCGGCACCAAGACCTACTTCGGCTTCCCGGGCCTGAAGGACGAGGACCACGCCTCGCTGATGGACGCGATCGACGCCGCCATCCTGAAGATGAAGGCCGACGGCCGTCTCGGCGAGATGCAGCAGAAGTGGTTCGGCCAGACCTTCGAGACCCCCGACGCGGTCACCGAGCCCAACATCTGAGCCAATCCCGACCGGCCCGTTCACCCGGGCCGGCCCTTTCGGCCTGACCGGCGGAGGGTCACCCGACCACCGCCGGTCATTTTTCTCCCCCGCCGAGCCCCCTCTGCGGGCGCCACACCCGAGGCCCTTCCCGGACCATGAGCTGGAAACTCTTCAACCTGCTTCTCGAGGCCTCGCTGATGACGATCTTCGTCAGCGCGGTGTCGATCCTGATCGGCCTTTTCCTGGCGATCCTGCTTTCGGCGGCGAACCTGTCGGGCATCCGCCCGCTGCAATGGTTCTCCAAGTTCTTCATCTCCTTCTTCCGCGGCACGCCGCTGCTGGTGCAGCTGCTGCTGCTCTACAACCTGCTGCCGGTGGTCGGGATCCAGATCCCGTCGCTGGTCACGGCGATCATCGGCCTGTCGATCTGCACCGCCGCCTACCAGGCGGAGAACCTGCGCGGCGGCTTCGAGGGCGTGCCCACCGGGCTTGTCGAGAGCGCCGACATGGCGGGCTTCACGCCGGTGCAGACCTTCTTCCACATCCGCGTGCCGATCGCGCTGCGGCTGACGCTGCCGGCGCTGATCAACGAGGCGATCCTGATCCTGAAAGCCTCGTCGCTGGTCTCGGTCGTGGGGCTGATCGAGCTGACGCGCATGGCGCAGAACCTCGTCGCCTCGACCTTCATGCCGCTCGAGATCTACGCCAGCGCGGGCCTGATCTACCTCGTCATCAACCTCGCGGTCGCCCTCGCCGGGCGCCAGCTGGAACGGCGCCTTCCGGGCGCGGGAGGCAAGTGATGGGCTTCGATTTCAACGTCATCCTGTCCAAGCAGGACGCGCTGCTCTCGGGCATCGCGATGACCATCTTCGTCTGGGTGGTGGGCACGCTCTTCGCCGCGGTGATCGGCTTCGTCATCGCCACCGCGCGGCGCTACGGCGGCGTCGTCGTCGACAAGGCGCTTACCGTGCCGATCGAGGTGATCCGCGGCACGCCCTTCCTCGTGCAGCTCTTCCTGCTCTACTTCGGCGGGCCCTACATCGGGCTTTCGCTCGACGCGCTGCCCGCCGGTCTGCTGGCGCTCAGCGTCTACGGCGCTGCTTACTTCGCCGAGATCTTCCGGGCCGGCTACCAGTCGGTGCCCCCCGGCCATGTCGAGGCGGCGGAATGCCTCGGCTTCACCCGCATCCAGATCATCCGCAACATCCTGCTGCCCGAGATGGCGCTGCTGGTGATCCCGCCCTCGGTCAACATGGCGATCATCCTGCTGAAGGAGACGGCGCTGCTCTCGCTCATCACGGTCCCCGAGATGACGATGACCGCCAGCGCCATCGGCTCGCAGGAATACGCCTTCGTCGAGGCAATGGTGCTGATCGCGCTCGTCTACTGGGTGCTGGTCGAACTGGCGGGCCTGCTCGGGCGGCTCGCGGAAAAGAAACTCTCAAGATACAGGCTGGCCAAGGCATGAGCGACAACGCGATCTCCGTTCAGCATCTGGTGAAACGCTTCGGCACGACCACCGTGCTCGACGACATCTCGCTGGAAATCCCCCGCGGGCAGGTGTCCTGCCTGATCGGCCCCTCGGGCTCGGGCAAGTCGACGCTGCTGCGCTGCATGGCCTTCCTCGAGGAGGCCACCGACGGCTCGATCTTCATCGAGGGCGCGCCGCTCGGCTTCGTCTACGACGGCGCCGGCAAGCGCCAGCGCCAGTCGGCGACCGAGCTGCGCAAGGTCCGCTCCCAGATCGGCATGGTGTTCCAGCAGTTCAACCTCTGGCCGCACATGACCGCGCTCGGCAACGTCTCGGCGGCGCTGCGCCGTGTGCGCAAGATGGGCAAGGCCGAGGCCGAGGAAAAGGCCATGGTGCAGCTGCGCAAGGTCGGGCTCGAGAACCGCGCCGGGCACTATCCGAGCCAGCTTTCGGGCGGCCAGCAGCAGCGCGTGGCGATCGCCCGCTCGCTCGCGCTCGAGCCGAAGATCATGCTCTTCGACGAGCCGACCTCGGCGCTCGACCCGGAACTCACCGGCGAGGTGCTGAACGTGATGCGCAGCCTTGCCGCCGAGGGCATGACCATGGTCGTGGTCACCCACGAGATCGGCTTTGCCGCCACCGTGGGCAACCAGATCAGCTTCCTCGACCACGGCAAGCTGCTGTTCACCGACGCGCCCTCGAAGGTCTTCGCCAAGCCGCGCCACCCGCGCCTCGAGCAGTTCCTCGACACCTATCTCGACCGCGGCGCCTCGACGCTGGTCTGACGGAGGCGGCATGATCAAGGAGAGCGCCCCCAGAGCATCGCTGCACGATCGCATCCGCAGCGACCTCGAGGGCAAGATCCTCTCCGGCGCGTGGCCTCCCGGCCACCGCATCCCGACCGAGCAGGAGTTGCGGACGGAATACGGCTGTTCGCGGATGACCGTGAACAAGGTGATGACCCAGCTCGCCAACGCGGGGCTGGTGCTGCGGCGGCGCAAGACGGGCTCGATCGTCATGCCGCAGCAGAGCCAGAACGCGGTGCTCGAGATCAAGGACATCAAGGACGAGGTGACCGCGCAGGGCGGGGCCTATCGCCATGAGGTGGTGACCCGCACGCTGCGCCGGGCCTCGGCGGTCGAGACGCTCGAGCTCGGCATCGAGCCCGGCACGCGGGTGCTGGAGCTCACCTGCCTGCACTACGCCGACGAGGCGCCGTTCTGCCTCGAGGAGCGGGTGATCAACCTTGCCGTCGCGCCGGATGCCGAGGCCGAGAGCTTTGCCGAGCTCGCGCCGGGCGTCTGGCTGCTGCGCCACATCCCGTGGAGCGAGGCCGAGCACATGATCGCCGCCGTCGGCGCCACGGCGCGGGTCGCGCGGCTGCTCGACCTCTCGGCGGGCACGCCCTGTCTGGTGATGGAGCGACGGACTTGGCGGCAGGGCGAGACGGTGACCGAGGTGCGGCTCACCTACCCGGGCGCCGCGAACCGGCTGAGCGCCCGCTTCGCCCCGTCCACGACCTGAGCCGAGGGCCGGTCAGCGCGGGCGCGCGCCGTCGAGGAACAGGCTGATCGCCCGGTCGCGCCGTGCCATCCGCGCCTCGGGCGACGCGCAGTAGCGCTGCGGATCCAGCAGCTTGTGGATGCCGTTTCCGAAGGCCATGTCCATCAGCATCTCGGCGGCGGCGTCGCAGTCCGCCGGATCGAGCGCCAGCTCGCCCGCCTCGGTCGCCTCGGAAAGCTCCCGCGCGATGTGGTTGCGCAGCGACAGCGCGCCGGTCTCGAGGATGCTGCAGGCGAGCTTGGGGTAGGTCGGGGCCGAGGTGATCACCGCGCGCAGCAGCTCGAGCGGCGCCTCGTTCAGGCTCGGCTCCTCGTTCAGCGTCAGCAGGTGGCGCAGCCGCTCCTCCAGCGGGGCGTCGGCATTGCCGCTGTCGCGGCTGCGGAAGAGCCGCTGGCCGATGCGCGCGAAACAGGCGCCGAGCAAAGCCTCGCGGCTGTCGAACATCGTGTAGATCGTGCGCTTGGACATCTGGACCTGCCGCGCGATCGCCGCGACCGAGGCATCCTCGAGCCCGCGCTCCGCGATCATCTGCGTCGCCGCATCCAGCACCAGCCCTTCGCGTGTCTCGTGATCCATCTGCACCGGCCGTCCGCGGCGTCGGGGCAGGCTCTGATCGTCGTCGGGCTGTGCAGAATCGGTCATTGGTGTCCTTGGGTCACAGGGGCTACTCTAAATCGTGGCGTCGATACATCTGGGCGCTTTACAAAACCATTGCGTTTCCTTATCGCGATTCAGGACCTGTGCGCAAGATGCACGATATTGTTGTTTCCGGAGCCCTCCCATGCCGATCCGACCTGTCTTCGCCACGCTGCGGCCGCTCGCGTTTTGCGCCGCCGTGATGATTGCCTCTTCCGCCTCGGCGCAGCAGCAGGGCGGGGAACGTCCGCCCCAGCCGGTCACCGTGGTGACGCTGCAATCCGCCGACGTGACGCTGACCACCAAGCTTCCGGGCCGGGTGCAGGCCTCGGGCGTGGCCGAGGTGCGCCCGCAGGTGGGCGGCATCATCGTCGAGCGGATGTTCGAGGAAGGCACCGCGGTGAACCGCGGCGACGCGCTCTACCGCATCGACCCGGCCAGCTACGAGGCCGCAAAGGCCGCGGCCGAGGCCAGCCTCGCGCAGGCGCAGGCGACGCTCGGTTCCGCGGAGCGCGAGCTGAAGCGCCAGCAGGAGCTGCGCGACCGCTCGGTCACCAGCCAGCAGACGCTCGATGACGCCATGGCCGCGCGCGACGTGGCCGAGGCCGCGGTGAAAGTGGCCGAGGCGCAGCTTCTCGCCTCCGACATCGACCTCGAGCGCACCACCATCCGCGCGCCGCTCACCGGCGTCGTGGGCCTTTCGGATGCGACGCAGGGCGCGCTGGTCACCGCCGGCCAGTCCACCGCGCTGACCACCATCCGCTCGATCGACGTGGTCAACGTCGACGTGACGCAATCGGCCGCCGAGATGCTGCGCTGGCGCCGCTCCGGCCAGGCCGCCGCCCGCAAGAGCGAGGCCGAGGTCAGCCTGCGCCTCGCCGACGGCGAGCTCTACGACAAGACCGGCCGCCTTGCCGCCGCCGAGCCGCACGTGAACGAGCAGACCGGCGTGGTCGTGCTGCGCCTCGAGTTCCCCAACCCCGACCATTTCCTGCTGCCCGGCATGTACGTGCAGGTCGAGCTGCCGCAGGGCTCGGTCTACGGTGCCGTGCTGGTGCCGCAGGAGGGCGTGAGCCGCGACCGCCGCGGCCGTCCGATCGCCATGGTGGTCAACGCCGAGAACGCGGTGGAAACCCGCCAGCTGACCATCGAGAGCGACCACGGCAACCAGTGGGTGGTCTCCGAAGGGCTCCAGGCCGGCGACCGCGTGGTCGTGGCCGGGCTGCAGAAGATCGCCGAGGGGCAGACCGTGGCCCCCGAAGAGCGCGCCGCCGAACCGGCCGACAGCGCCGCCGCGGCCAGCGAGTGACCCCGACGCAAGGATACTGACAATGGCACGTTTCTTCATCGACCGTCCGGTCTTTGCCTGGGTCATCTCGATCCTCATCATGGGGATCGGGGTGCTCTCGATCCTCAACCTTCCCATCGCGCAATATCCCGAGATCGCGCCGCCCTCGGTGCGGATCAGCGCGCAATACCCCGGCGCCTCGGCCGAAACGGTGGCCAACACGGTCACCCAAATCATCGAGCAGCAGATGACCGGGCTCGACGGCATGCGTTACATGTCGTCCTCCTCGACCTCGGCGGGCACCGCCTCGATCACCCTGACCTTCGAGTCCGGGACCGATCCGGACGTGGCGCAGGTGCAGGTGCAGAACAAGCTCTCGCAGGCGACCTCGCTGCTGCCCGAGACCGTGCAGCGCCAGGGCGTCACCGTCGAGAAGGCCTCGTCCTCCTTCATGATGGTGATCGGCCTCATCTCGGATGACGGCCGGCTCGAGCAGGCCGACCTCTCGGACTACCTGAACTCGAACCTCGTGGACGAGTTCAGCCGGATCGAGGGTGTCGGCGGGGCGCAGGTCTTCGGCGCGCAATACGCGATGCGCATCTGGCTCGACCCGTCCAAGCTCTCGGCCTTCGAGATGACCCCGTCGGACGTGGTCAGCGCCGTCTCGGCGCAGAACGCGCAAATCTCGGCCGGTGCCTTCGGCACGCTGCCCGCCCCCGAGGGCCAGCAGCTCAACGCCACGATCACCGCGCAGTCGCTGCTGAGCACCCCGGAAGACTTCCGCAACATCGTGCTGCGCTCGGAAACCGACGGCGGCCTCGTGCTGCTCAAGGACGTGGCGCGGGTCGAGGTCGGCGCAGAGAACTACTCGACCATCGCGCGCTACAACGGCAAGCCCTCCTCGGGCATGGCGCTGCAGCTCGCCTCGGGCGCCAACGCGCTCGACACCGCCGAGCGGGTGAAGAAGCGGATCGAGGAAGTCGCCGAGTTCTTCCCCGAGGGCGTCAGCTACGTCATCCCCTATGACACCACCCCGTTCATCGAGATCTCGATCCACGAGGTGCAGAAGACGCTGATCGAAGCCATCGTGCTGGTGTTCTTCGTGATGCTGCTGTTCCTGCAGAACATCCGCGCGACGATCATCCCGACGCTGGCCGTGCCCGTCGTCATCCTCGGCACCTTCGCCATCCTCTCGCTTGCGGGCTTCACCATCAACACGCTGACCATGCTCGCCATGGTGCTGGCCATCGGCCTGCTCGTCGACGACGCCATCGTGGTGGTCGAGAACGTCGAGCGGATCATGGAGGAAGAGGGGCTCTCGCCGCGCGAGGCGACGCGCAAGTCGATGGGGCAGATCACCGGCGCGCTCGTCGGCATCGCGCTGGTGCTCTCGGCGGTGTTCGTGCCCATGGCCTTCTTCGGCGGCTCGACCGGGATCATCTACCGACAGTTCTCGATCACCATCGTCTCGGCCATGGGCCTGTCGGTGCTGGTCGCGCTGACCCTGACCCCGGCGCTCTGCGCCACCATCCTCAAGTCCAAGGACGCGCACCACACGAACCGTGGCCCGCTCGGCTGGTTCAACAAGGGCTTCGACAAGCTGACCGGCGGCTATGCCGGCACCGTCGGCCACATCATCAAGCGCCCGCTGCGCATGCTGGTGGTCTACGGCGCGCTTGGCTACGCCATGGTGTTCCTGTTCAACAACACGCCGACCGGCTTCCTGCCCAACGAGGACCAGGGCATCCTGATGACCCTCGTGCAGGGTCCGACCGGCGCCACCGCCGAGCGCACGCTCGACGTGATCGAGCAGGTGCAGGACCACTTCAACCAGGAAACCGAGGCGGTGGACTCGATGTTCGGCGTGGTCGGCTTCTCCTTCGCGGGGCAGGGCCAGAACATGGGTCTCGCCTTCGTGCGGCTGAAGGACTGGTCCGAGCGCCCCTCGCCCGCGCAGAGCGTGCAGGCGGTGGCGGGCCGTGCCTTCCCGGCCTTCATGGGCATCCGCGACGCCATGGTCTTCCCGATCGTGCCGCCGGCGGTGATCGAGCTCGGCAACGTCTCGGGCTTCGACTTCTACCTGCAGGCGCAGGGCGGGCAGACGCATGAGCAGCTGCTGACCGCGCGCAACCAGCTGCTGGGCATGGCCTCGCAGAGCCCGCTGATCGCCTCGATCCGGCCCTCGGGTCTGGAAGACGCGGCGCAGTTCAAGCTCGACATCGACTGGCGCGCCGCCGGGGCGATGGGCGTGACCCCGACCAACGTCGGCAACACGCTGTCGATCGCCTGGGCCGGGCAATACGTGAACGACTTCAACGACAATGGCCGGATCAAGCGGGTCTACGTGCAGGGCGAGCCGGACAGCCGCGCGAACCCCTCGGACCTCGAGAAGTGGCGCGTGCGCAACGCCTCGGGGGATCTCGTGCCCTTCGCCAACTTCACCAAGGAGACCTGGACCTACGGCCCGCAGGGTCTCAACCGCTACAACGGCGTGCCCGCGATGCAGATCCAGGGCTCTCCGGTGCCGGGCGTGACCACCGGCGAGGCCATGGCCGAGATCGAGAAGCTCGCGTCGCAGCTGCCGCCGGGCTACCAGATCGCCTGGACCGGCCTCTCGCTCGAGGAACGTGCCTCGGGCGGCTCGGCACCGCTGCTCTACGGCCTGTCGCTGGCGGCGATCTTCCTCTGCCTCGCGGCGCTCTACGAAAGCTGGACGATCCCCTTCTCGGTGATGCTGGCGATGCCGATCGGCGTGCTCGGCACCATGGGCGCTGCCTACTGGTTCGGCTTCGAGAACGGCGTCTTCTTCCAGGTCGGCCTGCTGACCGTCATCGGCCTTACCGGCAAGAACGCGATCCTGATCGTGGAATTTGCCCGGGAACGCTACGAGGCCGGGGAAGAGCTGCTGGTCGCGGTGAAGGAGGCGGCGCGCCAGCGCTTCCGTCCGATCATCATGACCTCGCTCGCCTTCTCGCTGGGCGTGGTGCCGCTGGTGCTGTCCTCGGGCGCGGGCGCCGGCGGGCGCCAGGCGGTGGGCTCGGCGGTGCTGGGCGGGACGATCACCGGCACCGTGCTGGGCGTGCTCTTCGTGCCGCTGTTCTTCGTCGTGGTGATGAAGGTTTTCGGTCGCAGGAAAGAGCGCGAGCTCGCAGCCAAGCGGGCCGAGATCGCGGGCTGATCCCCAGCGCGACCTGAGATGAAAGAGCGGGCCCTAGGGCCCGCTCTTTTTTGTTTCGGGGGGTGTTATGTGCGCGGCGGAAAGGCCAGATTTCCCATTCCCTGCTTTACCTTGCCGCGCGGCGCCGCGAAGCTCGGCCCGAGCCAACCCGGAGCCCGCCGCCATGACCCATCACCAGCTTGCCGCCACCCCGCAGACCGTCCACTGGGGCCGCTTCTGGTCCGACCTGCCGCCGGTGATGACCGTGGCCCCGGGCGACCGGGTGACGATCCAGACCTTCTCGGGCCGCGAGGAGCTGCTGCCGGCCGAGGGTTCGGGCATGACCGTCGCGCCCGAGCTGCGCGAGATCCTCGCCGCCGGCCTGCCGCGCGTCGCGCACCTGCTGACCGGGCCGGTGGCGATCGAGGGCGCCATGCCCGGCGACGTGCTGAAGGTCGAGATCGAGCGCATCGAGCTGGGCGCCGACTGGGGCTTCAACCTCGTGCGCCCCGCCTCGGGCACGCTTCCAGGCGAGTTCCCGGTCTCGCAGAAGGCGCTCTCGCTCATCCCCATCGACCGCGACGCGAAGACCTGCCGCCTGCCCTGGGGCGCGACGCTGCCGCTCGCGCCCTTCTTCGGCGTCATGGGCGTCGCCCCCGCGCCCGAGTGGGGAGAGATCACCTCGATCCAGCCGCGGCTGCACGGCGGCAACATGGACCTCAAGCTGCTGACCGAGGGCGCGACGCTCTACCTGGCGGTGCAGGCCGAGGGGGCGCTCTTCTCCTGCGGCGACGGGCATGGCTGCCAGGGCGACGGCGAGGTCTGCATCACCGCGCTCGAGACCGCGCTCACCGGCACCTTCCGGTTTGACTTGCTGAAGGCCGGGACAAGCGCAATCGACCATCCGCGCGCCGAGACCAGGGATGAGCTTATCTCGATGGGCTTCCACGCCAGCCTCGACACCGCGCTGCAGATCGCCCTGCGCCAGATGATCGCGATGATCCGCGAGCGGGTGGGGATCACCGAGACCGAGGCCTACCAGCTCTGCTCGCTGGCGGCGGATTTCGCCGTCACCCAGTCGGTGAACCAAGAGAAGGGCGTACACGGGCGGCTGCGCAAGGCGATCCTCGAGACCGGCCGCGTCGGCGGCTGAGGGTGCTTCGAGGGAGCGCCGCCAAGCAAGATCACGGGCCGGCCCCGGGGAGAGCCGGCCCGCGACGGCCCCGTCACTGTCCGTAGACGAGGTCCACCAGCGAGAGAGATACCGCCGGCACGTAGGTGACGAGCAGCAGCACCAGCACCAGCACGCCCACGAAGGGCAGGTTGGTGACCGAGGTCCGCCACACGTCGGTGCGCGCGATCGAACAGGAGGTGATCAATACGCTCGCGACCGGCGGGGTCTGCTGGCCAAGCGCGATATTCAGCGTCAGCAGAATACCGAACTGGATGGGATCGATGCCAAGCTCATGCACCAGCGGCATGAAGACCGGCACCGTCAGGATGATCGCCGCGGCACCGTGCAGCACCATGCCCACGAAGAGCAGGAAGAGGTTGATGATCATCAGCACGGCAAGCGGGTTGGTGGTGATCTGGGTGATGCCCGCGGCCAGCCGCTGCGGCATCTCGGTCTCGGTCAGGTAGAGGCCGAGCACCGCCGAGGCGGCCACCATCAGCATCACCACCGAGGTCTGCAGCACCCCGTCCACCAGCGCGCGGTAGAGGTGGCGCAGGTCGATCTCGCGGTAGATGAAGACACCGATGAAGAGCGCCGCCACCACCGCGATCGCCGCGCCCTCGGTTGCCGTCACCACGCCGCCGAAGATGCCGCCGAGGATCACCACCGGCAGGATCAGCGCCCAGGACGCCTCCTTCGCGGTTTCGCCGAGGCGGCGCAGCGAGAAGGCTTCGTCGCGCGGCAGGTCGTAGCGCCGCGCCATGTAGTAGCAGAGCGCCATCAAGAGCCCGCCGCCCAGCACGCCCGGCACGATGCCCGCCACGAAGAGCTTGACCACCGAGGTGTCGGACATGGCGCCGTAGAGGATCATCGGGATCGACGGCGGGATGATGATCGCCAGCGAGGCCGAGGACGAGGTGATCGCCGCCGCGAGGCGCGGGCTGTAGCCCTTCTGCTTCATCGCCGGGATCAGCACCGAGCCGGTCGCGGCCACGTCGGCCACGGCCGAGCCGGAGATCTCGGCAAAGAACATCGACACGCCGACGTTGACCATGGCGAGCCCGCCGCGCACGAAGCCGATCATCGCCGAGACGAAGGCGATGAGCCGGGTCGAGATGCCGCCGGTGTTCATCAGCGCGCCGGCGAGGATGAAGAGCGGGATGGCGATCAGCGGGAAGCTCGTGGCCCCATCGTAGAGCGACAGCGCGGCGTTCAGGAACCCGAGCTCGCCGTTGAGCATGAAGACCCCCAGCAGCGCCGCCCCGAGAATCGAGAAGGCGATGGGCATGCCGACCGCGATCAGCACGAACATGAAGATCAGGATACCGGCTTCGGTCATTGGGTGGCCTCCTTGCGGACATGCGCCAGTTCCGCCTCGGCGCGGGCGATCTCGTGTTCGATCTCGGCGGTGTCGGGGTCGACGCCGTCGCGCACCGCCTGCAGCCGCTCGGGCAGGGTCAGCACGCGGCCGATCGCCATCAGGCCGAAGCTCACGGGCAGGATGCCCTGCAGCACGGCACGCGGCACGAAGCGGACCGTGGTCATCACCTCGTCGCCGAAGATCTCGAGGATCGCCCAGCTGGCCCAGGCGATGATCAGGCAGATGGCGAGGAACAGCAGCTCGACGAGGCCGAAGAGCACGAAGCGCCCGGCGCCGGGCAGGCCGAACATCAGCCCGTTGAAGCCCATGTGGGAATTGCGCACCACGGCCAGCGCGGCCCCGGTGAAGGTGATCCAGGCGAGGAGCGCCGCGGCGACCTCGTCGTACCAGATCAGCGACTGGCCGCTGTAGCGGAAGAGGACGCCCAGAAGGACGACCACCGCAAGGGCGACGATCATCGCGATGGTGGCGATCTGCAGGAACAGGTCGAGCCAGCGGGTGGGACGGGACAGCAAGTTTGCCTCCGTGAAACGTGCGAGGGGAGAGGCGGCGCGGAGTCTCCGCGCCGCCGGTTCACCTGTGTGGCTCAGGAGCCCGAGCCATCGGCGAGCGAGAGCGCCTTGTCGATCATCTCCTGACCGCCCGGCACCTCGGCCGCGAACTTCTCGTAGATCGGCTTGGAGGCCTCGACGAAGGCGTCGCGGTCGGTCTTGTTGACCTCGAGCCCGCCGGCCTCGAGCTTGCCCACCAGGTCAGCGTCCTCGGCCTCGCCCTGCTCGCGCGCCCAGAGGGCAACCTCCTGCGCGGTCTCCTCGATGATCTTTTGCACCTCGGGGTCGAGCTTCTCGAAGGCCTTCACGCCGACGGTCGGATAGGCCGGGGAATAGACATGGTTCGACAGCGACAGGTACTTCTGCACCTCGTTGAGCTTGCCGCCGTAGATGTTGGTCATCGGGTTCTCCTGCCCGTCGACCACGCCGGTCTGCAACGCGACGAAGAGTTCCGAGAAGGGCATCGGCGTCGGGTTGGCGCCGTATTGCTGGAACATCGCGACGCGCCAGCTGGAATTCGGCGTGCGGATCTTCAGCCCGTCGAGATCGGCGGGCGTGGTGACCGGGTGCTTGGAGTTGGTGATCTGGCGGAAGCCGTTCTCCCAGATCGCCAGCGGCTTGTAGCCCTTGGCCTCGGCGGCGGGCTTCAGCACGCTCTCGAACAGCGCCTCGTCGATCCGGGCAAGATGCGCGCGGTCGGCGACGAGGAAGGGCAGGTCGAAGAGCGCGTATTCCGGCGCGATCTCGGGCATGGTCGAGCTGGGCAGGGTGATGTGCATCGTGCCCAGCTTGATCTTCTGCAGCATGTCCTTGTCCTTGCCCAGCTGCGAGCTGTCAAAGACCTTCACCACCGCCTTGTCGCCGAGCTTTTCATTGGCGCGGCGGGCGAATTCCTCGGCGGTCTGGTCCTGCAGCGAGCCGTCGGCGGCGCTGAGCCCGAAGATGATCTCTGTCTGTGCCAGCGCGGGCGCGGCCTGCAGCGTGACGGCGACGGCGCCGATCAGTGCGATATGCTTGAGTTCCAAGTGTGTCTCCTCCCTGAGTGCTTGGTCCTGTTGGTGGAGGCGTCGCTCAGCCGGCCAGAACCTCCGGTTCGGTGAGCGCCGCGATGGCCCCGGCCGCGTGCTGGCGGTCCTCCTCCGTGGCTGGCGGACGGGGCTGCAGCCCGGCCAGCTTGCGGCCGAGAGCGATGGCGTTGAACGTGGCGCCGGTGTCGGCGCGGCCCAAACCCGCGATGTCGAAGGCGGTGCCATGGGCCGGGGTCACGATCGGGAAGGGGTAGCCCGCGATCAGCGTCACCCCCCTGTCGAAGCCGACCAGCTTCATCGCGATCTGCCCCTGGTCGTGGTACATGGTCATCACCGCGTCGAACTCGCCCCCCTTGATGGCCCGCACGAAGACGGTATCCGAGGGGACCGGGCCGGTCACGTCAATGCCCTGCGACCGCGCGATCTCGATCGCGGGTGCGATGATCTCGTCATCCTCGTGGCCGAAATTGCCGCCGTCCCCGGCATGGGGGTTGAGCGCGGCCACGCCGATGCGCGGGTTCGGGATGCCTGCGGCGGTCATCACGTCCGAGGTCAGCTTCAGGCTGCTGGCGACACGCTCGGTGGTGATGGTGCTTGCCACCTTGCTCAGCGGGATGTGCGAGGTCACGCGGGCGTTCCACACCTCGTCGAGCACGTTGAACTCGCGGCCCGACTGCTCGGCCTGCGTGACCGCGTCGACGAAGCCGATCTCGTCCACGTAGGAGGGGCGGGCGAGCCGCATGGAGTGCTTGTTGAACGGGGTGAAGGCGACGACATTCGCGATCCCGGCCTTGCCGAGCAGCAGCGCCGTGGCGAAGTTCTGCAGCGAGGCGCGGCCGCCGGCCTGCGAGGACTTGCCCGGCGGCACCGCCGCGGGATCGCAGTTGCCGAGGTCCAGAAGCACCGATCCGGCGGGCAGGGGCCTTGCGAGATCCGCGGTGGAGATCACCGGCAGGTCGATCGTCACCCCCGCAACTTGCGCACCCTTCGCCAGCAGCCGTGCATCCCCGATGACGATCAGGTCGCCAAGGTTCGCCTGCGCGTCCGCCACCATCTTCGCGGCCAGTTCAGGCCCGACCCCCGCGGCATCCCCGATCGCCAATGCGACTCGCATATTCGATTCTCCTCCACATGTATTTTGTATATTTTGTTTTCCGATACGGTATCGCGTGGCAAGAAAAAACTTGCTAACCTGCGAAAAAGACCAAGGACGGAGGTGTCATGGACCTGTCTTCAGCTTCGGCCATGCCATTGCAGATCAAGAAGGAATCCCTGCACGATCAGGTCGCGAACCGGATCCGGGATCTCATCATCGAGGGCTACCTCGAGCCCGGCAGCCGCATCGACGAGGTGCAGCTGCTCGAACAGCTGGGCGTGTCGCGCACGCCGTTCCGCGAGGCGCTGCGCACGCTCGCGGCCGAGGGGCTGATCGTCATCCAGCCCTCGCGCGGGGCAACCGTGCGCAAGCTCTCGCCGCAGGACGTGTTCTCGATGCTCGAGGTGCTGGGGCATCTGGAAAAGCTGGCCGGGCAGACCGCCTGCGCCCGCGCGAGCGACGCCGACATCGCCGCCATGCGGGCGCTGCACGAGGAGATGCTGGCGCATTACCGCAGGCGCGACCGGCTGCCCTATTACAAGCTCAACCAGGAGTTCCACTCGCGGCTCGCGCTGCTTTCGGGCAACGAGACGCTGCAGGAGATCCAGCAGAACATCCAGGGACGGCTGAAGCGCATCCGCTTCGTCGGCAACGGCACCGAGGATTACTGGGCCGACGCTGTCGCCGAGCACGAGGAGATGATCGCGGCGCTCGAGGCGCGGGACGGCGACCGGCTCGGCGAGGTCATGTCGCGGCACCTGACCAACACCTGGGACCGGGTGAAGGCGTCGCTCTGAGCGGAGCCTCGGCGCGTCCCGCGGGCCTTAGCGCTGCGCGTCGAAGGCCAGTCTTGCGGCCAGCCCCGCGAAGACGGTTCCGAGGACATATTGCGAGAGCCGCGTCCTCCTGCCGCTCTTCGCGAGCGCGCCGCTGACGCGGCTGGCCGCGATGACCACGGCGCCGTTCACGAAGAAGCCCACGACGTTGAGGATGGTTGCGAGGACCATGATCTGCACGGCGACGGAGCCCGACTGCGGCGCGACGAATTGCGGAAACAGGGCCAGCACGAAGATGGCCATCTTGGGATTGAGCAGATTGGTCAGCAGGCCCTGCCGGAACAGCCCGCGCGCGGACTGGGACCTGCGCCGGACGGGCGCCGGGTCGTCGCTCTGCGCCCTGGCCCTGAAGGCGGTCCAGGCCAGGTAGAGCAGGTAGGCCGCCCCGGCGTAGCGGACGATGTCATAGGCCGTCGGCACCGCCACGAACAGCTGCGACAGCCCGAGCGCCGCGGCAAGCGCATGGCAATAGGTCCCCACGGCGATTCCCGCCCAGGTCGCAAAGCCCGCGGCCCGGCCTTGGGCGGCACTGCGCGACGCGATGAGGAGCATGTCCGGGCCGGGGGTCGCCGCAAGGGCAAGCGCCGCGGCGGCGAAGATCAGCAAGGTGGACAGGTCCGGCATCAAGGGCACTCCGTCTCCAGGACGGGACAATTCCTAGGCGCGGCGCGCGAGTCTGGCAATGACCGATCGGTCCGGGCTGGCGGTGCAGGGGAGGGGGTCAGCGGGATGCCGGCAGGGCGCGGCTCTCCCGATCGGGACCTAAGTCCCAGACCACGCAAGGTGAAACTGTCCGGTGATCCGATGCGGAGGATTGGTGGAGCCTAGGGGGATCGAACCCCTGACCTCTTGCATGCCATGCAAGCGCTCTCCCAGCTGAGCTAAGGCCCCAATCGCGGTGCTCTTCGCCTTGTCCGTCCTGCTCTTCAGAGCGTTTCGGCTTCGGTCCGGAGCGGTGTCCGCCGCGCCGTCTCCGGCGCTGTGCGGCGTGATCTATGGGATGCTGCGGGCGGGTTCAAGCGAAAAAATGACCGCCCGCAGAAAAAACTTCAAAGCTTACTCGTCGTCATCCCCGGGGACGTCATGGATCTCGTCGAGCGAGACGTTGTCGTCCTCGTCATCGTCGAGAACATCATCGTCATCGAGTTCGACCTCGACATCATCATCCAGCAGATCGACGTCATCGGCATTCTCGGTCTGGGCACGACGCGGAGCGCCATCCGGCTGGTCGGCCGACAGCATGGTGCGCTTGCCGGTGTCGAGTTGCAGCACCTCACCGGTGTACGGCGAGACGATCGGATCCTTGTTCAGGTCGTAGAAACGCTTCCCGGTGGTCGGGCAGACGCGTTTCGTGCCCCATTCTTCTTTGGGCATGGGTGGTCCCCTTCAGCTGGCTTGTACGGTCGACAATCTGCAGCCTCTGCCATAACACAAGGGCAGTGTCAAAACTTTTGGCCGTTGCAGTCTAGAGGCAGTGATATGGGGCAGATCACCCTTCCCGGCAACCCGCCGATCTCGGTCACCCTGCGCCGCTCGGCGCAGGCACGGCGCCTGTCGCTGCGCCTGTCGCAGCTTGACGGGCGCGTGACGCTGACCCTGCCGCGGCGGCTGCCCGAGGCGGAGGCGATCGGCTTCCTGCGCGAGAAGGAAGGCTGGCTGCGCGGCCACCTCGAAAACCGCGGCGCCGACGTGCGCGTCGGGCTCGGCAGCCGGGTGCCCTTCGAGGGCGCGCTGCACGAGATCCGGCCGGGGCAGGGGCGGGGGGTCCGCCCGCGCGACGGGGGCCTCGAGGTGCCCGGCGCGCCGGACCAGGTGCCCGCCCGGCTGATGGGCTGGCTGCGCGCCGAGGCGCGTGACCGGCTGGCCGCGGCCTCGGACCGCCATGCCGCCGCGCTGGGGCTGCCCTACACGCGGCTCACGCTGCGCGACACCCGCTCGCGCTGGGGCTCCTGCACCGCCGAGGGCGGGCTCATGTATTCCTGGCGGCTGGTCATGGCCCCGCCCGAGGTGCTCGACTACGTCGCCGCGCACGAGGTCGCCCACCTTGCCGAGATGAACCACTCGCCGGATTTCTGGGCGGTGGTCGAGCGGCTCTACGGCGACTGGCGCCCGGCGCGGCGCTGGCTGCAGACCGAGGGCGCCTCGCTGCACCGCTACCGTTTCGGCGATTGACGCCGACCGCGCCGCATCCCAGATTGCGCGGATCATGATCCAGCCCCAGCCCCGCCCGTCCGAAATTGCCGTCTCCGCCCATGAACGCGTCTACCGCGGGCTGCGCCAGCGCATCATGCTGGGGCAGATCGCGCCCGGGCAGGCGCTGACCCTGCGCGGCATCGGCCGCGAGTTCGACGTCTCGATGACCCCCGCGCGCGAGGCGATCAACCGTCTCGTGGCCGAGGGCGCGCTGTCGATGTCCTCCTCGGGCCGGGTCTCGACCCCCGAGCTCTCGAACGAGCGGATCGAGGAGCTGGCGGCGCTGCGCGCGCTGATCGAGGTGGAACTCGCCTCGCGTGCGCTGCCGCGGGCGCACATGGCGCTGATCGACCGGCTGCAGACGATCAACGGCACCATCTCCGAGATGATCCAGGCGCGCGACGCGGTGGGCTACATCCGCACCAACCTCGAGTTCCACCGCACGCTCTACCTGCGCGCGCAGGCGCCCGCGATGCTCGCCATGACCGAGACCGTCTGGCTGCAGCTCGGCCCCACCATGCGCAAGCTCTACGGCCGCCTGCGCCGCACCGAGGCGCCGCAATATCACCGGCTGATCATCGCCGCGCTGAAGGCCGGGGACGAGCCCGGGCTGCGCCTCGCGGTGCGCTCTGACGTGACGCAGGGGCTGCGGATGCTCGCCGCCTGAGGGCGGCACAGGCGGGAACCGGGGCAGGGGAGGGGCGTTGAGGGGGCAATCCCGACAGCCCTTCAGCCAGCCCGGAGCCCCGCCATGTCCCTCGCCGACTCCCTCTCGCTCACCCCCGACTCGCGCCGGGCCCGCCGGCTCGAGGACGTGAACCCCGAGGATTTCGCCTGGTCGATCCCGATCATGCGCGCCGGCTACGCCGGGCGCGGCCTCGTCTACCTCGTCGTGGCAGGGGTCTCGCTCTGGTCGATCCTGCACGGCGGCCAGGCCGAGGGCACCTCGGAGGCGATGCAGCGCCTGCAGGGCGGCTGGGGCACGGCGGTGATCGTGCTGATCGCGCTCGGGATGCTGGCCTACGCGGTCTGGCGGCTGGTCGACAGCATCTGGGATCTCGAGGCCTATGGCCGCGGCGCCAAGGGGCTCGTGGCCCGCGCCGGAATGCTGGTGACCGGGGCGGCGCATCTCGGCATCGGCGCACTTGCCGTCACGCTGCTGATCGGCCGCAGCGGCGGCAGCAGCGGCCGCCAGATGCTCGACAGCGTGCTGCAGGGCCCCGGCGGGCAGCTTGCCGTCGGCGCGGCAGGGCTGCTGACGATCGGGGCAGGGGGCTACTACCTCGTGAAGGCGGTGAAGGAGGAATACCGCGACCACCTGCGCGCCAACCGCTTCACCACCCATATGAACGGCGCACTGAAGGCGGGTCTCGCGGCGCAGGGCGTGGTGATCGGCATCATCGGCGCGCTGGTCTGCTACGCCGCGCTGCACGCCAATGCCTCCGAGGCGGGCGGGCTCGGCACCGCCTTCGACTGGCTGCAGGGGCAGGTCTACGGACAGGTGCTGGTCGGGCTGCTCTGCCTCGGGCTGCTCGGTTTCGCGCTCTTCTGCTTCGTGAACGCGGGCTACCGCATCATCCCCAAGGCCGCCGACCACGGCATCGAGTCGCTCGGCGCCCGCCTGCGCGCGGCGGCGGCAAATGCGGCGGGCTGAGGGCCCGCGCGGGCGGTCCCTGTCCGGGGCCGCACGCGGGTCATGTCCGGCGGTTCAACTTCAGGATGAAGAAGGCCGGAAAATCATGTTTGCGCAGCGGGTTGCCTGCGGCTTCGCGAGGAGCGATTTGCAGAGACTCCGCGTGGGGCGCGCTTCGCTGCTTTCCAGTTGCCGGGAGTCTGCGGACCCGTATTGGGCAGAAATAAGGATTGCGCCGAGAAGCGGAATTCAGTGAGGCGATAAAAGGCGTCGGGACGGAGATTTCGAAATAAAAAGGCGGCACGTTCGATCTCGCTCGGGAATTATACCGTAGTTGAATGTATTTGGCCTGCGACAGCGCTTTGCAACACAAAGCCAAAATTTCGCCTTTAGATTTCATCCGCAACGTTTTTCGCTCCGAAAGCTCTGCACCAGCCGCTCGGGCGGAGCCTTTGATATTGCGCGAGTTATTTCAAATGAAGGCGGATGTGCGTCGGCGGAGATGCGTCAAGGTGCTGTAAAGAATGTGGTTTCTCGTGGTTCCTCCCATCAGGCGGCGCGACCGTCCCGGACCCGATTTCGGGCTCCGAAATACGATGACCACCCACGATGACCCGGAAAAAAGGCCTCATATGCCTCAATTCAGACAAGAACAGTCGCGAAACTCAAATTCACCCAATCACGCGCAAGGTCTGGAATTGAAAATTCGAGACGTGACCGGAAAATAAGGCATAAAAGCGCCGCCAAATATTTCCAGAGCTCCTCCCGCCCAAGTCTCCCAAGAGCGCCAGCCGAGAAGAAATAAACCCCGCCGCCCCAATTCCCTGCGCCGATCTCCTCATCTTCCGCCTTTACATGAAGAAGCCCCGGAATGCGGCGAGAACCGCGCTCCGGGGCTGCTGATGTCAGGTCGGTCGGGCCGCAGCCCTGCGGGTCAGGCGGCGAGGCCTTTCGAGCCCATCGACAGGAACTTCTCGCGGCGCGCCTTGACCAGCTCCTTGGGCTTCATCCCGTCCATCTCCTCGAGCATGGCGGCGATGTTCTTGCCGACGGCCTCGATGGCGGTCGCCGGGGCGCGGTGCGCGCCGCCGAGCGGTTCGGGGATCACCTTGTCGGCGACGCCCAGCTTCAGCAGGTCCTGCGCGGTGAGGCGCAGCGCCTCGGCGGCCTCGCGCATCTTCTCGGCGTCCTTCCACAGGATCGAGGCGCAGCCCTCGGGCGAGATCACCGAATAGACCGAATGCTCGAGCATCGCGACGCGGTTCGCGGTGGCGAAGGCCACGGCGCCGCCCGATCCGCCCTCGCCGATGATCACGGTCACCAGCGGCACGCCGATCTGCAGGCATTTCTCGGTCGAGCGGGCGATCGCCTCGGACTGGCCGCGCTCTTCCGCGCCCTTGCCCGGGTAGGCGCCGGGCGTGTCGACGAGGGTGATCACCGGCAGGCCGAACTTGTCGGCCATTTCCATCAGCCGGATCGCCTTGCGGTAGCCCTCGGGGCGGGCCATGCCGAAGTTGCGCTCGATGCGGGTCTGGGTGTCGTTGCCCTTCTCGTGGCCGATCACCACCACCGGGCGGTCGTTGAACCGCGCGAGCCCGCCCATCACCGCGTGGTCGTCGGCAAAGCCGCGATCGCCGGCGAGCGGCGTGAACTCGGTGAACAGGGCTTCGATGTAATCCTTGCAGTGGGGACGGTCGGGATGCCGCGCCACCTGGCACTTCCGCCAGGGCGTCAGCTTCTTGTAGAGGTCCTTGAGCAGCTCGTCCGCCTTGCGGTCGAGCGCGGCGGCCTCGTCCTCCACATGCATCTCTTCGTTCTTCCGCGCCATGGCGCGCAGTTCTTCCGCCTTGCCTTCGATCTCGGCGAGGGGTTTTTCAAAGTCGAGATAATGCGTCATGCTCGGGCACTCTTGTTGGTCGCGGCCTATATGGCCCCGAAGGCGCCCGGATGCAACAAAGCAAGCTCGATTGCCGGATCCGTGCGCCCGGGAAGCGGGGTCTCAGCCCAGCAGGACCGGCAGCATCGAGGCCAGCAGCAGCGCCGCCATGCTCCAGTTGAAGAGCCGCAGACGCGCCGGATTGGTCAGCACCCGGCGCAGGCTGCCGCCCAGCACTGTCCAGGTGGTGGTCGAGATCGCGCCCATCGCGACGTAGGTGCCCGAGACCAGCAGCACCGCCGGCAGGTCGCGGCTCACCGCGTAGAGCGTGATCGCCCCCAGCGCCATCGACCAGGCCTTGGGGTTGACCCACTGGAAGGCCGCCGCCTGCAGGAAGCTCATCGGCCGGGCCCCGGCCGCCGCCTCTCCGGGCGCGGCGGCATGGGCGATCTTCCAGGCCAGCCAGAGCATGTAGAGCACCGACAGCACGGTCAGCGCGCCGCGCGCCGCCGGGAAGGCCTCGAAGACGCGCATCGCGCCGAGCCCCACCAGCAGCACCATGGCCGGAAAGCCGAGCGCCACGCCCAGCATGTGCGGCACGCTCCGCGCGAGGCCGAAGTTGGCGCCGGAGGCGAGCAGCATGAGGTTGTTCGGCCCCGGCGAGATCACCGTGACGAAGGCGAAGGTGGCGAGGGCCAGCAGAAGATCCTGTGTCATGGCGACAGACTTGCCCCGGCGTGCGCGGAGAAACATTGCAATCAGCGGCGCATTCTGGCTCTGATCGCAATTTATGAGCGACCTTGACTACATCGACCGCAGGATATTGCGCGTGCTCGCCGGCGATGGCCGGATCAGCAACCTTGCCCTCGCCGAGCGGGTCGGGCTGTCGGCCTCGGCCTGCCTGCGGCGGGTGGCGGCGCTCGAGAAATCGGGCGTGATCCGCGGCTACCGGGCGGTGTTCAGCCCCGAGAAGACCGGCATCGGCTTCGTCGCCTACGTGACCGTCGGGCTCGGCGTGCACACCAAGGAGGCGCAGCTTGCCTTCGAGCGGGCGATCACCCGTTCCCCCGAGGTCAAGGAATGCCACAATATTACCGGGAACGTGGAGTATCTGCTGCGGATAGAGGTGACCGATCTGGCCGCCTACAAGGAGTTCCACACGGAGGTTCTGGGCACGCTGCCCCAGGTCAGCGCCATCACCTCCTACGTGGTCATGGGCTCGCCAAAGGACGAAAGAGCCTGAGCGGGCCTGATTCGGACGGCATCGGTGTCCCCGCGGGGACACCGCAAGAAGACGGAAAAGATTGACCGGATTATGACCGAGGCAGAGGCGGGCGAGTTCGACTACATCATCGTGGGGGCCGGGGCGGCGGGCAGCGTGCTGGCCGAGCGGCTCTCGGCGGATCCCGAGACCCGCGTGCTGCTGGTCGAGGAGGGCCGGGGCGCGGGCGGGCACTGGGCGAGCCGGGTGCCGAAGGCGCTGCCCTGGCTGCTGCGGGATCCGACGCGCATCTACGGCTACCACGTCGAGCCCGGTCCGCGCGGCCCGGCCGAGCGCTGGATCCGCGGCCGCATGCCGGGCGGCACCAGCGCCATAGGCGCGATGCTCTGGCTGCGCGGCGGCGCCTGGGACTGGGCGCAGATGGCCCGCGCCACCGGCAGCACCGACTGGGACTGGCCCGAGATGTCGCGTGTGCTGCGCCAGCTCGAGCACCACGCCTTCGGCGGCAGTGACCTGCGCGGCCGTGGCGGGCCGGTGTCGCTGCGCCTTGCCGAGCCGCTGGCGCCGCTGATGCAGGCGGTGATGAAGGCGGGGGCGGAATCCGGCTGGCGCCTGCGCGAGGAGCCCAACGAGGCTGATCCCGAGGGGCTCGCGCCCGCCGCCTGGACGATCGACGACAAGGGCCGCCGGGTCTCCGCCTGGACCGCCTTCGTGCGCGCGGCCAAGACCCGTCCGAACCTCCGGATCGAGACTGGGGTGCGGGTTGACCGCGTGCTCATCGACGAGGGCCGCGCCTATGGCGTCGAGGGGCGCCGCGGCACGGCGCAGCTGGTGTTCCGCACGCGCGGCGAGGTGATCCTCTGCACCGGCGCGGTGATCACCCCCAAGATCCTCATGCTCTCGGGCGTCGGCGACGGCATGGCGCTGCGCCGCGCCGGGATCGAGGCCAAGCACCACAGCCCCAACATCGGGCGCGGCCTGCGCGATCACCTGATGCTGGCCACCAACTGGCGGCTGCGGCACTGGCGCGACAGCGACAACCGCGCCTTCTCGGGGGCGCGGCTCTGGATGAACGCGGCGCGCTACCTGATGTCGGGCGAGGGACCGCTGGCGAAGGGCGGGGCGGAGCTCGTCGGCTTCGTCGCCACCCGCAAGGAGGCCGAGCGCCCCGACGTGATGATCACCGCGGCCTCGCATTCCTTCGAGGCGGCGCAGGGGGTTGGCGGGCTCGAGGCCGAGCCCGGCATGCGGCTGACCACACATGTACTGCGCCCCGAAAGCACCGGCTACGTCTTCGCCGCCGGTCCCGATCCCGACATGGCGCCGCGGATCGAGGCGAATTACCTCGCCAGCGAGCGCGACCGGATCCGCGCCATCGCCGCGGTGCGCAAGCTGCGCGAACTGGCCCGGCGCCCGGCCATGTCCGAGTTCATCGAGGGCGAGACGGTGATCTCGGCCTGGGCCAAGACCGACGACGACATTCTCGACCTCTACCGCCGCTACAGCCGCTCGGCCTGCCACGCGGTCGGCAGCTGCGCCATGGGGCCGGACGAGCTCGACCCGCTCGACGCGCGGCTGCGCCTGCGCGGGATCGGGCGGCTTCGGGTCTGCGACGCCTCGATCTTCCCGCAGATGCCCGCCGGGGGCACGCTCGCCCCGGTGATGGCCGCGGCGCTGCGTGCGGCCGAGTTCATCCTCGCCGATGCCGAGAGGCGCGCCGCGGGCGAGGAGGAGGAGGAAAGCGCCGCCGCCCCCGAGGAGGGCGAGGAGGAGGCCGAGGGCACCGAGGTCCCCGAAGGCGCCGCCGCGGAAGCTCCTGAAGAGGTCGCGGAAGCGGAGGCCGAAACGGACGCCGGGGTGGAAGCGACCCCCGCCGACGACCCGGATGCGGAGCGGGATGCGGATCCCGAGACCGACCCGGCCCCCGAGGAGCGCCCCGCCGCCCCGGCCCGCTGAGCGCGTCGCCCTCGAGGCACCCGCCAAAAAGAAAACCGGCCGTCCCCGCGGGGACGGCCGGTTTCGTTTCGCCCGGGCCCTGCCGGATCAGATCTGCCGCACGGCGCCCTTGGCGGCCGAGGTGGTCAGCGCAGCATAGGCCTTCAGCGCCTTGGAGATCTTGCGCTTGCGCTTCTCCTCCGGCTGCCAGCCCTTCGCCTCGCGGATGGCGCGGCGCTCGGCGATGACCGCCTCGTCCACCGCGAGGTGGATCTTGCGGGCGGGGATGTCGATTTCGATCAGGTCGCCCTCTTCCACGAGGCCGATGGTGCCGCCTTCGGCCGCTTCCGGCGAGACGTGGCCGATCGACAGGCCCGAGGAGCCGCCCGAGAAGCGCCCGTCGGTGACCAGCGCGCAATCCTTCCCGAGGCCCTTCGACTTCAGGTAGGAGGTCGGGTAGAGCATTTCCTGCATCCCCGGGCCGCCGCGCGGACCCTCGTAGCGGATCAGCACCACGTCGCCCTTGTGCACCTTGCCGGTCAGGATCGCGCTGACGGCGGTGTCCTGCGATTCAAAGATGCGCGCCGGGCCGGTGAAGACGAGGATCGACTCGTCCACGCCCGCGGTCTTCACGATGCAGCCGTCCTCGGCGAGGTTGCCGTAGAGCACCGCAAGGCCGCCGTCCTTCGAGAAGGCGTGCTCGGCGTCGCGGATCACGCCCTTCTGGCGGTCGAGGTCGAGGCTGTCGTAGCGCATCGACTGCGAGAAGGCGGTGGTCGAGCGCACGCCGCCCGGCGCGGCGCGGAAGAAGTCGTGCACCGATTCCGAGTTGGTGCGCGTCACGTCCCAGCGGTCGAGCGCATGGGCCATGGTCTCGGCGTGGACGGTGTAGACCGAGGTGTCGAGCAGGCCGGCGCGGTCGAGCTGGCCGAGGATCGACATGATGCCGCCGGCGCGGTGCACGTCTTCCATGTGCACGTCGTCCTTGGCGGGCGCGACCTTGCACAGCACCGGCACGTTGCGCGACAGCCGGTCGATGTCGGTCATGTCGAAGGGCACTTCGCCCTCGTTGGCGGCGGCCAGCAGGTGCAGCACGGTGTTGGTCGAGCCGCCCATGGCGATGTCGAGCGTCATGGCGTTCTCGAAGGCCTTCACCGTGGCGATCGAGCGCGGCAGCACGGTGGCGTCGTCCTGCTCGTAGTAGCGCTTGGCGAGGTCGACGATCAGGTGGCCGGCCTCGACGAACAGCCGCTGGCGGTCCGAGTGGGTGGCCAGCGTCGAGCCGTTGCCGGGCAGCGACAGACCCAGCGCCTCGGTCAGGCAGTTCATCGAGTTGGCGGTGAACATGCCCGAGCACGACCCGCAGGTCGGGCAGGCGGCTTCCTCGATCGCCTGCACCTGCGCGTCGGTGTACTTGTCGTCGGCGGCGGCGACCATGGCGTCGACGAGGTCGAGCGCCTTCTCGGTGCCTTCCCAGTTGACCTTGCCCGCTTCCATCGGGCCGCCCGAGACGAAGACGCAGGGGATGTTGAGGCGCATCGCGGCCATCAGCATGCCCGGGGTGATCTTGTCGCAGTTCGAGATGCAGACCATGGCGTCGGCGCAGTGGGCGTTGACCATGTACTCGACCGAGTCGGCGATGATCTCGCGCGAGGGCAGCGAGTAGAGCATGCCGTCATGGCCCATGGCGATGCCGTCGTCGACCGCGATGGTGTTGAATTCCTTGGCGACGCCGCCGGCCTTCTCGACCTCGCGGGCGACCATCTGGCCGAGATCCTTGAGGTGCACGTGGCCCGGCACGAACTGGGTGAAGGAGTTCACGATGGCGATGATCGGCTTGTTCCAGTCGCCATCCGTCATGCCAGTGGCGCGCCACAGGCCGCGGGCGCCGGCCATGTTGCGGCCATGGGTGGTGGTGCGGGAGCGATAGGCAGGCATGGGGCATCCCCTCGGAGTTTGCGATAACCGGGGTTGTTTAGCGCCCATGGGGGGCAGCGGCAAGGGCAAGGGAACGCCGCAGCGCAGCGTCGCGAAAGAAGCTTGCGCCGGAAGGGGTTCTGTTTGCGCGAAAGTTCCCTGCCCGCGCCGGATTCGCGAAATTTTCGGCGTGCGCCGAAACGCGCGGCCTTACCCCGCCGCGCGCTTGCCCCGGCTCTTGGCGCGCGCGGGCTTCGGCGCGACCTTGGCCTCGATGTGCTCGATGATCAGCCCGGCGATGTCCTTGCCCGAGACGCTCTCGATCCCCTCGAGGCCCGGCGAGCTGTTCACCTCCAGCACCTTGGGCCCGTCCGAGCCGCGCAGCAGGTCGACGCCCGCGACGTCGAGCTTCATCGCCCGCGCCGCCTTGATCGCGACCTCGCGCTCGGTCTTGCTGATCCGCACCGGCTCGGCGGTGCCGCCCTGGTGCAGGTTCGAGCGGAAGTCGTCGGGCTTGCCGCGGCGGCGCATGGTGGCGACCACCTTGCCGCCCACCACGAGGCAGCGGATGTCCTCGCCCGCGGCCTCCTTGACGAAGCTCTGCACGAGGAAGTCGGCCTTGAGCCCCTGGAAGGCCGAGATCACGCTCTCGGCGGCCTTGGGGGTCTCGGCCAGCACCACGCCCTTGCCCTGGCTGCTTTCCAGCAGCTTCAGCACCAGCGGCGCGCCGCCCACGAGGTCGATGAGGTTGCCCGAATCCTTGGGGCTGCGGGCGAAGGCGGTGGTCGGCATGCCGATCCGGTGCCGCGCCAGCACCTGGTGCGCGTGCAGCTTGTCGCGCGAGACGGTGATGCCCTCGGAACAGGCAAGGCAATAGGTGCCCATGCTCTCGAACTGGCGCACCACGGCGGTGCCGTAGTTGGTGATCGAGGCGCCGATGCGCGGGATCACCGCGTCGTAATGGGGCAGGCGGCGGCCGTCGTAATGCACCTCGCCGCCGACGGCGCGGATGTTCATGTAGCAGCGCGAGGTGTCGATCACCTCCATCGTGTGGCCGCGCTTCTCGGCGGCCTCGATGAGCCGGCGGGTCGAGTAGTTCTCGGGCTCGCGGGTCAGCACGGCAAGGCGCAGCGCCCGGCGGTGCTGCTTGTGGCGCGGGATGCCGTGGTAGGCGTCGTAGCTGAGCTCGGGCTGCTGCAGCCGGTGGCTGGGCGAGACCAGCATGTCGTCGAGCAGCGCGCTGCGGCCGAGCAGCATGCGGTAGGCCATGCTGCCGCGGTCGGTGAGGGTGATCTCGAGCGGCCAGCTGCGGTCGCCCATCTTCACCTCGGTCTCGATGACGAAGCGCAGCTCGGTCTCGCCGTTCGACGAGGTCACCTCGCGGCGGTCCTTGAGCGGGGCCGAGCAGATCACCTCGAGACCCGGGTCCGAGGGATCGGGGTGGATGGCAAAGCGCACCATCGGCTTGTCGGAAGGGCCGAAGGGCTCGATGGCGAAGGCGTGCAGCGCCGAGGTCCGCGCCCCGGTATCGACCTTGGCGCGGATCGCAGGCAGGCCGAGTTCGGGCAGGGCAAGCCATTCTTCCCATCCAAGCGTGAACTGCGTCATGTCTGCCTCCTTCGCGGGCCGGTGTCGGATTGACGGCCTCTATCCGCGCAATGTGACAAGCGCAACACGGCACGCGGGGTTCCTGCAAGCTCTTGCGCAAGGGCAGGTGGGGCAGGGGCCGGCGCGGCGCGGTCAGAAGACCCGCTGCTTCCCGCGCGACAGCAGGAACCCGTGCCCGTCGGCGTTGCGGCACTCGAGCCCCTGCTTGCTGGATCCGCAGGAGATTCCGCGCAGCTCCATCCGCCTGCCGTAGTCCAGCACCTGCGCGGGCGGCGCGGCGGGCCTTGTATAGGAGAGGCGGGGGTCGTCGCACTCGATGGTCACGCGGCCGGTGCCGAACATCGACACCGTGTGGCCCCAGCCGCCGCTGCACGAGGCCGGGCGGGGCAGCGTCGGCGTGCGCTCGAAGATGGTGCAGGAGATGTCGACGGAGTCGGCCTCGATCCCGACGTAGCAGGTGATGTTGCCGGACGGCAGGTTGAAGTAGTCGACATCGGCCCGGGCGGGGACGGCGGAAGACACGAGGGCAAGGGCGATGAGGGGGAGGCGCATGCGGGGGCTCCGGGCGGGAAATGAGATGGGGAAAATCCGGTCTGAAATGCACGGTCAGGCTAGGCGCCCGCGCGCGCGGCGGTCAAGCGTTGGTCCGGAACGCGGAACGCCGTCCCCGCGGGGACGGCGCTGCAGTGCGCGCGGGGCGGTCGCTCCGGCCCCTTTGTCCCCGCGGGGACAGGGATCCGCGCGTCAGGCGCTGGCGATCATCTCTGACTGGCGCACGATCACCTCGGCCTGCTTGATCGAGGCGATGTCCACGAGCCGGCCCTTGTAGACCGTCGCGCCCTCGCCCTTGGCCTTGGCGGCCTCCATCGCGGCGAGGATCTCGCGCGCCTCGGTCACCGCGCCCTCGGAGGGGGTGAAGACCTCGTTGGCCAGCGCCACCTGCTTGGGGTGGATCGCCCATTTGCCGACCATGCCCAGCGTCGCCGAGCGCAGCGCCTGCGCGCGGAAACCCTCGTCGTCCGAGAAATCGCCGAAGGGCCCGTCCACCGGCAGCACGCCATGGGTGCGGCAGGCGGCGACGATGGCGGCCTGCGCCCAGTGCCACGGGTCCGACCAGTGCTTCGCGCCTTCGTGCAGCATGTAGTAATTCTCCTGCGTGCCGCCGATGCCGGTGGTCGCCATGCCCATCGAGGCGGCGAAGTCGGCCGCGCCGAGGCTCATCGCCTCGAGCCGGGGCGAGCCGGCGGCGATCTCTTCCACATGGGCGATGCCGGCGGCGCTCTCGATGATCACCTCGAACTTGATCGGCCTGGTACGCCCCTTGGCGCGCTCCACCGCGGTCACCAGCGCGTCGACGGCGTAGAGGTCGGCGGCGCAGCCCACCTTGGGGATCATGATCTGGTCGAGCCGGTCGCTGGCCTGTTCCAGCAGGTCCACCACGTCGCGGTACCACCAGGGCGTGTCGAGCCCGTTGATCCGCACCGACAGCGTCTTCTTGCCCCAGTCGATGTCATGCGTCGCCTCGATGATGTTGGCGCGGGCGCTATCCTTGTCGGAGGGGGCTACCGAATCCTCGAGGTCGAGGTTGATCACATCCGCGGCCGAGGCGGCCATCTTCTCGAAGATCGCCGGACGCGAGCCGGGGCCGAAGAGCTGGCAGCGGTTCGGACGGGCAGGCGCGGCGGGCTGGATGCGAAAGCTCATTCGGAGGGCTCCTTTGGGTAATGAAATTACACATGTGGCGACGTGAGGGTTATTAAATTGCGCTGCGCCGCGCAAGTGAAATTTGCCGCGCTGCGGCGCGACGAAACGCGCGCCCTTGCCCGGAGCCGTGCACGATTCTTCGGCGGCAGGGCCGAAATGCGTGGAATTTTGGCGTCAGACCCGGCGCGGGCGTGGAAATCGAGACGGATTTGCGCGTCACACGGGGCAGAGTGAGCGTTGAAACCCCCGGCGGCGCGGCCCACCTCCCGGACCCGCTGCCGGCCATCATACACGAGTACAGGGAATACAAGAATGATCGAGACGCCGTACCTCCTCTTCCTCGGTGACGCTCCCGACGGCCTGGCCGCCAAGGTGGCCCAGGGCATCAAGGACTGGCGCCCCGAGAACTGCGTCGGCCAGTTCCGCCTCGACGGCTGCAAGGCCGATCTGGGCCTCAAGGACATGACCCTCGCCGAGGCCAAGGCCGCCGGCGCCAAGACGCTGGTGATCGGCGTCGCCAACCGCGGCGGCGTGATCTCGCAGACCTGGAAGAAGGTGCTGGTCGAGGCGCTGGAAGAGGGCTTCGACCTTGCCTCGGGCCTGCACAACCTGCTGCGCAACGAGGAAGACCTTGCCGCCGTGGCCCGCGCCACCGGCCAGAAGCTGCACGACGTGCGCATCCCCTCGGTGCAGTACCCGATCGCCAACGGCGAGAAGCGCACCGGCAAGCGCCTGCTGGCCGTCGGCACCGACTGCTCGGTCGGCAAGATGTACACCGCGCTGGCGATGGACGCCTGCATGCGCGAGAAGGGCATGAAGTCGACCTTCCGCGCCACCGGCCAGACCGGCATCCTGATCACCGGCGACGGCGTGCCGCTCGACGCGGTCATCGCCGACTTCATGGCCGGCTCGATCGAGTACCTCACCCCCGACAACGATGCCGACCACTGGGACATCATCGAGGGCCAGGGCTCGCTCTTCCACGTCTCCTACTCGGGCGTGACGCTGGCGCTGGTGCACGGCGGCCAGCCGGACGCGCTGGTGCTCTGCCACGAGCCGACCCGCGCCCACATGCGCGGCCTGCCGGGCTACAAGCTGCCCTCGCTGGAAGCGGTGCGCGACACGGCGCTGGAACTGGCCAAGGTCGGCAACCCCGATTGCAAGGTGATCGGCGTGTCGATCAACACCCAGCACCTCGGCGACGAGGAAGCCAAGGCCTATTGCGCCGAGGTCGAGGAGCGCATGGGCCTGCCCTGCGTCGACCCGTTCCGCCACGGTGCGGACCGCCTCGTCGAGGCGCTGGCGGCGATCTGAGCCTTCTGGCATATCGCCAGTGAACGGACCCCCGGCGGCGGCGCTTCCGGCGCCGGGGGTCCGAGTATTTATGGAAAGATGAAAGGGGCAGGGTCTTGAGCATCGAGGTCACCCGCGACACGTTCAAGCTGGCACAGGTCTTCACCATCTCGCGCGGCAGCCGCACCGAGGCGCATGTCCTCACCGTGAAGATCACCCGCGGCGGCGTCACCGGCTACGGCGAATGCGTGCCCTACGCGCGCTACGACGAGACGCTCGACAGCGTCGAGGCGCAGATCAAGTCGCTGCCCGAGGACGTGACCCGCGCGGCGCTGCAGGATCTGCTGCCCTCGGGCGCGGCGCGCAACGCCGTCGACTGCGCGCTCTGGGATCTCGAGGCGAAGCAGACCGGCAAGCGGGTCTGGGAACTTCTGGACCTGCCCGCGCCGCAGCCCGAGGTGACCGCCTACACGCTGTCGCTCGCCGCGCCGGAAGAGATGCGGGCGCAGGCGGCGAAGAACGCCTTCCGCCCGCTGCTGAAGGTGAAGCTCGGCACGCCCGAGGACCTGCCGCGGCTTGAGGCGGTGCGCGAAGGGGCGCCGGACAGCACCATCATCGTCGATGCCAACGAGGGCTGGACGCCGGAGGTCTACGCCGAGCTCGCGCCGCACCTGCTGCGGCTCGGCGTCGCCATGGTCGAGCAGCCGCTGCCCGCGGGGGCGGATGACGCGCTGCTCGGGATGGAGCGCCCGGTGCCGATCTGCGCCGACGAGAGCTGCCACGACCGCGCCTCGCTGCCGAAGCTCAAGGGCAAGTACGACATCGTCAACATCAAGCTCGACAAGACCGGCGGGCTGACCGAGGCGCTGGAGCTGCTCGCCGCCGCCAAGGCCGAGGGCTACGGCATCTTCGTCGGCTGCATGGTGGGCTCGTCGCTGGCGATGGCCCCGGCGGTGATCGTCGCGCAGGGCGCGGACTATGTCGATCTCGACGCGCCGCTGCTGCTGGGCGAGGACCGCGAGCACGCGATGCTCTACGACGAGGCCGGCGTGCACGCGCCCGAGGCGGCGCTCTGGGGCTGAGGCCCGGCGAAAAATACATGACCGGCATGACGGGCGGCCCGCGGATGCGGGCTTGACCCCGGGTCCGCTTTGGCGGAACTGACCGACAGCGAATTATGGAGAGAGCTGCAATGCGCACCGTTTACGTCAATGGCGAGTACCTGCCCGAGACCGAGGCCAAGGTGTCGATCTTCGACCGGGCCTTCCTGATGGCCGACGGGGTCTACGAGGTGACCTCGGTTCTCGGCGGCAAGCTGATCGATTTCGACGGCCACGCCAAGCGTCTCGCCCGCTCGCTCAAGGAGCTGGACCTGAAGGCGCCCTGCACCGAGGAAGAGCTGCTGGCGATCCACCGCGAGCTGGTCGCGCGCAACGAGATCACCGACGGCCTCGTCTACCTGCAGGTGACCCGCGGCTCCGCCGGTGACCGCGATTTCGCCTTCCCGGACCCCGAGACCACCGCGCCGACGCTGGTGCTCTTCACCCAGAACAAGCCCGGCCTCGCCGACAGCCCGGCCGCCAGGACCGGCATCAAGGTGATCTCGATCGAGGACATCCGCTGGGGCCGCCGCGACATCAAGACCGTGCAGCTGCTCTACCCGTCGATGGCCAAGATGGCCGCCAAGAAGGCCGGCTGCGACGACGCCTGGTTCGTCGAGGACGGCAAGGTGACCGAGGGCTCGTCGAACAACGCCTACATCGTCAAGGGCGGCAAGATCATCACCCGCGAGCTGTCGCATGACATCCTCCACGGCATCACCCGCGCCGCCGTGCTGCGCTTTGCCAAGGAAGCGCAGATGATCGTGGAAGAGCGCAGCTTCTCGATCGAGGAGGCCAAGGAGGCCGACGAGGCCTTCGTGACCTCGGCCTCGAGCTTCGTGATGCCGGTGGTCGAGGTGGACGGCGCGCAGATCGGCGCGGGCACCCCGGGCCCGGTGGCCGTGCGCCTGCGCGAGATCTACCTCGAGGAAAGCATGAAGACGGCGATCTGATCCGCCGCTTCGGGATTTTGGAAGGGCGCCGCTCCGAAGGGGGCGGCGCCTTTTTCATGCGCTGCTGCCGGGAGGCGCGTCAGCCACTGGCCGATTGCTCGAGCCGCGCCGCCGCCGCCCGCCCGGCCCAGAGCCCGGTCGCGAGGCACCCGGTCAGCAGGTAGCCGCCGGTCGGCGCCTCCCAGTCGAGCATCTCGCCCGCGACGAAGGTGCCCGGGCGCGCCTTCAGCATCAGCCCCTCGTCCAGCGCCGCGAAGGGCACGCCGCCGGCCACCGAGATCGCCTCGTCCAGCGGGCGCAGCCCGTCATGCGGCACCGGCAGCGCCTTCAACAGCGCGGCGAGCGTGGCGGGCTCCTCGGGCAGGGGGCGGGCGCATTCCATCAGCAGGGCGCGCGCCGCGGGAGAGAGGTTGACCACCTTGCGCAGGTGGTTCGACAGGCTCTGCTTGCCGCGCGGGCGGGAGAGGCGCCGGGTCAGCGCCGCAAGCTCGATGTCCGGGCAGAGGTCCACGGTCAGCGGCGCCCCCTCGCGCAGCGCCGGCGAGAGCGGGTAGAGCCCGCCACCCTCGAGCCCGCGCGCCGAGATCACCGCCTCGCCGCGCGAGACAAGGCTGCCCGCGTGGAAGGCCACGCCTTTCAGCGGCGCGCCGAACTGCGCCTTCATGTGCACCGACCAGCCCACGCAGAGCCCGGCATTGGCCGGGGCGAAGGGGGTCACCGGCAGGCCGGCATCGCGGAAGATCCCGGCCCATTGCCCGTCGGAGCCGAGCCGCGCCCAGCTTGCGCCGCCAAGCGCCAGCACGGTGACATCGGGGGTGAGCCGCTGCAGGCCCTCGGGGGTCTCCATCAGCACCGCCCCGGTGCCGTCTTCGTCCCAGCCGGTCCAGCGCCAGCGCGTGTGCCAGGTGAGCCCCATGCCGCCGAGCCGCGCCATCCAGGCGCGCAACAGCGGCGAGGCCTTCATCCCGTGCGGGAAGACCCGGCCGGTCGAGCCGGTGAACAGCGTCTGCCCCAGCCCCTCGGCCCAGTGCATGACTTCCTCTGGCGGGAAGGCCGAGATCATCGGGCGCATCTGCGCGGCGGCCCCGCCGTACTGGGCGAGGAACTCCGAGAGCGGCTCGGCCTTGGTCAGGTTCAGCCCCGACTTGCCCGCCATCAGCAGCTTGCGCCCGAGCGAGGGCCTTGCCTCGGCAAGCACAACGGCATGGCCCGCGGCGAGCAGCGCATCCGCCGCCATCAGCCCCGCCGGGCCGCCTCCGATCACCAGCGCGCCGCTCATGCCGTCTTGTCCGGGACGCCTGTCGCGCGCATGGGGGAACTCCTGTCTCGCATCCCTTCCGTCTTGCCTTGCCGCGCCGCCGGGCACAAGATTCCTCGCATGGAAGAGGACCCGATCTGTCCGCTCTGCCTGCGCCGGAATCCGCCGGACGCGAACGGATCGGCCGAGACGAGGTCCGGGTGCACGCGCGGAAGGGCCGCGAAGGACGCGCTGAGGGCGCGGCTCACTCCACCGGCGCGCCGAAGACCGCGATGACCAGCCCCAGCAGCGCCAGCGCGTCGAAGGCGAAAGCCCGGCGGGGCTGCCCCTCGGCCCGCGCTCCCATCGCGGCGATGCCGCTCTGCAGCGCGTAATAGAGCGCGAAGGCGCGGCTGGCGTAGGCGATGATCTGGAAGACGTCGAGCATCCATGTCAGCGCCAGCCCCAGCCCGACCAGAAGCGCGTAGGCGCTGCGCACCCGGATGCGGCGGCGGGTCAGCTCCTCGACCAGCCCGCCCGCGCCGCCGGTGTCGGCCACCGCCGCGCTGAACTGCGCCGCCAGCGCCGCGCCGGTCAGCATCAGCGGCAGGATCGGCGCGACCAGCCCCATGAGCCCGATGATCGCGGTCTCGCTGGCGTCCCCGGTGCCGGGCGGGAAGACATAGGCGATGAACCCGATGTAGGCCATGTAGATCGCCGTCGAGAGCCCCTGCGCCAGCATCATCGCGCGGATACGGGTCGGGGCGGCGTATTCGCCGCCGAGGTAGCGCGTGGTTTCGAAGCCCTGCACCGTGACGATGAGCCCGAAGCCCAGCGTCAGCGCCGCCCAGCCCGAGAGCGTCGGCGGGTTCGACAGCAGGGCGCCGTCCCCGGCCTTGCCGGCGAAATAGACCGCCAGCCCCGCCAGCAGCCCGGCGATGATCGCCAGCTTCAACCCCACGGCGATCTGCTCGAGCCGCTCGAGCGCCGAGAAGCCCCGCGTCCAGCCGACGCCGAGCACCAGCAGGAACATCGCCGAGGTCAGCAGTTTCGCATGCAGCGGGTCGTTCCACGGCGTCAGCCGGGTGCCGAAGGCGCCGAAGAGGTTGAGGTAATAGGCCACCGAGATCACGTAGGCGAAGGCCAGCGCCCAGGAGGCGCCGGTCTCGAGCCGCTCCTCGGCATCGCTGCGCGCGCCGCGGCTGCGGCGGCCGATGTTGAAGCGCACCGCCGCGCCGAAGAGCCAGGCGCCGAGGCAGAGCGCCGCCATCACCGCCGGGGCCCAGATGCCGTAGGCCGACTCGAGGATCGGACCGAGCACGAGGAAGCCGCTGCCGATGATCGAGGCGAGCGGGGTCACGGTTGCCCGCCAGAGCCGGGCGCGCGAGAGCCGGGGCCAGAGCAGGAGGAGCGCGGCGAGGAGGGAGGCGCCGAGGATCAGGGCAGTGGTCATGGCGCGCACGCTAATCCCGCGCCGCGGCAAAGGAAATGCGTCATCGCTTGCGGCGGGGGCGGGGCCGAACTAGGGTCGCGCCGCAACCAGATCCGCGCGGCCGCGTCGCCGCCTTTTGCAGGGAGCGGCGCATGGCCCACGAGTTTCCGGTGCGTGTCTACTACGAGGACACCGACATGGCGGGGATCGTCTACCACGCCAATTACCTCAAGTATATCGAGCGCGCCCGCTCAGACTGGGTGCGCGCCCGCGGCATCGACCAGAACGCCCTGCGCGAGGGCGAGGGGCTGGTCTTCGTGGTGCGACGGCTCGAGGCCGATTACCTCGGCCCGGCCCGGTTCGACGACGAGCTGGTGGTGCTCACCGAGGTGAAATCGGTCTCGGGCGTGCGGCTCGGGCTCACGCAGGAGGTCCGCCGCGCCGGCAAGCCGCTCTTCCGCGCCGAGGTGACGCTGGTGGCGATCACCGCCGACGGCCATCCCGCGCGCCTGCCCGCCGCGATCCGCCAGCAGGTGCACTGAGCGCTGGCCTCCGGGCGCGGCGCCGCCGCTCCGGAGCGTCCTCCGCCCGTGCGCGGTGCCGGGGCGCCCGCCTTCCGCGGCGGTAATGGGCGAATTCCTGCGAAAATTCCCCGATTTCACCGCGCAGATGACGGCAATGTGTTGGAGTCCACCCTGCAAATCAGCTACACAGGCCTCTAATCAGAGCCTCGGCTAGAGAGGCCATGTCATAGCCCATGAGGAAGAGCAGGCTTATGGACGCAAATACCCTTGCGCTCGCGCAGGAGATCGACTTCTCCATGTGGGGGCTCTTCGCCCGCGCCACGCTGACCGTCAAACTGGTGATGCTGATGCTGATCCTGTCCTCGGTCTGGGCCTGGGCCATCATCTTCGAGAAGATCGTCGCCTATCGCAAGGCCCGTCGCGAGGCCGCCATCTTCGACCGTGCCTTCTGGTCCGGCGAGCCGCTGGACGAGCTCTTCGACCAGATCGGGCCCGAGCCGCGCGGCCGCGCGCAGCGGGTCTTCGCCGCCGGCATGACCGAGTGGCGCCGCTCGCACCGCGGCGACGGCGGGATGATCGCCAACGCCTCGGCGCGGATCGACCGCTCGATGGACGTCGCCATCCAGAAGGAGGCCGAGGACCTGCAGCGCGGGCTGCCAGTGCTGGCCACCGTCGCCTCGGCCGCGCCCTTCGTCGGCCTCTTCGGCACGGTCTGGGGGATCATGCACGCCTTCATCGAGATCGCACAGCAGCAGGACACCTCGCTGGTGGTCGTGGCCCCCGGCATCGCCGAGGCGCTCTTCGCCACGGCGCTGGGTCTCGTCGCGGCCATCCCGGCGGTGATCTTCTACAACAAGCTCTCGGCCGACTCGGACCGCGTGATCGCGGGCTACGAGGCCTTTGCCGACGAGTTCTCGACCATCCTCTCGCGCCAGCTGGATTCCTGATCCATGGCCGGGGGCGTGATGAAAAAAGGGGGCGGCGGAGGCCGCCGTCGTCGGCGCCGCAGCGGCGGGGGCGGGGGTCAGGCCATGGCCGAGATCAACGTCACGCCGATGGTGGACGTGATGCTGGTGCTGCTGATCATCTTCATGGTCGCGGCGCCGCTGCTGACCGTGGGCGTGCCGGTGGAGCTGCCGAAGACCGCCGCCTCGTCGCTGCCGAACGAGGCCGAGGAGCCGCTGACCGTGACCATCGCCGCCGACGGCATGGTGATGATCCAGACCACCGAAGTGCCGATGAACGAGCTGACGCCGCGCCTGCAGGCGATCGCCGCCGAGCGCAGCGATGACCGCATCTTCCTGCGGGCCGACGGCGCGGTGCCCTATAACACCGTCGCCCAGGTCATGGGCGCGCTGAACCGCGGCGGCTTCTCGTCGATCGGTCTCGTCACCGACGCGGGTGGCCCGGCACTGGACGGCACCGCCCCCGCGGCCGGCAACTGAGGGAGCGCCCTTGCGCAGGAACCTCTATATCTCGGGCGCATTGCACCTTGCCGTGATCCTCTGGGCGATCTTCGGCAACGTGTTCCGTCCCGATCCGCCGCAGGTCGAGACCTCGGCGGTCACGGTGATCTCGGAGGCCGAGTTCGCCGCGATCACCCGTGCCGCGCAGTCGCCGGAAACGGCGCAGGAGATCGACGCGCCGCCCGCGCCCTCGCCCGATGCGCGGCCAGCCGCGCGGCCGGAGCCCTCCGAGCCGGAGCCCGCCCCCAATGCCGAGCCGCCCGCGCCGACCCCCGAGCCCGAGCCGGAACCCGAGCCCATGCCCGAGCCGGTCGCGCCGCCGACGCCGGTGACGCCGCCCGACACCACGCTGCCGGTCGCCCCGCCGCAGCCCGAGGCCTCGGCCCCGCCGCCGGTGCTCGCCCCCGAGCGCGCCGAGCGTCCGGTGCCGCGCCCCGCGCCGCGCGTCGCACCCGAGCCGGTGGCCCCGCCCGAGCCCGACACCAAGGTCGCCGAGGAGGTCCAGAAGGCCGCCGAGGCGGAATCGGAGTCGGCCGAGGTGGTCGAGCAGGAGCAGGAAGCGACCGCCCCCGAGGAGGTCGCGACCGAGATCGTGACCGAGGCCGAGAAGCCCGCGGCCGCCGAGGAACCGACGCCGCCCGATCCCACGCTCGCCCCCGATGCCTCGCGCCGTCCGCTGACCCGGCCGACCCAGCTTGCCCAGCGTCCCGAACCCGAGACGCCGAAGCCGGCCGAGAAGCCCGCGGAGAAACCGGCCGAGAAGCCGGTGGAAAAGCCCGCCGAGAAGCCGAAGACCGAGACCGCGAAGACCGAGACGCCCAAGCCCGCCGCGCCGGAGCCTGCCGAGGATGCCGTCGCCGATGCCATCGCGCAGGCGCTGGCCGCCGGGGGCGCCGCCGAGGAGCGCGGACCCGCCGGTCCGCCGCTCACGCAGGGCGAGCGCGACTCGCTGCGCGTCGCGGTGCAGAAGTGCTGGGTTGTCGACGTCGGCAGCCAGGCCGCCAACGTGACGGTCACCGTCAGCATGGACATGGAGCCCGGTGGCCGGGTGGTCTCGTCCTCGCTGAAGCTGCTGGGCTCGTCCGGCGGCGACGCGGCGGCGGCCGAGACCGCCTTCCAGAACGCGCGCCGGGCGATCCTGCGCTGCCAGGCCGACGGCTACCCGCTTCCGGCGGACAAGTACGACCAGTGGAAGACCATCGAAATGACCTTCAACCCCGAGCAGATGAGGCTGCGGTGACCGCCCTTTCAGCAAGGAACTGCGCAGGCCGCGCGTTGCGGCGCTTTGTCCGGGGCACCTCCCCGCGCTATGTATGCCCCGAGGCAGTCACCTCGACGGCACACAAGCGCGGCGGCGCGACCGGGAAGGAGAACACGAGCATGACAAGACTACTGGCCCTCATCCTTGCCCCCGTCCTGACGGTGGCCACGGCGGCGGGGCTGGCCGCACCGGCGCAGGCCCAGAGCGGCCCCCTGCGCATCGAGATCACCGAGGGCGTGGTCGAGCCGCTGCCCTTCGCAGTGCCCGACTTCGTCGCCGAGACCGGCGACGCGGGGCAATACGCGCAGCAGATCAGCCGGGTGATCGCCGAGGACCTGACTGGCACCGGCCTCTTCCGCGAAATTCCGCGCGACGCGCATATCAGCCGCGTTTCGAACTTCTCGAGCCCGATCCAGTTCTCGGACTGGAAGGCGATCAACGCGCAGGCGCTGATCACCGGGGCGGTGTCCTCGGACGGGTCGGGCAAGCTCACCGCCAAGTTCCGCGTCTGGGACGTCTTCGCCGGGGCCGAGTTGGGGCAGGGGATGCAGTTCTCGGCCACCGCCGACGGCTGGCGCCGCCTCGCGCACAAGGTCGCGGACCAGGTCTACTCGCGGATCACCGGCGAGAGCGGCTATTTCGACAGCCGCGTGGTCTTCGTCTCCGAGACCGGGCCGAAGGACGGGCGCGCCAAGCGCCTTGCGGTCATGGACTATGACGGCGCCAACGTGCAGTTCCTGACCTCGAGCAACTCGATCGTGATCGCGCCGCGCTTCTCGCCGAACGGCAGCCGCGTGCTCTACACCAGCTACGAGACCGGCGAGCCGCGCATCCACGTGCTCGACGTGGGCTCGGTGCAGAGCCGGATGCTGCCGACCACCGACGGGGTGATGAGCTTCGCGCCGCGCTTCTCGCCGGACGGCTCGCAGCTGCTCTACTCGATGACCCGCGGCTCGAACACCGACATCTACGCGATGGACATCAACTCCGGCCAGACCCGGCAGCTGACCACCGCGCCCTCGATCGAGACCGGCGCGAGCTTCTCGCCGGACGGCAGCCGCATCGTCTTCGAGAGCGACCGCTCGGGCAGCCAGCAGCTCTACGTCATGCCGGTGGGCGGCGGCGAGCCGACGCGGATCAGCTTCGGCCAGGGCCGCTACGGCACGCCGGTCTGGTCGCCGCGCGGGGACCTCATCGCCTTCACCAAGCAGAACGCGGGCCGGTTCCACATCGGCGTGATGCGCACCGACGGTTCCGAGGAGCGGCTGCTGACGGCCTCCTTCCTCGACGAGGGCCCGACCTGGGCTCCGAACGGCCGGGTGCTGATGTTCGCGCGGGAAACCCAGGGTGCCGGCGGGGCGAGCTCGCTCTATTCGGTCGACGTCTCGGGGCGGAACCTGAGGCGGGTGCGCACGCCGGACGGGGCCTCGGACCCGAGCTGGGGCCCGCTGCAATAACGGGGGCCGGGCGGGGAAACCCGCCCGCCCCTCGTCCGCGGCAACGCCTATACCTTTGCGCCGTGGCGCCGGAAACAATCCTCTCAAAAGGGTTATCCGGCCCGTGATGCGCAACGTTCCCAAGGCTTTCACGCTGTGATAGCGTTGCTGCAAACACACGAGCAGGACAGTGATCCAATGACATATCTTCCGAAGGTTCTGATGCTGGTGGCCGGGCTTGGCCTCGCCGCCTGTACCAACCCGGACCGCTTCAACGACGGCGCCAACGGTGCCGGCGCCGGTGGCGCAGGCTACGGCAACGGTTCCGGCGTGAACGGCGGCTACCTCGACGGTTCCGCCAGCGACCCGCGGTCGCCCGCCTACTTCAACCAGGCGATCGGTGACCGCGTCCTCTTCGCCGTCGACCAGTCGACGCTCTCGCCCGACGCGCAGAACACGCTGAACGCGCAGGCGCAGTGGCTGATGACCAACTCCGACTACCTTGCCGTGATCGAAGGCCACGCCGACGAGCAGGGCACCCGCGAGTACAACATCGCGCTCGGCGCACGCCGTGCCAACGCGGTGATGGAGTACCTGATCTCCAAGGGCGTGGCGCCGAGCCGCCTGCGCCAGATCTCCTACGGCAAGGAACGCCCGGTCGAGGTCTGCTCGCAGGAAGCGTGCTACGCCAAGAACCGCCGCGCGGTGACGGTGATCTCCATGGGCATGTCGAGCTGAGGCGGATCGGATGCGTCTGACCGGCATCGCCCTCTGCCTGGGCCTGATCGCCACCGGCGCGCAGGCCCAGCAAACCGAGACCCTGGCGGACCTCCGCCAGGAACTCACCCAGCTGAGCGGCGAGCTTCAGAAGCTCAAGCGTGAGCTGAACACCACGGGCATCAGCTCGATGAACGTGCCCGCCAGCACGCTCGACCGCGTCAACGCGATCGAGGCGGAGCTGTCGCGCGTCACCGCGAAGACCGAGGAGCTGAGCCACCGCATCGACAGCGTCGTGTCGGACGGCACCAACCGCATCGGCGACCTCGAGTTCCGCATCTGCGAGATCGAGCCCGGCTGCGACATCGGCAACGTCGGCCAGACCGCCCCGCTCGGCGGGCAGGCACCCGCCACCGCGGGCGCTGCGACCCCGGCGCCCGCGCCGGCCAATACCGCGACGACGCTGCCCTCGGGCGGTGCCCAGCTTGCCGTCGGCGAAGAGACGGATTTCCGGCGGGCGCAGGAGGCGCTCGCCAACGGTGACTTTCAATCCGCCGCGGAAAAGTTTGCGGCCTTCCGCCAGGCCTACCCGGGCTCTCCGCTAGAGGCGGCGAGCTACCTTGCCGAGGGGCAGGCGCTGAAAAAGGCCGGGGACACGCGCGAAGCGGCCCGGCGCTTCCTTGGCGCCTATGCCAACTACCCCGAGAGCGAGGTCGCGCCCGCCGCGCTCTGGCAGCTCGGGACTGCGCTGGGCGAGCTCGGCAGCACGACCGAGGCCTGCGTGACGCTGGGCGAGGTCGCGACCCGCTACCCGGGCACGCCCGAAGTCTCCGAGGCGCAGGCCGAGATGGGTCGCCTCGGCTGCCAGTGAGGCAGCCCGGCGACATCCCGGTGGGCAGCACCCTCGACCAGCGCTTCGCCGAAGCCATGGGCGCGGCGCTGGGGCCGGAATTCCCCGAAAGCATCGCCCTCGCCGTCTCCGGCGGGGGCGACAGCATGGCGATGCTGACGCTGGCGCACAACTGGACCCATGTCTGGGGTGTGCGTCTGCGGGTGGTGACGGTCGACCACGGGCTGCGCCCCGAGGCGGCGGCCGAGGCCGAGATGGTCGCCGAGACCTGCGCCGAACTGGGCTGGGAGCACGCGACGCTTCGCTGGCACTGGGACGGGCAGGGCAATCTCATGGACGCGGCGCGGCGCGCCCGGCTTTCCCTCATCGACGACTGGCGCGGCGAGACGCGCGACGTGCTGCTGGCGCATACCGCCGACGACGTGGCCGAGAGCTTCGTCATGCGGCTTGCGCGCGGGGCAGGGGTCGAGGGGCTGTCGGCGATGCGCCCCGTGCGCGAGGTCCACGCCGGGCAGGGTGCGCCGATGCGGCTCGTCCGCCCCTGCCTTTCGATGCGCCGGGATGAACTGCGCCACTACCTGCGGGTGCTGCAGGGGCAATGGGTGGACGACCCTTCCAACGACGATGAAGGCTACGAACGGGTGCGCGCCCGCAAGCTGGTCGCCCGGCTCGAGGCCGAGGGCACGCTGACCGGCCCCGACCTGAGCGCCGCCGCGATGCGCATGGCGCGGGCCGCCGAGGCGCTGCGGGCGCGGGCGGCGCAGGTCTGGAACGAGATCGCGGCGCCCCTGCCTTTCCAGCGGCGCGGCGAGCTGCTCTGCGACCAGTCGGGGTTCCAGCGCGTCGAGCGCGACACCCAGCTTCGGCTGCTTTCAGCCGCCCTGCGCCATGTCTCGGGCACGCAGTACCCGCCGCGCGAGGCGCCGCTCGAGGCGCTGCTCGACCGGCTGCTCGGCGGCGGGGGCGGCACGTTGCATGGCTGCGAGGCGCGGATCGAGCGCGGCCGGATCGCCGTCTTTCGCGAGTTCGCCGCGGTGCGCGACCTTACGGTCCCGGCGGCCGAGGGCGCGCTCTGGGACGGGCGCTGGCGGCTGATGCGGAGCGTTCCCAGCGGCTTGACCCTGCGCGCGCTCGGCGAGGACGGCTGGGCGCAGCGGGACCGCGAGACCGAGCCGCCGGTGCCCTTCCACGCCGCCCGCAGCGCCCCGGCGCTCTTCGACGGGGCCTGGCTCGTGGCCTGCGACGCGCTGCTGCGATCGGCGGAGGGCGCGCATTTCGATCACCTTGCCTTTGGCCGGGGGCACCTCGACTTCGCCGCTTTCCTGAAATCCGGCCCTGCTTCGGGGTGAAATCGCATTGAACCGGCTGGCTCAGCCCTTATGTTAGGCTCACATCGCGGTTTCGAGAGGACCGCGAGAGACGTCATTTTAGGAGGCCGTCCTTGGGCAACGCACGAAATATCGCCTTCTGGGTCGTTCTTTTCCTGTTGATTCTGGCGCTCTTCAACCTCTTCTCCGGGGGTGGAAGCACGCTGCAGAGCCGGGAAATCAGCTACTCGGACTTCATGGGGGCGGTGGATTCGCAAACCGTCAGCTCCGTCACCATCGATGGCGAACAGATCCGCTACCGGGGGAACGACGGGCAGGACTACGTCACCGTCAAACCCGAGGATGCCCAGGTCACCGACGCGCTCATCGCCAAGGGCGTGACCGTGCGGGCGGAGCCGCAGCAGCAGTCGGGCTTCCAGGCCTTCCTGCTCAGCCTGCTGCCCTTCCTGCTGCTGATCGGCGTGTGGATCTATTTCATGAACCGCATGCAGGGCGGCGGCAAGGGCGGGGCCATGGGCTTCGGCAAGTCCAAGGCCAAGCTGCTGACCGAGAAGCACGGCCGCGTCACCTTCGACGACGTGGCGGGCATCGACGAGGCCAAGGAAGAGCTGGAAGAGATCGTCGAATTCCTGCGCAACCCGCAGAAATTCTCGCGCCTCGGCGGCAAGATCCCCAAGGGCGCGCTGCTCGTCGGCCCTCCGGGCACCGGCAAGACGCTGCTGGCACGCGCCATCGCGGGCGAGGCGGGCGTGCCGTTCTTCACCATCTCGGGCTCGGACTTCGTCGAGATGTTCGTCGGTGTCGGCGCGTCGCGCGTGCGTGACATGTTCGAGCAGGCCAAGAAGAACGCCCCCTGCATCGTCTTCATCGACGAGATCGACGCCGTGGGTCGCAACCGTGGCTCGGGCTACGGCGGTGGCAACGACGAGCGCGAGCAGACGCTCAACCAGCTGCTGGTCGAGATGGACGGTTTCGAGGCGAACGAGGGCGTGATCATCATCGCCGCCACCAACCGCCGCGACGTTCTCGACCCCGCGCTGCTGCGTCCGGGCCGCTTCGACCGGCAGGTCATGGTCGGCAACCCCGACATCAAGGGCCGCGAGAAGATCCTCGGCGTGCACGCCCGCAAGACCCCGCTCGGCCCGGATGTCGACCTGCGCATCATCGCGCGCGGCACCCCCGGCTTCTCGGGCGCGGATCTGGCGAACCTCGTGAACGAGGCGGCGCTGATGGCCGCCCGCGTCGGCCGCCGCTTCGTGACGATGGAAGACTTCGAGAACGCCAAGGACAAGGTCATGATGGGCGCCGAGCGCCGGTCGATGGTCCTGACCGCCGAGCAGAAGGAAAAGACCGCCTACCACGAGGCCGGTCACGCCGTGGTGGGCCTGATGCTGCCGCAGTGCGACCCGGTCTACAAGGCGACGATCATCCCGCGCGGCGGTGCCCTCGGCATGGTGGTCTCGCTGCCCGAGATCGACCGCCTGAACTGGCACAAGTCGGAATGCGAGGAAAAGCTCGCGATGACCATGGCCGGCAAGGCCGCCGAGATCATCAAGTACGGCGAGCCCAACGTGTCGAACGGCCCGGCCGGCGACATCCAGCAGGCCTCGGCGCTCGCCCGCGCCATGGTGCTGCGGTGGGGCATGTCGGACAAGATCGGCAACATCGACTATTCCGAGGCGCACGAGGGCTACCAGGGCAACACCGCGGGCCTGTCGGTCTCGGCGCATACCAAGGAGCTGATCGAGGAAGAGGTCCGCACCTTCATCCAGAACGCCTACGAGCGCGCCTACCAGATCCTCTCCGAGCACAACGCGGAGTGGGAACGGCTGGCGCAGGGTCTGCTGGAATACGAGACGCTGACCGGCGACGAGATCAAGCGCGTGATGAAGGGCGAGCCGCCGCAGGCCTCGGGTGACGAGGGCAGCGGGTCCGACGACGCCCCGAGCGTGACCTCGATCCCGAAGACCAAGCCCAAGGCCAAGCCCGCCGAAGAAGGCGGCATGGAGCCCGAACCCTCGGCGTGACCTGCGCCAGGCGATGAAACGGAAAACCCCGGAGCCCCGCGCTCCGGGGTTTTGCCTTTCCGGCTCGCACCTTCCGGGCAGGGCGACAGGGGCGATACCCCCTCGACGCCGCCGCCGATCTGTGGCCCAACTCGGTCCCGTAACGTCAGTCTCCGAAGGATCCCGCCCATGCCCGCGCTCATTCCCACCAGCTTCTCCGCCCGCATCACCTGGCTCGGACAGGTGCCGCTCGAGGGCGACAGCATCCGCTCGCAGGCGACCCAGGCGCTGGATCTGGGCTGGGGCGGACCCGAGGGCGAGCGGCATTCCGGGCGCACCCGCCCGTCCTGCTCGCGCGTGACCTCGCAGCACCCGCGCGGCACCGAGATCGCCAACGTCCGCCAGCTTGCCGTCATGTCGGCCGAGGAGATCGCCGAGATCGCCCGCACGCTGGGCCTCTCCGAGCTCGACCCGCAGCTGGCCGGGGCCACGCTGGTGCTCGAGGGCATTCCCGACTTCAGCCACCTGCCGCCGTCGTCGCGGCTGCAGGGCCCGGACGGGGTGACGCTGGTCATCGACATGGAGAACCGTCCCTGCAACCTGCCCGCCCGCGAGATCGAGACCGAGCACGCGGGCCACGGCAAGGCGTTCAAGGCCGCGGCCAAGGGCAAGCGCGGCGTCACCGCCTGGGTCGAGCGCCCGGGGCGGCTGGCGCTGGGGGACGAGATGCGCCTGCACGTGCCCGACCAGCGCGTCTGGGCACACCTCAAGGCCTGCCGCAAGGGCTGAGCGCTTCGCGCGTGACCGGCGCGCGGCGAGCGGCTATGGAGGGGCGGACGACCAGACGGGAAGGAGGCCCCCGCCCATGACCACCGACATCGAAATCGCCCGCGCCGCCGAGAAGCTGCCGATCCAGGAGATCGGCGAGAAGCTCGGCATCACCGGGACGGACCTCATCCCCTATGGCCATGACAAGGCGAAGGTTTCGGCGAGCTTCATCGCCGGGCTCGCGGGCCGCAGGCACGGCCGGCTGATCCTCGTCACGGCGATCAACCCGACCCCCGCGGGCGAGGGCAAGACCACCACCACCGTCGGCCTCGGCGACGGGCTGGCGGCGATCGGCAAGAAGGCGGCGGTCTGCATCCGCGAGGCCTCGCTCGGGCCGAACTTCGGGATGAAGGGCGGGGCCGCCGGCGGCGGCTACGCGCAGGTGGTGCCGATGGAGGAGATGAACCTCCACTTCACCGGCGACTTCCACGCGATCACCGCCGCGCACAACCTGCTCGCGGCGATGATCGACAACCACATCCACTGGGGCAACGCGCTCGACATCGACCTGCGCCGGATCGTCTGGCGGCGGGTGCTCGACGTCAACGACCGCGCGCTGCGCGACGTGGTGACGGGGCTCGGCGGCGTGCCGAACGGCTTCCCGCGGCAGGGCGGCTTCGACATCACCGTCGCCTCCGAGGTCATGGCCTGCCTCTGCCTCGCCGACGACCTCGTGGACCTTGAGCAGCGGCTCGGAGACATGATCGTCGCCTATCGCCGCGACAAGGCCCCGGTGCATGCGCGCGACCTCAAGGCGGACGGCGCGATGGCGGTGCTCTTGAAGGACGCGCTGCAACCCAACCTCGTGCAGACGCTCGAGCACACCCCGGCCTTCGTGCACGGCGGGCCCTTCGCCAATATCGCGCATGGCTGCAACTCGGTGATCGCCACCAAGACCGCGCTCGCCCTTGCCGACTACGTGGTGACCGAGGCGGGCTTCGGCGCCGATCTCGGGGCCGAGAAGTTCTTCGACATCAAGTGCCGCAAGGCCGGGCTGCACCCCGACTGCGCGGTGCTGGTGGCGACGGTGCGGGCGCTCAAGATGAACGGCGGCGTGGCGCGGGCCGAGCTTGGCACCGAGGACGTGGCCGCGGTCAAGAAGGGCTGCGCCAACCTCGGGCGCCACATCGAGAACCTGCGCCAGTTCGGCGTTCCGGTGGTGGTGGCGATCAACCATTTCGCCGGCGACACCGAGGCCGAGATCGCCGCGGTCAAGGCCTATGCCGAGGCGCGCGGCGCCGAGGCGCACCTCTGCCACCACTGGGCCGAGGGCTCGAAGGGGATCACGAAACTCGCCGAGCGCGTCGCCCATATCGCCGACGGCGACGCCGCACAGTTCGCGCCGATCTACCCCGACGAGATGCCGCTCTGGGAAAAGATCGAGACCGTCGCCAAGCGCATCTACCACGCCGAGGAGGTGACCGCCGACCCGCGCATCCTCGCCCAGCTTGCCGAATGGGAAGAGCAGGGTTTCGGCACCCTGCCGGTCTGCATGGCCAAGACGCAGTATTCCTTCTCGACCGATCCCAAGAAGCTCGGCGCGCCGACCGGTCACATGGTGCCGGTGCGCGAGGTCCGGCTCTCGGCCGGGGCGGGCTTCGTCGTGGCGATCTGCGGCGACATCATGACCATGCCCGGCCTGCCGCGCGTGCCCGCGGCCGAGACCATCCGGCTCAACGGAGCGGGCGAGGTCGAGGGGCTGTTCTGACGTCTCCTGCCCGATGACGCGCGGGGGCGGTTCCCAAAACCGCCCCCGGGTTTCCGATGCGGCGCGCGCTTTGTCGTCTTTGTACCGGGCTTTGCCGCACTGGTACGTTGATCATCGCGCCGCGTCGCGGCATAGGGGGCGCACCGGACCACGGTCACCCTGCAAGGAGGCGCCCATGCGCGATCCCGCAAGCCTTGGCGACATGACGGCGCTGCGCGCCGAGATCGACGCCACCGACAAGAGCCTGAGCGCGCTTCTGGCGCATCGCCAGCGCCTCATCGACCGTGCCGCCGAGATCAAGACCGGCGCGGGACTTCCCGCCCGGATCAAGGCCCGCGTCGACGAGGTCATCGCCAATGCCCGGACCAATGCCGAGGCCGAGGGGATCGATCCGGATCTGAGCGAGACGCTCTGGCGCGAGCTGGTGGAGTGGTCGATCCGCCGCGAAGAAACCGTTCTGGGACAGGAGTGAGGCGCATGAGCGCAACGATCATCGACGGCAAGGCGTTTGCCGAAAAGGTGCGGACGCAGGTCGCTGCCCACGTGGCGCGGCTGAAGGACGAGCACGGCATCACCCCCGGCCTCGCCGTGGTGCTGGTGGGCGAGGACCCGGCCTCGGAAGTCTACGTCCGCAACAAGGGCAAGCAGACGCTCGAGGCGGGGATGAACAGCTTCGAGCACAAGCTCTCGGCCGACACCTCGGAAGCGGACCTTCTGGCGCTGATCGACCAGCTGAACAACGATCCCGCCGTGCACGGCATCCTCGTGCAGCTGCCGCTGCCGGGGCACCTGAATTCGGATCTGGTGATCAACTCGATCGACCCGGCGAAGGACGTCGACGGCTTCCACATCTCCAACGTCGGCCTGCTGGGAACCGGGCAGAAGAGCATGGTGCCCTGCACCCCGCTCGGCTGCCTGATGATGCTGCGCGACCAACTCGGCTCGCTCTCGGGGCTGAACGCCGTGGTCGTGGGCCGCTCGAACATCGTCGGCAAGCCGATGGCGCAGCTGCTGCTGGGTGACAGCTGCACGGTGACCATCGCGCATTCGTGCACCAAGGATCTGGCCGAGGTCTGCCGCCGCGCCGATATCCTCGTCGCCGCCGTCGGCCGCCCCGAGATGATCCCCGGCGACTGGGTGAAGCCCGGCGCCACGGTGATCGACGTGGGCATCAACCGCATTCCCGCGCCGGAGAAGGGCGAGGGCAAGTTCCGGCTGGTGGGCGATGTCGCGTTCGCCTCGGCCGCCGAGGTCGCGGGCGCGATCACCCCGGTGCCGGGCGGCGTCGGGCCGATGACCATCGCCTGCCTGCTGGCCAACACCGTCACCGCCTGCTGCCGCGCCAACGGCCTTGCCGAGCCCGAGGGGCTGACGGCCTGAGAAACGCGCGCGCCGGGCGGCTCTCTGCCCGGCGCGCCTAGCGCGGCATCGGCAGCGCCAGCGGCGCCTCGCCGGTGAGGATCGCCTGCGCATCCGCCGCCATGAGCCCGACGAGCGCCGGGCTGTCCGTCCGCAGTCCCCCGGTATAGGCGCCATAGGCGGGCATCAGCAGCCGCGCCGCGTCGAGCAGGAAACAGGGGCGCGAGATCACCCGCCCGCCGCGCAGCACCAGCCGCGCCTTGGGGTGGTAGTGGCCGGAGATCTCGCCGGAAGCGCCGCGCTCGGCGATGTGGCGCAGCACCAGCCCGCCCAGCTCCAGCGCCGCGAGGTGCCTGCCGCCAAGGGAGACCGGCCCCGGATCGTGGTTGCCCTCGACCCAGATCCAGTCGCGCCCGGCCTGCAGCCGCGTGATCCAGAGCTGCTCGTCCTCGGGCAGCATGAGGTCGATCCCCGCGCTGTCGAAACTGTCGCCGAGGCAGACCACGCGCTTGGCGCCGGTGGCCTCGAGGTCGCGCTCGAGCCGCTGCAGCGTCTCGCGCCCTTCGTAGGGGGGAAGCAGCGCGCCGCCCTGCGCCGCCATCCGAGCCGACTTTCCGAGGTGCAGGTCCGAGACCACGAGCAGCCGCTCGGCGGGCCAGAACAGCGCCCCCGACCCCAGCGCCCGCAGCGCGGCCCCGCAAAACTCCACGTCGATCCAGCTCATGCCCGAGGCAATGCCAGAGCGCCGCGCCGCCTGCAAGCCGGGGCTCAGACCAGCATCACGTGCAGCAGGAGCGCCGCGCCGAACGACAGGATCACCGTGCCGGGCAGGGTGGTGACCCAGGCCAGCAGGATGCGCGAGATCATGTCCCACTGCATCCGGTCGCCCGAGGACTGCACCGTGCCGGCGACGCCCGAGGTCAGCACGTGGGTGGTCGAGACCGGCACGCCGCCGAAATCCGCCGCGGCGATCGAGGCCATGGCGGCGGCCTGCGCCGCCAGCCCCTGCGCCGGGCTCATGTGCCTGCTGCCCATCTTCTCGCCCAGCGTCTCGACGATCCGCCTGTAGCCGATCATCGTGCCGCAGCCGAGGGCGAGGGCCGAGAGCATCACCAGCCATGTGGGCACCTTCTCGATCAGCCGTTGCAAAGCGGTATAGGCGTCGTTCAGCCGGGCGATCTCGGTGCCGGTCAGGATCGCGGTCAGCTGCGGGGTGTCGAGCGCCCGGCCGAGTGCCTCGTGGATGTCGAGGATCTCGGCGCGGAAGCGGATGCGCTCCTCTTCCGTCACCGGTGTCGCGGCGCCGTCGAGCTCGACCACCGCGCGCAGGTGCTCGAGCTCGGTCCGGTAGCGCGCGGCGGCGGGCACCTGCGGGTCGGCAAGATGCGCGTCCACCACCTGCCGCAGCTCGGCGATCACCTGCAGGCTGCGGGCGTAGCTTGCCGGGTCGTGCACCGGGTCGAGCGCGAAATTGCCCGGCGCGAGGCCCATCAGCGCCATCAGCATCAGCCCGATCGACTTCTGCCCGTCGTTCGAGCCGTGCAGGAAGGACACGCCCGCCGCCCCGACGATGAGCGCGGCGCAGATGCCGCCGGGCGGGCGAAGCCCTTCCTCGTGCGGGCGGTAGATCTCTGGGCTCCGCACCAGCCGACGGATCAGCCGGTAGATGAGCCATCCGACGACGAAGCCGAAGACCGGCGAGACCAGCAGGGTGAGCAGGATCTTCCGCCCCTCGTGAAGGTTCAGCTCCTGCGCGACGGGCGCGCCGACCAGCAGCGCATGGGCCATCGACACGCCGATGACCGCGCCAATGTAGGTGTGCGTGGTCGAGTTGGGGATGCCGAAATACCAGGTCGCAAGGTTCCAGGTCACCGCCGTGGCGATCAGCGCCAGCATCAGCGAGGCCTCGTGCGCGGTGTTGATCCCGGCGATCATCTCCTTGGGCAGCAGGAAGACGATCGAGAAGGCCACCGCCGTGCCGCCGAGGATCACCCCGAGGAAGTTCATCACCGCCGAGAGCGCGATGGCCGGAACCGGTTTCAGCGCGTTGGCGTAGATCACCGTCGCGACGGCGTTGGCCGCGTCGTGGAAGCCGTTCACCGCCTCCTGCAGCACGATCAGCACGAAGACGAGGAGGAGGGTCAGCGTGGCCACCTGCGGCAGGTTGTGCAGGATTTCCTCGATCGCGGTCATGCCCCCTCCTTCCGCCGTCGGCGGGCGGATGACCCGCCTGCAAAGGCACCCGGAATAAAATCTTTTAAAACAATGTAGAGGGCAGGATTGCCCGGCGGCGCGGGCGAGTCATCCCCTTTCATGCGCCGCGCGGCCCTTCCGGCTGATCTTCGCCCATGCCGCGTGCGGTTACTCCCCGGAGCGGCCGCCTCAGATCGCGCCCAGCCCGGCCTCGCGCAGGAGCGCGCCCACCTCCTCCTCGAGCAGCCGCGCCTCGGCGCTGCCGCGGATCGGCACCTTGCCCGGCTCGAGGAAGAGTGGCGCCGAGAGCGGCGAGAGCCGGTCCAGCCGCACGAGGTCGATCCGCCCCTGCACCCGCGCGCACATCTCGCGGATGCGGGCGAAATCGACCAGCCCGCGCATCGCCTCCTCGCGGGTGATCTGCAGGAGCAGGTGGTCGGGGTCGTATTTCACCAGCGTGTCGTAGAGGATGTCCGAGGACATGGTCGCCTGCCGCCCGGTCTTGCGCTGCCCGCCGACGTTGCGCTCGATCAGCCCGGCGATGGTGGCCGAGGCGCGGAAGGTGCGCTTCATCACCGCGTTGCCGGCGAGCCAGCCCTCGAGCCCCGCCTCGAGCGCCGCGAGGTCGAAGAGCGGCGCGGGGTCGACCACCGCGTCGAGCCCCCAGATCAGCGTGGCATAGTCGGTGGCGACGAAGCCCATCGGGGCGAGCCCCTCCTCCTCCATGCGCTTGGTGAGCAGGAGCCCCAGCGTCTGCATCGCGTTGCGCCCGGCAAAGCCGTAGATCACCAGCTGCTCGCGCCCGTCATGCGGGAAGCTCTCGATCAGCAGCCGGCCGGGCTCGGGCAGGCGCGAGACCTCGCGCTGCAGGCGCAGCCAGTCGGCGGTGTGGCGCGGCAGGCCGGGCCAGTCCTCCTGCCGGAACATCCGCAGGATGCGCTCGGACAGCTGCGTCGAGGTGGCGAACTTGGTGCCCATGAAGGTGGCGATCTTCGGCTTGCGGTGGGCGTCGGGGCTGACCTGCACCACCATCTCGCGCAGCCCCTCGTAGCGCACGATCTGCCCGCCGATGAGGAACGTGTCGCCCCTGGTCAGCTGCGCGGCGAAACCCTCCTCGATCTCGCCTAGGGGCGCGCCGCCGCGGCCGCGGTAGCGCACTTTCAAGGTGTCGCTGTCCTGGATGGTGCCGATGTTCTGCCGGATGCGCGCCGCCGAGCGCGGGTCGCGCAGCTGCCAGAGCCCGTCCTCGCGCTGCTTCAGCCGCTGCCACTGGTCGTAGGCGCGCAGCGCGTAGCCGCCGGTGGCGCAGAACTGCAGGCAGGCGTCGAACCCGGCCCGCGTCAGCCCGGCATAGGCCCCCGCCGTGGTCATCTCGGCGTAGAGCTTGCCTGCGTCGAAGGGCCCGGCGCAGGCGGCGATGAGGATGTGCTGGCAGAGCACGTCGCGCGGCCCGGGCCCGCGGCTCTCGCCGTCGAGTTCCCGCGCCCGCACCGCCTCGAGCGCGGCGAGGCATTCCACCACCTCGAAGCGGTTTGCGGGCACCAGCAGCGCCTTCGAGGGCGCGTTGTAGCGGTGGTTGGCGCGGCCGATGCGCTGCACGAGCCGTTTGACGTTCTTCGGCGCGCCGATCTGGATCACCAGGTCCACGTCGCCCCAGTCGATGCCGAGGTCGAGCGAGCCGGTGCAGACGATGGCGCGCAGATCGCCGCGCACCATGGCGGCCTCGACCTTCTCGCGCTGGCCGCGGTCGAGGCTGCCATGGTGGATGCCGATCGGCAGCGAGTCCTCGTTGGCGAGCCAGAGCCGGTGGAAGAAGATCTCGGCCTGCGCGCGGGTGTTGTGGAAGATGAGCGTGGTGCGGTGCCGCTTGACCTCTTCGAGCACCGCCGGGATCGCGTAGGCCGCCCCGCCGCCGGACCAGGGCGGGGCGGCCTCGGTCTGCAGCATCGAGATGTCGGGCTCGGGGCCGGGATCGGCCTCGACGATCTTGCAGGGATCCGGGTGCCGCGCCAGCAGCCGGGCGATCGCCGCCGGATCCTCGACCGTGGCCGAAAGCCCGACCCGCCGCAGGTCGGGGCAGAGCGTCTGCAGCCGCGCCAGCGCCAGCATCAGCTGGTCGCCGCGCTTGCTCTCGGCGAGGGCGTGGATCTCGTCGACCACCACCCGGCTCAGCCCGGCGAAGATGCGCGGCGCGTCCTCGTAGGAGGTGAGCAGGGCAAGGCTCTCGGGCGTGGTCAGCAGGATGTGCGGCGGATCGGCCCGCTGCCGCCGCTTGCGCGAGGAAGACGTGTCGCCGGTGCGGTCCTCGACGCGGATCGGCAGGCCCGCCTCCTCGATCGGGATGAGCAGGTTGCGCCTGATGTCCGCCGCCAGCGCCTTCAGCGGCGAGACGTAGAGCGTGTGCAGCCCGGTCCGCGGCGCCTCGGTCAGCTCGGCGAGCGTCGGCAGGAACCCGGCCAGCGTCTTGCCGCCGCCGGTCGGCGCGATGAGCAGCAGCGCGGGCGCGCCGGCCCGCTCGAGCATGGCGCGCTGGTGCGGGTGCAGGCTCCAGCCGCGGGCGGCGAACCAGGTCTGAAGGGAGGCGGGCAATCCGGACATGTCCGCAAAGATAGGCGCGCCGCCCGGCTTGGGAAGCCGCCTCGGCACGCAAGCCCCGGCCCCTTCTTCTCTTTCCAAATACGCCGGGGGAGTCCGCGCGGAGCGCGGGCGGGGGCGGAGCCCCCTCCCTTTCCTCACACATCCCGCGCGCCTCACACCCCCATGTGCCGCCACGCACAGCCCGCGCTCTGGCCTTTCCGGTTCAAACCGCTACGGTTCGGGCCAATCAGACAATGGAGTCCCTCTCTCATGAACGTCGAATACACCCCTCCCAAGGTCTGGACATGGGACGCCGAGAACGGCGGCCAGTTCGCCTCGATCAACCGCCCCGTCGCCGGCGCGACCCATGACAAGCCGCTGCCGGTCGGCAAGCACCCGTTCCAGCTCTACAGCCTCGCCACGCCGAACGGCCAGAAGGTCGGCGTGATGTTCGAGGAACTGCTCGCCGCGGGGCATAACGCCGAGTACGACGCCTGGCTGATCCGCATCGGCGACGGCGACCAGTTCGGCTCGGGCTTCGTCGAGGTGAACCCCAACTCGAAGATCCCGGCGCTGATGGACCGCTCGGGCGAGAAACCCGTGCGCGTCTTCGAGTCCGGCGCGATCCTGCTGCACCTTGCCGAGAAGTTCGGCGCCTTCCTCGGCAAGCCCGAGGACCGGGCCGAGATGCTGAGCTGGCTGTTCTGGCAGATGGGCAGCGCGCCCTATCTCGGCGGCGGCTTCGGGCATTTCTACGCCTATGCGCCGTCGAAGATGGAATACCCGATCAACCGCTTCGCGATGGAGACCAAGCGCCAGCTCGACGTGCTGAACCGCAACCTCGCGGACCGCAGGTTCATGACCGGCGACGAGTACACCATCGCCGACATCGCGATCTGGTGCTGGTACGGCAACCTCGTGCTCGGGCGCGCCTACAGCGCCGGCGAGTTCCTCGACGTGGAGAGCTACGAGCACGTCCAGCGTTGGGCGAGGGAGATCGACGCGCGCCCGGCGGTGAAGCGCGGCCGCATGGTCAACAAGGCCACCGGCCCGCTGGAAGAGCAGCTGCGCGAACGCCACGACGCCTCGGATTTCGAGCTGCGCACGCAGGACAAGCTGGAAGCCTGAGGGGGGAGGGCAACGTCCTTCGAAGGACGTTGCAAATCTCTTCGAAGAGATTTGGCCCCCGCCGCGGCGGGGGCCTTTTCGTTGATCAGACGCCGAGCATTTCGGAGAGGACGCGCAGCGCCTCGCGGTCGGCCTCGGTCATCTTCGCGGTGCGCGAGCGGAAGAGCGTCGCCTGGCTGCGCAGGACCGGCTCCTCGGCCAGCACCTTGAGGTGGTTGGCGCGCAGCGTCTCGCCGGTCGAGGTGATGTCGGCGATGGCCTCGGCGGTGAGGTTCTTCACCGTGCCCTCGGTCGCGCCCTGGCTGTCGACGAGCTGGTAGTCGGCGACCCCGCCCATCCGCAGGTAATCGCGCACGAGGCGGTGGTACTTGGTGGCGATGCGCATGCGGAAGCCGTGGCGCGCGCGGAAGGCGGCGGCGGCGCCGTCGAGGTCATCGAGCGTGTCGACATCCACCCAGGCGGCGGGCACGGCGACGATGAGGTCCGCCTGCCCGAAGCCGAGCTCGGCCATCTGCTCGACCTTCTGGTCCCACTGCACCAGCTTCTCGCGGATGAGGTCGGTGCCGGTGACGCCGAGATGGATGCGCCCGGCGGCGAGCTCGCGCGGGATTTCCCCGGCCGAGAGCAGCACCAGCGACACGCCCTCGACCCCGTCGACCGCGCCCGCGTATTCGCGGTCGGAGCCGGTGCGCGAGAGCGTCACGCCGCGCGCGCCGAACCAGTCGAAGGTCTTCTCCATCAGGCGGCCCTTGGAGGGCACGCCGAGCTTGATGGTCATCGTGCCACCTCCAGAAGGATGCCCGGCCGGATCACGCCGCCGACGGCGGGGATCTCCTGCCCGCCGCCGAGCCGCCGGGTGAGCGCGTCGTAGCGCCCGCCGGTGGCGATGGGGGGCAGGTCCGGGCGGCTGTCGCAGACGAAGCCGAAGGCGAAGCCGTCGTAATATTCCATCGAGCTGCGGCCGTAGCTGGCTTCGAAGTCGAGCTCTCCGACATCGACGCCAAGCGCGGTGAGCGCCTCGCAGCGGCGCTCGAAGGCCTCGAGCGCGGGCAGCAGCGCGGGCATGTCGACCGCGATGTCATGCAGGTGCTCGAGCGCGAAGGAGCAGGTCTCGCGCACCGCGAGCACGGCGTCGATCAGCTCGACCTGGCCGCGCGGCAGGGCGGGCTCGGCGGCATCGGCACGCAGCGCGGCGATGCGCGCCTCGATCTCGCGCTCGCTGCGCAGGCCGATCACCGGGCCGGCCCTGGACAGCGGGTCGTCCTGCGCCAGCATCGCGGCGCGGGTGGCGGGCACGGCGCTCTTGCCCGAGTAGCGGTCGAGCAGGGCGCGGAAGCGGCGCGGCCGCCAGATATGGCGCAGCAGCGCGTCGCGGCGCTTCTGCGAGGTCTGCAACCCGGCCACGGCGGCGGTCAGGATGCCGATGTCGCCGGTCACCGGGCGCAGCGCATAGGGCTTCAGCACCCCGGCAAAGAGCGCGAAGACCTCGGCGTCGAGCTGCGCCTGGTCGCCGCGGTCAAAGACCTCGTAGCCGACCTGGTAGTATTCCGAGGGGCGCTCGGGATGCTCTTCCTGGCGGCGGAAGACCTCGCCCGCGTAGGTGTAGCGGGCGGGGTCGGCGCCGTGCGACATGTGCATCTCGACCACCGGCACGGTGAAGTCGGGACGCAGCATCATCTCGCCGCGGCTCGGGTCGTGGGTCACGTAGGCGCGGGCGCGGATGTCCTCGCCGTAGAGGTCGAGCAGCGTCTCCGCCGACTGCATGATCGCGCAGTCCAGCGGCTGCGCCCCGGCCTCGGCGAAGATCGCCTTCAGCCGCTCCGCCTCGGCCTTCTCGGCGGCGAAGCTCACGCCCATTGGCTCAGGATCTCGCGCACCTTGGCGACCAGCTGGTCGCGCGGCACCTCGTATTGCGAGGGACGCTCCTTCCACTCCTCGAGGCTGGCGCTCTGCGCCAGCTTGGCGCCGAGGATCAGGTCCTTGATCTGCAGCACGCCGCGCGCCTTCTCGTCGCCGCCCTCGATGACGGCCACGGGGGATTCGCGCTTGTCGGCGTACTTGAGCTGGTTGCCGAAGTTCTTCGGGTTGCCGAGGTAGACCTCGGCGCGGATGCCGGCATTGCGCAGCTCGGTCACCATCGCCTGGTAGTCGGCCATGCGGTCCTTATCCATGACCGTCACCACCACCGGGCCCTGCGCCGTGCCGCCGATGCGGCCCTTGGCGCGCAGCGCGGCGAGCAGCCGGTCGACACCGATCGAGACGCCGGTCGCGGGCACCGACTGACCGGTGAAGCGCTTGACGAGGTCGTCGTAGCGTCCGCCACCCGAGACCGAGCCGAACTGCCGCTTGCGGCCCTTCTCGTCGAGGATCTCGAAGGTCAGCTCGGCCTCGAAGACCGGGCCGGTGTAGTAGCCAAGGCCGCGCACGACCGAGGGGTCGATCTCGATGCGGCTCGAGCCGTAGCCGCCCGCGTCGAGCAGGGTGGCGATTTCCTCGAGTTCCGAGACGCCCTCCTCGCCGATCGCCGAGGCGCCGATCGCGGCGCGCAGGTTGGCGAGCGTCGCGGCGGCATCCGCGCCTTTCGAGGTCAGGAAGGCCAGCACCGGGGCCGCCTGATCGTCCGAGAGGCCCACGCCGTCGATATAGGCGCCCGAGGCGTCGAGACGGCCCTTGCCCAGAAGCTCGCGCACGCCGCTCTCGCCGACCTTGTCGAACTTGTCGATGGTGCGCAGGACCGCCTGCTGCTGCGCGTCATCCGACAGGCCCATGGTCTCGAGCACGCCGTTCAGAACCTTGCGGTTGTTCACCCGCACGAGGTAGTCGCCGCGCGGGATGCCGACCTCTTCCAGCGTGTCCGAGAGCATCGCGCAGATCTCGGCGTCGGCGGCCACGGAAGGCGCGCCCACGGTATCCGCGTCGCACTGGTAGAACTGGCGGAACCGCCCCGGACCGGGCTTCTCGTTGCGCCAGACCGGCCCCATGGCATAGCGCCGGTAGGGGGTCGGCAGATCGTTGCGGTGCTGGGCATAGACCCGCGCCAGCGGCGCGGTCAGGTCGTAGCGCAGCGCCACCCAGCCGTCGTCATGGTCTTCCCAGGCGAACACGCCCTCGTTCGGGCGGTCGACATCCGGGAGGAACTTGCCGAGCGCCTCGACGGTCTCGACGGCCGAGCTTTCCAGCGCCTCGAAGCCGTAGCGATGATAGACCCCGGCGATGGTATGCAGCATATGTGCACGCTCGGACACTTCCGTGCCGAAATAGTCGCGGAACCCCTTGGGCGTTTGCGCCCGGGGGCGGGGGGCTTTCTTTTCCTTGGCCATGGCCTCGCTCCGGCTTTCCAGATTGCGCGCATCCCATAGCCGCTTGACCACAAAGGAGCAAGCAAAGGCCTCGGGTTTGGGGTCGCGGAGCGTCCCGCGGGGGCAAATGTGGCCGGTTGGGCGCGGCGGCGCGGTGCCGCGGAGATCGGTCTTGCCGAGACGGCGGCGCTGTGCGCAGCCTTGCGGGCCATGGGGGAGCCCCCTTGAGACGGCAGGACGAAGGAACACCGATGGCCAAGCGGGACGAGAAGGCGCTGCAGCAGAATCCCCATGCGGTGCGCGAGCTGCGCGAGAAGAACCTCGAGGTGGCGATCGGTCGGCAGGTGCGCGAGCTGCGCAAGCGCCAGCGGATGACCGTGGCCGATCTCGCCACCCAGACCGGCCTGTCGGTGGGGATGCTCTCGAAGATCGAGAACGGCGTCATCTCTCCGTCGCTCACCACCATCTCGACGCTCGCCCATGCGCTGCGCGTGCCGCTGGTGCAGCTCTTCTCGGGCTACGAGGAAGAGCGCGGCTGCATGCACGTGAAGGCGGGCGAGGGGGTGGAGATCGAGCGTGCCGGCACCCGCGCCGGGCACCAGTACCACCTGCTCGGCCATATCGGGTCGAACAACTCGGGCGTGGTGGTCGAGCCCTACATGATCACCCTCGACAGCGAGAGCGACCAGTTCCCGGTCTTCCAGCACGAGGGGATCGAGCTGCTCTACATGCTCGAGGGCGAGATGGGCTATCGACACGGCGACCGGCTCTACCGGATGGAGCCGGGCGACTCGCTGCTTTTCGATTCCGACGCGCCGCACGGGCCAGAGGAGCTGGCGCGCCTGCCGATCCGCTACCTGTCGGTCATCACCTACCCGCAACAGCGCTGATCTGCCCAAATCCCCGGCATTCATTCCCGTGCGGAAGATATTCTTCCCTGTAAGGATGATTTTCTTGGAGGGAATAAAGTTTTCTCGATAGTGATCTGGTGAGAGGGCGCCCGCGCCCGTCCCGGAACCCTATGGAGGACCCATGTGCGGCATCGTTGGCCTGTTCCTGAAAAAGGATGACCTGCGCCCGAGGCTGGGCGACATGCTCACCGACATGCTCATCACCATGACCGATCGCGGCCCCGACAGCGCCGGGATCGCGATCTACGGCGATGCGGCGGGCGGGCTGAAGATCACCGTCCAGTCGGACACGCCGGAGGCGGATTTCGCCGGTCTCGACGCGGCGCTGTCGGACGCGCTCGGCGCAGAGGTGACGATGCGCGTCGCCAGCACCCACGCCGTGCTGACCCTGCCGCTGGAGCAGGAGGCCGAGGCGCTTGCCGTCCTCGAGGCGCGCGGCCTGCGGGTCATGGGCTCGGGCGAGAGCATGGAGATCTACAAGGAAGTCGGCCTGCCCAAGGACGTCGCCGCCCGCTTCGGCATCCGCGCGATGGGCGGCAGCCACGGCATCGGCCACACCCGCATGGCGACCGAAAGCGCGGTGACCACGCTCGGCGCGCATCCGTTCTCGACCGCCGGGGACCAGTGCCTCGTGCACAACGGCTCGCTGTCGAACCACAACGCCATGCGCCGCAAGCTGGCGCGCAAGGGCGTCTTCACCAAGACCGAGAACGACACCGAGGTGGGCGCGGCCTACATCTCGTCGCGCATCGCCGAGGGGGCGACGCTGGGCGAGGCGCTCGAGGGCACGCTGAAGGACCTCGACGGCTTCTTCACCTTCGTCACCGGCACCAAGACCGGCTTCGGCGTCGTGCGCGACCCCGTCGCCTGCAAGCCCGCCGTGATGGCCGAGACCGAGGATTACGTCGCTTTCGCCAGCGAATACCGCGCCTTCGCCGACCTGCCGGGCATCGAGGCCGCCCGTGTCTGGGAGCCCGAGCCCGCCACCGTCTACTTCTGGGAGCGCTGATCCATGCCCGTTCTGGATATGCTGAAAACCGAGCTGCGCGAGGTCAACGCCACGCTGCAGGCCGCCGCGAAGGCCAAGGGCAACGAGGCCTTCACCATCGAGAACCCGCGCGGGGCGCATGCCATGGCGGTCGGGCTCGACGGGCCGCTGCGCGTCACCGTGAAGGGCTCGACCGGCTATTACTGCGCCGGGATGAACCAGCACGCCACGGTGCATGTCGAGGGCTCGGCCGGGCCGGGCGTGGCCGAGAACATGATGTCGGGCGAGGTGATCATCGAGGGCGACGCCAGCCAGTACGCCGGGGCGACCGGCCGGGGCGGGCTGCTCAACATCAAGGGCAACGCCAGCTCGCGCTGCGGCATCTCGATGAAGGGCATCGACATCGTCGTGCATGGCAGCATCGGGCACATGTCGGCCTTCATGGCGCAGCGCGGCAACCTCGTGGTGCTGGGCGACGCCGGGGACGCGCTGGGGGACAGCCTCTACGAGGCGCGGCTCTTCGTGCGCGGATCGGTGAAATCGCTGGGCGCCGACTGCGTCGAGAAGGAGATGCGGCCCGAACATATCGAGATCCTGCGCGGCCTGCTCGCGCGGGCGGGCGCGGAGGCGCGGCCGGAGGAGTTCCGCCGCTACGGCTCGGCCCGCAACCTCTACAATTTCAACATCGACCACGCCGACGCCTACTGAGGAGCGGACCATGGACAAGACACCCCAGCACACGCCCCAGACCGAGCCGCGCCAGTCCTGGACCTTCTCGCGCGAGGTCAACGCCGAGATCCGCCGCGCGGCGGCGACCGGCATCTACGACATCCGCGGCGGCGGGGCGAAGCGCCGCGTGCCGCATTTCGACGACCTGCTGTTTCTCGGCGCCTCGATCAGCCGCTACCCGCTCGAGGGCTACCGCGAGAAATGCGACACCTCGGTGGTGCTCGGCACGCGCTTTGCCAAGAAACCGATCGAGCTGAAGATCCCGATCACCATCGCGGGCATGTCCTTCGGCGCGCTCTCGGGTCCGGCCAAGGAGGCGCTCGGCCGCGGCGCGACGCTGGCCGGCACCTCGACCACCACCGGCGATGGCGGCATGACCGAGGAAGAGCGCGGGCACTCGGAAAAGCTGGTCTACCAGTACCTGCCGAGCCGCTACGGCATGAACCCCGACGACCTGCGCCGCGCCGACGCGATCGAGGTGGTGGTGGGGCAGGGCGCCAAGCCCGGCGGCGGAGGCATGCTGCTCGGCCAGAAGATCACCGAGCGCGTCGCCGGGATGCGCGACCTGCCCGTGGGGATCGACCAGCGCTCGGCCTGCCGTCACCCCGACTGGACCGGGCCGGACGATCTGGAGATCAAGATCCTCGAGCTGCGCGAGATCACCGGCTGGGAAAAGCCGATCTACGTCAAGGTCGGCGGCGCGCGGCCCTACTATGACACTGCGCTGGCGGTGAAGGCCGGGGCCGACGTGGTGGTCCTCGACGGGATGCAGGGCGGCACCGCCGCGACGCAGGACGTGTTCATCGAGAACGTCGGCCTGCCGACGCTGGCCTGCATCCGCCCGGCGGTGCAGGCGCTGCAGGACCTCGGGCTGCACCGCGAGGTGCAGCTGGTGGTCTCGGGCGGCATCCGCAGCGGCGCCGACGTGGCCAAGGCGCTGGCGCTCGGTGCCGACGCGGTGGCCATCGGCACCGCCGCGCTGATCGCGCTGGGCGACAACGACCCCAAGTGGGAGGACGAGTACCGCAAGCTCGGCACCACCGCCGGGGCCTATGACGACTGGCACGAGGGGCGCGACCCGGCGGGCATCACCACGCAGGATCCCGCGCTCATGGCGCGGCTCGACCCGGTCGCCGCGGGCCGCCGCCTGCGCAACTACCTCAACGTGATGACGCTCGAGTGCCAGACCATCGCGCGGGCCTGCGGCAAGAGCCATGTGCACAATCTCGAGCCGGAAGACCTCTGCGCGCTCACTATGGAGGCCGCCGCGATGGCGCAGGTGCCGCTTGCCGGCACAAGCTGGTGGCCGGGCAAGGGCGGGTTCTGACCCGCTGCACCGGAAGCGATGCGGCGAGGGCGGCCAACGCCCCGCCGAGCTCAACAGGGAATGAAAGGGACTGTCATGGCTGACCTGGCCGAATTCGCCCGTGCGCGTGGCGTGAAGTACTTCATGATCTCCTACACCGACCTTTTCGGCGGCCAGCGCGCCAAGCTGGTGCCGGCGCAGGCCATCACGGCCATGCAGGAGGAGGGGGCGGCCTTCGCGGGCTTTGCCACCTGGCTCGACCTCACCCCGGCGCATCCCGACATGCTGGCCGTGCCCGATGCCGAGGCGGCGATCCAGCTGCCGTGGAAGCCCGAGGTGGCCTGGGTACCCTCGAACTGCGTGATGGAGGGCGACGACGTCGAGCAGGCCCCGCGCAACGTGCTGCGCCGCCTCGTGGCCGAGGCGGCCTCGGAAGGGCTGCGGGTGAAGACCGGGATCGAGGCCGAGTTCTTCCTGCTGAGCCCCGAGGGCGAGCAGATCTCGGACCCGTTCGATACCGCCGAGAAGCCGTGCTACGACCAGCAGGCGGTGATGCGCCGCTACGACGTGATCGCCGAGATCTGCAACTACATGCTCGACCTCGGCTGGGGGCCTTACCAGAACGACCACGAAGACGCGAACGGTCAGTTCGAGATGAATTGGGAATATGCCGACGCGCTGGTCACTGCCGACCGCCACAGCTTCTTCAAGTTCATGGTGAAGTCGGTGGCCGAGAAGCACGGGCTGCGCGCCACCTTCATGCCGAAACCGATCGAGGGGCTGACCGGCAACGGCTGCCACGCCCATATCTCGGTCTGGAACAGGGAGGGCACGGTCAACGCCTTTGCCGACCTCGGCAGGGAGCTTGGCCTGTCGGAACAGGGGCGGCATTTCCTCGGCGGCATCATGAAACACGCCGAGGCGCTGGCGGCGATCACCAATCCCACGGTGAACAGCTACAAGCGGATCAACGCGCCGCGCACCACCTCGGGGGCGACATGGGCGCCCAACACCGTCACCTGGACCGGCAACAACCGCACCCACATGGTGCGCGTGCCGGGGCCGGGCCGGTTCGAGCTGCGCCTGCCCGACGGCGCGGTGAACCCCTACCTGTTGCAGGCGGTGATCATCGCGGCGGGCCTCTCGGGGCTCCGATCCAAGGCCGATCCGGGCAAGCGCCACGACATCGACATGTATGCCGAGGGGCACCTCGTGAAGGACGCGCCGCGCCTGCCGCTGAACCTGCTCGACGCGGTGCGCGCCTATGACGCCGATGCCGAGCTGAAGGCGATGATGGGCGAGGGCTTCTCGGCCTCCTACACGCGGATGAAGATGCAGGAATGGACCTCGTTCGTCTCGCATTTCTCCCGCTGGGAGCGCGAGAACACGCTCGACATCTGACCGCGCGGGCGGCTCAGAGCATCTTCGAGACCTCGCGCGCGGCGTCGAGGACCTTGCCGATCAGCGCGGCGTCGGGGCGGAGTTGCTGCTCATGGCCCGAGAGGTTCATCGCCGCGACGTAGCGGCCATGGCGCGAGACCAGCGGCGCGGCGATCGAGAAGGTGCCGGTGGCAAGGTGCGAGCTTTGCGCCACATAGCCGCGTTCGCGGTCGGCCCTCAGCAGCGGCTTCAGCTCGGCCAGCGAGCCGGGCGCGGCGGAGCTCATCCGGCTGAATGCGTAGCCCGCGAAACGGGCGTCGAGATCCGCCTCGGGCAGGTCGCTCAGCAGCACCCTGCCCATGGTGGTCGAAAAGGCCGGCAGGCGCGAGCCCACCGGCACGTTCGAGACCATCGCGCGGTCCGACAGCGCGCGGTAGACGTAGATGATCTCGGTCCCCTCGAGGATCGAGACATGCACGGTAAAGCCGGTCTCGTTGCGCAGCGCGTCCGCCGGCAGGCGGGCAAGGTCGCTGACGTCGAGCGAGGCGAGGTAGCGGTAGCCCAGATCCATCGCGCGCGGGGCGAGCCGGTAGCGGTTCTCGTGCCGGGTGAGGTAGCCCTCGCGCTCCAGCGTCACGACGAAGCGGTAGGCCGCGGAACTCGTCACCGAGATCGCCTCGGCGATCTCGGTGAGGGTCATCTCGGGGCGGCGCAGGTTGAAGCATTCGAGGATGCTGAGGCCGCGCAGCAGCGAGTTGGATCGGTAGTCGGGTTCCTTGGCCATCGCCCCTCCTCAGGCTTTCGTGCCGGTGCCCGGGTTGCGCGCGGCCAGCCGCTCCGAGACGCGGCCCATGGCGGCGGCGTAGTCGGCGAGGATTTGCGCCTCGAGCGGGTGATGCCCGGCGCTGACCACCTTGCGGCCGCGCACCACCACGTCGCCGACATGCAGGCCGCGCCCGGCGAAGACGTGGAAATCGAGGGCCGCCTCGGGCGCGACGGGGGCCATGGCCTCGGGCTCGGGGCTGGTCAGCTCGACGAAGCTGGCCATGCCGCCGACCGCCAGCCCCTGCTCGGGGCGGCCCGCCGCGCGCGCGCCGCCCTGCACCGCGCGGGTCCAGAGGTTGGCGGCGACGCTCGGCTGGTCGGGCGAGGCGAGCACGTTGCGCTGCCGGTCGCGCAGGCGCTGGCTGTACTCCAGCATCTGCAGCTCCTGCGCGGCGGAGGTGGCGATGTTGGAATCCGAGCCGATGCCGAAGACCCCGCCCTCGGCGAGGAAGTCGGTGGCGCGGAAGATGCCGTCGCCGAGGTTGGCCTCGGTCATCGGGCAGAGACCCACCGTGGCGCCGGAGCGGGCGATCTGGCGCACCTCGGCGTCATCGAGATGGGTGGCATGGATCAGGCACCAGCGCTGGTCGACCGGCGCGATGTCGTAGAGCTGCTCGACCGGGCGGCGACCGTTCCAGGCCAGCGCCTCGTTCACCTCGGGGATCTGCTCGGCGACGTGGATGTGCACCGGGCAACCGGGCAGCAGGTCCGCGCGCAGCTCCATCAACCGGGCCATCTCCTCGGACGTGACGGCGCGCAGTGAATGCGGCGCGATGCCGAGCTTGTGCCCGGCCGCGGCGGCGGGGGCCTTCAGCGCCTCGAGCATCGCGGCGTAGCCGTCGAGATCCTGGATGAAGCGCCGCTGCCCGTCGGTGGGGGGCAGGCCGCCGAAGCCGGAATGGGCATAGAAGACCGGCAGGTGGGTGAGCTCGAGCCCGGTCGCCCGCGCCGCCTCGAAGATCGCCAGCGACAGCTCCTCGCGCCGGGCGTAGGGCGTGCCGTCGAGGTCGTTGTGGACGTAGTGGAACTCGGCGATGCCGGTGTAGCCGCCCTTCAGCAGCGACAGGTAGAGCCGCGCGGCGATGGCCTGCATGTCCTCGGGCGACACGGTCAGCGCGAAGAAATACATGATGTCGCGCCAGGACCAGAAGCTGTCGACCGGGTTGCGGCGCACCTCCGAGAGCCCCGCCATGGCGTATTGGAAGGCATGGCTGTGCAGGTCGGTGATCCCCGGCACCACCGGGTTCTCGTAGACCGGCAGGCCCAGCGGGTTGGCGTCTTCGGCGATGGCCGAGATCGTCCCGTCCGCGGCGAACTGCACGGAGAGGTTCCGCTTCCAGCCCTCCGGCGTGAGGGCCTGGCGGAAGTGGGCGCCGGTGAGAAGGGCAGAGGTCATTGATGCGGCTCCAGCTCGGGAATGAAGGATGTCATGGCGGCGACGAGCGCGGCAAGCGCGGTCTTCAGCCGGTCCGCGCGCTCGGGCAGGTAGGTCCAGGGGCTCTCTTCGAGCATGTAGCACTCCTGCGCGATCTCGATCTGCAGCGCGTGCACGTTGCGCGCCGGATCGCCGTAGTGGCGGGTGATGAAGCCGCCCTTGAAGCGCCCGTCGCGCACGGCGCTGAAGCCGCTGCCGCGCAGCGCGGCATAGGCGGCGTCCGAAAGCGCGGGAGCGCAGGCGGCGCCGGAATTGGTGCCGAGGTTGAGATCGGGCAGGCGCCCCTCGAAGAGCCGCGGCACGCGGCTGCGGATCGAGTGCAGGTCGAGCAGCAGGCAATAGCCATGCGCGGCGCGGATGCGCGCGATCTCGGCGGAGAGCGCGGCGTGGTAGGGTTCCCAGTAGGCGGCGATGCGCGCGGCGCGTTCCGCGGCATCCGGCTCGGCGCCGTCGCGGTAGAGCGGGGTGCCGTCGAAGTCGATGGTCGAGATCAGCCCGGTGGTCGCGCCGCTGTAGAGCGGGGTGTCGTCCTTCGGCCGGTTGAGGTCGACCGCGTAGCGCGAGACCCGTGCCGCCAGCAGCGAGGCGCCGGCGGGCAGGATGTCGCGGGCGATGCGGTCCATGTGCCAGTCGGTATCGCGCAGGTCGCGTGCCTCGGACGTGAGCGCCTCCGCAAGGGCGGGGGGCAAAATTTCCCCTGCGTGAGGCACGTTCAGAAGCAGGGGCGAGCTGCCGGATGTCCTGATTAACAAAGCATCTTCAATAGCTTGGTTCGTGTCGTTGGTCATGTCCGCCCCTTTTGCATTTAAAAACGGTTATTGACATGCAAAAACCCAGCGTCAAGAAGCAACTCGCGCAACCCCGCGACAGGCGCGCTTCCGGCGCGTTCAGAATGGGGGCTTCACAACAGTCCATGGAGGATTTCCCATGACCCTTTCCCGGCGCCTTTTCCTTGGCACCTCCGCAGCCGCGCTTGCCGCGGTGACGACCCCGGCCTTCGCCGCGGGCCGCACCTTCTTCGGCATCGCGACCGGCGGCACCGGCGGCACCTACTACCCGCTCGGCGGCATGCTGGCGCAGCTGATCTCGAACACCGCTGAACTGCCGGACACCAAGCTCTCGGCCACCGCCGAGACCGGCAACGCCTCGGTCGCCAACGCGCAGCTGCTGGGCCGCGGCGAGATCGAATCCGCCTTTGCCGCCGCCGACATCCTCGATGCCGCCTTCAAGGGCGTGAACCAGTTCGAGGGCGAGGCGCTCGAGAACCTGCGGGCCATCGGCGCGCTCTACCCCGAGACCGTGCAGCTCGTGGTCCGCGCCGACAGCGGCATCGCGACCTTCGAGGACCTCAAGGGCAAGTCGATCTCGTCGGGTTCGCCGGGTTCGGGCCAGTGGCAGCTGCTGGGCGACCTGCTGACCGCCCATGGCATGACCCGCGAGGACGTGTCCGAGGACTATTCCTCGTTCGCGCAGTCGGTCGACAAGATCAAGGACGGCAACCTCGACGCCTCGCTGATCACCGCCGGCCTGCCGACCTCGTCGGTCACCGACCTTGCCAACGGCCATGATGTCCGCATCGTGCCGCTGAACGGCCCGGCGATCGCCAAGCTGCAGGAAACCCAGCCCTACTATGCCAACGCGCTGATCCCCGCGGGCAGCTACAAGGGCGTGGACGCGGATGTCGAGACGCTGGCCGTGCGCGCCATCTGGGCGACCCACGCGGACGTCTCCGACGACATCATCTACGCGGTGACCAAGGCGCTCTACGAGAACACCGAGACGCTGGGCAACGTGCACCCGATGGGCAAGCAGATCTCGCTCGACAAGGCGCTCGAGTCGGTCTCGATCCCGGTCCACCCCGGTGCCGAGAAGTACTACGCCGAGAAGGGCATCACCCAGTAATGGCGCTGCGCAGTCCTCTGCGCGGCACGGGGAGGGCGGCTCTGGCCGCCCTCCTGCTGCCATGCCTTCCCGCCATGGCCCTGGCCGGGGCTGGGAACGGCTGGCTGTGCCTGACCGAGACCCGCGGCGAGGGGCGCGAGATCGCGCGGCTGCCGCTGGGGCCGGACGGCACCTTCGAGCTGAGTTTCATCCATTCCGTGTCGCGCACCCCGGTGACCGACGCCTACCGCGTCGAGGAGGGCGAGATCGTGCAGACGCGCGAGACCTTCATGGCGCATGGCGCGGGCCTGCCGTCGATCGCGAATGACATGGATGCCACCGGCTGGCGGCACGAGGACGGGCATTTCATCCTCGACATGCGCCGCAAGACCGGACCGATCCCGCTGCGCATCCAGGCGCAGTTCAAGAACACCCTACACGTTGCCGGGACCGATCTGCCGCTGGCGGATCTGGGCCAGTCGGCGCTCACCCTTGCCCCCTGCGACGAGGAGACACCGCTTTGACCCAAGGGATTCCCCCGAAGGACAGCCATGGCCACACCGCGGCCGATGGCGATCACGAATTTACCGCCGACGAAGTCGAGGCGCTGGTCCGCGAATACGATTCCGAGTCGAACTTCCGCAATCTTGCCGGACCGACCGCCATCCTCGTGACCGTGGCCTCGGTCATCCTGTCGCTGTTCCACGTCTACACGGCGGGCTTCGGCCTGCTGAACGAGGTGATGCACCGCACCATCCACCTAAGCTTCGTCATGGGGCTGATCTTCCTCGTCTTCCCGCGCAAGCGCGCGACGCCGACGGGCAAGATCTGGGCGGAGTCGCTGGTCTTCGCCGCCTTCTACCTCTACCTGCTCTACGGCATCACCACGGCGCTGCCGGCAAGCACGTTGAAGACCGTCTTCGTCGGCGTCATGCTGGTGCTGATCGCGCTCACCCTGCCGTTCAACCGCCGCGGCGCGGACCCCGAGAAGGTGGCGCTGCGCGACTGGGTCTTCGCGGCCTTCGGCGCGGGCTTCTCGGCCTACCTGTCGATCTTCTTCAAGCACATCTTCATCGACAACGTCGGCAGCCCGCCCGAGCCGGTCTACATGATGGGCCTCATCGCCATCGTCATGACGCTGGAGGCGACGCGCCGCACTATGGGCCCGACGCTGGCCTGGATCGGCGTCGGCTGCCTGCTCTACGCGCTGGCGGGGCCCTACCTGCCGGGCATCCTCGCGCACCGCGGCTACTCGATCACCCGGATCATCAACCACCTCTTCGTGGGGACCGAGGGCATCTACGGCGTCGCCGTGGGCGTGGTTGCGACCTACGTGTTCCACTTCGTGCTCTTCGGTATCCTCGCGCAGATGAGCGGGCTCGGGCAGCTCTTCATCGACCTCGCGACGATCATCGCGGGGCGCGCCTCGGGCGGTTCGGCCAAGGTCTCGGTGGTCTCGTCGGGCTTCTTCGGGATGATCTCGGGCTCGCCGATCGCCAACACGGTGACCACGGGCGCCTTCACCATCCCGCTGATGAAGAAGTCGGGCTTCTCGGGGCGCTTTGCCGGCGCGGTCGAGGCCTCGGCCTCCTGCGGCGGGCAGATCACCCCGCCGATCATGGGCGCCTCGGCCTTCGTGATGACCGAGATGCTGGGCATCCCCTACAACGAGCTCATCCTCATCGCCATCGTCCCGGCCTGCTTCCACTACATCGCGATCCTGCTGATGGTCCATCTCGAGGCCAAGAAGCTGGGGCTCGAGGGCCTGTCCAAGGACAAGATCCCGCAGTTCCGCGCGGTGCTGGCGCGCTCGTGGCACCTCTTCGTGCCGCTCGGCGTGATGGTCGCGATGCTGCTGATGCAGTACACGCCCTTCCTCGCCGCCTTCTGGGGCATCATCCTGACCATCGTGTTCAGCTACGTGCCGCTGCTGATGCGCGCGCTCGGCAACACCTCGATGGACACCTCGACCGTGCTGACCCCGCCGCGCCTCGTGCGCGGGTTCGAGGACGGCGCCAAGTTCGCGCTGGCGATCGGCGCGGCCTGCGCCTGCGTCGGCTTCCTGCTGGGCATGACCACGCTCACCGGGCTCGGCTTCAAGTTCTCGGCCGCCGTGGTGCAGCTGGCGCATGACGTCGCCACCTTCGTCATCAGCATGGATTTCACCGGGCTGCTGTCGGAAAACGGGCTGGCGCTGTTCTTCGGGCTGATCTTCGTGGCGCTGGCCTGCATCATCATGGGCGCCGGCATCCCGACCACGCCGACCTACATCATCCTCGCCTCGATCGCGGCGCCGGCGCTGATGGAGTTCGACGTGCCGCTCGTCGCCACGCACTTCTTCGTCTTCTACTTCGGCGTCCTCGCCGACGTGACGCCGCCGGTGGCGCTGGCCGCCTACGCGGCGGCGGGGCTGGCGCGGGCGGAGCCGATGACCACGGGCACGACCGCCTTCCGGCTGTCGATGGGCAAGGCGCTGGTGCCGTTCATGTTCATCTACGCGCCGAGCCTGCTCTTCGTGAACTTCACCTGGGTGGAGTTCATCACGGCGCTGATCTCGGGGCTGATGGGCGTGCTGGCGCTGTCGGCGGCCTATATCGGCTGGTTCCGCCGCGACCTCGTGCTGTGGGAGAAGCTGATGCTGACCGCCGCGGGCCTGCTGCTGATCTCGACCCACTGGGGTGCGATCGCGGTGGGGGCACTGGTCGTGCTCGGCATCCTGCTGCGGCCCGCCCCGGCCCGGCGCAGCGCCGCCTGAGGCGCAGCCGCACCGCAATGATCCTGTCGCCCGCCGGAGTGATCCGGCGGGCGATCTTCTTTCCGGGGGTGATGCGCAACTTCCTGCCGAGCGTCGCGGCGGGTCTCGAGGCGGCCGCTCGTTGCGCGACAAGACCCATCGGTGCCTGCTCCGGCGGGGAACCTTTGCGGCCTTCGTTCCGGGAATTGCGGATCCGCGCCGGTTCGGCCCCGGAAATCGCCTCGTCAATCACCGGGAAGTGCCGGTCCGGGCGCAGCAGCTTCGGTCCGAAGATCCCGTCAGGGGAGACCATTCCGAAAAGCCGTTCAATCCCAGATAGTTTACGCAAGGTGAAGTGGCGTGATATGCTGGGCCGTCTTCGAATGAACGCGGAAACCGAAAAGGAAGTCGCTCATGGAAGGTATTGCTGCGCTGATCGTCCAGGCAATTGCGGGCATGGTCGGCGGTGGATTGGCGGGACAGGTGGTCAAGAGCGTCGGCATGGCGATCCTGCCGAAGCTGCTCTCGGGGGCGATCGGCGGCATCGCCGGCGGCTCGGCCATAGGCGCATTGCTCGGCGGAGGCGATCCGGCCGCGGCAACCGACGTGGTCAACGCCGCGGGAGGGCTCGATATCGGCGCGCTGATCGCACAGCTCCTTGGCGGTGCGGCCGGGGGCGGCGTTCTGACCGCGATCGTCGGCCAGTTCCTCGGCAAGAAGTAGGCTCTCCGTATCCTCGGGGCGAGTCCGTCCGCGCGGCGGCGCTAGCGCCGTGCGCGGGCTTTCCAAGCTGTGTCTTCGTCACCGCCGGCGGCGGGTTTCGGGTCGCGTCGCGGCACCCGAAGGCCGCGCGACGCTGCGCTGCGCCGGGTGACCGGCCACCGGTGACCGTTCCGGATCGGCGGCCGCCCGAGATTATTCAGGGCCTTATCCCTCTTATTTGCCCGCGCACCATTTTCGCCTTATTTCCGGGACAAGAGAATCCGCCCTTTCTCCTGATATACGCAGCGCTCGGCGGGAAATGGCCCGCGAGTTATCCGCCTTTCCCGGAATACGTCCTGGGCCTCGAGGTCGCTCCCGCCGGGCGGCCCCGGCATCGCGGCATTCGGCGGGGAGCCGCCCATGCGCCGCCCGTTGTTTTGTTGGGGAACGACAGGGGTTTCCCCGTCATATGCACAGGGATTGCGCAGCTCGACGGAGCGTCTGCCATTCAAATGACCTTGACCGGGGCTGATATGTCGAACAGCCTATAGGTGAATTTCATTTCTGAATTCAGCTCCAGATAAATCGCTCAAACCATTTTGAACTCAGGCTCGGGAGGGTGATATGTCCAGCGATCCCGTTTCCAAGATTGTGCCTTCATTTCCGGCCGCTGTGCCTGTCGGCGCGGGCCTCCGCATCGGCGCGGACGGGCAGGACGTCCCCGAGGGCGTCGACCGCTTCCCAGGCGAGGCTGCGGCGGTGCTGAAGGCGGTGCCGGGCGGCGGCACCGGGCGCGCGGCCCACAGCGTTGAACAGGACGGCACCTTCGATCTGGCCCCTGCCACCGCGCCGGGCAGCGTTCTCGAGGCCGAGGATTTCGAGATCCTCTCGGGGTTCCGGGTGGAACAAGTCGGCGGTGCCTCGGGAGGGGCGGTGCTGCACGACACCGGCACCGGCGCGCCGCGCGCGCAGGTGGTCCTCACCGAGAGCGGGCTCTTCGACATCACCATCGGCTATTTCGACGAGACCGACGGCGTGTCCTTCCTGCAGGTGCTGCTCAACGGCGAGGAGATCGCGGCCTTCGACTGGGACGGCACCGGTGGCAGCGCGCTGGCCGATGGCCGCAGCGCGGCGGAATACGTGATCGAGGCGGTGGAGCTGCGGGCGGGGGATGTGCTCGAGCTTGGCGGTGACGGCGACCGGGGCGAGCCCCTGCGCGTGGACCGCGTCACCCTGAGCCCCCGGCAGGCAGACGTGCCGGGCGATCTCACCACCCCCTACGTGCTCGGCCCGGACGCGCCGCAGGCCAACCGGCTCGAGACCGCGGGCGACCGGGACTGGTTCGCGGCCGACCTGCTGGCGGGACACACCTACATCTTCTCGCTGACCGGCGATCCGGACTCCCCGGACGCGCTCGGCGATCCCTACCTGCGGCTCTACGACGAGGATGGCCAGTGGCTGGCCGAGAATGACGACTGGATCGACCTCAATTCGCTGCTCTTCTACACCCCGCAGCAGGACCAGCGGGTCTATGCTGCCGCCGGGGCCTTCGGGGACTATTACGCCGGCGACTACCTGCTGCGGCTGTACAGCACGGACGGGGCGGACAGCATCCCCGGCTCGGTCGATACCGGGGAGGTGCTGCTGGCGGGCGAAACCGCGGGCAGCCGCATCGACTATCCCACCGACGAGGACTGGTACGCGGTCGACCTGCAGGCGGGCTACACCTACACTTTCTCCCTGACCGGCGATGCGACCTCCGCCGATCCGCTGCTCAACCCGATTGTGCAGCTCTACGATGCCGAGGGCTACTGGCTGGCGGATGCCTGGGACTGGAAGGGCCCCGGCTCGGTGCTGGAATACACGCCCTACGGGGACGAGAGGGTCTATGCCTCGGCTGGTTCCGCCGGGGACGGAGGGACTGGTGACTTCCTGCTGTCCTTCGAAGGCGAGGCCTACAACGACACGATTTCCGGCTGGATCGACACCCAAGAGGTGCTGGTGGCAGGCGAGGCGCAGGCGAGCCGGATCGACTATGGCTACGACGAGGACTGGTACGCGGTCGACCTGCAGGCGGGCTATACCTACACCTTCACGCTGACCGGCGATCCGGCCTCCGCCGACCCGCTGCTCAACCCGCTCATGCAGCTCTACGATGCGGATGGTTACTGGCTGACCGATGCGTGGGGCTGGGAGGGGCCCGGCTCGGTGCTCGAGTACACGCCGTTCTGGGACGAGCGGGTCTATGCCTCGGCCGGTTCGGACTGGGACGGCAGGACCGGGGATTTCCTGCTGACCCTCGCGGCGGAGGAGAACAACGACACCATTCCCGGCTCTGTCGCCACGGCGGAGGTGCTGCAGACCGGCGAGACGCAGGGGAGCCGCATCGACTATGCCTATGACGAGGACTGGTACGCGGTCGACCTGCAGGCGGGCTACACCTACACCTTCACGCTGACCGGCGATCCGGCCTCCTCCGATCCGCTGCTCAACCCGCTCATGCAGCTCTACGATGCCGAGGGCTACTGGCTGACCGACGCCTGGGACTGGGACGGACCGGGCTCGGTGCTCGAGTACACGCCCTTCTGGGACGAGCGCGTCTATGCCTCGGCCGGGTCCGCATGGGACGGCGGGACCGGCGACTTCCTTCTGTCCTTCGAAGGCGAGGCCTACAACGACACGATTCCCGGCTGGATCGACACCGACGAGGTTCTGGTGGAGGGCGAGGCGCAGGCGAGCCGCATCGACTACAGCTACGACGAGGACTGGTTTGCCGTCGATCTGCTGGCGGGCTTCACCTACACCTTCACGCTGACCGGCGACCCGGATTCCTCCGATCCGCTGCTCGATCCCATGCTGCAGCTCTACGATTCCGAGGGCTACTGGCTGACCGATGCCTGGGACTGGACCGGTCCGGGCTCCGTCCTCGAGTACACGCCGGTCGGAGACGCGCTTGTCTATGCCTCGGCCGGGTCCGCGTGGGACGGCAGGACCGGGGACTTCCTGCTTTCTGTCACCGCGGCGGAGAACGGCGACACCATTCCCGGCTCTGTCGCCACCGAGGAAGTGCTGGTGGAAGGCCAGACGCAGGGAAGCCGCATCGACTATGCCTACGACCAGGACTGGTACGCGGTCGACCTTCTGGCTGGCAATACCTACACCTTCACGCTCTCCGGAGATCCGGCGTCCTCCGAGCCGCTGGGAGACCCCATCGTGCTGCTCTACGACGTCGATGGCTATTGGCTGGACGATGCCGCGGACTGGTATGGCTCCGAGTCGGTCCTCGACTTCATGCCGAACTGGGATCAGCGGGTCTATGTCGCCGGGGCCTCGAGGCACGGGACGACAGGGGACTTCCTGCTGTCCTTCTCGGCCGAGGTGAACAACGACACGATTCCCGGCGGGACCGACACCGGCGAGGTGCTGCTGGTCGGCGAGACCGAAGGCAGCCGCATCGACTATGCCTATGACCAGGACTGGTACGCGGTCGATCTGCAGGCGGGCTATATCTATACCTTCACCCTGACCGGCGACGCCGCGTCCTCCGATCCGCTGCTCAACCCCCTGGTGCAGCTCTACGATGCCAACGGCCACTGGCTGAGGGATGCCGGGATCTGGACCGCAGAGGGGGCGATGCTCGAGTACACGCCGGATCAGGATGCGCGGGTCTACGCCTCGGCCGGGTCCGATTGGGACGAAGGGACCGGAGACTTCCTGCTGTCGCTCGCGGCCGAGGTGAACAACGACACCATTCCCGGCTCCATCGCCACCGGCGAGGTGCTGGTGGAGGGCGAGACGCAGGGGAGCCGCATCGACTATGCCTTCGATCAGGACTGGTACGCGGTCGACCTGCAGGCGGGCTACACCTACACCTTCACCCTGACCGGGGACCCGGCCTCCGGCGATCCGCTGCTCAACCCGCTGATGCAGCTCTACGATGCCGAGGGGTTCTGGCTGGCCGAAGCCTGGGACTGGGAGGGGCCGGGCTCGGTGCTCGAATACTCGCCGGGGGCGGAGACGCGGGTCTATGCCTCTGCAGGCGCCGCGTGGGACGAGGGAACCGGAGACTTCCTCGTCTCCTTCGCAGCTGAGCAGAATGGCGACACCATTCCCGGCTCCATCGCCACCGGCGAAGTGCTGGTGGAAGGCGAGACTCAGGGCAGCCGTATCGACTATGCCTATGACGAGGACTGGTTCGCCGTCGATCTGCAGGCGGGCTACACCTATACCTTCACGCTGACCGGCGATCCGGCCTCCGCCGAGCCGCTTGGCGACCCGCTCCTGAAGCTTTTCGACGCGGACGGCTACTGGCTGGGGGATTCCTACGACTGGGCCGGCCCGGGCGCGGTGCTCGAGTACACGCAGGGCGAAGACGTGCGGGTCTATGTCTCGGCCGGGTCCTGGTCGGACGGCGGCGCGGGGGATTTCCTGCTGACGCTCTCGGCAGAGGCGAGCGAGGACGCCATCCCCGACACCGTCGATACCGAAGAGGTCCTGCCAGTGGGCGGCGTTCAGGCCAGCCGGATCGACCATTCCGGCGACCGCGACTGGTTCGCCGCCGACCTGCTGGCCGGGCACACCTACGTGTTCTCGCTGACCGGCGATGCGGCCTCGCCCGACCCGCTCGCCGATCCCTACTTCCGGCTCTACGACGCGGCGGGAGACTGGCTGGGCGAGAACGACGACTGGACCGGCCTCGACTCGCTGCTCTACTTCACCGCGCCGGAGGACCAGCGGGTCTACGCCTCGGCCGGGGCCTACGGCGACTACTACACCGGCGACTACCTGCTCTCGCTGGAGACGCTCGAGGTCGAGGACGCGGTCCCGGGCTCGATCCAGACGCTCGAGGTGCTGCTGGCGGGCGGCGCGCAGGCCAGCCGGATCGACCACGCCGCCGACCAGGACTGGTACGCGGTCGACCTGCAGGCGGGCAACACCTACACCTTCACCCTGACCGGCGATCCGGACTCCGCCGATCCGCTCGGCAACCCGCTCCTGCAGCTCTACGACGGTGACGGTTTCCTGCTGCTGGAGAACGACGACTGGCTCGGGCTCAATTCGCTGATCGAGTATACGCCGGTCGCGGACCTGCGGGTCTACGTGGCCGCCGGCACCTCGGGCGAGGAGGGGACGGGGGACTTCCTGCTGTCGCTCGCGGTGCAGGCGCATGAGGACGGGGTGCCGGACGATACCGGCACGACCGAGGAGCTGGTCCCCGGCGTCGAGCTTGCCGGGCGGATCAACTACGAGGGCGACCGCGACTGGTATGGCGTGCAGCTCGTGGCGGGCACCACCTACGTGTTTGACCTGACGCGGGATTACGCCTCGGCCGAGCCGCTGGTCGATCCCTATTTCCGCCTCTACGACGCCGCCGGCGAGCTGCTTGTCGAAAACGACGACTACGACGGGCTGAACTCGCGGATCTACCTCACCGCGGAGAGCGACGCGCGCGTCTACGCCGCCGCCGGGGCCTTCTCGGACAATGCCACCGGGGACTACATTCTGTCCGTCGCCGACAGCGCGGATCTCGACACGGTGCCCGGCGACGCCAGCACCGCAGAGGACCTGCCGCTGGGGGGCGAGATCGCCGGACGAGTCGATTTCCAGGGCGACGACGACTGGTACCGCGTCCAGCTGGTGGGCGGCACGACCTACCGCATCGACCTGCTTTCGGACGCGGACTCGCCCGATCCGCTCGCCGATCCCACGCTCTATCTCTACGACGCGGAGGGCGGGCTGGTCACCTCGGACGACGACGGCGGCGAGGGGCTGCAGTCGAGCCTTGTCTACACGCCCGTGGCGGACGAGGTGGTCTACGCCTCGGCCCGCGCCTTCGGCGACACGGGCACGGGCGACTACCGGATCTCGGTGGCCGAGGACCTGCCCTCGGTCGCGGTCCTGCTCGAGGACGTGCCGGCCTACGACTGGTACCACGGCTGCTCGCCCACCGCCGCAGCGAGCATCTTCGGCTACTGGGACCTGCAAGGCTATTCCGGCCTGTTCGAGGCCGAGGGCTGGGACGAGATCTCGCTCACCGCCAACGTGCAGGACCAGATCTCGAGCCCGGCCCACAACGCGCGCTACGATCCGACGCCCGACGACACGTCGCAGCCGGTGCCGCCGGACACCTCGATCGCGGATTTCATGGGGACCTCGGTCGATCCGCTGGGCTACGGCGGCAGCTACCTGAGCGGCTTCGACCAGGCCTTCGAGGCCTATGCGAGCCTTGGCGGTTACGAGTTCGTGGCGCAGACCCTCTCCAACTATGCCACCGGCACCCCCGGCGGGCAGCTGTGGGACGCCTATGTCGCCGAGATCGACGCCGGGCGGCCGGTGCCGATGGCGGTGGACAGCAACGGCGACGGCATCGTCGATCACTCGGTCCCCGGCATCGGCTACGAGGACCGCGGCTCCGAGGGCGTCTGGTACGCCGCCTACACGACGTGGAGCGAGAGCGAGACACCGATCTGGCGCGAGTTCCAGCCGGTCACCTACGGCGAGAGCTGGGGCGTCAGCCACCTGACCTTCGTGCAGCCCGCCGACCTCGGCGAGGGCGGCATGTCGGAAGAGGTCGCGGCGGTGCTGGCCCTGGGCTTGCCCGAGGACGATCTCGACGACATCAAGCTGCGCGGGGTCGTCGACATCTCGGAGGCGCTGGCGAGCGACGGCGTGCTCGACCCGGAGGACCTGAAGATCCTCGCGCAGGCGAAGCTGATCGACTTCGCCCCGGTGGTCGACGACCTGCTCTTTGCCTGAGCGCAGCGGTCCCGCGCCCGGCCGGAGCCGGGCGAGGGGCTCGGGTCTCAGCCTGCCAGCAGCGCCATCATCCTGTCTGTGTCGAGCGCCCGGCAGATGCCGTTGGCGGGCCGGGCAAGCGGCACGTCCTCGGCGGCGCAGAGCGCGTTCAGCACCGCCTCGTCCACCGCTTCGACCGCCGCCATGTAGACCGGGTCCAGCAGCTCGTCGTTGAGGCAGGTCATCTGCCGCCACGGGCCCGAGAGCTGCGGCAGCGGCATCTCGTTGGCGGTGGAGAAGGCAAGGAAGATGTCGCCCGAATTGTTGCCGCCCGGCGTGCCGGCGCGGCCGATGCCGATGGCGGCGCGGCGCGACAGGCGCTCGAGCTGGCTCGACGAAAGCGGCAGGTCGGTGGCGAGGATCACGATGATCGAGCCGCGTTCGGTCATCATGTCGGTGATCCGGTGCTCGGTCATCTTCTCGCCGACGCGGCGGCCCGCGACGGTGAGCCAGGGCCGCAGCCCGTGGTTGGCCTGCACCAGCGCGCCGAGGGTGAAGCCCTGCCCGTCCACCTCGAGCCGGCGCGAGGCCGTGCCGGTGCCGCCCTTGTACTCATAGCAGATCATCCCCGCGCCGCCGCCCGAGTTGCCCTCGCGCACCGCGCCGGGCCGCGCCGCGTCGAGCGCCTCACGCGCCAGCGCCTCGGTCACGTGCAGTCCGTTGATGTCGTTGAGCACGCCGTCATAGGTCTCGGCCACCACCGGCATCGCCCAGAGGTGGTTGTTCTCCCAGGTCTCGCCGTAGGTCTCGACCATCCAGCGCACCGCCGCGGTGTGGCAGGGGCCGATGGCGTGGGAGTTCGAGATCATGATCGGCCCGGCCAGCCAGCCGCCGTCGCGCACCCAGTGCGCACCGGTCATCTCGCCGTTGCCGTTGAGGCTGAACTGCCCCGCCCAGACCGGCTTCGGCTCGGGGTCGCGGCCACGCGGCAGGATTGCCGTCACCCCGGTCTGCACCTGGATGCCGCGGGTGGCGAGCGCCGGATCTCGGGACGAGAGCAGCTCGGTGGTGCCCACCTCGATGCCCGGCACGTCGGTGATGGCGTTGAGCGGTCCGGGGGTGCCGGGCAGGGGGATGCCGAGCTCGCGCGCGCGGGGTTTGGTCGTCTGGGTCATTTCTGTCGTCTCGATCTGAAGTAGAGGCCCGCGGCGGCGATCAGCAGGGTGAAGAGCAGCATCAGGGTCGCGATGGCGTTGATCTCGGGCTTGATGCCTCGGCGGAGCAGGCCCCAGATGTGAATGGGCAGCGTGGTGTTGCCGGTGCCGGCGATGAAATAGGTGATGACGAGGTCGTCCATCGAGATGATGAACGCCAGCAGCCAGCCGCCAAGGATGCCCGGCGCGATGCCCGGCAGGGTCACCTTGCGGAAGGTCTGTGCAGGCGTGGCGCCAAGGTCGGCCGAGGCCTCCTCGACGCTGGTGTCGAACTCGGCGAGGCGCGCCGAGACCGTCACGAAGACGTAGGAGATCAGGAAGGTCGACTGGCCGATGATGATCGTCACGATCGACAGGTTCATGCCGATGGTGATGAAGAAGATCAGCAGCGCGATCCCCAGCACGATGTCGGGCATGATCATCGGCAGCATCATCAGCGTGCGGTAGAACCGCGCCAGCCGGAAGCGGTAGCGGGCGACGGCCAGCGCCAGCGCGGTGCCGAAGACGGTCGAGAAGACCGAGGTCGACAGCGCGACGATCAGGCTGGTGCGCACCGCGCCCCAGAGCTGGTCGGTGCTGTCGACATAGGTGGCGCTTTCCGCCAGCGAGGTCTCGAACCCGAAGATCTGCCGGTACCAGTCGAAGGTGAACCCGTCCCAGATCATCATGTTGAGCGTGTTGGCGTTGAACGAATAGATCACCACCAGCAGGATCGGCGCGTAGACGAAGGCGAAGAAGAGCAGCCCGTAAAGGCTGAGGAGGCGGCGCAGGATCATGCTTGCGCCTCCCGCCGGGCGAGCCGGAACTGCGCGATCAGCAGCACCAGCACCGCCGTCATCACCAGCATCGCCAGCGCCGAGCCGAAGGGCCAGTTTCGCGCCGAGAGGAACTGCTGCTCGATCAGGTTGCCGATCATCAGCACCTTCGCCCCGCCCAGCACCGAGGGCACGATGAAATTGCCGAGCGCCGGGATGAAGGTGATCACCGAGCCGCCGACGATGCCGGGCAGGGTCGCGGGCAGAACCACCTTGCGGAAGGTCTGGAAGCGGGTGGCGCCCAGATCCGACGAGGCCTCGATCTGCGCCATGTCGAGCTTTTCGATCGAGCCGTAGAGCGGCAGGAACATGAAGGGGATGAAGACGTAGGTCATCCCGAGGATCACCGCGAAATCGGTGTAGAGGAACTCGATCGGCTCCGAGGTCAGCCCCAGCCCCATGAGCCCCTGGTTGAGAAAGCCCGTGGGACGCAGGATCAGCACCCATGCGAAGAGCCGGACGATCAGGCTCACGAAGAAGGGCAGGGTGACGAGAAAGATCGCGAAGTCGCGCAGCCCGGGGCGCATCCGGCTGATCCAGAATGCGGCCGGGTAGCTCACCAGCAGGCTCGCCACCACCGTGAGCGCCGCCAGCCGCAGCGAGCGCAGGAAGATCGAGATGTAGACCGGGTCGAACTTCTCGTAGCGCGTGTCGGCCCAGCCGAGGATGCGCCCGTAGTTGAGATGCGAGAAGATCCAGTCCACCCCGCCGTAGAGCCCCGGCGTCAGCAGGCTGTAGACCAGCATGATCAGCAGCGGCCCGAAGAAGAAGACCAGCAGGAAGACCGTCGGCGCGCCGAGGAGGCCGACGAGCTGCAGCAGCTTGCGCCGGGCGAGGCTCATGGCAGCACCTCGTCGATCAGGTGCAGACCCTGCGCGGGGGCGTGCAGGGTCATCGGGCTGCCGAGGCCCGGCAGCGCACTGCCCGAGCGCAGCAGGGCGCGGATCGTGCCGAAGGCGGGGGTCTCGAGCGCGACCTGGTGGTCGGTGCCGGTGTAATAGGTCTCGCGGATGGTGCCGGTGAAGCTGAGCGCGTGGCCCTCGGGCGGCGCGGCCGAAGGCGCCTCGGGGCGCAGCAGCAGCGTCGCCTCTCCGGCGGCATGGGGCGTGGCAAAGCTCTGCCCGTCGCGCAGGCCGGCCCGGCCGCCCTCGACCGTCACGGGCAGCAGGTTGCTCTCGCCAAGGAAGTCGGCGGTGAAGAGGTTCGCGGGGGTCCGGTAGAGATCCGTCGGCGCGCCGATCTGCTGGATCCGCCCATGCGCCAGCACGGCGATCCGGTCCGACATGGTCAGCGCCTCTTCCTGGTCGTGGGTGACGAAGATGAAGCCGATGCCGAGCTCGCGCTGCAGCGCCTTCAGCTCCTGCTGCATCTTCTGGCGCAGGTTCTTGTCGAGCGCCGAGAGCGGCTCGTCGAGCAGCAGCAGCTTCGGCTTGCCCGCCAGCGCCCGCGCCAGCGCGACGCGCTGCTGCTGGCCGCCCGAAAGCTGCTGGATCGAACGTTTCTCCATCCCCGCCATGCCGACGAGCTCGAGCATCTCGCCGACGCGGGCGCGGATCTCGCGCTTGTCTCGCCCGGCGATCTCGAGCGCGTAGCCGACATTGCGGGCGACGCTCATGTGGCCGAAGAGCGCGTAGCGCTGGAACACGGTGTTCACCGGTCGGCGATGCGCCGGCAGCTGCGTGACCGCCGCGCCGTCGATCATCACCTCGCCCGCGTCCAGCGCCTCGAAGCCGCTGATGGTGCGCAGGAGCGTGGTCTTGCCGCAGCCCGAGGGGCCGAGAAGGGTGACGAACTCGGCGCTGGCAAGCTTCAGGGAAATCCCGTCGAGAGCGGTCATGGTGCCGCCTTCGGGGGTCCGGAAGGACTTGCGGGCGCCGATGATTTCAAGGGGGGAAGGCATGGTCGTCGGGTCCTGCGTGCCGGCGGGGATCACCCCCGCCGGGCTGGTGTCAAAGGGCATCATTGCGCGGTCTTGATGCGCGTCCACTCGGAGTTGTAGAGTTGCAGGTCGCGGCCGAGATCCTCGAAGATCTGCAGCTTTTCCATCACCGCCGCGGGCGGGTAGATCGTCTCGTTCGACGACAGCTCGACCGGGATCAGCTTCTGCGCGGGCACGTTCGGCGTGCCGTTCATCTGCTGCTCGACGTTCAGCGCGGCGATCTCCGGGCGCAGGTAGAACTCGAGGAACTTCTTCGCCGCGTCCTTGTTCGGCGCGGAGGCAAGCACGCAGATGTCCTCCTGGTACATGGTCGCGCCTTCCTCGGGGATCATGTAGCCGATGGTGTCGGGGTTCTCGGACACGTAGAGGTTCGCGCCGACGTACCAGTGCGCCGCCGCCACGTCGCCCGAGATCACCTGCGGCACGGAGTCGTAGGTGAAGGCGGTGACACCGGCGATGTGGTCGATGATGTAATCCGCCGCCGCGGTGACCTCGTCGGGGTCTGTGGAGTTCACCGACTTGCCGTTCTTGATCAGGCCGATGCCGATGGTCTCGCGCAGGTCGTCGAGCAGGGTGATCTTCTTGCCCGCCGCGCCGAGCGCGAAGAAGTCGTCCCAGCTCTTGATGTCGCCCGCCAGCGCCTTGTTGTAGACGATGCCGACGTTGCCCCAGGCGTAGGGCAGGCAGTACTCGGCGTTGGGGTCGGTCTTGGCGCGGACGAACTGCGGGTCGATGTTCTTGAACTCGGGCGAGGCGCCGATGTCGGTCTTCGCCAGCAGGCCGAGCTGGAACATGATGTCGTGCATGTGCACCGAGGGGAAGACAATGTCGTATCCCGTGGCGCCGGCCTGGATCTTGGCCAGCATCTCCTCGTTCGAGCCGTAGCTGTCGAGGGTGATCTCGATGCCGGTCTCCTTGGTGAAGGCCTCGAGCACGGCGGGGTTGATGTAGTCCCCCCAGTTGTAGATCGACAGCGTCTCTGCGGAGGCGGCCAGAGGCGCGAGGACAAGTGCCGTGGTTGCGGCGAGATGCATCTTCTTCATGGTTTCGGTGGCTCCCTGTCAGGCCGTTTTTCGGTTTTCCCTTGAGTCGCCAAATTGGTTCGATACTGTCTTTTTCGTCAAATGTTAGTTTTCTGTCATCTGGAGATCCGCCATGTCGCACGGCTTTGCATCCTATGCCGAGGCTCCGATTGATGATTTCGTGAGCAAAGTCGAGGAAGGGCTGCCCTCGCTGCCCAAGCAGGAGGCAAAGGTCGCGCAGTACTTCCTGCTCAACCTGAACTCGATCTCCTTCGAGACCGGCAAGTCCATCGCCCAGAAGGCGGGGGTGGCCGAGATCACCGTGGGCCGGATGCTGCGCCGTTTCGGCTGCGCCGGGATGAAGGAGTTCAAGGCTATGCTGCGGCACCGCTACTCTGTCACCGGCGAGAACCTCGCCGACGACGGCTTCGAGCTGCCCGAGGACTGGCAGGAGCAGATGAACGCCGAGCTGCGCGCGGTCAGCACGGTCTACGCCAAGATCAACAGCCCGGCCTTCGAGGCGGCCGAGCGCTACCTGCTCGAGGCGGACGAGGTCTATGTCACCGGCTTCCAGACCGTGCGCGGGCTTGCCGAGGACACGGCGCGGCGGCTGGCGCTGGCCCGTCCGCGCGTGCGCTTCCTGTCGGGCCATGACAGCATGCTCTCGGAATGGCTCGACCCTCCGGCGAAGGCCAGCAGCTGCCTGCTGATCATCGACGTCATCCCCTACGCGGCGGAATGCGAGACCCTCGCGCGGCTGGCGCGCGAGCAGGGCCGGACGGTGGTGGTGGTGACGGACGAATACTGCCACTGGGCGCACGAGGTGACCGACGCGGTGATCAACACGCCCTCGAAGACCGGCCTCTTCCTCGAGTCCATCCTCGGCCTCAACGCTGCCGCCAGCCTGCTGATCCACGCCACGGCGCGTGGCACGGGGACCGACCTCGACAAGCGGATGCGCGACTGGAAGCGGCTGGCGCAGCGGATCGGGATCTTCTGAGGACGCCCGGCCCGCCCCGCCCGCCATCCGGCATGCTGCGCATTCTCTGGGCGAAGGGCGGCGCGAACGGGAAATTTGCCGCGGTTTCTGCACCTGCAGCATGACGCGCCTTTCCCGGCCGCGCGGCTCGGCGCAGAGTCGGGACGCGCCCCCAGCCGGAGACCCTCATGCCCAGCGAGAAGTTCAACCTCCTCTCCTTCAGCGGCAAGATGCGCATCCTGCACCTGACGTGGTTCGCCTTCTTCCTGACCTTCGTGATCTGGTTCAACCTCGCGCCGATGCTGCAGGCGATCCGCGACAGCCTCGGGCTCGACCAGGCGCAGGTGACGACGCTGCTGGTGCTGAACGTCGCGCTGACCATCCCCGCCCGGATCGTTGTCGGCATGCTGACCGACCTCTACGGGCCGCGCCGGGTCTACTCGGGGCTGCTCATCCTCTGCTCGATCCCCTGCTTCGTCTTCGCGCTGGCCGAGAACTTCACCCAGCTGGCGCTGGCGCGTTTCGCGCTGGGCTTCATCGGGGCGGGCTTCGTCATCGGCATCCGCATGGTCTCGGAATGGTTCCCCGCCGAGGAGCTTGGCACCGCCGAGGGCATCTACGGCGGCTGGGGCAACTTCGGCTCGGCGGCGGCGGCCTTCACCCTGTCCACCCTCGCGATGTGGTTCGGCGGCGAGGACGGCTGGCGGTGGGCGATCGGGCTCACCGGGGCGCTGGCGCTGGTCTACGGCTTTGTCTACTACGCCTCGGTGCAGGACGTGCCCAAGGGCTCGCGCTACTTCCGCCCGAAGAACGCCACCGCGATGGAGGTCACCTCGAAGGGCGACCTGATCTTCCTGCTGGTGATGAAGGTGCCGCTCTACATCGCGCTCGGCGCGCTGGCATGGCGGCTGCGCAACGTGGCGATCTTCACCACGGCCACCATGTACGCGGTCTGGGCCGGGCTGCTGCTGCTCTATCTCTACGACTCGACACTGGCCCTGCGCGCCAACCGCCGCGTGCTGACCGAGGAGGTTCCCGCCTTCCAGCGCTACAGCTTCAGGCAGGTGGCGATCCTCAACATCCTCTACTTCGCCACCTTCGGCTCCGAGCTCGCGGTGGTCTCGATGCTGCCGCTGTTCTTTGCCGAGACCTTCGGCCTCTCGCCGGTGGTGGCGGGCATGGTCGCCTCGGCCTATGCCTTCATGAACCTGATGTCGCGCCCCGGCGGCGGCTGGATATCGGACCGGTTCGGGCGCAAGCCGACGCTGCTGATCCTGACCGCGGGGCTGGCGGTGGGCTATGCCGCCATGGGGATCATCGGCCCCGGCTGGCCGGTCTGGCTGGCGGTGGTCGTCGCCATGGCCTGCTCGTTCTTCGTACAGGCGGGCGAGGGCGCGGTCTTTGCCGTGGTGCCGCTGATCAAGCGCTCGCTCACCGGGCAGATCGCCGGGATGACCGGGGCCTACGGCAACGTCGGCGCGGTGATCTACCTCATCGTCTATGCCATGGTCGATGCCTCGACCTTCTTCCTCGTCATTGCCGGGACCGCGGTGCTGGGTTTCGCCGCGCTCCTCTTCCTCGAGGAGCCGACGGGCGAGATCGCCGAGGTTGACGAGGACGGCACCGTCACCATGATCAACGTGGGTCTCAGGGCCTGAACCCGCAGCACCGGTGAGTACATGGACGAACCCGCCAACCTCTTCCCGAAGCGGGCCCTGAAGGGCGTGCTCGGAGGCTGGAGCCACGCCGGGGTCAAGCCGAGGAACGACGACGCCATTGCCGGGAAGGTGCCCGGGAGCGCCTGGGAGATGCAGGCCAAGGGCATCGTCGCCTGCATCGCCGACGGCATCTCGACCGGGCGCAACTCGGACAAGGCGGCGCAGATCTCGGTGATCCAGTTCGCGCGGGACTATTACTCGGCGCCGGAAAGCTGGCCGGTGCGCGACTGCGCGGGGCGGCTGCTGACCGCGCTCAACAGCTGGTTCCACGCGCAGAACCGCTCGGGCTCGCCCGAGGCCGAGGGGCAGGTCACCACCTTCACCGCGCTGATTGCCCGGTCGCAGACGCTGCACGTCGTCCATATCGGCGACACCCGCGCCTCGCGCCTGCGCGGCGGGCGGTTGCAGCGGCTGACCGAGGACCACGCGGCGCGGTTCATGGGCGGCCCCGAGGCGCTGACGCGCGCGCTGGGGATCGAGAGCGACATCCGGGTCGACTACCTGTCCGAGGCGATGGCGGCGGGCGATCTCTACCTGCTGACCTCGGACGGCGTGCATGGGGTGCTCGGCGGGGCCGAGATCGCGCAGCAGCTGGACGGCGCACCGCTCGAGACGCAGGCAGAGCTCGAGGCCGCCGCGCGCCGGCTCTGCGAGGCGGCGCTGGCGGCGGGCAGCAACGATAACGTCAGCTGCCTGCTGCTGCGGGTGCTGGAGCTGCCCGCCGAGACGCTCACCGAGGCGCACGACCGCCTGACCGCGCAGGCGATCCCGCCGCGCATGGTGCCGGGCAACCGGATCGACGGCTGGGAGGTCATGGAGGTGCTGCACGCCTCGCCGCGCAGCACGGTCTACCTCGTGCGCCGGGCGGGTGAGGAGGGGGTGCAGGTGCTCAAGGCGCCGTCGCGGAATTTCGAGGACAACCTGCATTACCTCGAGGGCTTCTCGCTCGAGCAATGGGTCGGGCGGCGGATCGCGCATCCGCAGGTCATGAAGATCCGCCCGCACGAGGACAGCCGCTTTCTCTACTACGTCGCCGAGCATGTCGAAGGGCAGACGCTGCGCGACTGGATGGGCCGGAACCCCGCGCCCGGCATTGCCACAGTGCTGCCGCTGCTCGGCTCGCTGGCCGCGGCGCTGCGGGTCTTTCACCGCATGGGCATGGTGCACCGCGACCTCAAGCCCGAGAACGTGATCCTCGGCCCGGACGGCACGGCGAAGATCATCGACTTCGGCTCGGTGCAGGTCAGCGGCTTTCGCGAGATCGCCCGCGCCGGGGCCGAGGAGCTTCCCGAGGGCTCGCTCAACTACATCGCCCCCGAGGTGCTGACCGGGCAGGAGGCGACACCGAGATCCGACCTCTACTCGCTGGGGGTGATCGCCTGGGAGATGCTGGCCGGGAGGGTGCCGGTCGATCTCGAGACCCGCGCCCGCCTGCCCGCGCGGCCCGCCGACTGGGCCTTGCCGCAACTGGCCGAGCGGCGGCCCGACCTGCCCGAGGGCACGCAGGCGGTGCTGGCGCGGGTGCTCTCGCCGGATCCGGCACAGCGGCCGCGGGCCATGTCGGAATTCCTCGCCGACCTGCAGGACCTCTCGCGCCGGCAGGGGGCCGGGCGGCACGGGTCCGTGCCGCTCTTCCGCCGCGGCTCCGCCGGGTTCTGGCGTCTCTGGGCGCTGGTCAGCACGGCGCTGGCGGTTTTGCTCGCGCTGCTGCTACTCGGCCGCCTCTGAGACGCCCTCGTTCAGCAGCGCCGCCAGTTCCGCCTTGCACGAGCCGCAGTTGGTGCCCGCCGAGAGGCTGGCGCCGATCGCCTGGACGCTCCGCAGCCCCTCGGCCGAAATCGCCCGCAGGATGGTGTTGCGGCCGACGGCGTAGCAGGAGCAGACCACCGCGCCGGGATCGGGCATGTCGCCGCGCGCCTTCCCGGCCAGCGCCCAGCAGGTCTCGGTACCCGGAAGACCGGCAAGGAAGTCCCGCATCAGCCGCACCGGCGCGCGGTCGAGGTAGAGCGCCGCCAGCAGGGTCTCGCCCCGCAGGAAGGCCATGCGCCAGCGCCCCTTGCCCGCGTCTCGGCTCATCTGCAGCGCGGCGTCGGGCAGGCCGAAGAGCGCACGGGCAAAGGCCTCGGGGTCGGCGATCGCCTCGGTTCCGGCAAGTTCGGCGCGGTAGCCGCGCGTCGTTCGCGCCAGCGCCCAGTAGGCGCAATCGGGGGCGGGCCGCGTGGTGCTGATGGCAAAGCCGTACCAGGCTGCGTCGAACCTTGCGGCGGCGACCGCCGCGGCCTTGCTCTCGGGCTGGCCCGAGAGCGGGTCGGTGACCGCCGCCACGAGCGCGTCGATGCGCGCGGCGGGGGCGGTCTCGCCGGTCCAGTGCATCGGCGCGAAAAGCTGGCCCGGCCGGACGTCGGAGGTGATCCGCAGCCGCAGGATCGCGCTGCCCTGCGGGCTCGTCAGCCGCACGAGATCGGCGGGGGAGAGACCCAGCCGCGCGGCGTCCTCGGGGTGCATGTCGGCGAAGGGCTCGGGCAGGTGCGCCGAGAGCCGGGGCGAGAGCGCCGTGCGGGTCATCGTGTGCCACTGGTCGCGCAGCCGCCCGGTGTTGAGCCGGAACGGGTGCTCGGGCGTCAGCGCCGCGGCGGGCGGGCGCGGCACCAGTGGCAGCATCCGCGCCTTGCCGTCCGGATGGTAGAATCCGCCCTCGGCGAAGAACCGGCCGCCCTGTTTCGCCGGGCCATCGGGCCAGCGGAAGGGCGGCATCGCGTCATAGTCGGCGGCGCTGAGCCCCGCCCGGTTCGAGATGTCGAAATCGAGCCCGAAGCCCCCGGCGATCCCCGAGAGCGCCGCGTGCTCGGCGAAGACCTCGGCCTCGGAAGTCCAGCCGAAGCCCTCCTCGAAGCCCATCCGCCGCGCGACCTCGGCGAGGATGCGCCAGTCGGGCCGCGCCTCGCCCGGCGCGGCAACCACGGCGCGCTGGCGCGAGATGCGGCGGTCGGAATTGGTCACCGTGCCGCTCTTCTCGGCCCATGCGGTGGCGGGCAGGAACACATGCGCATGGCGCGCCGTGTCGGTGCGCGTGGTGACGTCCGAGACCACCACGAAGGGGCAGGCGGCGATGGTCTCGCGCACGAGGTCGGCCTCGGGCAGGGTGACGGCGGGGTTGGAATGGATCACCCAGAGCGCCTTGATCCGCCCGTCCGCCACGGCGCGGAACATCTCGACCGCCTTCAGCCCCGGCGCCTCCGGCATCGCCGGGGACCGCCAGAACGCCTGCACCGCCGCCCGGTGCGCGGGGTTTCCGATCTCGAGATGGCAGGCGAGCGTGTTGGTGAGCCCGCCCACCTCGCGCCCGCCCATGGCGTTGGGCTGGCCGGTGACGGAAAAGGGCCCCATGCCGGGCCTGCCGATCCGCCCCGTCGCGAGATGGCAGTTGAGGATGGCGTTCACCTTGTCGCTGCCGGAGGAGGACTGGTTCACCCCCTGCGAGAAGATCGTGACGACCCTTTCGGTGCCGATCCAGAGGTCGCAGAAGTCCCGCACCTCCTCCGGCGAAAGGCCGGTGATCGCCGGATCGCTGGCCTTCGCCGCCGCCACGGCCTCGGCATAGCCGCTCACATGCGCCGCGACATAGGCCGGGTCATCTGCGCCGCGCCGGGCGATCTCGGCCAGCAGCGCGTTGAAGAGCGCGACGTCCGAGCCGGGCTCCAAGGCAAGGTGCAGGTCCGCCCCCTCGCAGCTGGCGGTGCGCCGCGGATCTACGACCACGAGCCGGAGCGGGCGCCGCTCGCGCGCCGCCATGATCCGCTGGTAGAGCACCGGGTGGCACCATGCGAGGTTGCTGCCGACCAGCACCACGAGATCGGCCTCGTCGAGATCCTCGTAGGTGCCGGGGACGGTGTCGGTGCCGAAGGCGCGCCTGTGGCCCGCCACGGTCGAGGCCATGCAGAGCCGCGAATTGGTGTCGATGTTGGCCGAGCCGATGAAGCCCTTCATCAGCTTGTTGGCGACATAGTAATCCTCGGTCAGCATCTGGCCCGAGACGTAGAAGGCCACGCTGTCCGGCCCGTGCGCCTCGACCGTCTTGCGCAGCCGCGTCGCCACGAGGGTCAGCGCGTCCTTCCATGCCGCCTCGGTGCCATGTACCAGCGGGACGAGCTGGCGCTCCCCGAGCCCGACCGTCTCGGCAAGCGCCGAGCCCTTGGAGCAGAGCCGGCCGCGGTTGGTGGGGTGGTCGGGATCGCCGCGCACCGAAAGGCCGCCCGCGCCGTCCGGGCTCAGCAGCACGCCGCAGCCGACGCCGCAATAGGGGCAGGTCGAACGGACCTCGGCCCCCATCAGGCGGCGCGGGTGGCGACGGCGGCCCCGTCGAGCAGGATGCGCCCGTCCGCGATCTTCACCGGGTAGGTCGCGATGCGCCCCTCGTCCGCGCCCTGTGCCTCGCCGGTCTCGAGCGAGTAGACCCAGCCGTGCAGCGGGCAGGTGATGTTGCGGCCATGGACCATGCCCTCGGCCAGCGGCCCGCGCCGGTGGGCGCAGCTGTTGGAGGTGGCGAAGATCTCGTCCTCGCCGGTGCGGAAGATCGCCACGCAGCCGGCGCGGGTCTTCACCACGCGCGCCCCGCGCAGCGGAATGTCGTCGAGCGCGCCCACGTCGATCCAGCTCATTCCGCCGCCTCCTGCGTGAAATCCGCGAGGGGGTGGAACTTGCGCGCCTCGGCGGGCGCGGCGCGCTCGGCCCAGGGATCCTTCTGGTAGACGCTCTGCGACAGGTCGAAGCGGTCGACCAGCGCCTGCCGCCCGGCGGGATCGGCCAGCGCCTGCTTCACCCAGTCGAGCCCGACCTTGGCGACCCACTTGTAGGGCCGGTCCAGATATTTCGCGTGCTCGCGGTAGAGCTGGACGAAGGCGACGGTCCACTCGATCGCCTCCTCTTCGGTTGCGACGTCGACCAGCCGCTCGGTCTCCTTCACGTCCATGCCCGCGGCGCCGGCGACGCCGATCTGGTAGCCGCTGTCGACGCAGATGATGCCGACGTCCTTGCAGGTCGCCTCGGCGCAGTTGCGCGGGCAGCCCGAGACCCCGAGCTTGACCTTGTGCGGCGTCCAGGAGCCCCAGAGCCGCTTTTCGAGCCTGATGCCGAGCCCGGTGCTGTCCTGCGTGCCGAAGCGGCACCAATCCGAGCCGACGCAGGTTTTCACCGTGCGCAGCCCCTTGGTATAGGCGTGGCCCGAGACCATTCCGGCGGCGTTGAGATCGGCCCAGATCGCCGGAAGGTCCTCCTTCTTCACGCCAAGCAGGTCGATCCGCTGGCCGCCGGTCACCTTCACCGCCGCGCCGTACCTGCGCGCCGCCTCGGCGATGGCGATCAGCTCGTCGGGCGTGGTCATCCCGCCCCACATGCGGGGCATCACCGAATAGGTGCCGTCCTTCTGGATGTTTGCGTGGTTGCGCTCGTTCACCAGCCGCGACTGCGGGTCGTCGCGGTACTCGAGCGGCCAGTCGGCGAGCAGGTAGAAGTTCACCGCCGGGCGGCAGACGTGGCAGCCGTTCGGGGTCTTCCAGCCCAGTTCCTGCCAGACCGCGGGCTGCGACTTCAGCGCCTTGCTGCGGATCAGCAGCCGCAGGTCCTCGTGGGTGAGATCGCAGCAGGCGCAGACCGGCTTGGCGGCGGGCATCTCGAAGGCCTCGCCCAGCGAGACCGCCAGCACCTGCTCGACCAGCCCGGTGCAGGTGCCGCAGGAGGCCGAGGCCTTGGTCCGCGCGCGCACCGCGTCGAGCGACTGCGCCCCGCCCTCGATCGCCGCGAGGATGTCGCCCTTGCACACGCCGTTGCAGCCACAGATCTCGGCCTCAGCCGGCAATGCTGCAACGGCTGCCAGAGGGTCCGCGGCGGCACCGCCACCCCCCTGGAAAGCCGGGCCGAAGATGAGCGTCTCGCGCATCTCCTCGATGTCGGTGCCGTCCTTGATCAGGCCGAAGAACCAGCTGCCGTCGGCGGTGTCGCCGTACATCACCGCGCCGACCAGCCGGTCGGCCTCGATCACCAGACGCTTGTAGATGCCGCGCGCGGGGTCGCGGTAGACGATGTCCTCGCGGCCCTCTGCCTCGGCGAAGTCCCCGGCCGAGAAGAGATCGCAGCCGGTGACCTTGAGCTTGGTGGACAGCTCGCGCAGGGCAAAGGCGTCGGCCTCGCCGAGCAGGGTCTTCGCCAGCACCCGGGCCTGGTCGTAGAGCGGCGCGACAAGGCCGAAGAGCGCGCCGGCGAACTCCACGCATTCGCCCAAGGCGAAGATGTCGGGATCCGAGGTGCGCATCTGCGCGTCGACCCTGATCGCGCGGCCCATCTCGAGTCCTGCCGCATGGCCAAGCCCCGCCGCGGGCCGGATGCCCGCCGCCATGCAGACGATGTCTGCCCGCAGCCTGGTGCCGTCCTCGAGCAGCACCCGCTCGACCCTGCCCGCGCCCTCGAGGCTGCGGGTCTTCGCGCCGGTGATCACCCGGATGCCGCGCTTCTCGAGATCCCGTTGCAGCAGGTAGCCGGCGGTCTCGTCGAGCTGGCGGTTCATCAGGTGCGCCGCGTTGTGCAGCACCGTCACCTCCATGCCGCGCAACCGCAGCCCCGCCGCCGCCTCGAGGCCGAGAAGCCCGCCGCCGATGATCACCGCGTGGGAGCCGGGCGTCGCCGCGGCCCGGATCATCGCGTTGGTGTCCTCGAGGTCGCGGTAGCCGAGGACGCCCGGCAGGTCATGTCCGGGCAGCGGGGGGATGAAGGGCGTCGAGCCGGTGGCGATGACCAGCCGGTCGTAGGGGGTCTCGCCGCGCTCCGAGGTGACCACCCTGCGCGCGGCGTCGATGCCGGTCACCGGCTCGCCGAAGCGCGTGCGCACGCCCCGCGCGGCGTACCAGGCATCGTCATGGGTGACGATCTCGTCGAAGCCCTTCTCGCCCGAGAGCACCGGAGAAAGCATGATCCGGTTGTAGTTGCCGCGCGGCTCGGCGTTGAAGAGGGTGACCTCGAAAGCGTCCGGCGCGGCATCGAGGAGGTGTTCGAGCATCCGGCCCGAGGCCATGCCGGCACCGATGACAACCAGTCTTTGCATGTGCGTCCTCCTGTGCGGGGGCTCGGGGATGGTCAGAGATACCAGGCGACCACGTAGGCCAGCCCGGTCTCGCGGTGGATGGGCAGGGCGATCATCTGCGTGTAGCCCGCCGGCAGGCCCGCGCTGCCGGTCTGCACCAGCGGCAGGCCCGAGCCGAGCACGCGCCCGACCGGCCCCTGCCAGGCGGTGACCGCGACCGCGTCGAGCGGCGGGTTCTCCTTCGGGGCAAGCGGTCCCTCGCGCGCGCAGAGCCCGTCGATGCGGAGCGCCTTCCGCTCGGGCCCGACCCGTTCCGGCCGCGCGTCCCAGATCTCGAAGCGCTGCGCGATCGGCGTGCCGGGGGCCGAGAGCAGGGTGAGCACGTAGGTCTTGTCTCCCGGGGTCGGGATCGGCAGGCCGAGGCCGGTCTTCAGCCCCGCGCGCCCCGCGCTCTCTGCCCGCAGGAAGCCGTAGGAGGCGCCGAGATCGCGCATCAGGATCGGCGTGCCCGAGGCCCAGACCCCGCCCGGCAGCCCCTGCCCATGGCCGAAGCGCGTGCCGCGCGAGACTGCCTCGAATTCCTCGGCACTGCCGTAATAACCGTCGCTCAGCGCGAGCGCGCCGTCGGAGTCCTCCCAGACCTCGATCGCGCCGCTATGGTTCGCCTCGGCAAAGAGGACGACGAGCACCGCCTTCAGCTCCGCGCCCGCAAAGACCGGGATCGCCACCGCCGCCGTCAGGTTGGCCTTCGCCGCCGCCTCGGCGCGCCGGAAATCGCTGCCGTCGAGCCGGCCCAGCACCACCGGCCGCGCCTCGTCCCAGGCCCGGCCCGGAAGGCCGGCGCCCTTCGCGAAATCCGTGCGCTCGGAAACCGTGCCGAAGTCCTCGAGACCGGCATAGGTTCCGCGCTCGAGCACCAGCCTGCCTTTCTCCGGCACCCAGACTTCCGCGACGCGGATGAAGGTCCGGGTCTTCGGGTCCAAGAGATCGTCCATCGCCTGCTCCTGTGCCGCGGGTGTCGGGCGCGCCGGGATCTGCCGGCCGGTCTGGCTTCATCGGACGCCAGCGGAAGGCGGGCTGGCAAGGATTCCGGGCGCCGGGGCGCCCATCCCCGCGTCAGGCGCGCCCGCGTGGCGCGAAATTGGGCGATGCCCGGGGTTTTCGGGGAAGGACCGGGTGCAGGGGGGCGGAGGGCTGTTCCATCGCCTAGCAGGGGTGCGCGGGGATCGGGTGCCCTTTCGGAAGGGTTTGCACCTGGGATGTCACCCTGAATGGGGCGATGCACGGCTGTGCGTTATTGCAGGGTGCCTGCTGGCAATGTGCAATTGTACCGTTGCGGAAATGTCGGAGTGTCTTCGAATTTACTCAACTCCGCCGCGTCTCGCGATTGGTGGTGGAGTTATTCCATCGCCGCGAGGTGATCCGGTCTGGAGCGCGGAGGATTTTACCGCGTGCTCTCCGGTGTTATGGAGAGGTGTCCAATCATTCCTCGGACAGCGTGCAGGTTGAAATGGAGGATGTTCCACGCGTCACAATTGATAATTTTCAATTAATGCAAATGTGCAATTGCGCGGATGAAATGGGGTTGATCCGAGGCCAATGGATGTACAGGCAGCCGGGCTTGGGTGCGGGCGATCTTCAAGGGATACCCGGTGACACCGAAATGCGAGAGATTACCCCCAATCCTCGCCCCTCTTTACCGACTGACCGGCGGCAAAGCCGGTGGATTTGAAACCGCGATCTTGTGCCGGATCATCCGTCCGGTCGACAGGCGGGTCTTGCGCGACATTGCCTTGTTTCTGTCGCGCTGCCCGCCTTTCGCCAGACGGAAGGATCAGGACGCGATCGCGAGATCGTCCAGCTCGCCGCCGGAAGAGATGTGCGCCGTGACCCACTTGGGTTTCCGCCCCCGGCCCGTCCAGGTCTGCTCGGGGTTTTCCGGATGCGCGTATTTCGGGGCACCCTTCGAGACTTTCGATCCCGAGCTCGCGATCAGGTCGGAAAGGGAATAGCCGAGCTCCTTTGCGAGCGCTTCCGTCGCCGCCCGCGCTTCGGCCTTCTTTCGGGTGTCGTACTCGTCGAGAGCTTTCGAGATACGCTTGCTGAGCGCAGTAAGCTCGTCCTTGTTCATTTCCTGAAGGTTAAAGTCAGTTCTCATAATTCGCCTCCGTCGCGTTTATGATTGACCAAATATATCGCGAATGGTTTCCGACAAGATAATCTCTTTCGTGTCAGCAGCAACTTTTCGCTCAATCGTGAAGGGACGTTTATTTCCCTGAGGGGGTATCCATTGCATGGGAGCGGCAACCCGGAGCCTTTGCCGATTTTCGGGCGCCTCACGACAACGAGAAGCGCCGCGGCGGTGGCCAGCGGTGCGGAAAGGAACGCGCCCCACATCGCCCCGACGCGCCGGACGGCAAGGCTCGGGCCGGTTGCAGGACGAAATGCGCCCCGAGCCGGGTGTTGCGGGCGCGCCCGGCGGGTGGCGGCCCGCACACCAGAGCGTGAAAGACTCCTGCCCGAAGGATGCTACTCTCTTCCCGTGCGCAGAGGAGGACAGCCCATGACCGACCAGACCCGGATGACCGCAAAGGACTTCAGTCCCGAGCTTCTCGAGCTCTACGACTTCTACGCCCATGGCATGATCACCAAGCGCGAGTTCCTCGACCGCGCCGGCAAGTTCGCGGTCGGAGGCCTCACCGCGGCGGCGATCCTCGGGATGATGAGCCCGGATTACGCGCTGGCCGAGCAGGTCAGCTTCAACGATCCCGACATCCTCGCCGAGTGGATCACCTATCCCTCGCCGAACGGCCATGGCGAGATGCGCGCCTATCTGGTCCGCCCAACCGGCCGCGAGACCGCGCCCGGAGTCGTTGTTGTGCACGAGAACCGCGGGCTCAACCCCTATATCGAGGACGTGGCGCGGCGGCTCGCCAAGGCGGGGTTCATCGCGCTGGCCCCGGACGGGCTGACGCCGCTCGGCGGCTATCCGGGCAATGACGAGCAGGGCCGCGCGCTGCAGCAGCAGGTGGATGGCGAGAAACTGATGAACGACTTCTTCGCCGCGGTGGAGTTCCTGATGGCCCATGAGGATGTCACCGGCAAGGTCGGCATCACCGGCTTCTGCTACGGCGGCGGCGTCGCCAATGCCGCGGCGGTGGCCTATCCCGAGCTTGGCGCCGCGGTGCCCTTCTACGGGCGCCAGCCCGACGCCGCCGACGTGCCGAAGATCGAGGCGCCGCTGCTGCTGCACTACGGCGGGCTCGACGAGCGGGTGAACGCCGGATGGCCCGCCTACGAGGCGGCGCTGAAGGCGAACGGAAAGGCCTTTGAGGCGTATATCTACGAAGGCGCGAACCACGGGTTCCACAACGACTCGACGCCGCGCTACGACAAGGTCGCGGCCGAGCTTGCCTGGTCGCGCACCATCGACTGGTTCACCACGCACCTCGCTTGAAGGAGACAGGGGCATGAGCATGCACGAGACCGGCGATCCCCTCGCCGCGGCGGAATACACCAGGGCACAGAAGATGCTCCACTGGGCGATCGTGATCCTGATCGCGGTGCAGTACCTGCTCTTCGATCACATGGGGCGCGAGTTCCGCGCGGTGATGGAGGGCACGGGCACGGCCTATGACAGCACCTCGGTGGTGCATATCCTGATCGGCGCGGCAGTGCTGCTGCTGATGGTCTGGCGGCTCGGGCTGCGGCTGCGGCGCGGCACGCCCGCGCTGCCCGAGGCCGAGCCCGACTGGGCCAGCAAGGTCTCGAAGGCCGTGCACTGGCTGTTCTACGCGCTGCTGATCGCGCTGCCGCTGCTGGGGCTCCTCGCCTGGTTCGGAAAGGTCCGCGTCGCCGCCGAGGCGCACGAGATCGGCACCACCGTGCTGCTCTGGGTGATCGGCCTGCACCTCGCGGGGGTGCTCGTCCACCAGTTCTGGTGGCGCACCGGGCTGCTGCGCCGGATGGTCTGACGGCGGCGCGCGCAGGCGCGGCGCAGGGCGGTCACGTCGCCGGGCGCGTCTGGCCGGCCCTGCGCCGCGCCGCCGGGCCGCAGCCGAAGCGGCGGCGGAAGGCGCGGCTGAACGGGCTGCGTTCGCCGAAACCGGTGGCCTGCGCCACCGCGTCGATGCCCATGCCCGAGTGGCGCAGGATCTCGTCGGCCTTGTCGAGCCGCAGCCCCCGGTAGAAGGCCATGACGCTCGCGCCGAGCTGCGCGCGGCTCAGCCGCTCCAGCTGCCGCGCGCTGACGCCGCTCAGCTTCGCCAGATCCTCCAGCGTCAGCGGGTCGGCGATATGGCTGCTCATCAGCTCGAGCATCGCCTCGAGCGCCGGGTGGGTGACGCCGAGGCTGAGCGCCACGCTCTGCTGCTGCGGCGCCTCGGCCTGCCGGATGCCGGTGTGGATGAACCAGTCGCTGACCGCACGCGCGAGATCCGCGCCGTGCTCCATGGTGATCAGCGCATGCATCATGTCGAGCGGCGCGACACCCCCGGCACAGGTGTAGCGGTCGCGGTCGATGACGAAGAGCCGGCGCTCGATCAGCGCCTCGGGGTGCAGGCTGCGCATCTCGTCGACATGCATCCAGTGGATCGTGTAGCGCCGGTCCTGCAGCACGCCCGCCGCGGCGAGCAGCGCGGCCCCGCCCGAGATGCCGCCCAGCGGCACCCCCTGCCGCGCCATGCGGCGCAGCCAGGCAAGCACGGCGGGATCCGTCGCCTGCATCGGATCGCCGCCCGAGACCACGAAGAGCAGGTCGAGCCGGCCCTGCGCCTCGGCCAGCGCCTCGGTCTCGAACCCTCCCGTAACCGAGCTGCGCAACCATCCGCCCCGCGCCGAGAGGAACACCAGCTCGTAAAGCGCCTTGCCGCTCAGCAGGTTGGCGGCGCGCAGCGGCTCCACCGCCGCGGCGGCGGACATCAGCGCGTAATCCGGCGTCAGCAGGAAGCCGATGCGGCGGGTTGGGGTCTGGGACATCTCGGCTCCGGTCGTCTCATGTCCTGAAATGTCACAAGTATGTCCCGTGTGGAACGATGAATTCGCGCCACCTCTGCGATTTTGCGGCCAAGCAAGGAGGGACGGACATGCGAGTCTCGCGCCAGAAATTCTCGGGCCTTCGGGTGCTGAAGGAGGCCCTCACCGGGCATCGCGGCTGGGCGCCGCTGTGGCGCGATCCCGAGCCGAAGCCGGCCTATGACTTCGTCATCGTGGGCGGCGGCGGGCACGGGCTGGCCACCGCCTTCTACCTCGCCAGGACCTTCGGGCAGGCCAGGGTGGCGGTGCTGGAAAAGGGCTGGATCGGCTCGGGCAACATCGGGCGCAACACCACGATCATCCGCTCGAACTACCTGCTGCCCGGCAACGAGCCCTTCTACGAGTTTTCGATGAAGCTCTGGGAGACCCTCGAGCAGGAGACCAACTTCAACTCGATGGTCAGCCAGCGCGGGATCATCAACCTCTTCCACACCGACGCGCAGCGCGACGCCTACCGGCGGCGTGGCAATGCCATGCTGCTCGCCGGGGCGGATGCGCGGCTGCTGGGGCAGGAGGAGCTGCGCGCGCGGCTGCCCTATCTCAACTTCGACAACGCCCGCTTCCCGATCAAGGGCGGGCTGCTGCAGGACCGCGCCGGCACCGCGCGGCATGACGGCGTGGCATGGGGCTACGCGCGCGGCGCCGACATGCGCGGCGTCGACATAATCCAGAACTGCGAGGTCACCGGCTTCCGCATCGAGGGTGGCGCGGTGAAGGGCGTCGAGACGACGCGCGGCTACATCGGCGCGGGCAAGGTCGGCGTGGCGGTGGCGGGCTCGTCGAGCCGGGTCATGCAGATGGCCGGGATGCGCCTGCCGATCGAGAGCCACGTGCTGCAGGCCTTCGTGTCGGAGGGGCTGAAGCCGCTGATCGACACGGTGCTCACCTTCGGCGCGGGGCATTTCTACATCAGCCAGTCCGACAAGGGCGGGCTGGTCTTCGGCGGCGACATCGACGGCTACAACTCCTACGCGCAGCGCGGCAACCTGCCGGTGGTCGAGGACGTGGCCGAGGGCGGCATGGCGCTGATGCCGATGATCGGCCGGGCGCGGCTGCTGCGCAGCTGGGGCGGCATCATGGACATGTCGATGGACGGCTCGCCGATCATCGACGCGACGCCGGTGGACGGGCTCTACCTCAACGCCGGCTGGTGCTACGGCGGCTTCAAGGCAACGCCCGCGAGCGGCTATGCCTTTGCCCACCTGCTCGCCACCGGCCGCCCGCACGAGACCGCGACGGCCTACCGGCTCGACCGTTTCGCCCGCGGGCATCTCATCGACGAGAAGGGCGCGGGCGCCCAGCCGAACCTGCACTGAGGCCCGCCCATGCGCGCCGCTCCACTCCTCCCGTTCGCCCCGCGTTACGCCGGGCGGCCTCACAAAGCTCCATCGGACAGGCCCCAATGCTGATCCCGCACCCGCTCCTCGGCCTTCGCGACGCGCAGGAATTCACCTATCTCGGCGATGCCGCGCTTCTGGACCGGCCCTCGCCCGAGGGGGAGGGCGACGAGGCCGCCTTCTGCGACTACGTCTACCTGCGCTGCAACCCGGCGGGCGTGCACCGCGAGCTCTGGTTCCACGAGCAGGGCGACCGCTCGTGGCTGGTGGTGACCCGCAACACGCTCACCCATGAAATTCTCGGCGCCGAGCTCGCCTCGGACGTCGCGCTGGCCCGCAAGGGAGCCGCCGAATGACCCGCATCCCCGGCGGCCTGATCGACCGCAACCGCAGCCTGAACTTCACCTTCAACGGCAGGTCCTACACCGGCCATCCCGGCGACACGCTGGCCTCGGCGCTGCTGGCCAGTGGCGTGCGCCTCATGGGCCGCAGCTTCAAGTATCACCGCCCGCGCGGGCCGATCTCGGCCGGCTCGGAGGAGCCCAACGCCCTCGTCACCCTGCGCGAAAGCGCCCGCGCCGAGCCCAACACCCGCGCCACCGTGGCCGAGCTCCACGACGGGCTCACCGCGCGCAGCCAGAACCATGTGGGCCCGCTCGGCTTCGACGCGATGGCGGTGAACGACCTGCTCTCGCCCTTCTTCGCGGCGGGCTTCTACTACAAGACCTTCATGTGGCCGCGCGCCTTCTGGGAAAAGCTCTACGAGCCGATGATCCGCCGCGCCGCGGGGCTCGGCGCGCTCTCGGGCCTGCCCGATCCCGACGCCTATGACCGCGCCTACCTGCATTGCGACCTGCTGGTCATCGGCGCGGGCGCGGCGGGGCTTGCCGCGGCGCTGACCGCCGCGCGCGCCGGGGCGCAGGTGGTGCTGGCGGACGAGGACTTCCGCCTCGGCGGCCGCCTGCTGGCCGAGAGCGACCCGCTGGGCGGCGCGCCCGCGACCGACTGGGTGGCGGAGGTCGAGGCCGAGCTGCGCGCCCTGCCGAACGTCCGCATCCTCAGCCGCACCACGGTCTTCGGCACCTATGACCACGGCATCTTCGGCGCGGTCGAGCGCGTCGCCGACCACCTGCCCGAGCCGGGCGCGCGGGTGCGCCAGACGCTCTGGCGGATCACCGCGAAACGCGCCGTGCTGGCGGCGGGCGCGACCGAGCGGCACATCCCCTTCGCCAATAACGACCGCCCCGGCATCCTGCTCGCGGGGGCGCTGCGCGCCTATGCCAACCGCTGGGCGGCGCTGCCGGTGGCGAGGCCGCAGGACCGCATCGCCATCTTCACCAGCACCGACGACGGCCACCGCACCGCGCTCGATCTCCTCGGCAAGGGCGCGAACGTCCTCGGCGTGATCGACCCGCGCCCGGACGCGCCGCGCTTCGGCGACTACCAGCTCTTCGCCGGGGCGCAGGTGACCGGCGCGCGCGGGCGGCTTGGCCTCGGCTCGATCGAGATCAGCCGCGACGGGCGCGCCGACTGGCTCGAATGCCATGCGCTCGGCGTCTCGGGCGGCTGGAACCCCAACCTGCACCTCGCCTCGCACCACCGCGGCCGCCCGGTCTGGAACGAGGAGCTTCTGGCCTTCGTGCCGGGCGAGGGTGGCCCGCGGGGGCTCATCCCCGCCGGGGCCTGCGCCGGGCGCGGCTCGACCTCTGCCGCGCTTGGCGATGGCGCGCGGGCGGCGCAGGCGGCCCTGTCGGACCTCGGGATCAGCGCGGCGCTCCCCCGCCTGCCCGAGGGGGAAGACAGGCCCCTGCGCCAGTCCGCCCTCTGGCACGTGCCCGGCAAGGCCCGCGCCTGGGTGGATTTCCAGAACGACGTGACGGTCAAGGACATCGCGCTGGCGCACAAGGAGAACATGCGCCCGGTCGAGCACCTCAAGCGCTGGACCACGCTCGGCATGGCCACCGATCAGGGCAAGACCGCCAACGTCACCGCGCTCGCCGTCATGGCCGAGCTGACCGGCAAGAGCGTCGCCGAGACCGGCACGACGATCTTCCGCCCGCCCTACACCGGCGTCTCGCTCTCGGTGCTCGGCGGCGGCGACACCGGCAAGGACTTCCGCCCCACGCGCCTCACCCCGACCCACCACTGGGCCGAGGCGCAGGGCGCGCCCTTCGTCGAGGTCGGCCCCTGGCTGCGCGCGCAGTATTTCCCGCGCCCCGGCGAGACCCACTGGCGCGAGAGCGTTGACCGCGAAGCGAAGGCCGTGCGCAGCGCCGTCGGCCTCTGCGACGTGACCACGCTCGGCAAGATCGACGTGCAGGGCGCGGACGCCGCCACCTTCCTCGACCGCATCTACGCCAACACCATGGCGACCCTGCCGGTCGGACGGGTGCGCTACGGGCTGATGCTGCGCGAGGACGGGCATCTCTACGACGACGGCACCTGCGCGCGGCTCGCCGAGACCGACTTCGTGGTGACCACCACCACCGGCAACGCCGGGCTGGTCTTCCGCAACATGGAATTTGCCCGCCAATGCCTCTGGCCCGAGCTCGACGTGCAGCTCGTCTCGACCACCGACGCCTGGGCGCAGATCGCCGTGGCCGGGCCGAAGTCGCGCGCGCTGCTGGCCCGCGTCGTGGACGGGTTCGACCTCTCGAACGAGGCCTTCCCCTTCATGGCCTGCGCCGCGCTCACCGTCTGCGGCGGCCTGCGCGCGCGGCTCTTCCGCATCTCCTTCTCGGGCGAGTTGGCCTACGAGATCGCGGTGCCCGCCCGCTACGGCCACGCGCTGATGCAGCGCCTGATGGAGCAGGGGGCCGACCTCGGCGTCACCCCCTACGGCACGGAAACGCTCGGCGTGCTGCGCATCGAGAAGGGTCACGCCGCCGGGGCCGAGCTCAACGGGCAGACCACCGCCGCGATGATCGGCCTTGGCCGCATGGTCTCGGCCAAGAAGGACTCGCTCGGCGCGGTGATGTCGCGGCGCGAAGGGCTGGCGGGCGAGCGGCGCCGCCTCGTCGGGCTGCTGCCGGTGGACCCGGAGGCCCGCGTCGTTCCGGGCGCGCATCTCTTCACCGCCGGCGCGGCGCAGGACACCGAACGCGATCAGGGCTGGATCACCTCGGCCTGCTTCTCGCCGCATGTCGGCAGCTCTATCGGCCTCGGCTTCCTTGAGAACGGTGCCGAGCGCCTCGGCGAGGTGATCACCGCCGCCAACCCGCTCGAGGGCACCAGCGCCGAGCTGCGCGTCGTGTCCCCGCATTTCGTCGACCCCGAAGGAGCGCGCCTGCGTGACTGACCTCGTTCCCCTCACCGCCCTCGGTGCCGAAACCCCGCGCCGCGCCGCGTTCGGCGCGCTGACCCTGACCGAACGTCCGGACATCGCCCTCGCCTCGCTGGCCCTGCGCCGCGGCGGCGCCGCGCCCGCACCCTTCGGCCTTGCTCTGCCGGGGCCGGGCGGGCTGGTGCAGGCGGATGATCACGCCGCGTTCTGGACCGGGCCGCAGCAGTGGATGCTGATGGCCGGGGGCGGGGCCGGTGCGGATTTCGCCGCCGCCCTCCTCGCCGCCGTGCCGGGCGCCTCGGTGACCGAACAGACCGACGGCTGGGCGATCTTCGACATCTCGGCCCCCGCGGCGGAGCCGCTGGAGCGCCTGCTCGAGCGGCTGGTCAACCTGCCGCCCGAGGCCACCGCCCCGGGCCGCGCCACCCGCACCATGCTGCACCACATGCCGGTCTTCGTCCTGCGCCGCGGCGCCACGGAGATCACGCTCCTCGGCATGCGCTCTGCGGCGCAGGGCCTCTGGCACGCGCTCGAGACGGCCGCCCGGCGGCAGGCGGCGGGCTGAGCGCCCGCAGCTGCCATGGACAAGCCGGGCCGCGCCGCCTATCTGCAGGGCACACCCCCAAGGCCGCCGGCCAGAGGCAAGGAGCCCCGCATGCCGCATCAGATGGAAGACCTGCAGGAACGCATCGCGCATCTGCAGCGCGCGGTGGACGACCTGTCCGAGACCGTCGCCCGGCAGGACCGCGACATCGCCCTGCTGCAGCACCGCGTGCAGATGCTGATGGAGCGCGAGGCCGCGCGCGAGAGCGACGGCGGCGGCGGGGTGATCCTCGGCGACGAGCGCCCGCCGCACTACTGAGCCGCCCGCGGCCTCAGTGCTGCTCGAGGGCGACGACCCGTCCGTCGTGCAGCAGCAGGTTCACGTAGCTCGAACTGCCGAAGGCCGGGTAGACGCTGACGAAGGCCGTGTCCCGCGCCAGCCGCGTCATGGCCCGGCCGCAGGGGCGCCCGGCGGGCACGCCGCAGACCTCGGCCTTCACCACCTCGTAGGCGCCGTCCACCGGCCCGGTCGGCAGCGTCCGTCCCGCCAGCCCGTAGCGCAGCTGCTCGTGCAGCGCCGGCTCGCCGAAGAGCGCCAGCGCGCCGGTCACCTGCCGGGCGCAGCCATCGCCGAAGCCGGTGATGTAGAGCGCGCGCGGCGCCATGGTGCCGGGCTGGCTGTCGTAGAGCACGTAGCCGCGGCGGGTCTCGGGATATTGCGCCACCGGCACGCCGAGCCGTCTTTCGCTTACGCCGCAGACCCGGGCGATCTCGCCGAAGGGCAGGGCGGTGCCGAAGGGCACCTGCCGCGCGTCGGGCCCCGTGCCCTTGGCCGCTGCGGCCTGCCCGCCGAGCCAGCCCAGAAGCCCGCCCTGCGGCGCGGCCTGCGCGCGCGGGGCCGGGGTCTCGCGGCTTTGGAGGAAGCCGCCCTCCTCGGACAGCTCGGCCCCGGAGGGCAGGGCGGCGCTCTGCCCGGCGCTTTCGTCGAGCTCGACGTCCGAGAGGCGCGGCACCTCGTCCGGGGTCTCGCAGGCGGCGAGCGCAAGGGCGGCAAGGCAGCCGAGGATGGGCAGCGCCCGCGGGGGGCGGCTCGGGGCGGGGCGTGACACGAAGGGCCTCCACGCAAGGGACCGTCGAACGCCTCCGGCCGCGCGAAGCCGCGCGCGGGCCGAAAACGTTAATCTTCGTGTAACCTTTCCCTTGCGGCAGGTCTACAAGCCCTTGGCGAGGCGCGGAAAACCGGCGGCGGACCGCTCAGAAATCCTCGACCGCCAGCACCCCGCCCAGCGATTTCACCGCGCCCTTGATCTCGGGGGTCACCGGGAAATCCTGCTGCAGGTCCATCTCGACCTCGCCCGGCAGCCCGTGGTCCGCAAGGCAGAGCCGCACCGGGCCGCGCCCGGCCTTCGGCATCTGCTCGGCCGCGCGGCTCAGCACCGAGGCGATCTGGCTGATCGCCCCTGCGCCCTCGATCCAGATCTTCAGCCCTGTCGCGCCAGCGCCCGCGACCACCTGCTCGACCGGACCCACCGAGCGCGCCAGCAGCTTGAGCTGGTCCGCCTCCATCGTGGCCTCGACGGTGATCACCACCTTCGAGCCGGTCTCGAGGAACTCGCGGCTCTTCTCCAGCGTCTCGGAGAAGAGCGTCACCTCGTAGGCCCCCGTGGGATCGGAAAGCTGCGCAAAGGCAAAGCGGTTGCCCTTGGCGGACTTGCGTTCCTGCCGCCCGGCGACGACACCCGCCAGCTTGGCGATGCAGGGCCCGCCGCGCGCCTTGTTGGTCGCCTCTTCCAGAGTCATCACGTCGCGCCGCTTCAGCGCCGGCATGTAATCGTCGAGCGGGTGGCCCGAGAGGTAGAAGCCGATCGCCTTGAACTCTTCCGAGAGCCGCTCGGCGGGCAGCCAGTCGGGCACCGGCGAAAGCCGCGGCTCGGGCAGGTCGTCCCCGGCCTCGCCGAAGAGCGAGACCTGAGCCGAGGCCTTCTGCTCGTGGATCGCGGCGGAATAGGCGACCAGCGCATCGAGGCTGTCGAACACCCGGCGGCGGTTCTTGTCGAGAATGTCGAAGACACCCGCGCGGGCCATCATCTCCATCGGGCGCTTGCCGACACGCTTCAGATCCACGCGCCGCGCCACGTCGAAGAGCGTGGTGAAGGGCGTGCTGCCGCGCCCCTCGACCACCAGCCGCATCGCCTCGACGCCGACGTTCTTCAGCGCGCCGAGCGCGTAGACCAGCTCGCCGTCCACCACGTCGAAGGTCGCCTGCGAGCGGTTGATGCAGGGCGGCACGAAGGGCAGCTTGAGCCCGTTCTTCATCTCGTCGAAATAGACGGCGAGCTTGTCGGTGAGGTGGATATCGCAGTTCATCACCCCGGCCATGAACTCGACCGGGTGGTTCGCCTTCAGCCAGGCGGTCTGGTAGGACACCACCGCGTAGGCCGCCGCGTGCGACTTGTTGAAGCCGTAGTTGGCGAATTTCTCGAGAAGGTCGAAGACCTCGGAGGCCTTCTTCTTGTCGACGCCGTTCTCGGCCGCGCCCTTCTCGAACTTCGGGCGCTCGGCGTCCATCGCCTCCTTGATCTTCTTGCCCATGGCGCGGCGCAGAAGGTCGGCGCCGCCCAGCGAGTAGCCCGCCATGACCTGCGCGATCTGCATCACCTGTTCCTGGTAGACGATGATGCCCTGCGTTTCGGCCAGGATGTGGTCGATCGAGGGGTGCACCGAGGTAATCTCGCGCAGGCCGTTCTTGACCTCGCAATAGACCGGGATGTTCTCCATCGGGCCGGGACGGTAGAGCGCCACGAGCGCCACGATGTCCTCGATGCAGGTGGGCTTCATGCGCTTGAGCGCATCCATCATGCCCGAGCTTTCCACCTGGAACACCGCAACCGTCCTGGCCGCGGAATAGAGCTCGTAGGTCGCCGCGTCGTCGAGCGGGATGAGGTTCATCTCGTTCTCGGCGCCCTCGGGCGGATCGTAGAGCTGCGTGCCGTCGGCGGCGACATGGATCGGCCGGCCCGACTTCAGGATCAGGTTCACCGCGTTCTGGATCACCGTCAGCGTCTTCAGGCCGAGGAAGTCGAACTTCACGAGGCCCGCCTGTTCCACCCATTTCATGTTGAACTGGGTGGCCGGCATGTCCGAGCGCGGATCCTGATAGAGCGGCACCAGCTGGTCCAGGGGCCGGTCACCGATCACCACGCCCGCGGCGTGGGTCGAGGCGTTCCTGAGCAGCCCCTCGACCTGCTGGCCGTAGGTCAGCAGCCGGTCCACGACCTCCTCGTTGCGCGCCTCCTCGCGCAGGCGCGGCTCGTCCTGCAGCGCCTTCTCGATCGAGACGGGCTTCACCCCCTCGACCGGGATCATCTTCGACAGCCGGTCGACCTGGCCGTAGGGCATCTGCAGCACCCGCCCGACGTCGCGCACCGCGGCCTTGGACAGCAGCGCGCCGAAGGTGATGATCTGCCCGACCCGGTCGCGGCCGTATTTCTCCTGCACGTAGCGGATCGTCTCCTCGCGCCGGTCCATGCAGAAGTCGATGTCGAAGTCGGGCATCGAGACCCGCTCGGGGTTGAGGAAGCGCTCGAAGAGCAGCGAGTAGCGCAGCGGGTCGAGGTCGGTGATGGTCAGCGCGTAGGCCACCAGCGAGCCCGCGCCCGAACCCCGGCCCGGGCCGATGGGAATGCCGTTGTCCTTCGACCACTTGATGAAGTCGGCCACGATCAGGAAGTAGCCGGGGAAACCCATGCCCTCGATGATGCCGAGCTCGAAGTCGAGCCGCTGCTGGTACTCCTCGACGCTCACCGCGTGCGGGATCACCGCGAGCCGCGCCTGCAGCCCCTCGTTGGCCTGCCGCCGCAGTTCCTCGACCTCGTCGTCGGCGAATTTCGGCAGGATCGGATCGCGGCGGTAGGCCATGAAGGCGCAGCGCTTCGCGATCTCGACGGTGTTGTCGATGGCTTCCGGCAGGTCGGCAAACAGCGTCGCCATCTCCTGCGGGGTCTTGAGGTAATGCTGCGGCGTCAGCCTGCGGCGCGGCTCCTGCTGGTCGACATAGGCGCCCTCGGAGATGCAGATGAGCGCGTCATGCGCCTCGTACATGTCGGCCTTGGGGAAGTAGACGTCATTGGTGGCCACGAGCGGCAGGCCCATCTCGTAGGCCATCTCGACATGGCCGCGCTCGGCAAGCCGCTCCTCGGGCGGCAGGCCGGTCTCGCCCGGATGGCGCTGCAGCTCGACGTAGAGCCGGTCGGCGTAGATCTGGTGCAGCCGCGTCAGCAGCGTCTGCGCTGCGGCGCGGTGGTTGTCGCGCAGGTGGCGGCCGATGGGGCCGTCGGGGCCGCCGGTGAGGCAGATCAGCCCCGCGCCATGGGTCTCGAGATCGTGGAGCGTCACGTGCGGCTCCTGCCCGTCACCGCGCAGGTAGAGGCAGGAGTTCAGCTTCATCAGGTTCTCGTAGCCGAGCTCGGACTGCGCCAGCAGCACGATCGGGGCGGGGGGCTTCGGCTTCTCGCCCGGCACCGGCGTCACGTAGAGCAGATCAAGCTGGCAGCCGATGATCGGCTGGATCCCCGCGCCGCTGGCCCCGACCGAAAACTCCAGCGCGGCAAAGAGGTTGTTGGTGTCCGTCACCGCCACGGCGGGCATGTCCATGGCCTCGCAGAGCCCGGGCAGCTTCTTCAGCCGCACGGCGCCCTCGAGCAGGGAATATTCGGTATGGACGCGGAGGTGGATGAATCGTGGATCGCTCATGGCGCCAGAGTAGGGCGGCGCGCGGGGGGGCGAAAGCCCTCGCGTGCGCCGCGACCGGAACGAGCGGGGCGCCGGGCGCGGGACTCCCCGCCCGCGCGGCGGCCCGCGCCATGCGCAAATCCGCGCCAGCCCCGCGCACTCTGCCTGCCAAACGGGCAAATTCTTCTTGCCAACCCCGAAATCCCCCGCCTAGCCTTGGGGAAAGAGACAAGAATCCGCGCGCCTTCTACGCCGCATCGAGGGCGCGCACCGGGGAAACAACCAATGGTAAGGCGGCGGGTCATCGAAATGGACATCTCCTTTCTTCTGAACGGGGAAAGCGTGGTGCTGCGCGACGTGTCTCCCACGCGCACGGCGCTCGACTGGCTGCGCGAGGAGCGCGGACTCAGGGGCACCAAGGAAGGCTGCAACGAGGGCGATTGCGGCGCCTGCACGGTGATGCTCACCGATGCGCGCGGCAGCCGGGCGGTGAACGCCTGCATCCTGCTGCTGCCGCAGCTTCACGGCAGGGCGCTGCGCACGGTCGAGGGCATCGCGGGCCCCAAGGGCGCGCCGCACCCGGTCCAGCAGGCGATGGTCGACCACCACGGCTCGCAATGCGGCTTCTGCACGCCCGGTTTCGTGGTCTCGATGGCCACCGCGCATCTCAACGGCGATACCGGCCACGACGACGCGCTGGCGGGCAACCTCTGCCGCTGCACGGGCTACGCGCCGATCATCCGTGCCGCCGAGGCCGCCACCGCCGCGCCGGTGCCCGAGTGGTTGGACGACCGGTCCTTCCTCATGTCGCAAATATCCTCGGGGGGGCTCGGCGCAGCCGAGCGGGGGGCAGACAGCCCCCCTCCGGCGGTGGCCGCCCCCGAAACCGCGGACGAGCTGGCGCGCCTCTACGAGGCGGCTCCCGACGCGACGCTGGTGGCCGGCGCCACCGACGTCGGGCTCTGGGTCACCAAGCAGCTGCGCGATCTGGGGCCGGTGATCTTCCTCAACCGCTGCGCCGACCTGCAGCAGGTCGAGGTCTCCGAAGAGACCATCCGCATCGGCGCGGGCGTCACCATGGACCGCGTGCTCACGCTGATGAAGGACCATTACCCCAGCTATGCCGAGATGCTGCGCCGCTACGGCTCGGCGCAGGTGCGCGCGGCGGCGACGCTCGGCGGCAACATCGCCAACGGCTCGCCGATCGGGGACAACCCGCCCGCGCTCATCGCGCTCGGTGCGGCGCTGCACCTGCGCAAGGGCGAGACGCGCCGCGAGATGCCGGTCGAGGCGTTCTTCCTCGATTACGGCAGGCAGGACCGGCAGCCCGGCGAGTTCGTCGAGGCGGTGACCATCCCGCGCAAGCCCGATCACCTGCGGGTCTACAAGCTCTCCAAGCGCTTCGATCAGGACATCTCCGCCGCCTGCGGCGCCTTCTGGATCGAGGTAGACGGAGGCGCGGTGACCGAGGCGCGCATCGCCTTCGGCGGCATGGCGGGCACCCCCAAGCGTGCCTCCCATGTCGAGCAGGCCCTCATCGGCCAGCCGTGGAGCGAGGAAACCCTGCGCGCCATCTCGGGCGAATGGGAGAAGGACTTCCAGCCGATGACCGACATGCGCGCCAGCGCCGGCTACCGGCTCGAGGCCGCGCGCAACATGCTGACGCGCTGCCTGCTCGCCGATCAGGGCGCGGCCACCGACGTGCGGGAGGTGCGGGCATGAGCGTCTCGAAGCCCCTGCCGCATGACGCGGCGCCGCTGCATGTCTCGGGCAAGGCCCGCTACATCGACGACATCCCCGTGCCGGCGGACTGCCTGCACCTCGCCTTCGGCCTCTCGACCATCGCGGCGGGGACGATCACCTCGATCGACCTCTCGGCGGTTCGCGCCGCCCCCGGCGTTGTGAAGGTCTGGGAGGCGAAGGACCTGCCCTCGGACTGCGACTGCTCGGCCTCGCTGCACGACGAGCCGCTGCTTTCGGACGGTAGCATCAACTACCTCGGGCAGCAGATCTTCCTCGTCGCCGCCACCAGCCACCTCGCTGCGCGCAAGGCGGCGCGGCTGGCCAGGATCACCTACGCGCAACGCGAGCCCATCCTCACCATCGAGCAGGCGCTCGCCGCCAACTCGCGCTTCGAGGAAGGCCCGCGCATCTGGGAGAAGGGCGATGCCGCCGAGGCGCTGAAATCCGCCCCGATCACGCTGGAAGGCTCGCTCGAGATGGGCGGGCAGGAGCATTTCTACCTCGAGAGCCAGGCCGCGCTGGTGCTGCCGCAGGACAATGGCGATCTGGTCGTCGCCAGCTCCACCCAGCACCCGACCGAGATCCAGCACAAGGTCGCCCACGCGCTGCACCTGCCGATGCATGCGGTGCGGGTCGAGACCCGGCGCATGGGCGGAGGCTTCGGCGGCAAGGAGAGCCAGGGCAACGCGCCCGCCATCGCCTGCGCCGTGGCGGCCTCCGAGACCGGGCGTCCGGCGAAGCTGCGCTACGACCGCGACGACGACATGATGATCACCGGCAAGCGGCACGACTTCCGGATCGACTACACCGTCGGTTTCGACGAGACGGGTCGCGTCCAGGCGGTGGACTTCCGGCACTATACCCGCTGCGGTTGGGCGCAGGATCTCTCGCTCGCCGTCGCCGACCGCGCCATGCTGCATGCCGACAACGCCTATGACATCGCCGCGCTGCGGGTCGAGAGCCACCGGCTCAAGACCAACATGCAGAGCGCCACGGCCTATCGCGGCTTCGGCGGCCCGCAGGGCATGTTCGGCATCGAGCGGGTGATGGACCACGTCGCCCATCACCTGAAGATGGACCCGGCCGAGCTGCGCCGCCGCAACTACTACGCCGACCTCGTCCCCGCGGGGACGGGGGCGCAGGGGGGGCCCCCGGGGGAGGCGGCGCGGGGTGCCCCGGGGGGGACGGCAAGCAAGAGCGTCCCCGCGGGGACAGATACGCTGGCGCATGACGACAGGGATGACCTCGCCTCGCGCGGCGCGCTCGGCGGGGCAGGCGCGGGCCATGCCCCGCAGGAGACCCATTACGGCCAGCCGGTCGAGGATTTCATCCTCGGCGCGCTCACCGCGAAGCTCGAGGAGAGCAGCGGTTACGCCGCCCGGCGCAAGGCGGTGGACGACTGGAACGCCGCGAACCCGGTGCTGAAGAAGGGCCTCGCCCTCTCGCCTGTGAAGTTCGGCATCTCCTTCACGCTCACCCACCTCAACCAGGCCGGGGCGCTGGTGCACGTCTACCAGGACGGCTCGATCCAGCTCAACCATGGCGGTACCGAGATGGGGCAGGGGCTCTTCCAGAAGGTGGCGCAGGTCGCTGCCGCGCGCTTCGGCGTGCCGATGGAAAGGGTGAAGATCACCGCGACCGACACCGGCAAGGTGCCCAACACCTCGGCCACGGCGGCCTCCTCGGGGTCCGACCTCAACGGCATGGCGGTGAAGGCCGCCTGCGACACGATCCGCGACCGCATGGCGCATCACCTCGCCGAACTGCACCAGGACCTGCCCGAGAACGTCCGCTTCGCCGGTGGCATGGTCCACGTGGGCGGCACCGACATCCCCTTCGAGGAGGCGGCGGTGCTCTGCTACCAGGGGCGCGTGTCGCTGTCCTCGACCGGCTACTACAAGACGCCCAAGGTGGACTGGGACCGCATCCGCGGGCAGGGTCGGCCGTTCTTCTACTTCGCCTATGGCGCGGCGGTCACCGAGGTGGTGCTCGACACGCTGACCGGCGAGAACCGCATCCTGCGCACCGACATCCTGCACGACTGCGGCGCCTCGCTGAACCCGGCGCTGGACATCGGCCAGATCGAGGGCGGCTACGTGCAGGGCGCGGGCTGGCTGACCACCGAGGAACTGGTCTGGGACGGCAAGGGCGCGCTGCGCACCCATGCGCCCTCGACCTACAAGATCCCCGCCTGCTCGGACCGGCCCGAGGTGTTCAACGTGGCGCTCTGGGAGGGCCACAACATCGAGGAGACGATCTACCGCTCCAAGGCTGTCGGCGAGCCGCCGTTCAACCTCGGCATCTCGGCCTTCCTCGCGCTCTCGGACGCGGTGGCCGCCTGCGGCGAGGGCTACCCGGATCTCGTGGCCCCGGCGACGCCCGAGAACCTGCTGGCGGCGGTGCGGAGGGTGCGCGATGGGCTTTGACCTCGCTGGGCTGAAGGCGGCGGTAGCGGCCCAAGGGCGCGTCGCCCGCGTGGTCATCGCCGAGGTTTCGGGCTCGGCCCCGCGCGAGGTCGGCTGCGCCATGCTGGTCTGGAAGGAGCAGGGAAAACTCTGCCAGAGCGGCACGATCGGCGGCGGCGCACTGGAACTGATGGCGGTCGAGCAGGCCCTCGGCGCGCCCGGCCTCACCCGACACCCGCTCGGCCCGGGGCTCGGCCAGTGCTGCGGCGGCGCGGTGGTGCTCTGGACCGAGGTCTTCGATGCCGAAAGCGTCGCGGCGCTCGCGGGGCAGGAGGTCATCGCGCGCGGCGCGGGCGCGCGCCCGCTTGCCGTGGAGCGGCTGATCGACCGCGCCCGCGCGCAGGGCAGGGCGCCCGAACCGCAGCTGGTGCAGGGCTGGATGGTCGAGCCGCTCGCCCGCCCCGCCCGGCAGCTCTGGATCTGGGGCGCGGGCCATGTCGGTCGCGCCACGGTGCAGGTCATGGCGCCGCTGCCCGATCTTGCGATCACCTGGGTCGACACCGGCCCCGAGCGCTTCCCCGCGGCGGTGCCGCAGGGCGTCACCGTGCTGCCCGCCGCCGATCCCGCGCGGGCGGTGCGCCACGCGCCGCAGGAGGCCGAGCACCTCATCCTCACCTACAGCCACGAGATCGACCTGCAGCTCTGCCATGCGCTGCTGCTGCACGGCTTCACTTTCGCCGGGCTGATCGGCTCCGAGACCAAATGGGCACGGTTCCGCAGCCGTCTGCGGGCGCTGGGGCATGCCGATGCCCAAATTGCTCGCATTTCTTGTCCGATTGGTCAAAAAACATACGGGCGGCACCCGCAGGCGATTGCCATCGGCGTGGCCGGGCAGCTATTGGGGCAGAAAAAAGGGGACGGGACGGCGTGGATACACTCCTCAGCATCCGGGGCCTGACCAAGGCCTATCCCGGTGTCGTGGCCAATGACGATGTCTCCTTCGACATCGGCAAGGGCGAGATCCATGCGCTGCTCGGCGAGAACGGCGCGGGCAAGTCGACGCTGGTGAAGATGATCTTCGGGCTGGTCAAGCCCGACGCGGGCGAGATGGTCCTGGACGGCGCGCCCTACGCGCCGGCCAAGCCCTCGGACGCGCGCCGCTCGGGCGTCGCCATGGTGTTCCAGCACTTCTCGCTCTTCGAGGCGCTTGACGTGGCCGAGAACGTGGCGCTCGGCATGGAGAACCCGCCGAAGGCGCGCGACCTCGCCCGGCAGATCCGCGAGGTCTCGGAAACCTACGGCCTGCCGCTCGACCCCGCGCGCACCGTCGGCACGCTCTCCGCCGGCGAGCGCCAGCGGGTCGAGATCATCCGCTGCCTGCTGCAGAACCCGCGCCTCTTGATCATGGACGAGCCGACCTCGGTGCTGACCCCGCAGGAGGTCGACATCCTCTTCCAGACGCTCAACAAGCTGCGCGCCGAGGGCACCTCGATCCTCTACATCTCGCACAAGCTCGAGGAGATCCGCGCGCTCTGCGACGAGGCGACGATCCTGCGGCTCGGCAGGAACGTCGGCACCTGCACCCCGCGCGAGGTGACCGCCCGGCAGATGGCCGAGCTGATGGTCGGATCGAGCTTCAACGCCCCCGAGGCCCGCGCCGGCGAGAAGGGCGCGGTGCTGCTGCGCACCGACAAGCTCTCGCTGCCCGCGCCGGGCGCCTTCGGCACGCCGCTGCGCGAGGTCTCGCTCGAGGTCCGCGCCGGCGAGGTGCTGGGCATCGGCGGCGTCGCGGGCAACGGACAGGACGAGCTCCTGATGGCGCTCTCCGGCGAGCGCCTGGCCCCCGCCGGCTCGATCTTCTTCAGGGACCGGGACATCAGCCGCCTCGGCCCGATCGGCCGCCGCGACGCGGGGCTGCTCTCGGGCCCCGAGGAGCGGCTCGGCCACGCCGCCGCCCCGAACATGAGCCTCACCGAGAACGGCGTGCTGACCGCCGCCCGCCGCGAGGGGCTGCTGCAGGGCGGCTTCATCGACTGGGGCAAGTCGAAGGCCTTCGCCGAGAAGGTGATCGAACGCTTCGACGTGCGCACCCCCGGGCCCGGCACCGCGGCGCGGGCGCTCTCGGGCGGCAACCTGCAGAAATTCGTCGTCGGGCGGGAGATCCTGCAAAGCCCCGACGTCTTCGTGGTCAACCAGCCGACCTGGGGCGTCGACGCCGCCGCCGCCGCGGCGATCCGGCAGGCGCTGCTCGATCTCGCGGCGCAGGGCGCGGCGATCATCGTCATCTCCCAGGACCTCGACGAGCTGATCGAGATCTCGGACCGCTTCGCGGCGCTCAACGAGGGGCGCCTGTCGCCCGCCCGCGCCGTGGCCGAGCTCGACATCGAGAAGATCGGCCTGATGATGGGCGGGGCGCATGACATGGAGGTGGCCCATGTCGACGGCTGACCCCCGGCGCGGTGCGGTCTGGCAGGCGCCGGATATGCGTATTTTCGAAGAGAAGAAGCCGCAGGCTTCGGTCTTCCGCGCAGCCCTTTCCGCTTCTTCTCTTTCCAAATACGCATGGCGCGGCGGTGACACCCGCGCGGCGCCGGTGGGAGGCTCCGCATGATCCGCCTCGAGAAACGTCCCCAGCCGTCGCGGCTCTGGACCATCCTGACCCCGCTGCTCGCGGTGGTGCTGACCATGATCGTGGGCGGCATCATGTTCGCGCTGCTCGGCAAGCCGCCGCTGGAGGCGATCCGCACGATCTTCTGGGACCCGCTGTTCCACCCGCAGTTCGCCAGCTACTCGCGGCCGCAGCTGCTGGTCAAGGCGGGGCCGCTGATCCTCATCGCCATCGGCCTCTCGATCGGCTTCAAGGCGGGGATCTGGAACATCGGCGCCGAGGGGCAGTACATCATCGGCGCGGTCACCGGCGCGGCGGTGGGGCTGGCCTTCTACCCCTCGGAGAGCGTGCTGCTCTTCCCGCTGATGGTGGTCGCGGGCGCGCTCGGCGGCTGGGCCTGGGCGATGATCCCGGCGGTGCTGAAGACGAAGTTCGGCACCAACGAGATCCTTGTCTCGCTGATGCTGGTCTACGTCGCCGAGAACATCCTCGCCTCGGCCTCCTCGGGCTGGCTGCGCAATCCCGAGGGCATGGGCTTCCCCGGCTCGCGCAACTTCAAGCAATGGGCCGCGGTGCACAATGACGAGCTGATCACCGGCACCGGCATGCACTGGGGCGTCGTCGCGGCGCTGATCGCGGTGATTGCCGCCTACGTGCTGATGGCGCGGCACATCCAGGGCTTCAACATCCGCCTCTCGGGCGAGGCGCCGCGGGCGGCGCGCTTCTCGGGGGTGAACCCGTCGCGCATCGTCTTCCTCTGCCTCGGCATCTCGGGGGCGCTGGCGGGCATGGCGGGGCTGTTCGAGGTCACCGGCCCGGCGGGGCAGATCACCATCGACTTCGGCTCGGGCTACGGCTTCACCGCGATCATCGTCGCCTTCCTCGGGCGGCTGCACCCGGTCGGCATCCTGCTCGCGGGTCTGCTGATGGCGCTGACCTACATCGGCGGCGAGCTGGCGCAGCTCATGCTCGGCCTGCCGGGCGCGTCGATCCAGCTCTTCCAGGGCATGCTGCTGTTCTTCCTGCTGGCCACCGACGTCTTCACCAACTACCGCATCCGCTTCGCCAAGAGGGAGCTGGCCTGATGGATCCCGTACTGCTTGTCGCCTCGATCATGGTCTCGGCGACGCCGATCCTGCTGGCGGCCATCGGCGAGATGGTGGTGGAAAAGGCCGGGGTGCTGAACCTCGGCGTCGAGGGCATGATGATCACCGGCGCGGTGGTCGGCTTCGCCGCGGCGGTGAGCACCGGCTCGCCGCTGGTCGGCTTCGCGGCGGCGGCGCTGGCCTCGGCGGTGCTGTCGCTGAGCTTCGGCTTCCTGACCCAGGTGCTGCTGTCGAACCAGGTGGCGACGGGCCTCGGCCTGACGCTGGTGGGGCTGGGGCTCTCGGCGCTCGTCGGCGCCTCCTTCGAGGGGGTGCGCGCGCCCGGCATGCACAAGCTGCGGATCCCGCTGCTGGCCGACATTCCGGTGTTCGGGCCGATGTTCTTCCGCCATGACGTCATGGTCTACGTGAGCCTGCTGCTGGTGCTCGCCGTCTGGGCCTTCCTGAAATACACCCGCGCCGGGCTGATCCTGCGCGCGGTGGGCGAGGACCACGAGAGCGCCCATGCGCTCGGCTACAAGGTGGTGCGGGTGCGGATGGCGGCGATCTTCTTCGGCGGCGCCTGCGCCGGGCTCGGCGGCGCCTACGTCAGCCTCGTGCGCGTGCCGCAATGGACCGAGGGCATGACCGCCGGCGCCGGCTGGATCGCGCTGGCCATCGTCGTCTTCGCCAGCTGGCGGCCGCTCGGCGTGCTGATCGGCGCCTATCTCTTCGGCGGCGTCACCGTGCTGCAGCTCAACCTCCAGGCGGCGGGTGCCAACGTGCCGGTCGAGCTGCTGTCGATGTCGCCCTACCTGATCACCATCCTCGTGCTGGTGATCATCTCGGCCCGCGGGGTGCATGGCGCGCCCGGTTCGCTGGGCCGCTCTTTCCACGCCTCGACCTGACATGACCGGCGGGGCGCCGACCACATCCGGGAACGACCGGACCTTCTGAAGACAGGGAGACTGACCACAATGAAACGCAGAACGCTTCTTGCCACCGCCGCGATGGGCCTCGCGCTCGCCGGCTCACCGGCCTTCGCGCAGGACAAGCCGAAGATCGCCTTCGTCTATGTCGGCCCGGTGAACGACGGCGGCTGGTCGCAGCACCACCATGAAGCCGCGATGAAGATGAAGGAGCACTTCGGCGACGCCATCGAGGTGATCGAGCAGGAGAGCGTGCCCGAGGGTGCCGACGCCGAGCGCGTGCTGACCCAGATGGCGCTCAGCGGCGCGGATCTCATCTTCACCACCTCCTTCGGCTACATGGACGCGACGATCAACGTCGCCGCCAAGTTCCCGGACGTGAAGTTCGAGCACGCCACCGGCTACAAGACCGCCGACAACGTCTCGGCCTACTCGGCACGCTTCTACGAGGGCCGGGCGATCACCGGCTACCTCGCCGGCGCGATGACCAAGTCGAACAAGATCGGCTACATCGGCTCCTTCCCGATCCCGGAAGTGATCCGCGGCATCAACTCGTCCTTCCTGCACGCCCGCAAGGCGAACCCGAACGTCGAGATGTCGGTCGTGTGGCTGTCGACCTGGTTCGACCCGGCGAAGGAAGCCGACGCGACCCAGGCGCTGCTCGACCAGGGCGTCGACGTGGTGCTGGCGCACACCGACTCGACCGCGCCGCTGGCGGTGCTCGAGAAGGCCGGCGGCTTCGGCTTCGGCCAGGCCGGCGACATGTACGACTACGCGCCGCAGCCGCGCATCAGCTCGATCATCGACGAGTGGGCGCCCTATTACATCGACCGCGTGCAGGCGATCATCGACGGCACCTGGGCCAGCCAGAACGTCTGGCAGGGCATCGGTGACGGCATGGTCGGCATCGGCGAGATCACCGGCCCGGTGCCGGAGGACGTCAAGGCCACCGTGCTGAAGATGAAGGACGACATCGCCTCGGGTGCCTACCACCCGTTCACCGGCCCGATCAACAAGCAGGACGGTTCGGCCTGGCTGGCCGAGGGCGAAGTGGCCGAGGACGGCGTGCTGGCCGGCATGGACTTCTACGTCGAGGGCCTGACGGCCGAGATCCCGCACTGATCCGCAGCGCGGTAGGGAACCGACGCCGCCGGGAGCGATCCCGGCGGCGTTTGCTTTTGGCGCCGGGCGTGCTTTGCTGAAGCGGTGCGCCGTGCGGTTCGGCCGCGCGGGCGTATTTGGAAAGAGAAGAAAGCGAAGAAGGGCAGGGATGCGGGAGACGCGCGCGGAGCGGGTGGCGCTGGTGCTGGGGGCGGCGGTCTGGTCGGGCGGGCGGGCCTCGCCGACGCTCGAGCGGCGGGCGCTGCACGCGGCGGCGCTGTGGCGGGCGGGCGAGGTCGGGCTGATCCTCGCCTCGGGCGGCGTCGGGCGCCATGGCCCCTCGGAGGCGGCGGTGATCGCGCGGCTCTGCCGCGCCGCCGGGGTGCCCGGGGAGGCGCTGCTGCTCGAGGAGCGCGCGACCTCCACCGAGGAGAACCTGCGCTTCGCGCTGCCGCTGCTGCGGCAGGCCGGGGCCGGGCAGGTGGTGATCGTCACCGATGGCTTTCACGCGCCGCGCGCGCGGCTCGCGGCGCGGCGGCTGGGGCTGCACGCGGAACTGGGGCCGGTGCGCAGCGACTCGCCCCGCGCGCCGCTCTCGGTGAACCGCGTGAAGGCAGGGCTGCGGGAGGTGCCTGCCTACCTCTGGTACGTGCTGCGCCTGCGCGGCTGAGCGGGCAGGGGGCGGCCGGGGCTAGAGAATGCCGATCTCGGCGAGCGCCCCGGCGAGCTCGGGCGGCAGCTCGTCGTCGTCGGCGCGGGCGGCCGTGAGGTCGGGCGGCGCGTCCCTGGGGTCGAGGTAGCGCCAGCCCTGGAAGGGGCGGCGCGGGCTGGTGGCGACGCGGTGCAGCTCGGGATCGAGCACCAGCGCGCAATGCCGCGTGCCGTCGTGGCCGGTCACCTCGTCGAGCCGCAGCACGCGCTGGCGGCATTGGATCATGCCCTTGAAAACCCAGTAGATCGAGCCGCCGTTCAGCAGCTCCGCCTCGCGCTTGGGCCACATGCGGGTGACGTGGCAGGGCAGGCGGTCGGCGGTCTGCGCGGCGCGGCCGGACTGCCAGGCGGCCAGCGTCTTGACGCTTTCGGTGCCGACGCTGAGCTTGATCAGATGGATGAACTTATCCACGGAATGCTCCACAGAGTCCTCAACAGGATGAGAATATATTGTAGCCTTTGTGTCCGGAGCTTCAAGCAGTGGTAGGCCCACGGGGGAAAAACGTGTATTCTTACGTATCGCGCGTCCTTGCATCGGGCGGCGGTCGCGAGTAGTCACACCGCCCTGCCACCTGCCGCGCGACACTGCCGCCGCGCCCTCGAAATTGACGAGCCAACAAGGAAGTCTGCTGCCATGACTCGCTTTGCCGCCCCCATCGCCGAACAGATCTGGGACATGAAATACCGCTTCAAGGAGGCGGATGGCACCCCGATCGACCAAAGCGTCGAGGACAGCTGGCGCCGAATCGCGCGTGCCCTCGCCGAGGTGGAGCAGGAGCCCGCGGTCTGGGAGAAGAAGTTCTACGGCGCGCTCGAGGATTTCCAGTACCTGCCCGCCGGCCGGATCACCGCCGGCGCCGGCACCGCGCGCTCGGTCACCCTGTTCAACTGCTTCGTCATGGGCACGATCCCCGACAGCATGTCGGGCATCTTCGACATGCTGAAGGAGGCCGCGCTGACCATGCAGCAGGGCGGCGGCATCGGCTATGACTTCTCGACCATCCGTCCCAAGGGCGCGCATGTGGCGGGCGTCGCCGCCGACGCCTCGGGGCCGCTGTCGTTCATGGATGTCTGGGACGCCATGTGCCGCACCATCATGTCGGCGGGCTCGCGCCGCGGTGCGATGATGGCGACGATGCGCTGCGACCACCCGGACGTCGAGCATTTCATCTCGGCCAAGGCAGACAGCGCGCGGCTGCGCATGTTCAACCTCTCGGTTCTGGTCACCGACCCGTTCATGGAAGCGGTGAAGGCGGACGGGTCCTGGGACCTGCAGTTCGACGGCAAGATCTACCACACGGTCAAGGCGCGCGACCTGTGGAACAAGATCATGAAGGCCACCTACGATTATGCCGAGCCGGGCGTGATCTTCATCGACCGGATCAACAAGGCGAACAACCTCAGCTACATCGAGCAGATCGCCGCGACCAACCCCTGCGGCGAGCAGCCGCTGCCGCCCTACGGCGCCTGCCTGCTGGGCTCGATCAACCTTGCGCGGCTCGTCGACACGCCCTTCGAGGCGGGTGCCGAGATCCCCGAGGACAAGCTCGACGAACTGGTGGCCCTCGCGGTGCGGATGATGGACAACGTCGTCGACGCCTCGAACTTCCCGCTGCCGCAGCAGGCCGAGGAAGCCCGCAACAAGCGCCGCATCGGCCTTGGCGTCACCGGGCTTGCCGACGCGCTGCTGATGATGGGCCTGCGCTACGGCTCGGAAGAGGCGGCCGCGCAGACCGAGAAATGGCTCAAGCGCATCGCGCGCGCCTCCTACCTCGCCTCGGTCGAGCTGGCCAAGGAGAAGGGCGCCTTCCCGCTCTTCGATGCCGAGAAGTTCCTCGCCTCGGGCAACATGCAACAGATGGATGACGACGTGCGCGAGGCGATCCGCACCCACGGCATCCGCAATGCGCTGCTGACCTCGATCGCGCCCACCGGCACCATCTCGCTCTACGCCGGCAACGTGTCGTCGGGCATCGAGCCGGTCTTCGCCTATGCCTACACCCGCAAGGTGCTGCAGAAGGACGGCACCCGGACCGAGGAAGAGGTGGTCGACTACGCGGTGCAGATGTGGCGCGACAAGTTCGGCGACGCCGAGCTGCCCGACTATTTCGTCAACGCCCAGACCCTCGCCCCGCTCGAGCACGTGCGCATGCAGGCGGCGGCGCAGAAGTGGATCGACAGCTCGATTTCCAAGACGATCAACTGCCCGGAGGACATCTCGTTCGAGGGCTTCAAGGACGTCTACATGGAAGCCTACGAGACCGGCTGCAAGGGCTGCACCACCTACCGTCCGAACGACGTGACGGGCTCGGTCCTGTCGGTGTCGGAAAAGACCGAGAAGACCCCGGCCGAGACCCCCGCGGTGGTCACCGCGGTCGAGGGTGGCGGCGCCGAGGTGGTCTACATGTCCGAGCCGCTCGACCGTCCGCAGGCGCTCGAGGGGCACACCTACAAGCTCAAGTGGCCGGACAGCGAGCACGCCATCTACCTCACGATCAACGACATCATCGTCGGCGGCCACCGCCGTCCGTTCGAGGTGTTCATCAACTCCAAGAACATGGAGCACTACGCCTGGACCGTGGCGCTGACGCGGATGATCTCGGCCGTGTTCCGCCGCGGCGGCGACGTGTCCTTCGTGGTCGAGGAGCTGAAGGCAGTCTTCGATCCGCGCGGCGGCGCCTGGGTGCAGGGCAAGTACATCCCCTCGATCCTCGCGGCGATCGGCGGCGTGATCGAGAAGCACCTGGTGGCGACCGGCTTCCTCGAGGGCGAGGGCAAGGGCCTGAAATCCGACCCGACGGCCAAGGTCGTCGGCCTCGACGCCCCGCGCGGCAAGGCCTGCCCCTCCTGCGGCCAGTTCTCGATGATGATGGTCGAAGGCTGCATGACCTGCTCCAGCTGCGGGCATTCGAAGTGCGGGTGAAAGTTGGGGGGTGAGAGAGTCAGTGTTCCGACAAGCTTAGTTTGGCCATTTTGTCCAAAAAAACGGCCATTTACACGCTAACTACGGCCATTGGGTGTGTTCAGCTCCAGGAGCGGGTTTTTAGCGTCGGGGCGGTCGTTTTCTCGTTCTGTCGGCCTCGAATGGAATATGGGTCCAGTCGGGCGTGACGGGAAACGGAAGTAACAGATTTTTGGGGACCGTGAGCCTGTTTGGCAAGGCATCTCCGCCGCGCCAGTGAAACGAAGAAGGCCGCAGGTTTCCCTGCGGCCTTTTTTGATACGGTGGTGGGGCTGTCGATCTCGGAGGCAGGAGTCGGCTCGGCGTCCGGGGCGCTACCTGCTCATAGTCTGGCGCAGTCTCAAACGACTTTTAGGCGAGACATCTGGCGGTGTGCATCGACCCGCGCCGAGAGCAGGGCGCGCATTGCGCAGATCATCAGAAAGTTCTGTAGCAGCGCGTCCAGAGCACATCCCTGTTCCGAAAGAATGGGCACCTGCCGGATTGTCCCGATAGAACCGAGATCAGGGTCATCGTGGCCGTCAAAAACATTGCGGACGCCCAGGGTCTCTCGGTCGACGACATCGAGAAGCAGGGCCTCAATACGGCTCACATGATCCTCGGAGCCCCGTGCTAGGGGGCCATCGCTTCGAAGGCTGGCGAGGGATTGCAGCAGCGCGTTCCGCTTGGTGGCCGAGAGGCCCTCTTCGGTTTGCTCTACCCGGGCGTAGAGGTGGTCGACTTCCTGGAGCGTCCGCGTCCAGAACTCTTCCAGGGACAGATGTTCGAAGTACTTCATGTGGTATCCTCGTGTCGTTGAAAGGTGGGTTCCGTGGGCGCGGGTTCAGGCTGCTTCCCGGTCGTCAACCGCAACCGCAACCGCGAGCGCCAAGGCGTCCATTTCGTCGTCCAGTTCCCCGATCTCGACGAGCAGGTCGAAGAGACTGTCGGCCAGCAGGCAGATGTCTTCGACGTCCCGGCTGCCCGGATCGAGGAACTGCCAGGGGGCTTCGTCGGTTTCCGGATCGCCGAACACCGGATCTAGAGAGATCAGCCGGTGGAGGTCGATCAGTCGGCGCCGCGTGGCGCGCTGCAGCTCGGTCGTCGTTCGGAGGTCGGACATGATCCGGAGCACGCTGGCCTTGCCGGCGTCGCCCTCCAGCAGCTTGGCGGCATTGCAGAGCGCCTCGCCATGTTGCGAGAGATGTGCGCAGGCCGCGGCGTGTTGCGGGTCGGTGGACAGGGTCGTCGGTAGGGTGAGCAGCATGGGAATCCTCCTGTGAGCTGTGCTGAGCCATTCGTGGCAGTTTCAAGCCTGTCCGCCGGTGTCCTCCTTCGCTGAGCCTCTCGGTGTCATGGGCGCGTCCCATGTGCTGTCGTTGCATGAACAAGATTGGCCACCCTCGCCAATCACGAAGAAAAAACATTGAACGTGCGGAATTTTTTGGGGCGCATCTGGCGGGCGGCATCTTTGAGCCGCCAAGCCGCAGCAGGCGCGTAGATGACAATCCGCTGCGACCAGCGGGGTCACACGCAGATCGCCGGCAAGAAAAAGCCCCCGCAGTCAATGACGACTGCCGGGGCTTCAAATGGGCGCGTTGTGACGCGCTACTTGTCCTCGATGGACCAATCATCGTCCGGGTTGGGCAGGCCGTAGGCAGCGGCCTCCTCCGTGGAGTCGGTTCCGGCAGCCGAAGAGCGTGCGGAGCGCGGGTGGCCGGTGGGCAAATCCATGCCCAAGCCATCGTCGCCGGACGGCACGATGGGGTCGCGCGGGGAGTCCTCGATCTCGAACCCGATCAGCATTTTTTCATTGAGCGACTGGAGTCGCTCCGCCGAGTAGTCCGGCACGAACAGTTTCTGACGGGTCATCGCGTTGCCATTCATCGCCACGATGTGATTCATGGTCTTGGCGATGATCTCCTCGCCGACCTTGGCCTCTGCCGCCCGCGATGCACGGATTTCGCGCTCCGCCATGAGCCATGTCTGCGCGCACCGACCCCGATAACAAGCCAGCACCGAGGGGATCTCGACCCACCTGCCGTCCAGTTCCACGGCGATCGCACCGAGATCGTCGGAGTACCAGCGCACGCGGACCTCGGTCTTTCGGGCATGCATGAACCAATGTGCGAGCGCCTCGGAATGATATCGAATGCCCAGAATGGAGATGCCCTTCTTCGTCACTGTGTATTTCATCCGTGTTCCCAGCGCCATGCGGCGACGCTCCAGGCAAGGCATCGGGGCGACGCCGTACTTCTCGACCAGCCGGTTCCAGCAATTCAGAGGCGTTTCCCCACCAAGTCCGGCGTGCGGGCGGCGGTGATAGACGTCCACCACCCAGCGCACCAAGGCCTCGCTGAGCTCTTCAGAAGTCAGCGCTGCGCGCGCATCGGAGTCGTAGTCGCCCTTTACCACGGTGTTGCTGAAGGTCCGGCCCGTGAAACGCGAGATGAAACTGCTGGCCAAGGTGCCGAACATCCGTTCCATGGTGCCGCGGAACTCGGGCATGCCAGCGGGGCCGGCAATGATGTTGATGCCCAGATCGGTGGCCGCGGCACGGGTGTCGAAATCGGTGAACCCGGATCCGGCATCGGTGACGATGAGTTCGGGCGTTCCCGACATGCTCCACGGCGTCAGGGTGCCGACGGCATCGGTCCAAAGCCCTTTGTCCCGCACGATCATATCAATCGCTTGAACAGCGCTCCTTGAACTTTCAGCGCGGGAAAACTTCATGGCCAGAATGCACCGGGTCGTGGTGCAGATGGCTGCAGTCAGATACCAGCGAGTCTTGTTGCCGTCTTCCAAGCCGAAGGCTGCTTTCTCTTCGTCGCTGAGGATCGATGGCCTGCTCCCCTGAAAAGTCCGCGGTTTGAGGTTAGCCTGTTCTCCACACGAGGAGACAGACGATGCGGAAAAGCCGTTTCAGCGAAGAGCAGATCATTGGCATCCTGAAGGAGCACCAAGCCGGCATGGGAGCCAAGGAGCTGTGCCGGAAGCACGGCGTCAGCGATGGCACATTTTACAAGTGGCGCTCGAAGTATGGGGGCATGGAAGTGTCGGAGGCCAGACGGCTGAAGGCGCTTGAGGCCGAGAACGCGAAGCTGAAGAAGATGCTGGCGGAGCAGATGCTCGATGTCGCCACGCTCAAGGAGATGCTGGGAAAAAACTTCTGAAGCCCGGTGCAAGGCGGCGAGCTGTGGACTGGGCCATGAAAGAGAAGAACTACAACCAGCGGCGGGCTTGTGCATTGGCCGGGATCGACCCGCGTGTCTATCGGCGTGGATCAACCAGGCCTGCAGACATCAAGTTGCGAGAGAGGTTGAAGGAGCTGTCCGGCGAACGGCGGCGCTTCGGCTATCGGCGACTGCACCTCCTGCTGGGCCGAGAAGGCTGGCAGGTGAACTGGAAGAAGCTCTATCGGATCTACCGTGAAGAAGGCCTGACAGTGCGCAAGCGCGGCGGTCGCAAGCGCGCGATCGGAACGAGGGCGCCGATGGCGATCCCGCAGGGGCCGAACCAGCGATGGTCCCAGGACTTCGTCTCGGACAGCCTGTCGGATGGGCGCCGGTTCCGTGTGCTGTGCGTCATCGACGACTACAGCCGGGAATGCCTGGCAACGGTCGTGGACACCTCGCTGTCTGGGCTGCGCGTTGGCCGTGAGCTCGACAGCATCGCTCGGGTGCGCGGCTATCCATGCATGGTGGTCAGCGACAACGGCACGGAGCTGACCTCTAATGCCATTCTGAGTTGGCAGGAAGACCGGAAGGTCGAGTGGCACTACATCGCGCCTGGGAAGCCCATGCAGAACGGCTTCGTCGAGAGCTTCAACGGCCGCCTGCGAGACGAGTGCCTCAACGAGCACCTGTTCGCAAACCTGCGCCACGCCCGGGAGCTGATCTCGGCCTGGCGCGACGACTACAATCACCACCGCCCCCACACGAGCCTCGACGGGCTCACCCCGTGGGAGTATCACCAACGGTCAGTAAAGGACCAAACCCTGAACAGAGCGAACTAATAACCGCGGACTCCACGGGGAGCAGGTCATCGACCAGATCCCGCACGTCGCCATGATCGTCTTGAGATCAACCACCCATGCGTCCATTTCTACCCGTTCGAGCGGCCTGGTCACGACCAAGCCCCTGCCCACCGGGGCAAATTTTTTGCGCGCCGCGTCGAGACCTTCGCGGACGGCAACAACTTCGAAAGGGTCGAGCTTCTTGATTTCCCGCCGGATGGTTTCGCGAGATGGGAGTGCCAGGTAGGACGTCTTCCTTCCTGGGCGCTCGCCGTTCAGCTCCCTTTCGGTCAGCTCTTTGCGTCGTTGGTTTTCTGCGCGAAAGGCGCGGTCGACGTCTTCAACAATACTCGCGATCGTGGGCTGTTCCGGCGACAGAAAATTCCGGACTGTCCTGGTCAGGAGGCAGAGTTCGTCCGGGCTGATGCGCCGCGCGCGGCTGTTCTGGATATCTTGGCCGTAGAGCGCAGGCAGGCCATCACGGCAATATGCGGCGACGCGCTTCAGGAGCCTGCTTGCGCAGACCTTCTCGGGCGAAACCCTTGTGTTTTTGGCGGCCTGTCCGTCATCCGACTCGCTGGGCACCGAGTAGTATTTCCCGGCCCGAAACTTGATCTCTTCGAGAACGCTCTTGGTGGATGCGTCGGTGCGTTTGACCTTCCCCTCCTTTTCCATCTCGAGAAACGCCAGCACGAGCGCCTCGTGATACTTGGCCTTGCGCTGGAGCCTCGGCGAGAGTGTCGACAGTTCCCGGCTTTGCAGCCGAAGGCGTCGCTTCGCACTTTCGGGGAGGAAAAAGTCACGCTTGTGTTCGAGGGTCCCATTTGTCACGCATTGGGACAGGTAAGCATGGGAGAATTCCTCTGTGACGCCCGTGCCGTCGCGTCGGGTAAAGGTGCACGCGTGCGGGAAGCTATCTTCAACGCGATACGAAATGCCCTTGATGATCACGTCATCGAAATCGCCAAACGCGAAGCGCGGCAGTGTCGGGCTGGATTGAATATCGAGCATCAGGCAGCCCGCCGCATCACAAGACAGTCGTAAGCCACGCGAACCCGACCCTGGAGTTCGAGTTCGCGAGAGCCGATGAGGCGCGCAATGGATCGAAAACCACGGCCTCCCAGACCCGTGTGGGCGATCAGGTCTTCGATCTTCGCGGCACCGTTCAGTCGACTGATTGCCTGGCGCATGATGGCATCGGCCTCGTCATCGGGGTGGCGGACCGCGTTGAACAGGGTTGCATTGAACACATCGACCGGGTCGAGGTGCTTCTCGGTCAGCAGCGTCACGCGATCAGCGAAATGCGGGGTGACTTGGGCGGCGATTTCGGAGATTTCGGCTCGAAACTCCTCCTCCCCGAGTTTGTCGTCATACTTGACCATGATCGCCACGCGGCTGCCGTCGACCATCGTCGCGCGGAAGTCGAAGAAATGCGTGTGCGTCGACCCGTCGTTTGCGACCCAGCTGAAACCCACCTGGTTTTCCAGGCTGACAACGTCGGGGCGGGCCAGCAGCACAAGCCCGACACGATTCTCGGTGAGGCTTTCCGTGTTCATGACAACGCCTGCGCCAGGTCCATAGACGAACGCGCAGGAAAAGCGCTTCTTGGCGCCCACCCTGGGGTTCCGATCGGTGACAGGGCGCGCGGGCAATGCGTCGTTGGCAGCCAAGTTGGCGGGGGCATTGTATGGGCCATGAGGCATCACCCCTTCGGTCCACTCGATGTCGGTGTCGTTCCAGTCTTGGTCCATCATTGTTCCTTCTCTGCTATCGACCGAGCAGCGCCCGGCCTTGGAAGGAAATTGGTCGAGTGGACAAATGACGGAGCAAATTTCGGAGAGAAATCTCGGAAAATTGTCCACTGTATGCGGAAGTATCTGAATTTAATGAATAAAAATTTTCACTTTTTGAGGCAGTGGTTGGCCCGCTTATATGGAAAGGAGCCTTCTCAGCCTAGAGGCTGCGCTTCCCAAGCCGAGGCTGATGGGCGGCTTCTGCACGACGACCATGCGAGCGTGCACCGATTTTTCAGGGAACCGGTTTTGGGCAGCCATCATTCGTTCCATTTCATACTCATGACGGACGTGCATGAAGATGCCGGTCGAAGAATTCACGAAGAGCGAAATGAAAGGAGGATGGACGTATCCAGATGAACTGGACGCTCGGAAAGAAGATTGCCGCCACTCAAAAATGCAGCGCGCTGCGGGGACATGATCTCTCCCCAAGAGTGGTGAAATCCGCTTGAATGGAAACGTACCCGTGCATTTGGATGGTGTCTTCATGATGCCCGTCTCGGAAGGTCGGTCACGACGACCTTCGATATCCCGGCCACCGACGGGAAAACTTGACGGGCGCGGTGGCGCTCGTCGCCTTGTTCGATAGCAAATTCTGGCGCATGCGCCGCGATCATCCTGGACGAGACCCTGGCATGGGGCTCATGCTGCGTCAGACCGATTGTCATGACGTTTGGATACCACAAACACTTCCGTTCCCGGGAACGGAAGCCAAAGGCATTTGTGGCCGACCTCTGCAAGGCGGCGATAGGCTTGGCAATCGACGCGCTGCCTGAAATCATGTTGCTGCCAGATGGAATTGCCCAATGCCCGGAAGCCATCACGCACGTGTTCGGTACTGTACGCCGGTCGATGGAAGCTGCCCAGCGAGTGCGGATACATGGAAGGCGAAGGCGAACTTCTGGTCGCTGCCGATCAGCTTTTCTCTTTCCTGCAAACACCCGCCTCGACGGATGGCGCATTCTTCTCGGTGATGACCGAAGGTCCCGCCGGGCAGCCGATCCCGTGGCACTACCACAAGCACCATACCGAGAACTTTCTCTGTCTCGCAGGCCGGATGGCGCTGTGGGTCAACAGTCTGGATCTGACCCTGCACCCCAGTGACTTTTGCCCAAGTGACGGCGGGCAAGGTGCTCTTCGGCCTGCCGGTTCGGCAAACGACCGGAATGGTCGCCAGCATCCTCGAGATGGCTGGTCTGGATTGGCCGGTCCCGTACTTCTCCACACTCAGCCGCCGCCAGAAGACAATCGCGGTCCAGCTTTCGTCGCGCCGGGCTCCGGGCCCTCTGAACCTGCTGGTGGATAGCACCGGGATCAAGTTCTTGGGCGACGGAGAGTGGCTGGCGAGGAAGCATGGCACCCACCGCCGCCGCCAGTACCGCAAGGTCCATCTGGCGATGGACACGGCGACCGGCGACATCCGGGCGGTGGAATTCACCTCTAGCCGCGAGGGCGACAGCCCCGTGCTCCCTGATCTTCTGGACCAAATCCCGGAAGACGACGAAATCGGTACTGTTTCCGGTGATGGCGCCTTCGGCACCGGCCGTTGCCATGCTGCGATCCTCGCGCGCGGTGGCACAGGGATCATTCCCATCCGCAGAAACGGCGGCGTCTGGAAAGAAGATTTCCCCGCCGCCTTGGCCCGCAACGACATCCTGAGGGCAACCCGGCGCCCCGGCCGGACGATCTGGAAAAGCTGGTCCGGCTATCATGTCCGCAGCCGGGTCGAGGCCCGGATGCGGAACCTGAAATCCTTCGGCGAGCGGATCGCCTCGAGGGACCCCGACTGCCAGACAACCGAGGTCCACATCCGCGTGGCGCTGATGAACCGCTTCAATGCCCTCGGCGCCGCCGAGATCGAACGCGTGGCCTGACCTTAGCTGGGAAAAGGGCCATCATGTCTTTGAGCCGATTTCTGCAACGATGCCGGTCTGACGTTGCCGTGGACGTTCACGAAGGGGCCCTTGAATCACTCCTGGACAACATCGAAGAAGTTTCCGTCTGGATCTGCGAATGATGTAAAGCGGATCTCCGGCAGCGCGATTTCTTTCAAGACCGTCGCTCCTAGACTCACCAGTCGAGCGGTTTCTCGATCCAGATCAGATGCCTTCAGATCAAAATGAACGCGGTTGCGTTGTTCCGGCACATCTTCGATCTTCTGAAACTGTATCGGAGGAATGGACGCCGAAGTACCCAGTTGAACGATCATTCCGTAATCCATGCCCATCGGGATTCTGAGAGCTTCGGACCACCAGGCCGCGAGCCGTTGCGGGTCACTCGTGTCGATGGTGATGGCGTGGAGCTTCATTGTGCTTGTCCTTTCATGGCCATGTTCTGGCTACGCCCAAGCCCGGAAGAGGCTTGGGAACGCGTTGTCGCTGTATCGGTTCAGGCTTTCTCACCGGGCGCTGTCGATGATCGAGCCCCCATCGGGCGTCATCGTGTAGCCGGTGAGAAATTGCGCATCCTTGCTGGCAAGGAAGAGGACCACAGGCGCGATGTCATCTTCGGGAGAGCCATAGCGCCCGAGCGGGTTCGTCGCCGGTGGAATATCCGCTTCGGGGCCCCAGGTCTCGGCGACGGGCAGCAGGTTGTTCACGGTGATCTGGTCGGCGGCCCATTCGCGTGCCGCGGTCCGTGTCAACGCGCGGACGGCTTCCTTGGCCATGTTGTAGGGCGCCATGCCGACGAGGCCGATAACTCCGGCCATCGAGCCGAAATTGATCACGCGCGGCTGCGCGCTTTGCTTCAGGTGCGGATAGGCGGCTTGCATGCAGCGCAGGTAAGCGATCGGGCCCATTTCGAAGTTGCGTTGCAGCTGCTCTGCCGTGAGGTCGAGCACTGATGCGTAGGCGACGGATGGGTCGAACGCGTTGTTCACGAGGATATCCAGACCGCCATAGGTCTCGACCACCTTGGCGACAGCTGCAGTGATCTGGCTGGGGTCGCTGATGTCGGCGGGGACAGCCATAGCAATGCCGCCCGCGGCTTCGATTTCGGCCACGACTTCCTCGACCTTGGCTGTCGTGCGCGAAAGGACTGCAACCTTAGCGCCCTCTGCGGCGAACAGTTTCGCGGTGGCGCGGCCGATACCGCGGGACGCGCCCGTCACTAGCGCGATCTTTCCGTCAAGTCTTCCCATATCTGGTCTCCAATTCGGTTTGTTTAGGGAGGGCTTCAGGCGCCCTGCTGCGACGCGACCCGGATCTGAGGTGCGTAGGGCGATGATGTGTCTCGTGCGGCGTTCTGCGTCGCAAAGGACAGGCACAGAAGCAGAAGGCCGATCACGGCAGGTATGGCACCCGCAGGCTTTCTGACCCCAAGATGCGCACTGCCCGACAGCACGAGGTGAAACAGGATGCCGGCATAGGCGAGGTCGCTCAGGGCCGGGCTCAGGCGCAGGAGGATCACCAGTGGCGCGGCGATCTTCACGACGACCATGAATGGCACGAGATAGGGGGCAGGATAATTCAGTTCAGCCAAGGTCTGGCGGACCCATGCCCCCTTGGCGAGGTAGATCGCTGCCGAGCTGAGATAGAGCAGGGACAGCAGTATTGTGCTGCCCCAGTAGAGTATTTCCAGGGTCATGTCGCTTCCTCATCCCGGCTCGTAACGGGACCGGTTTGCTTTCGGTTGAAGGGCGTCGTTTGCGGCGGCGCCCACTGTGAATGTGGAAATGAGCTGCAGCATATGTTATTGCAAGTAGGATGAATTTTAGAACCATAGTATGGAAAATATGACCTATGGGCGACGAACCGATCAACATGCACGAGGAAATGCGCCGCGCTTTCACCCTGCTCGCAGGAAAATGGAAGCTGGAGATCATGTGGTTGCTGAACCAGCGGACGCACAGGTTCGGAGAACTGCGCAAGCAAATCCCTGGGATCACCCAGCACATGCTCACGTCCCAACTCCGCGAACTCGAAGCTGACGGGCTGGTCGTGCGGACCGTCTTTGCAGAAGTGCCGCCGCGGGTAGAGTATGAGATGACTGACAAGGCCCGCGGTCTTGGTCCGACCATGCAGGCGCTCACCGCTTGGTGGGAGCAGTATGGGCATACCCTGCCACAGAGGCCAACCTCGCGCGGGCGAAAGCCGTCCGGGTGAACGAGGGCGGACCGGTCAGGGGCGTGATCGCCAATGAACGGAGTGACTGTAACCGCTCGACACCGGCGATAATTGCGAACAATGCCGGTGTCGGGCCTGCCGGTGCAAACCTATGGGCGCCGGGGACGCTCAGGTCTACGACGCCGCTGCAAGTTCCTGGCGGACTGCCTTGAGCGTCTTGCGCTGCATACCATCAGCCTCGAAATTGTCAGCTTTGAGCCAGATCTCATAAGCCGACCTGAGCGCCTCCCAATCCCTGTCGAGCATGGCAAACCAGGCAGTATCCCGGTTCCGGCCCTTGACGATCATGTGCTGATGAAAAACACCCTCGTGCCGGAAACCAAAGCGCAGGGCGGCGCGCTTGGAAGGCAGGTTCGCGTCGTCGCATTTCCATTCAAAGCGACGATAGCCCAAATCGTCGAATATATGACGGGCCGAGAGGTAAAGCGCTTCGGTTGCGGCCGGCTTTTGAGACATCAGCGGACCCCAATAGATGTGACCGATTTCGGCAACTCCGTTTGCCGGATCGAGGCGCATGAGGGCCTGGCGGCCAGCCACTTTCCCGGATGTCTTGTCGATGACCGCATAGAAAAGCGGGTCTTGGCTGGCCGCCGCAGGCTCTACCCAACTGCGGAACTCAGTGCGGTTCTGCGGAGGCAGGTCGGGTAGCCAATGGAAACGCTCGTCACCATCAGGCTGGGCGGAGGCGTCGAACAATCCGTCGGTGTGTCTTGCCGGATCAAGCTTCTCCAACCAGACGAAGCGGCCTTCTATCGCTTCGACTGACGGTCGTGGGCGCGGTGTCCAATGGAACAGGTCTTCTGCCATTTCTGGCTCCTCGGGTCTTGGGGCACGATGGACCAAGGCGCCTCCGCGCTTGGCCCATCGACGTCTTTCAGGTGTCGCGCGTGGTGATCCTCGGCCCAGAACGCATCAAATTCTCTGGTGCCAATCGACGAATTACCAGGGCTGGTTTGCCGGCCCCACGGTGAATTCGTTGATCGTCGTGTCTTCGGGTTGGTCGATGGCGATGGCCACGACATCGGCAACGCGCTCTGCCGGAATCCCGTAGGTATCGTAGATCCCGTGCATGGCTTCAGAGGTCTTCTCGTCGCCGATCGCATTCAGAAGCTCCGTGCTGATGGCCGCCGGATAGATCGTGCTGGTGCGGATATTGGTGCCCTCCATCGCGGACTCCATGCGCAAGACCTCCATGAAGTCCTTCACGAACCACTTCGTGCCGCCATAGACCGCGCCGTTCGGATAAGCCTTGAGACCGGCCACGGACGACGTGGCGATGATCTGTCCGCTCTTCTGGGCGATGAAGGAGGGCAGGATGGCACCGACCCCGTTGAGAACGCCTTTGACGTTGATGTCGACCATCTGGTGCCATTCGGCCATGCGCAGGGCCGAGAGGGGAGAGTTCGGCATGATCCCCGCATTGAGGAAGATGACGTCCACGTGGCCATAGGTGTCCTTGGCGAGCTTGACGATGGCGTCGTTCTGGTCCTGCCGGGTGACGTCCAGCTCTTGGTATACGGCCTGGCCACCTCCCCAGTTTATTTCATCCGCGATGTCCTTGAGCTTGTCAGTACGACGCGCGCCGAGAACGATCTTGGCGCCCTTGTCGGCCAGAAGCTTGGCGGTCGCTTCGCCGATGCCAGACGATGCGCCCGTGATGATGACGACCTTGTCCTTGATCATGATGAAGTCCTTTCTTCCGTCTGCGGTCGCTCGTTCTTTCGGCGACAATAAAGGGGGAGTGAGGTGCCGGCCGCGCGCGGTCGGATGCTGTCCGTTGGTTTTGCTAGAGATGGAGTCCGGACAGGGCCTGACACCGCTCCAGAACTCGGTCCTGGACCTCGGTCTCGCGAGTCCCGCGTTGCGGCGCGCGCACGCCCATATGATAAAGAAACTCGCCGCTCAGGTTCTGCAGCGCCCGGGAGCTACCCGAGGCAAGCGCGGCTTGGGTCGTGGCACCCTGCGCCAGATCGTCGGGCGCAGACTGCCCGCCCATGCGCGTCGGCACCCAACCGGGATCCACGGCGTTGGAGCGCGTATTCGGGCGCAGGCGCGCCACGGCGAAGGCCAGGGCCGTCACGAGGAACTTGCTTTCGGAATAGGCGGCATACCCGCTCCAGCTGCGTCGGCGCCAGAGCATGTCGTCGAGGTCAGGCGTGACGAAGTGCATGTCCGAGCTGATATAGACCAGACGTTTGGGGCCGGGGATGCTCGCCGTAAGAATGTAAGGGGCGAGGACGTTGACGCCAAAAAGATCAGGGATGCCGTCAGACGTCATGGTTAATCGGGTATCGGCACCGAGTCCGGCATTGTGGATGACGGCATCAGGAGCACCAAGCGTATTGACCTGGTCCGCGACATCGAGGGCGCCCGAGACCGTGCTGATGTCGCCTGTCACGATGCTTGCGCCATCGCCGATGCTCTGCTTCAGCGTATCGGCCCGCGGGGCGTTACGGGCGTGGAAGATCACGTCGTGCCCCTCTGCCAGAAGGGTTCTGGCGGCGATGAGGCCGAGGCCGGTTGTCGATCCGGTGACGAAGATGCGCGGCATGGCTCTGGCTCTCCCGTTGAGTTTGGGCCGGCGGACCGGCCCGGTTGTTCACATGCGGTCGTAGGTGACGCGCCAGGGTTCGCTGGAGTTGGCCGGGCCGATGGTCAGCTGATCGTCTTCCACCGACCAGACACGGGTCAGCTCCTGGCCGATCAGGTCGCGCACCAGCGAGGATTCGACGGTGATTGTGAAGGTGCCGTCTTCATCGTCGATGGCGACGGGGCCGTAATATGCCTCGTAGGCGTTCGCCGTGTAGGGCGTGGGCGCCGCATCGGGGTTGGCATCCATCGCCTGGACCGAGAGCGTGCCAGCTTCGGTGAAGATCAGCTGGCCACTGTAAGGGATCTCGGTCGTGGTGCCGTCATCCTGGGTGATCGTGAGCGCGGTCATGCGCCACGCACCGATGATCGGAGACGTGGCGTCCTGAGCGAAGACGGGCGCGCCCATCATAAGGGCGGTGACGGCCAAAGCGGGAAGTCGCATTCTATTTTCCTCTCTGTTGGAATGGCGCGGTAGTGCCGTGAACACCGGGTACGGACGTGCCCAGTGATTGAATGCGGAAGCGGCCATCCGAGCCGCTTCCGCAACTCCGATCAGCCCAGCTGCTGCACCGGACGGAACAGAACTTCGTTGATGTCGACATTCTCGGGCTCGTTGATCGCAAAGGCGACCGCGCGGGCAAAGGTGCCCGGCTCAATCGCGAAGCTGGCAATCGCGTCCTTGACGCCTTCGCGGACATCCGCCTCGCCGATGTGGTCGGTCAGCTCGGTTGCAACGGCACCGGGCGAGATGATTGTGGTGCGGATGTTGTAGGGCTTGGTTTCCTTGCGCAGGCCTTCCGACAGGGCGCGCACGCCGAACTTCGTGGCGCAGTAGACTGCGGCGCCCGGATCAACGACGTGGCCATAGACCGAAGACACGTTGATGACGTGACCGGATTTTTGCTCTTGCATGTAGGGCAAGGCTGCCGCGATGCCGTAGAGGACGCCCTTGAGGTTGACGTCGATCATGTGATCCCATTCGTCGGTCTTGAGGCGGTCGAGCGGGGCGAGCGGCATGACGCCGGCATTATTCAGGATGACGTCAATCCGGCCAAAGGCTTCGACGGCGCGATCCACCAGTGCCTTCACTTGATCTTTCTTCGTCACGTCAGTCTGAACGGCAATGGCTTCAAACCCTGCGTCGGTCAGCTGCTTTGCGAGGGCGTCGATGCGATCCGCGCGGCGCGCTCCGATCACGACCCGTGCGCCTTTCTCTGCGAGGTGGCGGGCGGTGGCCTCGCCCAGACCGCTGCTGGCGCCAGTGATGACGACGACTTTGTTTGCGATGTTCTCAGACATGAGGAACTCCTTCGGGTTGGTATTTGAGGGATGAGGGGTTTGGGATGCGGACCGTGGCCGCAGCGAGCAGCGCCGATCCGATGAGGAGGAGGGCGGAGAGCAGGAAGCCGCTCCACCAGCCGATGTGATCGAAAAGGACCCCACCGACGAATGCCCCGCCGGCGAGGGCGCATTGCATCAGCGCGACCTGCACGCCGCCGCCGGCTTCGAGATCGTCAGGGATGGTGCGCGCCATCCAGGCGTTCCAGGCGACGATCAGCGGGCTCGTGAAAAGCCCCCAGAGGACCAGCAGAGAGGCGGTGATGGGCCGCACGTCTCCCAGGGCGATTAGGAGAAGTGCGATGATCGCGGTGATTGCGGGAAGGCCGATCAGGACAGGATTGGTTCCCCGGCGCAGGACACGCCCGATCAGGGTCAGACCCGCCAGCCCGCCAAGGCCGAGGCCGAGCAGTGCGAACGAGACGGCAACCGCATCAAGGCCCGTGATGCTTTCGAGGAAGGGGCGCAGGTAGATCGACAGTGTGTTCTGGCCAATGAAGGCTATGGCAATGGCGGCCATGCCAGTGGCGAAGTCTCTCCGGTTCAGGAGACCGACCATCGCGGCGACCGAAGCCGAGGTCCTGGGCGGCATCTTGGGGAGCACGGCAAGCTGCCAGACGAGGAGTGCAGCGCCGATCGGAACAGTGACGAGGAAGGTCGTGCGCCAGCCGATCAGGGCCTCAAGGAAGCTGCCGAGAGGGGCGGCGATCACAAGCGCGGACGCGTTGCCGATCTGGAGCAGGGCGATGGCTTTTGTGACGTCCTCCTTGCGCGCCAACCGGGCGGCGAGCGCGGTCGAGAGCGACCAGAACCCTCCGATGGCGATGCCTGCGAGGGCGCGGCCAACAAGGAATACGGTGAAGTTGGGGGCGGTCGCGACCGCGAGGCTCGATAGAGTGAGAGCGGCCGTGTACATCAGCACCGTCTTGCGGCGATCGATATGCCCGAGCAGCGTGTTGCCAAGCAGGCTTGCCATCACGGCCAAGGCGCCGGAGATGACGATCGACAATCCGGCCTGTCCTTCAGAAATGGCAAGATCCGCAGCGATCGGTGTCAGCAAGCTTGCGGGCATGAATTCGAGGCCGACGAGCAGGAAGGCCAGCACTGAAAGGCTGGAGACGGCCATCCACGGCGTTACCGTCGGCTCAATTTTTGTGGTGGTGGCGGTACTCATCAGTCCAGCTCTCTGGTTTGTGTTCTGGACCGTGAAGTAAGGCTGCTGGTTTGTGGCGACTAGGTGGTATAATATGAACCTAGTAGTGAAATAGGTTCACCAATGAAGCGTGACGAATTCAGTGAGCTAAGGGCCCTCATCGAGGTGGCGCGCGAGCGCAGCTTTACCCGGGCCGCAGCCAATCTCAGCGTTACGAGGTCTGCATTAAGCCATACCATCCGGGCACTTGAGGAGCGCCTGGGTATTCAACTGCTTTCACGCACGACACGAGATGTTGCACCGACCGCCGCAGGCGAACGTTTGATCGAAGGGATTGCGCCCCACTTCCAGGGTATTGCAGCCGAGGTCGAGGCCTTGGGCATCTTGCGAAGCAGACCTGCCGGGAACGTCCGCATCGTCTGCCCCGATGACGCCATCGCGATCGTTTTCCGGCGCCGAATGCCAACCTTCCTGAAGGAATACCCGGACATCAATGTTGAGCTGGTTGCGGACAACGGCCTCACGAATATCGTCGAAAGCCAGTTCGATGCAGGTGTGAGACTGGGAGAGGCGATCGCGCTCGACATGGTTGCGGTTCGTGTCAGTCCCGACATCCGCTATGTCGTTGTTGGATCGGAAGCATATCTTGCAGAAAATCCCGCGGTGGAGACGCCAGATGACCTCACGCGCCATCAATGCATCAATCTGAGGCTCCCCACATCGGGTGCGATCTACCCATGGGAGTTCCAGAGAGGAGACAGGGAATTCAGTGTGCGCGTCAGTGGGCAACTGACATTCAACAACCTTCAGCCGGCAGTCGAGGCCGCGGTCGATGGCATGGGGTTGATGTATGCCCCGCGAACGTTCCTCCAAGGCTACCTGGATTCGGGAAGCTTGCGGGAAGTCCTGAATGACTGGACCCCGACATTCCAAGGGTACCACCTCTACTATCCCAGCCGGCGAAACCTCTCGCCGGCCTTCTCTGCATTCGTGAAAGCTTTTAGGCATCGCTCCGAACTCGAGTCTGGATTTGGGTGACGGGAACTGGTTCTCAACAGCGACGCGCAGAGAATGTCGTGCGGCCAGCTGCGTCCAGCGCACCCTAATGCCAACGAGCCCACATCGCAGGCTTATCGCCAGTCACTCAAGGGGAACTGCAAGACCAAGGGGCCGGTTAACGGCCCTGCGCAGATCTGTCACCTTGCAGTTTTTCCCTGATCACCTTTCCGGTCGTACGGGCAGCCTTTCGCAACTCCTGGATCGAAAACCCGCTGTAGCCCAGGAGCACTGCAGAACGTCTGTTCGCCGTTTCCTCGAACATTGGGCTCAGCGCGCGCGACGCGATGCCGTGTTCTCTCAGCTTGGCGCAGAGTGCCACATCGGAAACGCCGTCTGGCAATGCAATGGAAAGTTGCATCCCGGCGTCCGGCTTCTGGATCTCAAGGCACCCCTTCAGCTCCTCTTGCAGTACACTGACAATGGCGTTCAGGGCCTCCTGATAATATGCCCGGGTTCTTCGAATGTGACTGAGGAAGTGCCCTTCGGCGAGGAAATCCGCCAGGATGTCCTGCTGGCTCGATGGCGGGTGACGGTCCAGCAAGGCGCGACAGCCGCAAAAAGCATCAACGAGTGCAGGCGGCGCCACGAGATATCCCATTCTCAGCCCCGGAAGCAGCACCTTGCTGAACGTTCCGATGTAGATGACGCTGCCTCGGCTATCGAGGCCTTGCAGGGCAGTGATCGGTCGTCCTGCAAATCGGTACTCGCTGTCATAGTCGTCTTCCACGATCCAGGCCCCAGTCTTTTCTGCCCAGGCCAGCAGTTCCAGCCGTCTCGGAACAGACATGATCGCTCCGGTCGCGAATTGGTGGGATGGGGTGACGAAAGCACAGTCGGCTTCCGGCGCGAGGGCCTTCCCAGCCTTGATAATCATTCCGTGTCCGTCGATCGGCACCGGGACGCAGGTCACACCATGCGCGGTGAGTGCTGCCTTGCTGGAAGGGTAGGCGGGATCTTCGACCCAGACCTTGCTTTCGGTACTGAGAAGCGTCCGGATGACGATATCCATCGCCTGTTGTGTGCCTGAGACCACAAGGATCTGCGACGCCTCGCAGGAAACACCACGGGAGACGCGCAGATAGTTCGCGATTTGCTCGCGCAGGCGCAGGCTACCGAGCGGCGAGGAATAGCCGCGATGAGTATCTCCCAAAGAGCCAGAATATTTGGAAGAAGTACGACGCCATGCATCGCGAGTGCGCGCATCCAGAGTACAAAGACCGGAGGCAAACGGGACTGTCATGAGTGCGTTTTCATTCGCGGAACGACCGATGTCAGCGAGCCTTTGGAGCCTGCCAGAATCTCCCTTTCGACCAGCCGTATCCTGAGCCCCGATGGTCGGTCGCTCGGCGGACACCAAGTTGAGTTCGCTAAGTTGCGCGACATATGTTCCCGAGCCGTGCCGCGTTTCGACATAGCCTTCGGCGGCAAGAATTTCGAAGGCATCGACCACTGACGTTCGCGAGACGCCCAGCTGGTCGGCGAGTGACCTTGTGGAGGGGAGCGGGGCGCCGGATTCGATCCGCCTCTCGAGGATCGCGTTGCAGATTATAGTGTATATCTGCCAGTAAATTGGCTTCTCGTCGGATTTGTCGACCGTGAAATCCAGAAGGCTGGCCCAACCGGCATTCTTCTTGGACATGGACCCTCCGGGCTTGTTGGACAGAGAAGTGGTATGGCTCATCCCGGCGCAGTGGCTCTTAGGAGTAGGGCCAAATCCGCATACTGGTTCTCCTCACTATCCGTCAAGGCAGCCGCGGCCCGACATGCCGTACAACAATAAGCTGCCCCAACATGGGAGCATCACATGCACACACGTAGAAAATTCCTTCGAGTCGCTGCTGGCGCAGCGCTTGCGACGCCCTTCATCGCAACTCCGGGCTTGGCTCGCGGTCGGGTTCTGAACCTTCAGACCTGGTCGGGCGCAAATTCGACGCCGTTCAACGTTATCTCGGCCTGGGCCGAGGCTCTGAATGAACGGACCAATGGAGATCTGCGCATTCGTGTAAGCCCCGGCGGCTCCATCGTCTCTGCCTCCGAGACCTTCGAAGCGATGCGCAACGGGGCGCTGGATGCGCACTATTCCAGCCTCGGCTACTTCGCGACCCTGGACCCTGCATTCATCATTCTCGGCGATCCCGGTCCGACCTACGCCAACCCGGACCAGCTGGGGAACTGGATGAACCAGGGCGGTGGTATCGAGCTGGCGCGGGAACTGTATGACCGCTTCGATATCCATTTCCTGCGATCGATCTATTACCCCAGCGAGCAATTCGTCTCGAAGACGCCCATTCACGGGATCAGTGACCTGCAAGGGCTCAAGATGCGTATTCCTCCGGGCCTGATGTCGGTGACCTTCGCCAAGGCCGGGGCCGCCACCGTGAACATCCCGGGCGGCGAGGCCTACAACGCCCTGCAATCTGGGATCGTGGACGCGGTGGACTGGTCGACGCCTGCGGTCAACATGCAGACGGGCCTCTACACCCTCGCGCCTTATTCCATCGACGCTCGTCATTCGATGGCCGTGATCGACCTGGCCTTTGGCAAACGAACCTGGAACGCCCTTGGGGCTGACCTCCAGGGTGTTCTCACCGAGGCCAGTGCAGAACTCGATCTGCAGATGAAGGGCGCACTTGTCTCTGAGGATGCGGCCGCGATCAGCAGCCTCGAAAGCGGAGACGAGGTCGAGATCATCACCTGGTCCGAGGACGAGATCGCCCGCCTTCGCGAGATGACGCAGGCCACTCAGGCGGAAGTTGCAACGAGCGACATTTCGCAGCGGATCCTCGAAAGCCTGGTCAGCGCAGCCTGAACCGCCACGGGCGAGAGCGGACCTGCGCGGTGCGCTCTCGCCTATAGAGGAAATTCCATGAATCTTATCCCTAGGATGGACCGGCTGGTCCTGAAAATTGGTGACATCTCCAGCCTGAGCTTCTTGCTGTGTCTGATACTGACGCTAAAAGAAGTTTTCTGGCGTTACGCGCTCGGTGCCCCATCGACCTGGGCGCAAGATGCCACGGCGATGCTATGCGCGATCGGCTTTTCGTTCGGTGGTGCCTATGCCATGGCCGAGAACAAGCACATCAAGGTCACGGTCTGTTACGACCTCTTTCCAAAGCCTTTGAAGACGCTGTGCGACAAGTTCGGCCTCTTGATCGGTGCGCTCTATCTGGCCGCTCTGGGCTACGGCCTCGGTGGCCTGATGTTCAGTGCAGTTTTTCGGTTCCCCAACGGTGAGTGGAGCCCGGAAAGCACGGTCGTGCCTCCCTATCTCCCCATACCCAGCGTGACCAAGACGACCCTTTTCGCAGGGGCGGTTCTGTTTTGCGTGGTGACTACCGTGAAGCTGCTGGCCGACAAGAAAGACCGCACCGATGATGTATGACCCCGCAATCATCAGCTATGTTCTGGGCGGAGCCGTCGTGCTGCTGCTCGTGCTGGGCATTCCTCTGGCGTTCTCGACCGGGTTTGTTGCCGTCGCAGCATCGATGCTGCTCATGGGGCCGAACGGCCTGTATATCATTGCGAGCCGGACATACTCCTTCTTCGACTCCTCGGCCCTTGCTGCTGTTCCACTGTTCATCCTGATGGCCTCCACCCTGGAACGGTCGAGCCTCGCACGAGATCTCTACCAGGCGATCTACATTTGGACAGCGCGCTTGCCGGGTGGCGTGGCACTCGTGACTGTCTTTGTCGGTGTCATCCTGGCAGCCGCCGTGGGTGTGGTCGGCGGCGAGATCGTGCTTTTGGGATTGATCGCTCTGCCGCAGATGCTCCGCCTGGGATATGATCGCAAGCTCGCGATCGGCACGGTCTGCGCCAGTGGCTCGCTCGGAACGATGGTTCCGCCGAGCATCGTCCTGATCTTCTACGGCATCAACACCAGCACCGATGTTTCTGCGCTGTTTAAGGCCGCTGTGATACCGGGGCTCTTGCTCGCCGTGATGTACTGCCTGTACATCGTGCTGCGGACGCTGCTGAATCCGCGTGTTGCGCCGCGGCCCTCGGTCGAGGAAATGCAGATTCCCCTCCGGGAAAAACTCAAGATCACGGCAGGTATCGTCCCTGCTCTGGCGGTGGTTCTCTGTGTGATGGGCAGCATTTACATAGGCATAGCATCGGTCACAGAAGCTGCAGCCCTGGGAGTGCTGGGCACATATATCGCGACGGCCATCCGGGGAGAGCTGAACATCGACGTCGTGCGCGGTTCGCTCAAGCAGACCATGTCTACCTGTGGCATGGTGTTGTGGTTGGTCGTCGGGACCAATGCGCTGATCGGGATCTATACCGTGGTCGGAGGCGTGGATTTCCTGCGCGACCAGTTTGCTGATCTGACGATCGCACCGATCTATGTCATTCTGCTGATGCTCGGCGTGTTCTTCATCATGGGCGCCTTCATCGACTGGCTTGGCGTGCTGCTTCTGACGATGCCCGTCTTTGCGCCTGTCGTTGCCGATCTGGGATACGATCTGGTCTGGTTCGGTATCCTCTTCAGCCTGACCATGCAGGCGGCCTATCTGACCCCACCATTCGCGCCAGCGGCGTTCTACCTCAAGGGCGTCGTGTCAGACGATATTTCGCTCGGGGAGATCCTGAACTCGATGTGGCCCTTCATTGCGGCGCAGCTGCTGACCCTGGCGCTGGTCCTCTTCTATCCGCCTTTGACAGGCCTGCTGAACTAGCCAGGGACTGAAATCTCCCGGCTTCTCGCCAAAAGAAAAACCCGGCCCTTTCGGGGGCCGGGTTTATCGTGACTGTTGGCCGGGGAGGCGAGACGTGCCGGAAGACGTCTCGGGCTGGTTCAGGAGGTGGTATAGATCGAGACGTTGTCCCAGCGGCAGATCTTCCCGTCGCGCACCGTCAGGAACTCAAAGGCACGTCCTGACTTGTGCGTCTCATCCGACCCGTCGTGGAAGCTGACCGTCGCATCGATGCCGACGACGTTGCCGGTGACACACCGGGCGATTTTCTTCAGGCTGTACTGGCTGAGCGACGCATAGCGGCTTGCCAGGAAATCCCGGACTGCGTCCTTGCCGTTCAGTTTGCCGTATCCGGCGTAGTCCACGGCAACATCATCCGTGAAGCACTCCATCATGATCGAAAGGTCGAGCGTTTCGAATTTCGCCACGATGCCATCGATCCACTGTTGTGCCTCGGGCAGATCGAAATCGGTCTCGATGTAGGGTGCAACATTGCCCGCTGTGTATTCAGTCATTCTCGATTCCTGGTCAAATTGAATTGGTCTGGAATTCTGAGACGGAACTGCACAGGTGGTAACGGCCACTTTCAGGCGCTGAAGGTGGCCACTTGCGTCGCCTGCCTATGCCAGCGCCAGGCCGAGAGACGATCAAACCAGTGACGTCATCCTTGCGATGAAACGCGTTGGCAAGCCTTCACTGCAGCTCCCCGGTCTGCCTTTGGGGAAGCGGCATGGTCGCCAAAGTGGTTCGCTTCACATGCCTGTAGTGGACCTTCTCGGATACCACATTGCGTCGCTAGGTTGCCGCTCAATCGACGAAACAGGAAAGTCCAATGTCCGAAAATCTCCCACGTGTGACATACACCGACAATCCGGCCGACATGACGCCGCTGCATCTGCATCTCGACAACGTGCTCGAGGGGCTGGATGATACTTATCTGGGCAAGGAGTTCGGACACTTCATCAACGGCGAGTGGGTCGCTGGCAGCAAGCACTATGAGGTGTACAGCCCGGCCGACAGCGCGCGGTTCATGGGGACGTTCTCCGACGCAACAGAAGCGGAAATCGATCAAGCCGTCACCGCGGCCCGGGCGGCCTTCGGAGAGTGGCGCACGGCGTCGTGGCAACAGCGGGTTGCCGCGATGCGCAAGGTGGCTGATGTGCTCGAAGAGCGGCGCCATGAACTTGGCATGATCATCCTCCACGAGGTCGGCAAATCCCGGATGGAGGCCATGGGCGAAGCCGAAGAAGTGCTCGCCTTCATCCGGTACTACTGCGACACCGTCGAAGAAAACCAGGGTTACGCTCACCCCAACCTGCAGTTGTCGTCGTCGGAGAGCACGTTCAATTGCTTCCGTCCTCACGGGGTCTTTGCCGTGGTGTCGCCGTTCAACTTCCCGGTGGGTCTGGCGACCTCGATGCTCACCGGCGCGATCCTTGGTGGGAATGCCGTGGTGCTGAAGCCCAGCCAGGCGAACGCACGCTCGGTTTTGTTCTTCGCCGAGGCGGCCCAGGCGGCAGGGTTACCGCAAGGCCTGCTCAATGTCGTGACGGGCGGTGCCGAGGCCGGCGAAGCGCTGGTATCGCATGCCGGGATCGACGGGATTGCCTTTACCGGCTCGCGCCGCGTTGGCATGAAGCTACACCGCGACGTTGCCAACGGTCCCTATGTCCGGCCCGTCATCGCAGAACTCGGTGGGAAGAACTCATCCTTCGTGACGAAATCCGCCAACCTGGCTGACGCCGCCAAGGGTGTGGCCAGCGCGGCGTTTGGTCTGCAGGGCCAGAAATGTACGGCCTGTTCGCGTGTCTTCGTTGAAAAGTCTGTCGCAAAGGAATTCGTGGAGCTTCTCCAGCGCGAGGCGGCCGGCATGACGATCGGCCACCCCACCGACAAGACGGTCTATCTGGGCCCCGTCATCGACGAGCGGGCAGGTCAACGCTACCTCGAGGCGGTGGCCGAGGCCGAGAAGGTTGGCACGGTCGCCTTCGGCGGCAAGCGCAAGACGGGCGGTGTCTTTGACCGCGGATGGTATCTGGAACCTACCATCGTGACCGGGGTGCCTTTTGATCACTGGCTCAATCAGGAAGAACTTTTCGTTCCCTTCCTCTCGGTGGTGGAGTGCGATGATTTGGCGTCTGCGGTCGAAGCGAGCAATCGCTCACCCTACGGATTGGGATCCGGCGTCTACACGCGGGATCAGGCCGAACTGGACTACTTCCTGAACCATATCGAAGCCGGGGTTCTCTACGCCAACCGGTCCAGCAGTGCCACGACCGGTGCCTGGCCGGGAGCACAGAGCTTCTGCGGCTGGAAAGGCTCGGGCCACACCGGAAAGGGCGGCATGGGGCCGAACTACATCACCCAGTTTATGCGGGAACAGAGCCACACGCTGGCCAAGATCGAAATGCTCTGAGCGGAACGAGGAAACAGGAGAACTTTATGAGCACGGAAAACGCACCGCAGGGCGAAGCCTTCGAGCGGACAGAACGTACCACGCTTACCCGGCGCGCCCATCGTGGCATCTACGACAAGGACTTCATCTACGACGTTCTGGATGGCACGTTCATGTGCAACGTCGCCTACCTGCACAACGGCTCGCCGATGGTGCTGCCCACAGGATACGGGCGGATGGGTGATTACATCTACATCCACGGCTCCAACAAGAGCACGATGCTGAGCTCCGCGTTGAGCGGCCAGGAGGTCTGCGTTCTCGTGACCCTCGTGGATGGTATCGTGCTGGCGCGTGCGCTCTACAACCATTCGGTCAACTACCGGACTGTCGTCCTCTATGGCGTGCCCGAAGAGGTGACCGATCTCGAAGAGAAGCGTGCCTCCTTCAAGGCTTACGCCGATCAGATCGTGAAGGGCCGCTATGAGGATGCGCGTCCGCCGAATGACAAGGAACTGGCCACGACGACCGTTATGCGTATCCCGCTGACCGAAGCCGTTGCGAAGATGCGCGCTGGCCCGGCGATGGACTTTGACAAGGATCTGGACCGGGATTGCTGGGCGGGCGAACTTTTCGTCAAGCAGGTCTTCAGCGAAGCTGTTCGCGACCCGCGTGGTGACCAGACCGCGCAGATGCCCGACTATGTCAAAAATTATGAGGTGCTCCCCAGCAAGGAACGCCAGGAAACCGAGAACACATCGGACAACGTCTGATGACTTCGGACGGGGCCGCTTTGCGCGGCCCCGATTGCATTTTCAAGACTTGCGGAAAAGCCTAAACCCCGAAGCGGGAGGCCGCTCCGCTCGCTAATTCGCCGACCCTGATGACCGCTCCCAAACATGAGCGAAGGTATCGATTCCGGCGCACCTCGAAAGGTATAGACATGGGCAGGATCCTGATCACGGGTGGATGTCTGATCGACCCCGCCAACGCGGTAGAAGGAGAAGCTGACGTCCTGATCGAGGATGGAAGGATCGTGGCTGTCGGCAGCAATATCGGGACAGCGGACGAAACGATTGACGCAACGGGGTTGATCGTTGCGCCGGGCTTCATCGATCTGCACGCGCACGGCCAGTCGATCCCCGCCGACCGTATGCAGGCTTTCGATGGCGTCACGACGACTCTGGACCTCGAGGCAGGTGTCTCTGACGTCTCGCCCTGGTACGACCACTGGGGCCGGACAGGGCGCGTCCTCAATTACGGGACCGCTGTGAACTGGGCGTTCACGCGCATCGGGGCTATGACCGGATTTTCGACCGAAGACGCACGCGAGAAGTCTCTCGAGGTGCTCGGTAATGCCATGGCAGATCGCCGCTGGATGGAAAACGTCGCCAATGAGAGCGAGCTCGCGGACATTCTGGCTCGCCTGGATCATGGGCTGAACGAAGGCGCATTGGGCGTGGGTATCCTGAACGGTTATGCTCCCGGTGCGGGCGTCCAGGAGATGACCGAAGTCTGCCGTGTGGCGAAGCGGCATGAGGTCCCGACCTTTACGCATATCGCCTTCATGTCGCAGCTCGATCCGGAGAGCGCCGCCGAAGCCTATATCCGCCTGATCGGATATGCGGGCGCGACCGGCGCACATATGCACATCTGTCATTTCGGCTCTTCCAGCAAAACCGATATCGAGCGATGCCGCGATCTGGTCCTGCAGGCGCAGGAGCACGGGCTGCCCATCACGCTGGAGTCGCATCCCTATGGTGTCGGCTCGACGGTTCTTGCCGCCGCCTTCTTCAGCGAGGAAAACTTCGAAGCCCGTCATGGGGTAGGCTACGATTCCGTCCAGCGGATGAGCGACGGGCATCGCTTCAGCACCCGTGACGAGCTGCTTGCAGCACAGGCGCAGGAGCCTTCATCGCTGGTGCTCTGGCACCTTCTCGATATCGAAAACAGCGCACATCATCGCAAGCTTCTGGACATGGCTGTCCTCTATCCGGGAGGCGCAATTGCCTCGGATGCGATGCCTTGGACGTTGGCCGACGGCAGTACCTATACCGGCGACGCCTGGCCGCTGCCGGAAGATGCCTTCGCACACCCCCGTTCCTCCGGCTGCTTCACGCGCTTCATCCGCGAGTGGGTGCGCGAGAGGAAGACCCTGTCCCTTTCGGAGGCTATCCGAAAATGCTCCACAATCCCGGCGGAGATCATGTCCGCGGGGACGCCTGCCATGCGAAACAAGGGCAAGCTCTCGCCAGGCGCAGATGCCGACGTGGTAATCTTCGACTTTGACAGGCTTACGGACCGCGCTGATTTTACTTCCATGAACCGCCCAGCCGAAGGGGTGCGGCATCTGGTCGTGAGCGGTCAGCTTCTGATCCGCGATGGCATTCTGGACGTCGAGGCACGGCCCGGCACGCCGGTCCGGCGCCCCCTTGCTCAAGCGCGCTGATAGTATCGACATGGCAGTTCCTATCCACCTCGTGACCGGCTTTCTGGGCTCTGGAAAGACCACGGCGATCAACCACATGCTTACGCATTCTCATGGCCGCCGGATCGCCGCCGTCGTCAACGATTTCGGGCAGATCAACATCGATGCAGAGTTGATTGCCGCAGTCACGGATGACGTGATCAGCCTCTCGAATGGCTGCATTTGCTGCTCGCTTGAAGGAGAGCTGATCCGGACGGTTTCCAACATCCTGAAACGCGATCCCAAGCCGGAGATGATTGTCATCGAAACAAGCGGTGTCGCCAACCCGGGTGATATCGTGCGAAGTCTGATGGATCCTTTCATCTGGCAGGAAGCCCCATTGGAGCAGGTCCTGTGTCTTGTCGATGGATCGCTGCCACTCGAAGACCTCAGCGATCCCTTGAAACAGAGCCAGTTGCAGGCCGCCGACCTGGTTGCCGTCACGAAGCTGGACCTTGCGGGCGCGGGGCAATTGGAGAAAATCACGGAGGGGGTAAAGGCAATCTCCCCTGTGAAGTCCGTCATCGCGGCACCACATGGCCGGATTCAGTCCGAGTTACTTCTGCCCATTGACCTAGAACAACCCAAGACGGAGCCGCGCGTACCGAAACAATCGGCGACCGGAGATCGCTTCGAGACGCGAATCTGGACGTCCGATCAGCCTTTGTCCATGCCGCGCTTCCGCCAGACGATCGAAAGACTCGCGCCGATTCTCCTGCGAGCCAAGGGCATGGTCGCTTTCGATCAGGTTGGTGAAAGCAGCATGGTGTTCCAGCTTTCCGGTGGGCGCGCAACATTGGCGCCCCGGCGCAAATCGACGCCACCTTTGACTAAAGATGCCGTGCGTATGGTGTTCATAGCAGAGAAAGGCGAACTTTCCCGGATCAATCTTGACGCGCTTATGGACGCCTGCGTTGCAGGCTAAGGGTTTTTCAGGCAATTCCAGATGCAGCAGGCTGATTGAGTTCGTACTTCTTCACGCGTCACGTCCTTCTTCGCGTCAAAGCCCGTCGGCGTGGTAGCAACTGCTGAGATCCAGCCAAGTCAATATCTGCTCCTCGCTTGAGTCCCCGTTCTGAAGACGATCACTGTCCGACAGGGGGCAGGCTCCACCAGTCGGAGGGTTCGTGGTCCTGTCCGGCAGCACAGATCACCATGAGCATGTGAGCCGCCAGTTCGCCCTTGCGCTCCGCACGGTGGGGGAGCGAGGAGTCCAGCATGATGCTATCGCCCTTATGCAAGCGGTGAACATCTTGGCCGATGTAGAAATCGATTACCCCATCAAGAACATAGCAATATTCCTGACCTTCGTGGGAGACGAGCGTTCGCATCACCTCGTCTTCCGGGAAGATCAGGTGGAACACCTTGAAGTCATTCAGGGGTTCCTTTCCCCCCAGCAGCAGCCAGTTATAGCCGGTGGCGGCGAATTCGTGCTCTTGGTCGCCGGAGCGGGTGATCTGCACCCGCGACGGTTCGGCCGGTCGGGAGTCGCTCATCAGGTCGTCGAGGCCGACGTTGAGAATCTTGCACAGCTGCAAGAGCGTGGTCACGCTAAGTGCGGTACTGCCCCTTTCGATCCGGGAGAGCGAACTTTCGGACATCCCGGATTTCTCCGCGACTTCGGACAGCGTCTTTTTCTGCGCCCGACGGGCATTCCTGAGGCGATCGCCGATCTGAAGCACCGCAGCATTGAGAAGATCATCTTCCACTTCCCGCGTTTCCCTAGAGAGGCGGGTTGCGCTCTGTGCAGCCTGCGTCGTTCGTGTCTTCACCATGGTGTCCTTCACGTCTGGCCTTGCATGTTTGGCCGGGCAGGCCGGCGCTCAGACTATCGCGGTGATGGACCACTGGCAACGAAGACCCTTCGGGAAACTTGCGTCAGCTGGCAGAGTTTTTAGATGCCATTTCCTCGGCGTTGCACCCTGACGGGCGCGGAGTGCCTCGCGGCCAACGCAAGGGGGGCAAGAGGCGACTTCGCCTAAACTTGCATCACAAGCAAGAACGATCTGACATAAATCTCATTTGGCGCAAGTTCATGCTTGACCGATTGACGCTGGCCTTGCTGTAACTCTCACAGAAACAAGGAGGGCATCATGCCAGAAGACGTCATCAAGAGTTTGCATGAGGTGCAAGACCTAGCAGAGGCAGTGATGGTTGCGCAGGGATTTTCAGAGGCGCAGGCAGGGGCGATTGCTCGAAATGTGACCGGTGCGGAGCGGGACGAATGCCGTCACCACGGGCTCTTCCGGGTGGCATTCTACGTCAACACCCTTCGCGCCGGGCAGGCATCCGGTACCTGTGTTCCGGAACTATCCAGACTGGCGCCTTCGGTTCTGCGCGTGGACGGAAAATACGGCTTCTCGCCACTGCCGCAGGAAACCGGCCACGACGCGCTGGTCGAACTGACCCGCGAACATGGCATCGCTGCGCTGTCGATCAACAACGCGCATAACGTCGCCGCGCTTTGGCCCGAAGTGGAGCGTCTGGCAGAGGAAGGGCTGAGCGCCATGGCCTTCGTGGCCGCCGCCCCCTACGTCGCGCCCGCGGGGGGGACAAGGCCGCTTTACGGCACCAACCCGATGGCATTCGGCTGGCCGCGGCCGAACAATTTGCCGCCGGTCGTCTTCGATCAGGCGTCCAGCGCCAGCGCGCGGGGCGAGATCCAGATCCGTCTGCGTGATGGAAAGAGCCTTCCCGATGGATGGGCGATCGACGCAAAAGGCCAGCCCACCAATGATCCGCGCGCCGCTCTTGAAGGCGCGCAGCTGCCCTTCGGCGGGGCCAAGGGCGCTTCCATCGCGATGATGGTGGAGCTGCTTGCGGGTCCGCTTCTGGGCGATCTTCTGAGCTTCGAGGCCGGGGAGAAAGACAAGGCCCGCACCGGTGCCCCCTGTGGCGGGGAGCTGATCATCGCCATGGATCCGGCGCATTTCGTGCCAGGCAAGGACCGCGATGCGCAACTCGCGCATTCTGAAAAACTGTTCAGGAAGATCCTGGAGCAGGATGGCACCCGGCTGCCGTCGATGCGCCGCTACGAGGCGCGCAAACGCACTCAAGCGGAAGGCGTCCGGATCCCGAAGGTTCTCTACGAGAGTCTGATGGTCCTGAAGGAAGGCGGCTATTCCGCCGAGCGCCAGAGCTACGAAGGCGATCACATCGCATCCTGAGACCGAAGGACGGAGAGCTATCATGACCTATGAAGTGACAGAACGCACGACGGTCAAGCGTCGGCCCGAGCGGGCACATTACGATCGGGATCTAGTACATTCCATCATCGATGAGGCCTTGGTCGCCCATATCGGATTTGTCGATGACGCGGGGGTTCCCCGCGTCATTCCCACGGCAATCTCGCGCCGGGGAGAAGAGGTTATCATCCATGGCAGCACCAAGAACCACTTGATCACCACCCTGGCCAAGGGTGGCACCGCTTGTATTTCCGTAACCCTGGTGGATTCGATTGTCGCCGGCAGGTCGGGGTTCGGGTGCAGCATGGATTACCGGTCTGTGGTGCTTTATTCTCAGGCCGAGGTCGTGCCGGATACCGAGAAAGCGGCCTATCTGGAAGCACAGGTGCAGGATCTGATTCCGGGCCATGTGATCCGTGAACACCGCCCGAACGAGCTGAAGGCAACGATGGTGCTGCGGTTCCCGATTGCCGAGGTCTCGGCCAAGGTACGCGACGCCGGCTGCCTGGATGTCGAGGAAGACTATGCGTCGGATCGTTGGGCAGGCCGCTTCCCTGTCTCCACGGTGATTGGCCCGGCAGAGAACTGTCCGCGGCTTGGGCCGCAGGTCGCCATTCCCGAAATTGCTGCCGGTCTGCCGCCACGCGGCCGCTAAGCACCGGAACGGATCAGAAATACATGACCCTGTTTTTGCAGTACGTGGTCACCGGTGTCGCCACCGGTGCCTTCCTCCTCCTTGCGACTTTGGGATTTTCCCTGACCCGGCGCGTGGAGGGGTTCCTGAATATCGCGCATGCCAACCTTCTTGGCGTGTCGGCCTTTACCACCTGGGGGCTCAACGTACCGGGGGGCTGGCCTATCGTTCCGGCAGCCCTGGCCGGAATCCTCGTGACCGCAGTTGCAGGCCTGATAATCGGCCGGATCGTCTATGATCCGATCCGCTCGTATGGGCCCGCGATCCTGCTGATCACCTCGGTCGGGGTGTCCTATGTGCTGGGCGGCCTCATGCATGCCGTGATCGGCACGGGGATCCGGACGCTGGACATTCCGCTGGCCAGCAGCATCCGGTTCTGGGGGCTTCGCATCACGGATTACCAGCTTCTGGTAATCTGTCTGGCGGCCCTGACAAGCATCGGTCTTGCGCTTTTCATGAGCAGGACAAGCACCGGTCTGGCCATCAGGGCAATGTCGGCCAACCCCGAGCTTGCCGCATCGCGCGGGATTGACGTGCGGCGGACAAGCCGCGCCACCTGGTTGCTGTCCTCGGGCCTGGCCGGTCTGGCAGGCGTGATGCTGGCCGTCATCGCGACGCTGTCCACCGACATCGCCTTCCACCAAATCCTTCAGATCATTGCCGTCGCCATCCTGGCGGGTCTGGGGTCGCTCTACGCAGTGATCGCGGCGGGGCTGATCGTGGGCATCGCCATGGATGTCTCGGTCTTCTGGATCCCTGCGGGTTACCGGCCGCTCATCGCCTTCGCGGTGGTGATCCTGGTGCTGCTTCTGAAACCCAATGGCCTTGCTGGGGAGAAACGCACATGATCGCCGGACTGCTGACTGCCACAGTACAATTCGGTGCCCTTTTCGCCGTAATGACGGTGGCGCTGAATCTGCAATATGCCCGCGCTGGCATGATCAACTTCGGCACGGTCGCCTATTTCGCTGCCGGCGCCTACGCCTACGCCATCTTCACGCAGGACCCGCCCAGCGGGCTGGATCAGTATGCCCTCGGGCTGGGACTTTCGCCGTTTGCCGGGTTCATCGCCGCCGGGATCGCCGCGATTGTCTTTGCCTTGCTGACCGGCTGGCCCACGCTGCGGCTCCGGGGCGAATACCTCGCGTTGACCACCTTTGCCTTCGCCGAAGTCCTGCATTCGCTGCTTCTGAACGAACGCAGCATCGGCAACGGGTCTGTCGGTCTGACCAATGTGGAACGCCCTGCCGATCTGATGCAGGGGCTGGGTGACAACGCGCAGTATGCGCTCATGGCAACGCTCTTGCTGATTGCGACCGTGCTTCTTAGCCGGCGTCTGCTGACCTCTCCCTACGGCCGGCTGGTCGATGCGGTGCGTGACGACGAGGTTGCCGCCGAAGCTGTTGGCCGCGATGTCCGTCGCGTACGGCTTGAGGTCTTTGTGCTATCTGCGCTGCCGATCGGCTTTGCCGGTGCGCTTTACGCGATGATCACCACGCTCGTCTCTCCGGCGATGTTCACTTCCGAGGTAACCTTCTTCGTCTGGATCGCTCTCGCACTGGGCGGTGAACGCACGATCCTCGGGGCCATTGTGGGCACCTTCGCCCTGGTCTTCTTTCAGGAAGTCGTCCGGATCGTTCCCTTTGAGACGGTCCGGGGGGCGCAGCTTGCCGCCTCTCTGGAAGAAGTCGTTACGGGAATTCTTTTCATCCTGGTGCTGCGGCTACGTCCGTGGGACCGCCTGAAGTGGAGGACCGCCGCATGACGGACCAGAACATCCTGTCCCTCAAAGACGTGGTGCGCGATTTCGACGGGCTGCGCGCGGTCGGCGGAAAGGACGGTCTGACCTTCGACGTCTCCGCCGGCAAGATCCTCGGGCTGATCGGCCCGAATGGAGCCGGCAAGTCCACCACCTTCAACCTGATTTCCGGGGTACTCAAACCGACGTCCGGCAGTGTGCGCTTCAACGGCACCGACCTGGCCGGGCTGCGGCCCAGCGACATCGCCTCGCTGGGACTGGCGCGGACCTTCCAGACCCCGCGGGCTTTCACCTCTCTCAGCGTGCTGGACAACGTGCTGGTCGGGCTGGCGCATTCCCGCGAAGGGCTGCTGCCCGGTATCCTGGGCACCTGGCAGCGCCAGGATGCAGAGGAGCGCGAGCAGGCGCTGCATTGGCTGGACCGTCTGGGTCTGGCGGGGCTGCGCGATCAGGACGTCACCAACCTGTCAGGCGGTGAGCTGCGCATGCTGGAAATCGCCAGGCAACTGGCGCGCGGTCCCCGAGCGTTGCTTCTCGATGAACCGACCGCAGGACTCGACTCGACCTTCCAGGAGCGTCTGCTGTCCATCCTTCAGGGTTGTCACGCAGAGGGCATGACCCTTGTCATCGTCGAGCACAACCTGCCGTTCATCCTCGAGCTGGCGCAGGACATGCTGGTCCTGCAAAACGGCGCCCTTCTGGCGCGCGGCACGCCTGAGGACATCCGGCGAGATCCCATCGTCATCAAGGCCTATCTGGGAGATGAACATGAAGCTTGACGTCAAGGATCTGGTGGCGGGCTACGGCAAACTGATGGTGCTGCACGATGTCGGCTTCTCCGCCGAACCCGGAGAAATCACCTGTGTCCTGGGTCCGAACGGCGCAGGCAAATCCACCCTGATGAAGACCATTGCGGGGCATTTGCCCGTCAGCGGGGGAACGATCGTCCTCGATGGGCGTCGCGTGGACGGTCAAGGCGCCCTGACACTGGCCCGCGCCGGGATCGGCTACGTCGCACAGGAAGGCAATACTTTCGCCGAACTCAGCGTGCGCGACAATCTACAGGCTTCAGCCCTGGCCTATGAAGGCACGGGTGCGCGGGTCAACGATGTGCTGTCGCGCTTCCCGATCCTGAAGGAGCGCGCCCGTCAAGCGGCCTCCACCCTGTCGGGCGGCGAGCGTCAGACTCTGGCCATTGCCAATGCCCTGATCGCTGGACCTCGCCTGCTGATCCTCGATGAGCCCACGGCAGGGCTGGCGCCCATTTTCGTCGACCGGATCGTGGCCTGGGTCCGCGAGCTGGCAGAGAACGGAATGACCGTGATCTGGGTCGTGGAACAGGACCCGAAGAAGGTTCTCCAGGTGTCGAAGACATCCTGGTTCCTCGAATCCGGCCGCGTCCGGGCGACCATGCCGAGCGCACAGCTGCTCGAACGCGGTGCTTTGCAGGAGCTTCTTCTGCAAACCAGCTGACCAACCAAATAAGCCAGGCACCCCACGTGCCGATAGTCAAAACCGACCCCAACATGGAGACAACAATGAAGAAAACCATCACACTTTCCGCAACTCTGGCGCTCTCTGTCAGCGCCGTCGTCGTCCAGGCACAAGAGCCTGTTACCGTCGGCGTCCTGGTGCCGCTGACCGGAGAGCTGGGCGAATTCGGCTCCATCGTCGCGAATGCGGTCGAGCTCGGCGTGGCCGAGGTCAACGCTGCGGGAGGCACCGCCTGCGGCCCCCTCCGGACGGTCATCGCCGATACCCAAGGTAGCGCCGAACAGGCAATCCGCGAGGGTAACAAACTGATCGATAGCGAAGGCGCCGTGGCGATTTTGGGACCGACCTCAGGCAGCATGGTCGCTTTGGCCGATATGGCCGTGCGCCGCAAGACGTTGCTGATGACGCCCTATGCAGGCACGACCACACTGAACGAGCTGGGCGGCAACTACGTCTATCGCACGGTCTCCTCCGACCTCGGCGATGGCGCGGCCTCCGGCATGTGGATGACTGATCGCGGCTACGAGAGCGTTGCGATGCTGGTTCAGAACGAAGAATCCACGATCTCTCCGGCGCAAGTTGCGCGCGACCGTCTCGAAGAAGCCGGTGTCGAGATCACCGATTATATCATCTACAACCCCGGCCAGCCCTCCTATCAGGCCGAGCTGATTTCGGTGCTGGCCCACAACCCCGACGCGATTTACTTGGCCGGCGGACAGGAATCCGGCGTTACCGTCCTGAAAGAAGCCGCCGCGGCGGGCTTCGAGGGCGAATGGCTGCTGACCTCTGACTTGGCCGTGCCCTACACCTTCGAAATGGTTGATCCGCGCATCCTGAACGGCAGGGCCTTTGTGGAATTGGCCGAAGCCGACAATAGCCTAGATGAATACAAGGCCTTCGCCGCGCTCACACAGGAAAAGACCGGCGCGGCGCCGCTGCCGTTCTCTGCCAACACCTATGACATGGTGAACCTGGTCGCCCTGTCGCTTGATCTGGCTGAAACCTGCACTGGCGAAGGAATTAACGCCGTGCTGCGCAGCGTCACCGAGGGCGGGAAGAAGGTGACCACTTATGCAGAAGGCAAGGCCGCCATCGCGGCGGGCGAGGATATCGACCTTGAAGGCGCCTCCGGTCCTCTCACGATGGACGACAGTGGCACCCCCGCCGGGTCCTACGCGATCTGGAGGGCCGAGGACGGCGCCTGGGCGCTTGAAAGGTTCTATCCCGCGACTGTTTTTGAGTGATCCAGGGGGGGGGCTCGGCGGATTGTAGGATCCCTGAGTTGAAGCTTTTACGCTGCCGGACTTTGTCTGGCGGCGTTCTGCATTTGATCAGGATAGACGGAAAGCTGCCTCTCGAACCAGCTACCCTCCTGTCAAACCTAATCTGTTCCGAGATGTTCTCCTCTCAAACCGAGTGCTTCGGCTCTGGGAACATTTCTCGAAGGGAAGCAAGCAAAGCTACCTTGAATGCGTCAACGGTCCTTCTCTGTGGCTCGCCCTCGCGCTCGATGCAGGTTAACTCGATCTCGGGGATGCCGATGATAGGCCGGGAAACAATATCATCATTCCTGAGCGCTCTGAACACGATCTCATCCGTGATTGCCACGCAGTCAAGAGATCGCGCCAATCCTATGGCGAAGGACGGTGTGAAAGAGGTCATCAAGCGCATCGGTCGGAGTCCCGCCTGCTCGAACGTTGCCAAGACCATGCCACCTATCGGGGCGGCAGGGCTGGGCAGAACGCAGGGATGGCGGGCAAAATCTGCGAGAGTGATCTCGGTCTTGCCTGCGAGCAGATGCGTGTGTGGCATGGCCGCGACGAGCTTGTTGCGGTGCATTGGTGTGACACGCAGACCAGGAAGCGGCTCAATGCTACCGGCAATGCCGATGTCGATTTCGCCAGCACGGATGGCGCGGATCTGGTCTACGGCTCGTCCCGAGTCGAGAGTTGCCTCGGTCCTTGGAACCTGCTTCTGCCATAGGGCCAGAGCTTGCGGTATCAGTTCGAAGCATGTTGAGGCCGCAGCCATGATCCTGAGAGGTTCGCCTTCGCCGGCACGGATCATGTCGATGCTCTGCTGTACGTAGGTGAGGCGTTCCGAAAGGCCGGAGGTCTCCGCATAGAGGCGGTTGGCCTCCCAGGTCGGCTCGATGCGGCCAGGCAACCGGGAGAACAGCGAGAAACCAACTTCGTCCTCCAATATGGCGAGGTGTCGGCTGACAGTCGGCTGTGCCATCCGGAGGCGCTTGGCAGCAGCATTTATCGAACTTGTCTCGAAAATCGTTCGAAAAATCTGAAGTCGATGGACGTTCAGACTGGGGTGCTTGTTCTGCCGCATTGTCGAAACCTCAGATTTTCGGTGAAATTTTAGTCAATGACTCTGTGCGGTGAACCACAAGAGTTTCCCTGCATCATCAGATTCCAGAGGTTTTGCAAGAAGCATCATAGCTAATAGCTATATCTCTTGGCAAATTTTTGCATTGCGACATATCCCGCGGGAGGGCTTTCAGAAGAGCAAAGGAGACGCTCATGCCCGCTTTGCCCTTCATATTCCTGCTTCTGACCGTCATCTCAGGAGGCGGGATCGCCTACTTTGTCGGTGGGGCAGCCGTCCTGGCCTTCATCACAGAGGATCAAGCTCGCTTCCTTGCAGCACTGCCGCAGCGTGTCATGGGACAACTGAATGTCTTCGCCTTTCTGGCGATGCCACTCTTCATTCTGACCGGGGAATTGATGAACCGGGGCGGCGTGACAGAGGCCCTTATCAAGTTCTCCATGTCGATCATGGGGCGCTTCAAGGGGGGGCTGGGGCACGTCAACATCCTGACATCAGTCTTCTTCGCCGGCGTGTCCGGTTCCGCGACGGCCGATGCCGCCGCCCTTGGCAACACGCTGGTCCCTGCGATGGAGAAAGAGGGATACAGCCGCAACTATGCCGCCGCGATCACGGCCGCGTCGTCGATCATCGGTCCGATCATCCCGCCCTCTGTCATCCTGATCTTCTACGGGGCGCTGATGAACACGTCGGTCGTCGCGCTGTTTGCGGGGGGCATCGTGCCGGGCTTGCTGCTGGCCGCTGTCCTGATGGTGATCAACGCCGTCATCGCCCACCGAGAGGGGCATCCCGGCGGCAGAGGGGCGGAGGTGCCGGCATTTTTCCCCGCCCTGCTTCAGGCCCTTCCGGCGCTTTCGCTCCCCGTCATCATCATGTCGGGCATCCTCATGGGGTTCATGACGCCTGCCGAAGCGGCCGGTGTCGCCGCCGTCGCAGCACTTCTGGTCGGACGCTTCTATGGAAGGCTTGGGCTTCGCGATGTGATCATCTCATTACAGCGGACGGTCGTCCTGACGGGCGCGGTTTTCATCATCCTCGTTGCGATCGCGACCTTCGGTTATCTCATGTCGATCGAACGCATTCCCCAGGCCTTGGTCGCTTGGGTGGAAGCCATGAACCTAGGCAAGATGGAGTATCTCCTTCTGCTCAACGTCATCTTCCTGATTGCGGGCATGCTCATGGACGTGAAGGCAGCGCTGGCGCTTCTCGGCCCTCTGCTGATCCCGCCCGCGATTATCCTCGGCGTTGATCCGACCCATATGGGGATCCTCATCGGCTTCAACCTGACCGTTGGGCTGCTTACCCCCCCGCTTGGAGGTGTGCTGCTGATCCTCGCGACGGTCCTGAAGATGAACTACTGGCGCCTCGTGCGAGCCGTTCTGCCCTTCCTTCTGGCAGAACTGGTCCTGCTGGCGGCCCTCATCCTTGTCCCCGATCTGACGCTGGCCCTGCCGCGCTACCTCGGCCTCGTCAACTGAAACGACAGACCACCGCTCCCAACAGGAAAGAAAAAACCATGAAATTCAAGATGCTGCTGGCATCCGCCGCCACGCTCACCGCACTCGCTGCTCCGGCATTCGCGCTTGGCCCGATCAATCTCGCATTCGCAGGTCCGGAGGATGCCCGGGTGGACGGTGAATACGTCTTTGCCGAAGCCTTCCGCGATAGTCTTGCCGCGCATGATGTCGAGGTCATCATCAATCCCAACGATACGATGGGCAACGAAGATGAGCGCCTCGACCAAGTCTCGACGGGGCTGGTCGAAGTGAACCTTGGCAGCCCTGCCGCCTTGTTCAAGATGTCGCCGATCGCGCCGGCGCTCTACCTGCCCTTCATGTTCGAGAGCGAGCAGCAGATGGACGAGATCGTCGCGGAAAGCGGCCTGCTCAATGAGGTCAACGCGCAGACCGCGAACTACGGCGTGATGATCCCGGGCTTCAACATGCGCGGAGGTCTGGTGGGGATCTTCACGACCGACATCCCCGTCACCAAGATGTCCGATCTGGACGGCGTCCGCCTGAGGGCCCAGAACGGCGAGCAGATCAAGTTCTTCGAAAGCTGGGGCGCGCGCGGCACGGTGGTAAGCTTTGCCGAGGTGCCGAACGCGTTGCAGACCGGCGTGGCGCAGGGCTACTTCAACCCGCCGTCCTCGGCGATCAAGGCGCGTCACACGGATATCCTCAAGAATTACGCGCCGCTCGACGCAATGCCCGTGGCGCGCGTGATCATGGTCTCTCAGGACTGGTACGACAGCCTGTCCGCAGAAGAGCAGGGATGGGTCAACGCCGCGCTCGACGACGGCATCGCAGCCAACCGCGAATGGTCGGCGGGCTATGGTGCCGAAATGATCAACCAACTGGGCGATATGGGCGTCACCGTTACGACCCTCGAACCCGGCGAGCGCGAGAAGTTCGCAACGGCGACCAAGGCTGTCTGGGCCGAAACCGCCGATCCGGCCGTGATCGAAGAACTGCAGAGCTTCCTGAAGTGATCACATCGGAGCGTGCGCAGCGGCGCACGCTCCGACCCCAAGCCCATCCCTCAACTACGCAGTCCCATCGAAAGGATCCGATTTGCTGATGAATGTTTCCCGACGCCTGAACACCTTCAGCCGTGGGCTCAACCGCCTGGTCCTGGCGTGCGGCTGTCTGTTCCTGGTGGCCATGGTCGCCCTCATCTGTCTTCAGGTGATCGCGCGCTACGGCTTTGCCTCGCCCCCGGCCTGGACCGAAGAACTGGCACGTTATGCCATGGTCTGGGTCGGACTTCTTGGGGCCAGCGCGTCGTATTACGAGCGTTTCGATCCCGCATTGGTCAAGATCCCGGCCCGGGCACCGCGCTGGCTGAAGCTGGCGACCGCCACGGTTCGCGCCCTGGCCCTGCTGCTCTTTCTCGTTCCAATCCTCTGGTACTGCTTTTTCGGGCCCGGGACGAATTTCACGCGCGGCTTCCTTAGCCGCAACATGACGATGATGGCGGAAACGGTGTCAATGCCGATGATCTGGATCGCCGCCGCGGTGCCGGTCTTCATCGTCCTGACGTTCCTGCACGGCATCGCCCGTACCTTCAGCACGGTTACCGGTGCCGAAGACGCAGACCCTACAACGCATGCAAAGGCCCCCCAATGAAGATTTCCGATGCCGCTACAATTGCTTCGGACCACGAATTCGTCGCGCGCCTGACCGCAATCCGGCATGATATCCACCGTCACCCCGAAACCGCATTCGAGGAAGTCCGCACTTCGGATCTGGTCGCAGCCTTTCTTAAAGAGCGTGGCATAGAGGTGCATCGCGGCCTTGCGCGCACCGGTGTTGTGGGTGTCCTGAAGGGACGCCGGCCGGGGAACCGGCGCATTGCGTTGCGCGCCGACATGGACGCGCTTCACATCGACGAGAAAACCGGCAAGCCGCATGCCTCGACTGTTCCCGGAAAGATGCACGCCTGTGGCCATGACGGTCATACGGCGATGATGCTTGGCGCCGCCGAAAAGCTTGCAGCGGATCCCGATTTTGCGGGCACTGTCCAGTTCATCTTCCAGCCTGCGGAAGAGGGCCTGGGGGGGGCGCGGGTCATGATCGAAGAGGGGCTCTTTGATCTGCACCCCGCAGATGCGGTCTACGGTCTGCACAACATGCCGGGGAAACCCCTGGGCGATTTCAACACCCGCTCCGGCGCCATGATGTCGGCCGGCGATACCTGGGAGTTGACGTTGCGCGGGACCGGCGGGCATGGCGCTATGCCCCACTTCGGGACCGACCCGACCATGGCGCTGGCGACCTTCCTTTCCGGCCTCTCAACGATTGTCGCGCGCAATGTCGAAAGCTTTGACAGTGCCGTCATCTCGGTCGGGCATATCAGCGCCGGTGATGCCAACAGCCCCAATATCATTCCCGCAGAGGTCCGACTGCGTGGAACCGCCCGCACCTTCCAGCCAGCGACCCGCGATCTGGTCGAGCGACGGCTGGCGGAAATGGCACATGCGGCCGCAGAGATGCATGGCTGCACCGCCGAACCGAACTTCATCCGCCGTTATCCGCCGGTCGTGAACTGGCCTGCGGAAACGGCTCGAGCAATCGAAGCCGCGCGGGCGACGGTGGCGCCGGACAAGGTCAACGGAGACGCTGAGCGGGTCGGGGCCAGCGAAGATTTCGCCTTCATGCTGGAGAAGGTTCCTGGTTGCTTCTCGACCGTCGGCAACGGCACCGACAGCGCCCTGGTGCATACGCCCCTGTATGATTTCAACGACGCCGTAATCCCCTACGGGGTGGCCTATTGGCTGAACGTCGTGCAGCAGGAGCTTGATCATGACGCTGAGTGAGTTCTCGTCGGTGACACTGGCAAAATGGGCTGCCACAGCCGATGCCTCGGCTCAGGCCTTGATCGAAAGCGCTGGCGCAGCGTTTGCCGATACGTTGGCCTGTATGCTCGGCGGCCGAAACGACAGTGCGACGCAGGCCGTCCTGCAGGCTGCGCGTGCGACCCATGGGGCAGGAGAGGCAGCCGTTTGGGGAACCGGACAGACCCTGTCGCCTGCGGGGGCCGCCCTGGTTGAAGCAACTGCCGCCCACGCGCTCGATTTCGATGACAACTTTGCACCGGCGATCTCTCATGCCAGCGCGGTTTTGGTGCCAGCCCTGCTTGCGATGGCAGCTGGACGCTCCGCCATTTCCGGTGTCGATCTGATGCAGGCCTATTGCATCGGACTTGAGGTGCAGGCCCGTATCGGCGCGGTGATGCAGCCCGAGCACTACGGTGCGGGTTGGCACTCTACGTCGACCGTGGGGGCAATCGGTGCGGCAGCGGCCTGCGCCCGACTGATCGGGGCCGATGGCGATGCCATGGCTCGAGCAATGAGCCTGGCCTATTCCCAATCCTCGGGGTCCAAGCTGCAGTTCGGCAGCGAAGCGAAGCCGACCCATGCGGGGCTTGCCGCCCGCGCCGCCGTGACGGCGGCCGCTTTGGCCGAGGCGGGGCTGGGGGCGAAGCCGGAGTTTGTGGCCGGCCCCTGGGGCATGGCCGATCTCTTTGCGGGGACCGAGCGCGCCATGGTTTTGGACGACCTGGGAACAAGCTGGGCACTGCTGACCGACGGCTTGATGGTCAAGCGCTTCCCTTGCTGTGCCGCGTCGCACCGCGCCCTTGACGGGGTGGAGTTCCTGATGACCGAGCATGACTTCAAGCTCGTGGATGTAGAGAGGGTGGAGGTGGAGATGCCGGATCTCCTGGCCCGCAACCTGCGCTACGATGCTCCGGAAACCGCGGCCGAGGCGCGGTTCAGCCTGTCCTATCCCGTCCTGCGACTGCTGAGCGGCGAAGGGCTGTCGCTTTTCCATTTCACGCAGGAGGCCGTCTCTGCGATCGAGGACCGGACTGCCCTGGCGCGGATCATCCGAAAACCCGTGGACCCAGGCCCAAAAGGTATGCACCGCCCTTACGGCATAAAGATCACGCTACGCGATGGCGATGTCCTGTTCCACGAACAGACGTCCTTGGTCGGCACGATCGGACAGCCCCTGTCACAAGCGCAGATGGACACGAAAATCGCCGATTGTCTTGCCTGGGCCGGATTGAAGGGGTGGGAAGGTCGCTTTGATGCTGCACTCGGCGCCTTGCCTGAAACCCCAGACGTGCTTGCCTGCCTCGCACCCCTTGCCGAAGGGGGGCAGGCGTGATGGCCGCCCCTCAGCCTGACAGCTCCGTTCTTGACCGCACCCCGGTCTTCACACTGGGCCACCGGATGCTGTGGGAGGCGGTAATCGAGATCGGGCCGCGCATCGAATTGGGCCGCGGCCCTCATGGCAACCGACGCAGGATCGACATCCTTGGGGGGTGCGTCCGCGGCGGTGTCGAGGTCCCCGGCCTTCGTGGCCGTGTTCTGGCGGGAGGATCGGATCGGCAGCTGGATCGTCAAGATGGAGCTCGGGAACTCGATGCGCTATACGACATTGAGATCGACGACGGCACCGTGCTGACCCTTCGCAACCGGGTCATCATAGATGAGCGCCCGGAACGGGGACGCTACGCAATGTCGCATATCGAGGTGCAGGCGCCGGAAGGGCCGTGGAGCTGGCTGTCGCGGCGGATCATTGTCGGAACGCTGCAATCGCAACGGCCGACGTTGGACGCTGTGGTCATTCGGGCCTTCGAGATCCGCGCCGCCGGATAACTTGCGTTCCTGATCGAAAGCCCAAGATGCCGTGGTCTAGATGCGCATGGAACTGGCAGCGAGATACCCTCGATGAGTGATGCGCATCGCAGCTAGGTGTTCCTGCGCAGAGCCGCCAACACGGCCCTGAATGCAGGCGATGCCTGCCTGCGGCTGGGGTAGTAGAGGTGGAAGGGATCGAAGAAGGGGCAGTAGTCATCCAGCACCTGCAAGAGCCGTCCCGCTTTCAAGTGCGGCTCGGCCAAGTCGACCGACATATAGGCATAGCCAAAACCGGCAAGGGCAGCGTCCAGCACCAGGAAGATGTTGTTGAACGCCAGCTGGCCCTCGACCTTGACGCGAAGGTCGTGCCCATCTTCCCGGAATTCCCAAGGGAAGTTGCGATTGGCGGATTGCAGGCGGAAATTGACACAAGGAAGCTGCGCCAGATCACGGGGGTGCTGCGGGACCGGGTATCTCTCGACGACTTCGGGTGCGGCCACGACGATGTAACGCAGGTCGTGGCCAATCCGCGCCGAGATCATGTCTCGGGCTAGGTGTTCACCACGTCGAACGCCGGCGTCGTATCCTTCAGAGACGATGTCGTTGAGACCGTTGTCGAGCGTGATCTCGACCTTGATGTCCGGGTTTTCCTTCAGGAGCGGTTGCAGCTTGGGCCAGAGAACCTGAGAAATCCCGAGCTCGGACGAGACAATGCGCACGGTGCCAGCAGGTGTCTCCCGTAGCGCACCCAAGGCATCAAGCTGCGCGTCAATTCCCTCAAAATGATCGGCGATGCCTTCCAGAAGGCGCTGTCCAGCTTCTGTCGGCGCCACCGCCCGTGTTGTGCGGGCAAGCAGCCGCACGCCAAGCCTTGCCTCCAGTTGTCGGATGGTATGGCTGAGCGCGGACTGCGACACGCCCAGCCGGGCAGCTGCGCGGGTGAAGTTGCATTCTTGGGCGACAGCGACAAAGGCCCTGAGGTCATTGAGGTTCTCTTGTGGCACAACCACCTCCCATTTGTGAGCGCTGACTTAGTAAAATTATGAACAATATACGTTGTTCATCAATATTTGGGCCGGGGCTGGATGAAGGCGCACGTTACGATCGTCGTCGGCCGGAGGCTGGCTCAGAGGTATGCGAGATAGCGGCCAGCGACGAGCACGCAGACCCAGCACACCGCTGACATTCCTCCCGCCAAACGCGCGCTGATCGGGGGATGTGCGCTTCCATCCCAATGCGCGACACGCCGATGGATCCCGAAGTGAAAGACGACGATATTGAGGGCCGCGACCCCGATCAGGCCGAACTTCCATGGCGCTGCCGCGCTCTCGCCGACCGACCTGGCGACGGCGGCAAACAACAGGGCCCCACTGACAGACACAAGGCCAAATCCCAGATGCGCCAGCGGGAGCAGGACGTTCGACAGATCGGTGACGCGCAGGTGTCGCCCCCATAGCCCCATGAGACGCAGGTCGACGGCGATCACCGATCCAACCAGAAGGGCGATCCCCAGAATGTGGATGCACTCAAGGATCGGATAGACGTGCGGGACAAGCCGGATGGCATTGGCCAATCCGGATTGCTCGATGTCCCGCAACAGGGTTGCGATCCATTCAGGCACGGTTGCCTGCCTGTTTGGGCGTCGCGACCATGGACACTGGCAGGATCAATTTGCAGGCTCGGGACGCGTCGGGAAGGACGTGAGTTGCTGGTAGACCGCAGTTCCGTCTTCAAGCCAGAACATGACCGCGCGCAGGTCCTGATCATTCGCGGAGCCGAGGTAGCCGACGACTTCGAGGGTTTCTCCGACTTCGAGCGGCCGGTCGAGCCCCCAGCGTGTCATCCAACTTGGCTCGGCCATCGTCAGGCGAATTTGCGAATGCTCCCCCTCGTAGGGGCGCGCGGATGCAAGCGTTGCATTGGCGTCTGCTTCCCGGGCCTGCTCAGGCAGCGGCCGATCCCGGAGCCCTTCGGGCAGGTCAGTCTCGTCGACGGAGATCGTGATGATCGAATGGGGATTGCCCCAGCGGACATCCGTGATCTCACCCCGGATGTAGTATGCCCTACGCGTGTCAAAGGTGCTCCAGCCGTGATGGGCGATAGCCGTCCCGGCGGGCACAAGGGCCGCGCTTGTCGCCGTCAGGACTGCGGTGAGCAGAAGGCCTTTGGTCGTCATTTTCGTCATCGCGATCTCCGAATTTCATGCGTTCTGAGGCGTGCCAACTTTCGTGCGGGTCAGGGGCGCAGTGGCATCTTCGTAAGCATCTGTGATGGATCGCGGGGCGGGCCAAGGTGACGGGATTCGTAGCTGCCATGAAGCAGATTCATGCGTCCCTTCGGCCTATTGGTGAATTCCATTCATAGCGACATGCAGCGCCGGGGCATGTCTTGTGAGGCTCACAGGGACTACGTCTCTCGAAGACAGATATTTAGAAGGAGATGACTGGATGCCCGCGTTCAGCCGAAGACAATTCATGCGCGCCACCACCGCATTCGGTGTGACGGGAGGCTTTGCAATGGCCGCAGGTCACCCGACCTTCGCGGAGAGCTCCGGCCCGGCCCCCCGAGGTCAACGCTATGGCGCCGGGGTCTACAATACGGATCAGGTGGCCGAAGAACTGCGCTACATCGAAGACACGGTCCAGCGCTCAAGCGATACGCAGGCAAAACGCATCCTGATCACCGGCTCGACCGCGGGTGTCGGCCAGCTTGCCGCCGCGTATCTTCTTCGCCGGGGTCACCAGGTGGTCGCCCACGCACGCAATGCGCAGCGTGCTTCCGAAGTGGCGCGTGACCTTCCCGGAATCGAAGCGGTTGTGGTCGGAGATCTCATCAACCTTGATGAGACTAGAGACCTCGCGGACCAGATCAACCGTTTGGGGACCTTCGATGTTATCGTGCATAACGCAGGCGAGTACGGCCTTTCGGATGCCGAGACCATCAATGCGAACTCGGTGTCGCCCTACCTTCTGACAGCCCTTGTCGATGCCCCGCGAGAGGCAATGGTCTACCTCAGTTCCAGCCTGCACACCGGCGGAGACCTCAAGCTCGACACGCTGCGCAGTGGCGGGACGAACGTCAACTACAACGACAGCAAACTCCACATGGCGACGCTGGCAACGGCAGTCGCGCGGCAGCGCCCCGGCCTGCGCGTCAATGCCGTGCGTCCGGGCTGGGTCGCGACCCTCATGGGCTTCCACAACGGGCCGCACGCGCCGGATGATCTTCGCGCAGGATACATGACGCAGGTCTGGCTGAGTGAGGGGACCGATCCGGCAAGCGATGTGACCGGCCGCTTCCTGTTCCATCAGCAGGAGGAAAGGCGCGTGAACCCGAGTGTCTACGACGAGGCGGCGCAGGATGCTCTGCTTGCCGCCTATGCCGCCCGAACCGGTGTCACGCTGACCTGAGTTGCCCAAGGGCGTTTCCACGAACCCGAACAATCGCGGCATTGCGCGCGGTTTTTCAATCGAGACCGATCCAGCCGGAAGGAGCCAATCATGCCCGACCTGATTTTCAATGAGCACGCCGGGGGCTTGCAGTCCGGGATACCGCGACTGAAAGCGACACGTGCAGCGCCTCTGTCGTTCCTGCCGGGGTTCTTCGTGCGATCTTTCGTTCTGGAGCGCCCGCAGGGCAACGTCATCGTCTATAACTCGCCCGCTCTGAGTGACGCGGCCCCCGCCGTGCGCGGACTTGGTGATCCGCAGCGGCTCTTGCTCAACCATCACCACGAGGCGATGTGCGGGATGCCAGACCTGGATGTTCCGGTCTGGGTCCATGAGCGGGATCTGCCGAAGGTCGCGATGCCGATTGCGGGCACTTTCAGCGAACGGCAGATGATCGACGACGATCTCGAGATCATACCGATCCCCGGCCATACCCTGGGCGCAACGGCCTTCCTCTGGGACAATGGCACGCATCGCTGTCTGTTTCCGGGGGATTCACTCTGGGTGAAAGGTGGCACCTGGAGGGCGGTGCCCCTCGCCGAAAGTGATAGGTCCGCATATGTAGAGAGCCTGTCGCTCATGGCGGATCTGGATTTCGACCTGCTCCTGCCATGGGGAGGCGAAGAAGGCGCCCCCTATGGCTATGTCGTCTCAAAGGAGCAGGCCCGCGCGGGCTTTGATCAGGCTTTGGCGCAGCTGACGGCCGACGGGCGATCCTGATGTCAGACGTTGCCGGACAGGCCCACATGAAATCACCGACCATGGGTGCGGCTCTCCCGGTGATGGGCGTGGTCTTCGTTTCGTTCCTGGTGATCGGCATCGGCCTGCCGAGCCTGCCGCTGCACGTGCATCAGGATCTGGGGTTCGGCCCCGGCATTGTCGGCCTTGTTGCCGGCAGCCAGTTCTGCGCGGCGCTGGTCTCGCGGCTCTGGGCCGGAAATCTGGCAGACCGTCGTGGAGCCAAACGTGCTGTAGAGCTGGGGCTGATCCTCGCCGTTTTCGGAGGTCTCACTTACTGCGTGTCGCTTCAGTCCACCGCGCCGGTGCTGGCGGCATCGGTGCTGGTCCTCGCCCGCACGCTCATCGGCGCGGCGGAAAGCCTGATCATCACGGGCGGTATCGCCTGGGGGCTTGGGCTGGTGTCCGCAGGTCAGGAGGGAAAGGCGATCTCGTGGATCGGGATGTCGATGTTTGCGGCTTTTGCCTTTAGCGGGCCCTTGGGGGGCTTCCTCTACAAGCAGTTCGGGTTCTGGGCCATCGCGCTGCCGACCCTGATCGTGCCGGGCGCCGTTTTGCTCTGGGTTCGCGGGATGCCAAAGGTTGCGCCAACGGGAAACCGCCAGGGATCGGCCCTAAGCGTGTTGCGCTCTGTCATGCTCGCCGGCATCGCTTTTTCGCTCAGCGGCGTGACGTTCGGAGCGATGGTCTCCTTCGTCGTGCTCTACTACGCGGCGCAGGGCTGGAATGGCGAGTTCCTTGCTTTCAGCGTATTCGCCGCCGCCTTGCTCCTGACGCGGCTGGTTGCGGGTGGGCTGCCCGATCGTCTCGGGGGTGCCCGCGTCGCATTGGTGTGCCTTGTGATACAGGCGGTTGGCCTGTTCATCGTGGTGCTCAGTCCGGGCATGATGCTGGCCACTCTGGGCGTTGCACTGGCAGGGGTCGGATTTTCGCTGGTGTTCCCTGGTCTGGGGCTCGAGGCGATCCTGCGGGCGCCTGAGCAACAGCGCGGGCTTGCCATGGGCACCTACAACGCCTTTCTGGATCTGACGCTTGGTCTGGGCAGCCCGCTTCTTGGCGCTGCCGCCCATGTCTTTGGATTGGGTGCGGTCTTTGCGGTAGCCGGTCTGGGGGCGTTGCTCGCCATTCCCCTCGTCCTGAGATTGCAGCGCGCGCCTCACACGGGCCAATAGCCTCACTGACGCGCTTCAGAGCATCTCGATACGGACGGGGTAGGTGCCCTTGTGGCGCAAGGGGGCAAGGCTTCCCTCGATATGTCCCAACCGGATCAGGTCGTTCCTGAAGGTGAAGTCGTCGTAGAACATGGCCAGATTGCCCCAGCCGAGAAAATAGCACAGATCGCCCGGTGTCTCGTCATCGAAGGCATCAAAGCCGCCCTCATCCAGCCTTCGGGGAAGGCGGGCGATTTTCTCGTTGGTCGAGAAGTCGGTGATTTCCAGCTCGGCCGGAAGCATGGAGATCAGATCGCGCGCCGTCGGGTTGTCGTTCATGCGGTAGACGATGACCTCGCTTGCGAAGCTCACCTGCATGCGGGGTGGAGTTTGCGACCTCGCGACCGCAGGGACAAGCAGCGAGGCGGCGCTCCCTGCAATGAACGCACGGCGTGTCGGGTGGGACTGTGAGGTCTTATGCATCTTCGGTTGGTCCTTTCTTATACCTGTCCGGTGGGCGCGCGAAGTCGGTTGCCGCGTCCGATGACCGCGATGGCCGCAAGGGCGAGCAGAACGCTTCCGACGAAACTTGCGTCGACAGAGAACCGGTCCAGCAAAAGCCCCCCGAACACGCCGCCCAGAAGGATCGCGGCCTGCATGGTTGCGACCATCAGCGCACCTGCGGTCTCGGGCATGTCGTCGACGACCCGGGACATCCAGCTCATCCAGATGACGGACATCGCCGTGTTCATCGCCCCCCAGATGGCCAGCAAGACACCAATCGCGACAAGGGAGTTTTCCGTCAGCAGAAGCAGCGCCGTGGTGCCGCCCATGACGACAGCAGGAAGCGCCAGGATCCGTTCGACCCTGCCGGTGCCGATGCGCCCCGACAGGGCCGAGCCGATAAAGCCAGCGGCCCCAAGGGTCAGCAGCAGAAGGGAAAGTGTCTGCACATCGACACCCTCGAGGGTCTCGAGGAAGGGGCGGAGATAGGTGAACATGGTGAACGCCGATCCCCAGGTGAAGGTGATCGCAACAAGACCTGTCCGGAAGTGGGGCCGGGCGAGCAGCACCCGAAAGCTGCGCAGGCTCTGGCGCTGGTGCGTTGGCAGCGACGGAAGCGCGACAAGGTGCCAGACGAGGTTCACGGCAACCAGCGGAGCCAATGCCCAGAAAATTCCGCGCCAACCCACCAGATCACCAAGGTAGCTGCCCAGGGGCGCGGCGAACGCGGCTGCAATCGCCTGACCTCCGTACATCATGCCCAAGGCACGCGGGACGCTGGCCTCGGGCACAAGGCGCATGATGATCGAGGTGGCAAGCGACCAGAAGCCGCCGACAGCGACACCGAGCAGAGCGCGCCCCACCATCAGTACAGTGAATGACGGTGCCATCGCGACGATGACCAGCGACGCCAGCATGACCGCAGTCAAACCCACAAGGACGACCTTGCGATCCATCCGACCCGCTGCGGTCGCAATGAAAAGGCTCGTCGCCACGGCGAACAGGCCGCTGATGGACACGGCTTGACCCGTCTGCCCGCTTGTCGCGCCAAGCGAGGCCGCAATCGGCGTGAGCAGACTGACGGGCATGAATTCCGAGGCGATGAGCATGGCTACGCAGAGCGACATCGAAAAGACTGCGGCCCATTTGGCCTGATCTTCCTGTGCATGTTTGGGGGGAGGGGGGACTGGCACGGCTGGGCTCCTGGATTGGTGGCCCGAGGTCTAGCCGTTTTGCGGACCGCGAATTATAAGTGATTTTCGCATGTAGAGATGGGCGGCATGAGTAAATGATCATGCCCTACTTTTGCGTCGTGCATTCATGAAATCTGCTCATTGCTGCATGCGATGAGCCGCGGCTGTTAGTGCCCGGTCCGAGGGACCATCTGTGCCTTGTCCAACACAGATGAGGTCCTGAAATGTCCGAAATCGAACTCAATCCCCTCGATACAACTGCAGCCAACGAGCATCGAAGAAATTTCCTGAAGATGGCTGGCATCGGTGCTGCCGCCCTTGGCTCCGTCGCGGCCTTCGGAACACCGCTGCGCGCGCAATCCGCCGAGTGGGACAAGACCTTCCCGCAGAGCGACGCGGTCGACCATCGCAAGGTAGAGTTTGCCAACCGCTATGGCATCACACTGGTAGGCGATCTCTACATGCCTGCCGATCGCCCCGCAGGAGCGCTGCCCGCATTGGCCATCGCAGGTCCGTTCGGCGCGGTGAAGGAGCAGGCGGCAGGCCTCTATGCTCAGATCATGGCAGAGCGCGGTTTTGTGACCGTGGCCTTCGATCCCTCCTATGTCGGTGAAAGCGGCGGCCAGCCCCGTTCGGTTGCCTCCCCGGACATTAATACTGAGGACTTCATGGCCGCGGTCGATTTCCTGGGGCTGCATGACGCGGTGGACCGCGAGCGGATCGGCATCATCGGCATCTGTGGTTTCGGGGGCATGGCGCTCAACGCGGTCGCTGCCGACAAGCGGGTCAAGGCCGTCGCGACGACCAGCATGTACGACATGTCGCGCGTCATGGCGCGGGGCTACTACGACGCGATGACCGACGAGCAGCGCGCGGCCGGGCTGGAACAGATGAGCCGCCAGAGGTGGGAAGACGCCGCAAACGGAGAGCCTGCACTGGCCGGCGGCCTGCCGGACAGTCTCGATGGCATCGATGACCCGGTGATCCAGATGTACTACGCCTACTACAAGGACCCGGAGCGCGGCTATCACCCCCGGTCGGTGAACTCCAACGCAGGGTGGACGGTTACCAACCCGCTGTCGTTCATGAACATGCCTCTGCTGAGCTATGTGAACGAGATCGCCCCGCGGCCGATGTTGGTCATCGCCGGATCGGAAGCGCATTCGCGCTATTTCAGCGAGGATGCCGTCGCAGCGGCTGCTGAACCCAAGGAGCTCATGATCATCGACGGCGCAGATCATGTGGACCTTTACGATCAGGTAGACATCATTCCGTTCGACCGTCTCGAAGCGTTTTTCACTCAGCACCTCGCCTGAACATTTCGTGAAGCCCGCGCGACCTCGCGGGCTTCTTCCCTTTTCCGGGCGTGCGTTGCGCCAGAGCGTCAATGTCTCAAGGCGCTATGCCGCTCGGCTGCGAGGGCGGGCCGGTGGATGAACTCAACTCATCCCATGCATGAACCCAGCCTTCTGGATTTGCCGGCCAGCCCGGCCACCTCTGACTTGTCCCCATCCCGAACATCCTGGGCAGACCTCAAGGAAGGAAGCTTTATGCCACCACCCATTGAATTTGAACTTCGTCGCCGGACGCTTCTTGCGGGCACTGCCGCTGTGGCCGCTGCATCGGTGGCGCGTCTCGCCCAGGCTCAGGAGGCATCCGTGTCGGTGGCTTCCGCCCAACAACAATCCGACATCGCGCTAACCGTGAACGGGGCGCAGCACCGGATCACGGTCGACAACCGCACCACGCTTCTCGATGTCCTGCGTGAAGACCTTCGCCTGACCGGCACCAAGAAGGGCTGCGATCACGGCCAGTGCGGGGCCTGCACCTGCTCCGTCAACGGCGAGAGGATCAACAGCTGCCTCAGCCTTGCGGTCTTGCACGATGGCGACGAGGTCACCACCATCGAGGGACGCGGGGCACCCGGTCAGCTCGATCCGATGCAGGCGGCCTTCGTGTCGCATGACGCGTTCCAATGCGGCTACTGCACCCCCGGCCAGATCCAGTCGGCACATGCGGTCATCGAGGAAATTCGGGCAGGCATCCCGAGCCATGTCACAGGCGACCTGACGGCGGCCATCGAGCTCACCGAGGCAGAGATCCGCGAGCGGATGTCCGGCAACATCTGCCGTTGCGGCGCCTACTCGAACATTCTGGCGGCGATCACGGAAGTTGCGGAGGATCAGGCATGAAGGCGTTTTCCTTTGAACGCGTAAGCTCGGCCCAGGCAGCAGCTGCCCGCGCCGCAGAGGTCCAGGGGGCGAAGTTCATCGCCGGCGGGACCAATCTCGTGGACCTGATGAAACTCGGGATCGAAGCGCCCACGCATCTGATCGACGTGTCGGGACTCGGCCTCGATCGTATCGAGGAAACAGGTGACGGAGGTCTCCGGATCGGCGCCATGGTCAGCAATACGGCCTTGTCCGCGGATGCCCGTATCCGGCGCGACTATCCGGTGCTGACCCGCGCCATCGCCGCTGGCGCCTCGGGCCAGCTGCGCAACAAGGCTACCACCGGTGGAAATCTGCTGCAACGCACCCGCTGTCCCTACTTCTACGACACGGCCCAGGCCTGCAACAAGCGCGTACCAGGGTCTGGTTGCTCCGCTCTCACCGAAGGCGCGTTCTCGAGACAGCTCGGCGTGATCGGCACGTCCGACGCCTGCATCGCAACGCACCCTTCCGATATGGCGGTTGCCATGCGCGTGCTTGATGCCACCGTCGAAACGGTGACGCCGACGGGGCTGACCCGCCGCATCCCGCTCGAAGAGTTCCACCTGTTGCCGGGCGACACGCCGGAGCGGGAAACGGCCCTCATGCCCGGTGAGCTCATCACCGCAGTGACGCTGCCTGCCCCTGTCGGCGGGAGCCAGCGCTATCATAAGGTCAGGGATCGGGCATCTTATGCGTTTGCACTGGTGTCTGTCGCCCTGATCCGGCAAGCGGACGGATCGGGACGTGTCGCGCTTGGCGGCGTGGCACCGCGTCCGTGGCGTCTGGCTGCCGCCGACGCGGAGCTACCGAATGGGGCGCAGGCCGTGATGGCCCGGCTCTTCGAGGGCGCGCGCCCGACGGAAGAGACCCAGTTCAAGATCACCCTGGCCGAGCGGACGCTCGCAGCCCTTCTGCTGGAGGAGTAATCTCATGGAGTTCAACGAACCCGCAGGCCAGAACCTGTTCGACACTGCCCGGCTCGTCGGTAAGCCCACTGCACGAGTGGACGGCCCGCTCAAGGTTTCCGGTCTTGCCCCCTATGCCTATGAACGCCACGATGTCGTGGAGGGGCAGCTGTACGGCTATCCCGTTGGCGCGACGATTTCGCATGGCCGCATCCTTTCGATGGACGTCGAAGCGGCCCGCGCGGCGCCGGGCGTAAGGGCTGTTGTCACGACCCTCGAAATCGCGCCGCTGGCTCTTGGCATGTTGAACGTAGCGCGCCTGTTCGGTGGCGATGAGGTGCAGCATTATCATCAGGCCATTGCCGTCGTCGTCGCCGACAGCTTCGAACAGGCACGGGCCGCAGCGGACCTGATCACGGCAGAATACGAGCGGGGCGAGGCTGCTGATTTCGACCTTCACGCGGCGTTCGAGCGGCTGGAGGGGTCCGGCGATCCCGACACCCTGATAGGCGATGTGGACACCGCGTTCCGGTCTGCCGCAGCGGTGGTTGATCAGATGTACCACACCGCGCCCATCACCCATGCGGCGATGGAGCCGCACGCCTCCATCGTGGACTGGTCCGATGGCGGGCGCATGCGGGTCTGGACCTCGAACCAGATGATCAACTGGACCCGCAACTCGATTGCCACCACCTTCGGGATCGACCCGGAGCTGGTGCACCTGGAAAGCCCCTATGTCGGCGGCGGCTTTGGCGGCAAGCTCTGGTTGAGGTCGGATGCGGTCCTGGCGGCGATCGGCTCGCGTGCGGCCGGTGCCCCAGTCAAGCTGGCGCTGCCACGGCCCTTCGTGATGAACAACACCACTCATCGCGCTGCGACCGTCCAGAGGGTGCGCCTCGCGGCTGCCTCTGACGGCCGTCTGACCGGGGTCTGGCACGAGGCCGCGTCGCATTCCCTGCCGGGAGGGCGCGGCGAGAACGCGACGGCACAGACACCGTATTTCTACGCGACCGACACGATGCGGGTGAAGCACCACATCGTCGCCATGCCGCTGCCCGAAGCCTCGGACATGCGCGCCCCCGGCGAAGCCAGCGGGCATATGGGGCTTGAGGTCGCCATGGATGAACTGGCCGAGGCGCTGGAGATGGATCCCGTCCAGCTCCGGATCGTCAACGATACGCAGGTCAACCCGTCCAACCCCTCGCAACCCTTTTCCGAGCGAAACTATGTCGCCTGTCTGGAACGCGGGGCCGAGGCCTTTGGCTGGTCAGACCGCAATGCAACGCCCGGACAGCGCCGTGAAGGGCAGTGGCTGATCGGCATGGGCATGGCCGGTGCCTATCGCGGGGCGCCCGTCCGCCCCTCGGGTGCCCGCGCCATCCTGGAAGGCGGTCGGTTGATCATCGAAACCGACATGACCGACATCGGCACAGGCAGCTACACGATCCTCGCTCAGACCGCAGCCGAAGTGATGGGCCTTGGGCTCGACGACGTCGAGATGCGGCTTGGCAGCAGCCTCTACCCTGTGTCGTCCGGCTCTGGCGGGCAGTTCGGGGCCGCGTCCTCGACCGCGGGCGTCTATGCCGCCTGCATGGCGCTGCGCCGTGAGATCGGCGTGCAGCTTGGCCTTGACGCGCCCGAGTTCCGCGACGGTCAGGTGGTATCCGGCGACAACAGCCAAAGGCTGGCCGATCTGGTAGGGCGGTTCGAGGCGGTCGACGAGATGACCATCGGCGACTTTCAGGGCGACTACCTTCTGGCGACCTTCGGTGCGCACTTCGCAGAGGTGGCGGTTCACGTCGCTACGGGTGAGACGCGGGTGCGCCGGATGGTCTCGGCAATCGATGCGGGCCGCATTTTGAATCCGACGACCGCGCGCAGTCAGCTCATCGGCGGCATGACGATGTCAATTGGTGGTGTCCTGTCCGAGGAGATGGCGCTGGATACCGGGCGCGGCTATTTCGTGAACCATGACCTTGCCGGCTACGAGGTGGCGGTTCACGCCGATATCCTCAATCAGGAGGTGATCTTTCTGGATACGGCGGATGCGATTGCGACCCCGCTCAAAGCCAAGGGGGTGGGAGAGCTGGGCGTCTGTGGCGTCGGCGCAGCGGTCGCCAATGCGGTCTACAATGCAACAGGTGTCCGGGTGCGGGACTTCCCGCTCACCCTCGACCGACTGCTGGACGGGCTGCCCGAACTCGCGTGAGCTTTCTCCTGCCAGCCTTTCGGGGCTGGCAGGATAGCCCCGGCTATAGTCTCTTGCTGTGCTCAGTCGCGATATCGAAGTCGGTCGATCAAAAGACGCATGGCCGACGTGACTTGCCTGCGACCGGCATAGAACAGGTGGAATCCTTCGAATTCCGGGCACCAGTCGGTCAGAACGCGGCGCAGGCTTCCTTCCTCGATATCCTCCGACACCTCCGCCTCGGTCACGAAGCAGATCCCGTGCCCCAAGCGTGCCGCGTCAATCGCCATAGTGCTGTCATTGAAGATGAACGGTCCTGAAATCCGTTTGACGATCTCTTCGCCGTCCTTCTCGAATTCCCAGTCGTATGGGGCGTCATGCACGTTGAATCGCAGGGCGATGCAACGGTGGGCGTCCAACTCAGAGGGATGCTGCGGCGCCGGATGTTTCTTGAAATACTCAGGCGAGGCGACTGCGGCCAATCGGATACTGGGACCGACGCGGACAGCGATCATGTCTGGCCCAATGTATTCCCCCAGTCGGATGCCGCAGTCGAACCTGTCCTCCGTCAGGTCGGCAAGCTTGGGGTCCGTATTAACCTCGACGCAGATCTCGGGATAGTCCTTCACGAGCTGGTTGACGACCGGCCAGAGCACCGTCTTGGCGGCTGCACGTCCGGTCGTGATGCGGATCAAGCCCTTCGGGGTATCGCCCAGCAGGCGAAGTTCCTCGATGCGAGCCTCTACCTGACCGAATCCGGGACGCAAAGCCGCGAGCAGCTTTTCCCCGGCATCCGTTATGGTCACCTTCCGGGACGATCGGTTCAGCAGCTTGACGCCGATTGAACTCTCGAGTCTCCGAACGGTGTGGCTGATGGCAGACTGGGAGACACCCATGCGCGTTGCTGCCCGGGTAAAGCTGCACTCTTCTGCAACGGCCATGAATACTGCCAGATCCCCAAGTTCATCCCGTTTCATGCGCGACATTGTCGTTTCCTCAAGGCTGGCCCGGCTTGAATGGTAGGGCGGATCGCTCTCCCGTTTGGCCTGTCGGAAACTAGCAGCCTGCAGAGGGCGTGGGAAATCCAAATCCATGATCTGAATTCATGGCGGCGACGAATCTGGACCTCTAGAAACAAGGCTCTCCGAGCGCAGTTTTATTGAGCAAGGCAGGTGATGCCGTTCGTTTGCAAGGAGCATTCCAACGAACGATCCGCGTCGTCGGCGCTCTGGCTGACAGCGGTCTTGCGCAAGAAAACGGACTTAACTCGGAGGAACCATGATCTTAACTGAATTCAAGCACACCCTTGCGGCACTTACTCTGTCTGCGGGAACGGTCCTGACGGCCTCGGCTGGTCTAGCCCAGGACGCCGGGGGGATCCCCATCCGCATCATAGTGGGCGATACCGTCTTCGAAGGGGAGCTCAACGGCACTACGATGGCGCAGAGCCTCTTCGACCGTTTGCCAATGACCGTGACCTTCGGCGAACACCCCGGAGGCGGCGGGTTCTCCACCAAGGTCACGCATCTTGAGCCGCCGCTTCCCACCGAAGGTACTGAGTTGGGTGCGGCACCCGGGCCGGGGGACATTGCGCTCTACGTACCTTCGGGCAACCTTGGTTTCTATTATGGCCAACTTGAACGTTGGCCGGGAGCAGTGGTGCTGGGGACCTACGAAGGTGACCCGAGCTTCTTTGAACGTCAAATCGGCGAGTTCACGGTGACGATCGAAGCCGCAGAGGGCTGATCGTAGCGCAAATGGCCGCGGCTCGTACCCAAGCGATGCTCCCATTATCTCGTGAGCCGCGGACCGAAGGTAGCCGTTGATCGACAGTTTGCCGGTTCTCACGTGGGGGCTGATTTGGGAAGGAACTGGGCCATATGCGGTGGAATGCAAGAAATACCCGTGCACTTGGATGGTGTCTTCATGATGCCCGTCTCGGAAGGTCGGTCACGACGACCTTCGATATCCCGGCCACCGACAGGAAAACTTGACGGGCGCGGTGGCGCTCGTCGCCTTGTTCGATAGCAATTCTGGCGCATGCGCCGCGATCATCCTGGACGAGACCCTGGCACGGGGCTCATGCTGCGTCAGACCGATTGTCATGATGTTTGGATACCACAAGTACTTCCGTTCAAGGGAACGGCCGCGGATCACTCCGGCTGCACGGTGGGGCGGAACAGGATCTCGTTCACATCGACGTTCGCCGGCTGCGAGATCGCGAAGGCGACCATGTCGGCCATGGTCGTCGCAGGCACGCCGATCCTGCTGACCACATCGCGCACCGCATCGCCGAGACCTTCCTCGGTGATGTGCTGGGTCAGCTCGGTGTTGACCGCGCCGGGCGAGATCACAGTGACGCGCACGTTGTAGTCCTTGACCTCCTGCCGCAGGCCTTCCGACAGCGAGCGCACCGCGTGCTTGGTGGCGCAGTAGACGGCGCCGGTGGCGACGGTTTTGTGGCCGTAGACCGACGAGACGTTGATCACCTGGCCCGACTTCTGCTCCTTGAAGATCGGCAGCACCGCGGCGATGCCGTAGAGCGTGCCCTTCATGTTCACGTCGATCATCTGGTTCCACTCGTCGATGCGCAAGCTGTCCAGCGGCGAGAGGGGCATCAGACCGGCGTTGTTGAAGATCACGTCGACGGTGCCGAAGGTCTCTTTGGCGGTGTCGACGAGCTTCTGAACGTCTTCGAGCTTGGTGACGTCGGTGGCCACCGCGATGGCCTCGCCGCCAGCCGCCTTGATCTCTTTCACGAGAGTCTCGAGCCGGTCGGCGCGGCGCGCGCCGAGCGCAACCTTGGCACCCTTGGCGGCGAGGTCGCGGGCGGTGGCTTCGCCCATGCCGCTCGAGGCGCCGGTGATAACGACGACTTTGCCGGTGATGTTGTCGGTCATGCTAGTCTCCGTCCTAGGGAATGCGGAGCGCCGGGACGGACCTTTTGGCCTCTTGCGGCGTCACGGGTGAATTTGCTGCGGGCCGGGTCAGTTGGCGCGCGCCAGGCTCACCTTGAAGCTGCCGTGCCGGAGCAACGGCTCGAAATCGCCGTCGAAGGCACCAAGGCGGACGAGGCCCGCCGCGGCCTGAAATGGCTTGTAGAAGATTGCGAGGTTGCCCCATGGCGCATACAGCGTGATGTCCCCCGCCTTCGCCGCGTAGCGCGCCGGGGCATCGGTGGTGTCGAGCTTGCGAGGCAGGTCGGCGACCTTCTCGATGCCGTGATAGTCGCTGAGGGTCAGCTCCAGCGGCAGAAGCGCTGCGAAGTCACGCCCGGCGGGCGTGTCATCGAGCGTGGCGGAAAGAACCGCCTCGCCGACAGTCACGTGTATCTTGGTCATGGCTGATCTTTTCCATCTGGGTCATCGAAGACCGAGGCGAGGGCGCCTCGGACAGCGCATCATCTAATCTATCCGCTGCGCAGGATAATCGGGCGCTCAATACATGCAGCCATGAATGACGCTCATGAAACGGGAAGCGCGCCAAGGGTACTCCGTCTCCGGGCTCAGGGAGGAGTCGGGGTGGTGACGCTGGGCTTTCATGAGGTCCGCTCATGAGCGTGTCCTGAACCGCTGGCATTATACGCCAATACGGCATCGCCATCTCATTTGGGCAGGCAGGGAATGACCCCTGCTGCGGGCCCTATGGCCGCCTCATGCACAATGGAGACGACCTGATGAAAACAACCCTTGCAGCACTCGCCCTTACGCTGGCCGCGGCTCCCGCTGCCTTCGCGCAGGAGATGACGCAGACAACGACGCTGGATCGTGGCGGCCAGATCGGCAGCGAAGACACCTTCACCGGCACCGTGTTCGTCGCGCCGGTCTTCGGGCCGAATATGAACGATGTCAGCGCCGGCGAGGTGACGTTCATGCCGGGGGCGCGCTCGGCTTGGCACACGCACCCGATCGGCCAGTACCTGGTGGTCACACAGGGCACCGGTTGGTACCAAGAAGAGGGTCAGGAAAAGCAAATCATGCGTACCGGCGACGTGGTCTTCGCTCCGGCGGGCGTGAACCATTGGCATGGCGCGACGGGCAGCACCTCGGTCACCCACTATGCGATCCAGGCCGCCGAAGATGGCTCGGCAGTGACCTGGGGCGCGCAGGTGACGGACGAAGAATATGGCAGCTAAGGCTGCAATCGGGCGCGGCCTGCTCATGGCCGCGCTTCTCCCGCTGGCTGCACAGGCGCAGGAAACAGTGCTTGAGGGGCTCGACTACCCTTGGGACATCGCGGCGCAGGGCGAGGTGATCTACGTAACCGAGAAGGGCGGGACCATCGGCATCTTCGACGGCGAGAACTTCGCCCGGCTGCCGGTCGAGACCAGCGCGCCGATCCTGAATGACCGGGGTGGCGGGCTGCTTGGCCTCGCGCTGCGGCCCGACTTTGCGCAGAGCCGCCGCGCGGTGGTCTATCAGCACATGGGCACGCCGGAGGACCGCAGAAACCGCGTCATCGAGATCGAGTTGGGCAACGATGCCTGGCATGAGACGCGCGTGCTTCTCGACGGCATCCCTGGCCATCCGCTTTACAATGGCGGACGCGTGGCCTTCGGCCCGGACGGGATGCTCTACGTCACCACAGGCTGGACAGAGAACCGTGAGCGTCCGCAGGACGTAGGGAGCCTCGCGGGCAAGATCCTGCGGCTGACGCCGGAGGGTGCGGTTCCCGAGGACAATCCGTTCGACGGCTCGCCGGTCTGGTCGCTGGGACATCGCAATCCGCAGGGTCTCGCGTGGGACGCCGGTGGGCAGCTCTACGCGGCGGAGCACGGTCAGTCCGGCCATGACGAGGTGAACCGGATCGAGCGGGGCGCGAACTACGGCTGGCCGCTGATCCAGGGCGATGAGACGCGGGACGGGATGCAGGCGCCGCTGGCCCATTCCGGGCGCGGCACCTGGGCGCCGTCGGGCCTTGCCTGGGAGGGCGAGCGCCTGCTGCTGGCCAGCCTGCGCGCCGGGTCTCTTCTCTCGGTCGGCACCGATGGCGCGGTGTCCGAAGCCCTGAGCCTCGGAGAGCGGGTGCGCGACGTGTTGGTGACCCAGGGGTACATCTACGCGATCACCAGCAACCGCTCACCGCGCCGGGACGGCGCGTCCGATGACCGGATGACCCGGCTCCCCCGGTAACGGGATAATCAGTGGACGTCATGAGCCACGCACATATATCGTGAGGGAGACCCGTTGTGATCCTCGAGCACCAGATCAGGGCCTCCCTCATGCTTCGTGAAAACATAAACGATCTCATAGCCTTGTCGGCAGTTGCCGAGGAGCGGAGCTTCACCCGCGCGGCGGCCCGGCTCAACGTGTCGCAGTCGGCCCTGAGCCATACGATCAAGGGGCTCGAGCAGCGGCTCGGTCTGCGCCTGCTGACCCGGACCACGCGCTCGGTGGCGCCGACGCTCGAGGGCGAGGATCTTCTGGCGACGCTCAATCCCTGTTTCGAAATGATCGAGGCGCGGCTCAAGGCGCTGAATGACGCGCGCGATCAGCCCACCGGCACGGTGCGGATCGTCGCGGTGGAATACGCCATCGACACGATCCTCTGGCCCAAGCTCTCGCCGGTGCTGAAGCAATACCCTGCGGTGAACGTCGAGTTCGTCATGGACTACGGCTATACTGATCTAGCGAGTTCGCAATGCGATGCCGGGGTGCGCTACGGCGAACAGGTGAGCGAGGGCATGATTTCGATGCGCATTGGCCCGGAAGAGCGGATGATCTGCGTCGGTGCCCCCGAGTATTTCGAGGCGGCGTGCGCCCCGCAGGTGCCACACGACTTGGCCGAGCATCGCTGCATCAATTTGCGGCTGTCGACCCATGGCGCGCTTTATGCCTGGGAATTCGAGGACAAGGACGGCAACGAGATCCGCGTGAAGGTTTCGGGCCAGACCTGCTTCAACACGATCAACCCGGTGATGCGCGCGGCGGCAGACGGCCACGGACTCGCGCTGATCCCCGAACGGCTTGCGGCGGGACACCTGGCCTCCGGGGCTCTGCAGACCTGCCTTGATGACTATTGCCCTTACTTCCCGGGGTTCCATCTCTACTACCCAAGCAGGCAGCGTCCGTCTTCGGCCTTCGAGGTGGTGCTGGAGGCTTTGCGCGAGCGGGGCTGAGCCATTCATGAGGCGCTGTCATGAGTGGGTTGGCCCAATCGGGCATTAAGGTTCCGCGGCGCCCGACCACATGAAGGGGGTAACCGGAACCAGCCCGACAGGAGCTCCCATGAAGACCTATGTTGCCGCTTCGGCCCTCGCCCTCATGACCACCGGCGCCACCGCGCAGGAGGTGTCCAGCACCCTGCCATCCGCCGTCGGCGCCGTTGCACCCGCGCTCGAGGCCTATTCGACCAATGATCTTTTCGGCTCTGTCTGGGCGGGTGAAGAACTCTCCATGCGCGACCGCGCGCTTGTCACCTTTGCGGCGCTGATGACGCGCCATGAGACAGAGACCCTCGGCAGCTATGTCGAGCTGGCGCTCGACGCGGGCGTGACCCCGGCCGAGCTGTCAGAGACGATCACCCATCTCGCCTTCTACACCGGCTGGGGTAATGCCACCGCCGCCGCCGAGGCGATGGCGCCGGTCTTTGAGGCGCGCGGTGTCACGGCAGAGGAGCTGCCGGCGCTCGAGCCCGAGTTGCTTCCGATCAATGAGCAGGCCGAGGCCGCCCGTGAGGAAACCGTGCGCGGCAACTTCGCCAATGTCAGCATGGGTGTCGTCGACACCACGCGCGAGCTGCTGTTCAACGATCTGTGGCTGCGCCCGGCACTGGAGCCCCGCGATCGCAGCATGGTGACCGTCGCCGCGCTCATCGCCGCCGGTCAGCCCGAGCAGATGACCTTCCACTTGGGTCGCGCGATGGACAACGGGCTGACGCAGGAAGAGGCGGGTGCCATGCTGTCGCATCTCGCCTTCTATGCTGGCTGGCCCAAGGTCTTCTCGGCGCTGCCGGTGGCCAAGCAGGTCTTCGAGGCCCGTGCGAACTAAGTCTTCGGGCGGCGGGGCTTCGGCTCCGCTGCCGCAATTCAGGAGAACAGCATGAAGATCGGCATTCTCGGATCAGGTCTGATGGGCGGCAAGCTCGGCACGCTCTGGGCGGCCTCTGGCCATGACGTCACCTTTGCCTATGCGCGCAGTGCGTCGAAGCTTGAGCGCCTTGCGCGGGAGAGCGGCGGGCAATCGGGAACGATTGCCGACGCCGTGGACGAGGCCGACGCGCTGCTTCTGGCCGTGCACTGGTCGAGGGTCGGCGACGTGCTGGAGCAGGCGGGTGATCTGGCGGGAAAGGTGGTGCTGAACTGCTGCGTGCCGCTCGACGAAGCCAACCGGGACCTCGTCGTCGGCACCACCTCCTCCGGCGGCGAGGAGTTGGCCCGGATGCGCCCGAAGGCGCGCTGGGTGTCGTGCTTCAATACCACGCCCTCCGAGAGTTTCGCGCCGGTTTTCGCCCGCAAGGGGCAGGAGCCCGCGCCGCAGGTCTTCACCTATGGTGACGACGCGGGTGCCAAGGAAATCGCCAGCCAGCTCATCCGCGACATCGGCTTCGAGCCGCTAGACACCGGCGGGTTGCGCAACGGCCGTTATATCGAGCCCTTTGCCATGGCCACAGTCGAACTGGCTTACGTCCAACCGGGCGGGCCAGCGCTTACCTACAGATTTACCAAGCTGCGCGGCTGACCGCGCAGCGAGACAGAAGGAGAAAGACAATGAAAATCATCCGCGCAGGCAGCATTCCTTCCGGCCCCGGTCCCGAGGACTATTTCACCGGCACCGTGCGCATCGACCCGATGTTCCAGGCCGACGCGCCCGGCCGCACCAGCGGCGCGCATGTCACCTTCGAGCCCGGCGCGCGCACCGCGTGGCACACCCATCCGGCGGGCCAGACCATCATCATCACTTTCGGCAAGGGTCGCGTGCAGCGCGAAGGCGGTCCGGTCGAGGAGGTCACTGCCGGCGACATCGTTTTCTTCCCAGCCGAGGAAAAACACTGGCACGGCGCCGCGCCGGAAAATGCCATGTCGCACATCGCCATCCAGGAAAGCATCAACGGCTCGCCGGTGACTTGGATGGAAAAGGTGGCCGATGAGGACTACAACGGCTGATCCGGCAATCCGCCGTTCTTGAGGGCCGGGCGCTTTCCAGCGCCCGGCTCTTTCAGCTTCCAGCGCCACCGGCAGGGACCTCGCGCCATTCATGAGCCGCGCTCATCTCTGCAAGGCGGAGACCGGGCATACACTGGAGCTACACGCGCCGCATATGAAGGGGCAGCCCGCCTCGCGACCGCGAGGTCGCCAGTCGCAACCGAACGAGCCGATCCATGACCCGCCCCCATATCATCTGCCACATGATCACCTCCATCGACGGTCGGCTGCTTGCTGACCGCTGGCCTTGCGAAGAGGAAGAGCTGCTCGAGGTCTATGACGCCGCCGCGGCCCGGCTGGACGCGGACGGATGGATCGTCGGACGCACGACCATGGAGGCGCATTACCTCGAGGCCGCCGACCCAGCGCCGCTCGAGGAGATCGGCCCGCGGGCCGATCACATCGCGCCGGAGCACGATGCACTTTCGGGCATCGGCATCTGCATCGACCGTACGGGTCGGCTCCGCCCCGAAAGCGGCGACATTGACGGCGCGCATCTGGTGATGGTGCTCGGGGAGCAAGCCTCCCGCACGCATGTCGAGATGCTGGTCGCGCGCGGCGTGTCAGTGGTTTTCCTAGGCTCGGGTGAGAGGGCGCTGGCCGATGCGCTGGCGCGGATCGCGCTTGCCTTCGGCGCAAGGCGGCTGATCCTCGAAGGCGGTGGCGAGATCAATGGAGCTTTCCTGGCAGAGGGGCTGATCGACGAGACCAGCACGCTCGTCTACCCGGTGGTGGACGGGCAGGGCGGCATCCCCGCCATCTACGAACACCGCGGCACGACTAAAGCCCGTGGCCTCGAGTTGTTCGCCGTGGAAACCCTCGACAAGGGCTGTGTGTGGATGCGCCACCGAGTGCTCGCCGGCCGCCCGGCTGCACAAGGGGGTGCGGAATGACCCCCCGCGCCGCATCGGGGACCTTGGCACCGAAACTGCCGCTGGTCCTCGTCGCGCTGGCGACGCTGCTGGCACTTGTGGTTTTTACCGCGCCTCTGACCACGCTGGACGCCATGACCTCTGCGCTCGATCTCGGCGCGGCGGAGCAGGCCTGGGTGATGAGCGGCATGCCGCTTGGCGCCGCCTGCGGACTGCTCACCGCTGGCGCCTTCGGTGATGCGCTGGGCCGCCGCCGCACCTTCGTGGCCGGCCTTTGGATCACTGTGGTCTCGTCGATCGGCGCGGCGCTGGCCGGCAGCGCGGAGATGCTGATCGTGATGCGTATCGTTCAGGGGCTCGGTAGTGCCGGGATCATGGCCTGCGGGCTGGGGCTTCTTGGGCAGATCTACCAAGGCGAGGCGCGCAAGCAAGCCGCCGCGATTTGGGCGGCTGCGCTCGGGGCTGGGGTGGCGACAGGGCCGATCCTCTCCTCCGCATTTCTCTCGGTCTCGGGCTGGAACGCGATCCATTGGATCATCGCCTTGATCTCCACGCCGCTGGCGCTGGCATCGGTGCAACTTCCGGAGAGCCCCCGCACGGGGCTGCGGGTGGACCTGCCGGGCGCGCTCGCCTTGATGGTTGGTATGGCGGCGCTCATGTCTGCGCTTGTCGAGGTCCGTGTTGGCTCCTCGCTGCTGGTGATCGGGCTGATCGCACTGGCCGGGGTCTTGCTTGTGCTTTTCGTCCGGCTGGAGCGCCGCAGCCCGAACCCGATCCTTGAGCTGCGCCTCTTCCGCAGCCCGGCCTTTGTCGGCGCGACCCTGGCTGCCTTCGCTTCCGGAGCCGGGGTCTTGGCACTGATGTCCATGGTGCCGACCGTCCTGGTGCGCGGGCTGGGCCTCAGCCCACTCGCCGCCGCTGTCACCATTCTCGCCTGGTCCGGTGTGACCGTCGTTGCCGCGCTCGGCGCGCGCTTCCTGCCGGCGGCGCTCTCCTCGCGGGCAAGGGTGATCTGGTCGATTCTCGGCTGTGCGGTCGGGCAGGCGCTCCTTTTCGTCGCCGGCGCGGACAGCACCTGGGCCGTGCTGCTGCCCGGCCTTTTCGTGGCGGGCGTCGCCAACGGCATCCTCAACGCCTCGCTGGGCCATGAAGCGGTGCAGACCGTGCCGCAGGAGCGTACGGCCATGGGCTCGGCTGCCAACAACACTGCCCGCTACCTCGGTTCGGCGCTCGGCATCTCGCTGATCTCGGTGCTGATTGCCGGGGCGCAGGGCGAGAGCTTCTTCGAGGGCTGGCATCGGGCGGTGGTCGCGACCTCGGTCATCAGCCTGCTGGGCGTGCTGGCGATGCTGCTTCTGTCACGTCGCGATGGTGGCGGTCGGGCGCTGCCCGCCTGACAGCCCGGCCATTCATGAGGCTGGCTCATAGGCGCTATCTGGTTTCGACCCATAGCGTCGAAGCAAGCCTCGTAGGACACTTGGCCTTGCAGAGATCCCTTTTCGGCATGGCGCCTGCGCCCGCTCTTCGGGCCGTGCCCCGCCATCGTCGCGACAGACCCATCGAACCGACAGGTATGACAATGCAGCTGAACATCAACGGCGCGACGCATGACGTCGACGTGGAACCCGATACCCCGCTCCTGTGGGTGATCCGTGAGGAGCTTGGCCTGACCGGCACGAAATACGGTTGCGGCATCGCGCAATGCGGCGCCTGCACCGTGCTGATCGACGGTGTGGCGACACGCTCCTGCGTGACCCCGGCCGACAGCGTCGCGGGTCTCGAAATCCGGACCATCGAGACGGTCGAGGACACCGAGATCGGCCGCCGCGTGGTCGAGGCCTGGGTCGAAAACGAGGTCGCGCAATGCGGCTATTGCCAGTCGGGGCAGGTGCTGGCGGCAACGGCGCTGCTGAGCGATATTCCCAACCCCACGGACGCGGACATCGATGGTGCGATGACCAACCTCTGCCGCTGCGGCACCTACAACAAGATCCGCGCCGCCGTGCGCAGCGTGTCGGAGGCCTGAGCCATGGGTGTGATTGATCAACTCGCGCGCCGCCTCGGGCAGGCGCCGGTGAACGTGTCGCGGCGGGGCTTCCTCGCCGGGTCCGGCGCGCTGGTGCTGGCCACCGCGCTGCCGCTGCGCCCGGTGCGGGGCCAGGAGGCCGCTGCCGAGGCACCTGCCGCCACGGCCTTCCTCGAACTGCGCCCAGATGGCACGGCGCTGCTCCGCAGCCCGTTCATCGAGGGCGGGCAGGGCATCTTCACCGCCATGGCGCAAATCGTCGGCGAGGAGCTTGACCTCGCGCCCGAGAACTTCTCGGTCGAGATCGCTCCGGCGGGCGGCCCCTTCGGCGTTATGGGCGGCTACCGCATAACCGGCGGCAGCATGTCGACCCGCACCGGCTACCCGGTGATGCGTCAGCTTGGCGCTGCTGCGCGGGCAATGCTGGTCGAGGCGGCGGCTCAGGAGTGGGGCGTGGAGGCCTCCGAGCTGGTCACCGAGCCGGGCGTCGTGGTGCATGAGGGGTCCGGCCGCCGTGCGACCTATGGCGATTTGGCTACGGCGGCCATGGACCTGCCGGTGCCCGCTGCTCCGGCGCTCAAGGACCCGGCCGACTTTCGCTGGATTGGCACTGCCATTCCGCGCATGGATGTGCGGGCGAAATCCACCGGGCGCCAGACCTACGCCATCGACGTCGAGGTCGAGGGCATGCTGCTGGCCGCCCTTCGCCACGCGCCGCGCCTTGGCCTGACGCCCGCCGCGGTAACCAACCAGGCCGAGATCGAGGCGATGCGCGGTGTGCATTCCGTGCAGATGCTGGACGGCGCCGTGGCCGTGATCGCCGAGAAATTCTGGCAGGCCCGCCGCGCCATCGACGCCGCCGAGATCGACTGGATCGAGGGCGAGGCGCAATGGCCGATGCCCGCGGGCTTCTCCTCCGCCGGATTCCGCGACACGCTGGCCGGTGCCACGGGCGAGGTGGTCGAGGTCGAAGCTGCGGGCGATGCCGCCGGCGCGCTTGAGGCCGCGGAAACGGTGATCGAGGCCACCTACGATGCGCCCTACGTGGCGCATGGCCAGCTCGAGCCGCCCTCGGCCACGGCACGGTTCAACGAGGACGGCACTCTCGATCTGTGGATGCCCTGCCAGGCTCCCGAGATGTTCCTCGGTGCGGCTGCTGCGGCTGCGGGTCTCGAAGCGAGCCAGATCAACTTGCACCAGCAGGTGCTTGGCGGCTTCTTCGGTCGGCACTTCCTCTATGCGACTGCCAACCCCTTCCCGCAGGCGATCGCGCTGGCCAAGACCGTGGGCCGTCCGGTCAAGCTGATCTGGACCCGCGAAGAAGACTTCCTGCGCGATGCGCCGCGGCCGCTAGGCCTCGCGCGCTTCCGCGGGGCCGTCGGCCCGGACGGCCCGACCGCGCTGCAGGTGGAGGTGGTGGGCGAGGGCCCGACCCAGCGCTGGTACCAGGCGCCTCCGGGACAGGACGCGTCGGCGACCGAGGGCATCTCAGGCAAGACCTACGCGATTGCCAACAAGCACATTGGCCAGATCTTCCACGCCAATCCGGCGGTGATCGGCTACTGGCGCGCCGTGGGCCACTCGATGCATGACTTCATGTACGAAAGTTTCCTCGACGAGCTGGCGCAGGCGGGCGGCCTCGATCCCTTCGAGATGCGCCTGTCGCTGCTGGCGGGCTCGCAGCGTCACCGCAGGCTGCTGGAGCGTGTCGGCGACCTCTCCGGGGGCTGGACGCCCGGCCCTTTCGAGGCCGAGGACGGCAGCACCCGCGCGCGGGGTGTGGCCATGGCCTCGCCCTTCGGCTCCGAGGCCGCGGTGATCGCGGAGGTGTCGGTGGACGGCGGCGAAGTGCGCGTGCACCAGATCTGGGTCGCGCTCGATCCGGGGCAGGTGGTGAACCCCAGCACGGTAGAGGCGCAGGTGCAGTCGGCGGTCGCGCTCGGCACCTCGCAGACGCTGGTCGAAGAACTGGTCTACGAGAACGGCGAGCCCACGGCGCGCAACTTTGATATTTACCCGATCCTGCGCCTCGACCAGATGCCGCAGGTCCACACGGCCATTGTCGAAAGTGGTGCCCCCATGGGCGGCGTCGGTGAGCCTGGTCTTCCGGCGGTCGGCCCGGCCATCGTCAATGCGGTGGCAACGCTCACCGGTCAGCGCATCCGCAGCCTGCCCCTGTCGAAACACGACTTCGGATAAATGATGAATAAAATTGGCACTATCGTTCTCCTCGGCCTGCTGGCCGGGGAGCCCCTGATGGCGCAGGATGCTGCCGAAGGCGAAACCGTCTTCCAGCGCCGCTGCGCCGCCTGCCACACGCTCGACGGGTCCAATCGCGTCGGACCCAGCCTGCAGGGCGTGGTCGGTCGTGAGGCGGGAACCGCCGAGGGCTTCCGCTACTCGGGCGCAATGGAAGGCAGCGGCCTGACGTGGGATGCCGAGACGCTCGTGCAATACCTCGAGAACCCGCGCGACATGGTACCCGGCACGCGCATGGTGCTGCGCCTGCCGGACGAGGAGGATCGCCGGAACGTGGTGGAATTCCTGTCCACGCAGTAGGGCAGGTGTGTGTAACGAGTGATGTGTTCACGGGAGGCGGCTTCGGCCGCCTCTTCCGCGTCAGCGGGGCCGCTCAAGGATACTCCTCGCGGGTGAGCGGCGGGCGGAAGGTGAGGATATCGCCGCGGTGCATGGCGATGTTCATCCTGAACGCCTCGGCCACGCGCTCGGAGCGGGCGATGAAGAGCGCGGCGGTGCGCTCGGGGCAAAGCTCGGTCACCGTGTACCGGAAGATCGCGAGCCAGCGGCGGAAGTGCGCGTCCTCCAGCTCTTCGATGGCCTGATGCTTGGGCATCGGCTTGCCACTGTAGCTGCGCGTGCCGAGCAGGGCGGAACTCCAGAAGGCGGTGATCTTTTCCAGATGTTCCGGCCAGTGGTCGTCGGCGATGCGGGCATGGAAGACCGGGCCGATGAGCGGGTCGGCGCGGACCTGGTCGTAGAAGCGGTGCACCACGCAGCGGACCATGGCCTCGTCCAGACCTTCGGCAATCGCCTCGTCGGTGGTGGGCTCTCCGGCGCGCGACAGGGAAGGGCTCATGCGCCGTTCTCCCGCACAATATAGGTGCAGCGCCGCCCGCCGCTGACGATGTGCTCGTCTCGTTCAATGGTCGCGCTGGAGCCGAGGGCATTTTGGAACACCGCCTTCTCGGCGCGGCAAAAGCCCTGACAGAAGCTGGCGGCGGCGCAGATCGGGCAATGGTTCTCGACAAGACGCAGCGTGCCGTCCTCGTCCTCCTCGACCTGCGCCATGTAGCCTTCGGCACTGCGCAGTTCGGCCAGCCGCTCCAGCCGGTCGCGGGTGCTCTCGCAACCCGCCATGGCGTCGCGGTACTGCGCGAGCGTTGCCACCTCGCGCTCGGCGATGATCCGGTCCAGCGCGTCCGACCCCAGCACCTCGGTGATGCTGCGCAGGATGTCCACGGTCAGCGCGGCGTGGGTGTCGGGAAAGCGCGCCTGAGCCTTGTCGGTCAGGTGCCAGTAGGTCGCGGGTCGCCCGCGGCCAGCGCTGCGGCGTTCCTCGTCCACCAACCCCTCTTCATGCAGCTTCATCAGCTGCTGCCGCGCCGCCTCGCCGGTGATGCCCTGCCTGCGGCCGACCTCGGCCGAGGTCTGCGCGCCGTGCATCTTGAGTGTCATCAGCAGCCGCTCGGAAGGAGCCCGCGGCGACCATGCTTCTTTTTCCAAGTCATCGCTTGACATATTGGCTCCGATGTTTTTCAAAGTCGTTGCTTGTTTAATTAACCAAACGGGCCGCATCGCGCAAGCGCTGGCTCGAAAGGAGACCGAGATGACCTTCGAACTTCCCGCCCTGAGCTATTCCCATTCCGCCCTTGCCGAGCGTGGCATGAGCCAGGAAACGCTCGAGCTGCACCACGACAAGCATCACCTGGCCTATGTCACGGCGCTCAACGGTTTCGTCGAGGGCAACGCCGCCCTGCAGGGCAAGACGCTCGAGGAAATCATCGCGCTGTCCTATGGGGATGACGCGCTTGCCGGCGTGTTCAACCAGGCCGGCCAGCACTGGAACCACATCCACTTCTGGAACGCGCTCTCGCCGAATGGCGGCGGCATCCCCGGCACGCTCGAAGCCAAGCTGGTCGAGTCCTTCGGCTCGGTCGATGACTTCAAGTCCGCCTTCAAGACCGCGGCGACCACGCAGTTCGGCTCGGGCTGGGCCTGGCTGATCCAGAAGGCCGACGGCAGCCTCGGCGTCACCAAGACTCCGAATGGCGTCAACCCGCTGGCCACCGGCGAGGGCACCGCGCTGCTCGGCCTCGACGTCTGGGAGCACAGCTACTACGTCGACTTCCGCAACCGTCGCCCGGACTACGTGACCAATTTCCTCGACACTCTCGCGAACTACGAGTTTGCCGAAAGCAACCTCGCCTGATCGGCGCGGACCTGTCCCGCCGTGCAGCTGCACGGCGGGGTGTTCCGCCATGGCGGATGGAGATGGAATGACTTACGTCGTCACCGAGAACTGCATTGCCTGCAAATACATGGACTGTGTCGAGGTCTGCCCGGTGGACTGCTTCTATGAGGGGGAGAACACGCTTGTGATCCACCCCGATGAATGTATCGATTGCGGCGTCTGCGAGCCGGAATGCCCCGCCGACGCGATCCGCCCGGACACCGAGCCGGAAATGGACAAATGGGTCGAGTTCAACCGCAAGTACGCCGAGCTCTGGCCGGTGATCATCGCGCAGGGAACGCCGCCGGAAAATGCTGCCGAAATGGACGGCGTTCCGGACAAGCTCGCCACGCTGTTCTCGCCGAACCCGGGGAGCGGACAATGAAACCTTGGACAAGCCAATACGGCACCGGCGAAGCCGGGGAGGACAGCACCAGCGCCGATCCGCAGGTGTTCCGCGACGCCATGGCGACACTCGCGGCGACCGTCTGTGTGGTGACCTGCGGCTCCGGCGACGCGCGTTTCGGGCGGACTGTCACGGCGGCGATCTCGCTCGGCGTGGCACCGCCTGCGATCCTCGTGTCGATCGCGGCTGGCTCGGAGCTCGCCGATCGGATCCGGCAGAAGGGGCGCTTTTCATATTCCATGCTCTCGGAGGGGCAGGACGATATCGCCGACGCCTTCGCGGGTATGCTGCCGCCCGAAGAACGGTTCTTCAAGGCAGACTGGATTTCCTGGGCGTCGGGGGAGCCGCGGCTGCTGGATGCCGTCGCCTCCATGGATTGCCTCGTGGCGGATGCCTTCGAGGCCGAGGGTCACGTGCTCTTTGTCGGCCATGTGCAGGAGATCGCGCGCAGCACACGGCGCAAGCCGCTGCTCTGGTACGGGCGGCGCTACGGCACGGTCAGCCCGCAATAGACACCAATATTTAGGCGGCGGTAGAGAAGCGTTCCCGATACTCGCGGGGGGTCAGCGAGAACTTGCGGTTGAACACCTTGCGCATCTGGTCGTCCGAGGAAAATCCGACCCGGTGCGCGATGGTCTTGACCGGCAGTCCCGTCTCCAGCAGCAGCGTCGTTGCACGCTCGCAGCGGGCGTTCATCACGTAGTCCGAGGGGTTCTGCCCGACATCCCGGGTGAATTGGCGCACGAAGTTGCGCTCGCTCATCCCGGCGCGCTGCGCCAGATCGCCGGTCTGCAGCTTGCGCTCGAGATTGGCGTGGATCTAGGTCCGGATGTCGGCGATGCCGGAGTGGACCTGCGCCTGCCCGGTCAGAACCGCGCTGAACTGCGACTGGCCGCCGGGGCGTTTGAGATAGATCACCATGTCGCGCGCCACAGACAGTGCGAGGTCGCGCCCAAAATCCTGCTCGACGAAGGCCAGCGCGAGATCGATCGCGGCGGTCACGCCGGCCGACGTGTAGAGGTTGTCCTCGCGCAGGAAGATCGCGTCGGCCTCGACCCGTACGTCGGGATAGGCCTGCTGCAGCCGTGCAGCGACGCTCCAGTGCGTTGTGGCGCGACGTCCATCCAAGAGCCCGGCCTCGGCTAGGAAGAAGGTGCCGGTGCAGAGCGAAGCGAGGCGGCGGGCCTGCGCCGCGTGGCGGCGGCACCAGTCGACGATCTGCGGATTGCCGCGGAGCGCCTCCTCGATCTCCAGCGCCCCGGCGATCATCACCGTGTCCTGCGGCGTGGCCTCCGCCAGCGCGCGCTCGGCGGTCAGCGTCAGGAAGCTCTCGGACTGCACCGGGCCCGGGGTCGGGGCGATCAGTTCGACGTCGTAGCGCGCCGGGTGCGAGGCCGCCGCGAGGTATCGGTTGGCGGCGGTAAAGACGTTCACCGGCCCGACGGCCTCCATGCATTTGAAGCCCGGGTAAATCACGATCTGGACGTGGCGCAGCGCGCTCGGCGCGGTGACAGGCTCGGTCGGCGAGGAGGCAAGCACAGCGGCTCCATTCTTGGCATTGCTCGGCGCAATTCAGGGGTGACTTGTCCGGAAACGTCCGAACATCCCGATTGCACCGGCCTTGGGGGTATAGGACTTTTTCCCCATGGGGAAGGCGCGGCGGCACCTTGGTGTCTTGCCCTTCACGACAATTGTCAGCCCTGAGGACCGCCCTTGCTCGAGGAGCGTCGCCGCAGAGGTTGTCAGGACATTCTTTGAAAGGAACAACGACATGAGAACCCGTGCAGCCGTGGCGCTCGAGGCCGGCAAACCGCTCGAAATCATGGAAGTGGAGCTCGACGGGCCGAAGGCTGGCGAGGTGCTGGTCGAGATCAAGGCCACCGGGCTCTGCCATACCGACGAGTTCACCCGCTCCGGCGCCGACCCCGAGGGGATCTTCCCCTGCATCCTCGGCCATGAGGGCGCGGGCGTCGTCATCGAGGTGGGCGAGGGCGTCACCACGCTGAAACCCGGTGATCACGTGATCCCGCTCTATACCCCCGAGTGCCGCCAGTGCCCCTCGTGCCTTTCGGGTAAGACCAACCTCTGCACCGCGATCCGCAATACCCAGGGCCAGGGGCTGATGCCGGACGGCACCACGCGCTTCAAGATGCTCGATGGCACGCCGATCTATCACTACATGGGCTGCTCGACCTTCGCCAACCACACGGTGATGCCGGAGATCGCGCTGGCGAAAGTGCGGGACGACGCGCCCTTCGACAAGATCTGCTACATCGGCTGCGGCGTCACCACCGGCATCGGCGCGGTGATCAACACCGCGGGCGTGGAGATCGGCTCGACGGCGGCGGTTTTCGGCCTCGGCGGCATCGGGCTCAACGTGATCCAGGGCCTGCGCATGGCCGGGGCCGACATGATCATCGGCGTGGACCTCAACGACTCCAAGGCCGAGATGGCCAAGAAGTTCGGCATGACCCACTTCGTAAACCCCTCGAAGATCGAGGGCTCCGTCGTGCAGGAGATCGTCAACCTGACCAAGCGCGGCGCGGACCAGATCGGCGGCGTGGATTACTCCTTCGACGCCACCGGCAACGTCAAGGTGATGCGCGACGCGCTCGAGTGCTCGCACCGCGGCTGGGGCGTGTCGGTGATCATCGGCGTGGCGCCGGCGGGGGCCGAGATCTCCACCCGGCCGTTCCAGCTGGTCACCGGCCGGGTCTGGAAGGGCACCGCGTTTGGCGGTGCCAAGGGCCGCACGGATGTGCCGAAATTCGTCGACTGGTACATGGACGGCAAGATCGAGATCGACCCGATGATCACCCACAAGCTCAAACTGGAAGAGATCAACCACGGCTTCGATCTCATGCACGAGGGCAAGTCGATCCGCGCGGTGGTCGAGTTCTGATCCGGCGCTTCGGCACAGAATGAAATTCCCCGGCAGGCACTTCGCTTGCCGGGAGTTCGACATTTCCCTTCCTACCCGGACATTCGGAGCCAAGCGGCGCTGTTCTCCGGGCAATGGGCCCATTCATGCATCCCTTTCATGAGTGCCTTCCGTTCTGAGCGGGTTATCTGGTCGGGCAGACTTTCCTAAATACCGGCTCATGAAGCGGACAGGGCCGGTGAAGCGTCAGCGACATCCATCGGCTGCACCTTTCCGGGAACAAGATATGGAGGGACTCAGATGATCCTCGAAGAATCTTTCACCCTGCCCAACGGCGTCGCCATGCCGAAACTCGGCCTCGGCACCTGGATGATCCAAGACGATGTCGTGGCGGACGCTGTGAAGGCGGCCATCGCGATGGGCTATCGCCATATCGACACCGCTCAGGCCTATGGCAACGAGCGCGGTGTCGGTTTGGGCATCCGCGAGAGCGGCGTCGCCCGTGACCACCTCTTCCTGCAGACCAAGCTGGCGGCTGAGGTCAAGGACTACGACGGCGCCAAGGCGGCGATCGACGGCTCGCTCAAGACCCTCGGGCTCGATTATATCGACCTGATGATCATCCACAGCCCGCAACCCTGGGTAGAGTTCGGCGGCGAGGACCGCCGGTTCGATGGCAACCTTGCTGCGTGGAAGGCGCTGGAAGAGGCCTACGACGCCGGCAAAATCCGCGCCATCGGCGTGTCGAACTTCAAGCAGGCCGACCTGCAGAACCTGCTGGATAACGCCACCGTCAAGCCGATGATCAACCAGGTCCTCGCGCATATCAGCAACACGCCGTTCGAGCTGATCGACTTCTGCCAGCAGAACGGCGTGATGGTTGAAGCCTATTCGCCCATCGCGCACGGCAAGATCCTCGACAACGCCGAGATCAAGGCGATGGCCGACACATACGGCGTCACCGTCCCGCAACTCTGCATCCGCTACGTGCTGCAACTGGGTCTCGCGGCGCTGCCGAAGACCGGCAACCCGGCGCACATGAAGAGCAACGCCGAGCTGGACTTCGTGATCTCGGACGCGGACATGGACGCCCTGAAGAGCGCCGAGGAGATCAAGGACTACGGCGACGCCAGCATGTTCCCGGTCTACGCCAAGAGCTGACCTTCCAGACCGGGACGGGGATGGAGTGTGCCGAGAGACGCCGCGCAGTTCGCGCGGCGTCTTATTTGTGCCGGGCTGCTGCCCTCTACAGAGCGGGGATGGTCCAAGTCTCGCCAGGTTCGACCGCCCTCGCCCGCCTCGGGGACGCCGTGGCGGGCGAGGGCGCGGAGCAGGTCGGTGCGCGGCGCGGTTCGTGCCTCGTTGGTCAGCTGGATCGTGCCCCAATGATGTCCGACCGCATAGGTGGCGCGCGTCAAAAGAAACGCGCCTGCCGTCCGCAGGCTCCGCAGCCATGGACGTCCTTTCCAGCGGTAATCAGCCTGATGGGGACGATGTCGTCGCTTCCGGCCGCTTTGGCTCGATCCAATTTTCCGACCATCAGCCCGGCGATGGCGCTGACTCGACTGATGACGGCGACGATTGGAACCTGGAGGTCGGATGACCGCGGGTACGGCACTTCTCACCACGAACGAAAAATTCGCAGCCGTGGAACGGCTGCGAGACAAATATCTCTCGACGCCGCGAGGCGTCCATTTATTTTGGGGTAAATTTTGGCTGACTTTGCGCGCTCTGTATCCTCAATGGCGGTAGTCCGGTTTTCCTGGTGATTGATTTTCTCGTCTTAGAGTGGTGCTGGTGCCACGAGGACTGAATATGATGCTGCGGCTCACGTGACGCGATGTCTTCGAGGAGTGGAGTTCTCGGTAAAAAGTAATGATTCTTGGTGCGAGGTATTTCAGAATGATGCGATCAGGTATCATCCGATCAGGTCGGCGGTTACCGTTGTGATCAAGTGCTGAACGATGTACACGAGAATTATTCGTTGTTGTTTTGGGCGCCAAGTAAGCATGTGACGCTATAAGGCTTTGAAGCCAGTGATTTTCAATCTCTCGTGGTTTGAGAGCTTAGATGGATCGACACTCACAACGCAGTTCGTCCCGCTGCAGCGACCCTCCGCCCAGTAATTTATGCCGCCAAAAGGCTTAGTATCGAACGCCTCATAGCCGTCAAAGGATTCACTTTGAGCTACGAATCCGAGTCGGGCGCATGCGACGACAATTTCAATTTTGTGTTTTGCGGTAAGAATTGCGAGCTCGTCGAGGAAAGATTTCATTTGCTCTGGTGACATATGGTCCTCCTAGCTTTGGTCTGAAATTGTGAAGGTTCTTTATTTTTGATCATGGCAGAAGTGAGATTGGCTAGGCAGGCCAGAAGCGAAGAAGAAAAATTTTTGAAATTTGATCTGCCTCGTCTCGAGGTATTCTTCTGATGCAAAGGCTTTCGTTTGGGCGTGCGCAGAAGGCTTTCCTCAAGAAATTACTTCGTCATTCTCTCATGTGGCCTATCTCCTCGTCGAAGCCACCTTGCGAAAGGGTTGTGCCCGGTGGAGTTGGCTCCTCTAGGGGCATCTGTGCCGCGCCAGGAGAGCATGAGGAAGGAAATTTCGGTTCGCAGAGGTATCCTAAATATATTTAGTATCAATAGCTTGCGTGTCGATGGGAGGGATGAAGCCCACTCATGCGTCGCCGATTTTCGATGACTTAACGTCAACCTGTTTCCGCGGCGAATTCGATGAGCACAAATACTTGGAACAGACCGACCAGTAACCAGCCTGCAGGCGGGTCGGCTGCAGACGCATCATAGCTGGAGACCACCAAAATGAGCATGGCCTCGACCAATCCGCATCAGACAGTCGCGGATCTTCGCGGGATGTACATCAAGACAGCTCGTGACGATCTTCTTCGAACACAGCTCGACCGGCTTCTGCAGTGCAATTCGGACGGGCAGCCGATCCCGAGGCCTGTGATTTTCACGAAAACCGGCAACGATGAGGGCGATACGCGAGGTGTAGTGCTCGTCGAAGGGGCCGGTGGGGGAAAGACGTCTCTGATACACCATGTTCTGTCGACCTATCCCGCGCTACAAAGCGACGATTCAGAGTGTCGACGTTGGCTTGGGGTGCGTGTCCCGAGTCCTGCCACGATAAAAGCCCTGGGCCTCGAGATCCTGCGAGCGTCCGGCTATCCGGAGGTGTCTTCGTCTCGCAAGGAATGGGATATCTGGAAACTCGTGCGGCATCGCCTCCAGGAGTTGGGTACCGCTGTCCTGTGGATCGACGAGGCGCATGACCTGTTCCGGGCCGGCAAGCAGGTCGAGGACATTCTGAAAATGTTGAAGTCGGTCATGCAGGGACCGGGCGCGGTCATCATGATCCTCTCCGGCATCGACAGTCTTTGGAACATCGCGTCGTATGATGACCAGGTCAAACGGCGCTACGCCAAGGTCTCCTTGCCCGCTGTCTCTGCCGCCAGCCACGAGGGTCAGTTGGTTCGCTTGATGGGCAAGTATTGCGAGAAGGCGGGGCTCTTGCCCCCGCCGTCCTCTGACTTGATCTCGCGGCTCGTCTTCGCCAGCCGAGGGCGTTTCGGGCGCTGCATCGAGAACATCATTGCCGCAATCGAAGCGGCTCTCCTTCGCGGCGACAGCCAATTGGCGGTAGAACACTTCGCGGAAGTCTGGGCGATGCACGAGGGGGCCGCACCTGGCAAGAACGTGTTCCTGTCTTCGAGGTGGACAGAGATCGATCTCTCGAAGCTCCACCTCGCTGCGTGAAACGAGAAGGGCAGCAACCATGCTTACTCCTCATGTGCCTTTTGATCTGAGTGAATCCGTGATGGGCTTTGCCGCCCGCCTCGGCGACTTCCACACCGGCGGTCGAACCGGTCCGTTCCTGCGGGATATCGGCGTCAACGTCGTCGACCTGGCGCGCGGCCAGAAGGGGGCCATCGAGAAGCTCTCGAGCTGCGTCGGGGTCTCGCCAAAAGCAATGCTGTTCAACGCTCCTCGTGGCATCGATCGTCGGCATTTTGAAATCCGCGGAGAAACCGTGTCGGCCGAGTTCTTGTCATCGCCGCACACTGTGTTTTGCCCTGCCTGTTTGCTGGAAAACGACCAAGCGTCGGGTGGGAGGACGGGGGTTCGTTGTCACCGGTGGATCTGGCAGCTGAACGTGGTTCGGACCTGTCCCGACCACGGGCTGCCGCTTTTGAGACGCAAGGCGGATTTCTCGGGCGACCGTTTCCACGAACTGGCGATCATGGTGCCCGAGACCGGGCCGGAGCTTTCGAAGCTGGTAGCGTCGCTCGACGCGCGGGCCGTTTCGCCGTTGCAAGCCTATGCTCTCGACCGCCTCGAGGGCAAAGCAGGGCCGGCCTGGTTGGACAGCCAGGATGTCGACCAAGCGGTGAGAGCCAGCGAAATGCTCGGCGCACTTGTCATGTTCGGGCCAAAGCCCAACCTCGACCAGTTTTCCGCATGCGACTGGGACAGGGCAGGGGCCGCCGGGTACGCCATTACCTCCCGAGGCGAAGAGGGAATTCGTGGCGCGCTTTCCGACATCCAGGCAGCGGCAGAACGAAAGGGGGGCAAACCGGGACCTCAAGCGATCTTTGGTCGGCTGTATCAATGGCTTTCCCGCTCCCGCGCTCAGAAGGACCCCGGGGACCTGAAGCGCATCCTGCGCGATCAGATCGTCGAAACCATGGAGATCCCTGGTGGTACTTCAATCCTCGGTGAAATCCTGCCCGAGCGTCGCCTGCATTCTTGCGCCACTCTCGCCAGCGAAATGCGGCTCGACCCGCGCACTCTTCGGAACGTGCTCGTGGCGAAGGGCCTCATTCCCGCTGATGCGAAGCCGGGGGCGAACAATGTCTTCGATGCGGCCCGTGGCCGGGAAATCGCGCAATTGGTTCGTCGCCTTGTCGCGATTGCGGGCCTGCCGAAACGGCTCGGCTGCACCCGTCCACGTGCGGAAGACCTCGTGAACGAAAGGATCCTTGCACCGATCGCGGAGAATGCTTCGGATGCCCCAGGTCGCCAGAAGAAGGCTGTCGACGAAAAGGACGTCGAAAACCTTCTCGCCCGCCTCGAGGCCGCGGCAGACCCCGTTGAGGTATTGCCTGCCGACATGGTCGATCTCGCGACCGGCGCCATGAAGTCGAGGGTTCCGGTTTATGAGATCGTGCACCTCATCCTCGCAGGTAAACTGTGCAAAGTAGTCCGTCTTGCCGGGGAGCATGGCTTTGCGGCAATCCACATTGATCCGGCCGAGACGAAGGCAGTTGCTGCAGAGGTCATGGTCGGCTTGTCGCCGACTGCCGCCTTTGCCGAGGTACGGCTTCCCGTCGCTTCGGGTTGGGAGTTGATCCGCCGCGGGTATATTTCGGCAGTTGAAGTCCGGTGTGGTGATGGTGACCACGTGATCCATCGTATCCCTCCGAAAGCCCTCGAGGCATTTCTCGCCGAGTACACGACCGAAGTGATCATCGCGGCAGCCCTAGAGATGGGTGTTCGTGATCTGAAGGGCGAGATGAAAAAAGCAGGTGCGAAGACGCATCTCCGAAAGAATGATCTCGGAATGCGCATCTTCCGCCGCAGCGAATTGCCGGAACGTTTCCGAGTGTAGAACGAAGAAAAACCTACTGCTATTCATGATCGGTCGCCTTCGGGCGACCGTTTTTTTGTGCTCGCGTAAGAAATTTCAACCGCCAATGCTAAGTTGCGAAATGGCCGTTTTAGCCGCCGATTTCGATTTTGAAGTCAATAAAATCAATATCTTGCGATCACGGAATGGCCAAAGTTAGGTGTGTTTTCACAGTCAGAGAAAGCAGATGAATGCGCAAACGGAAGCATAAGTCTGCGCAAGGGGTGTCAAGGGCGAAACGTACCGCCTCGTGCCCTTCGGCTGCTCTCTGAAGGACGGTGATAGAGGCGCCGGGGCATATGCTCCGGCGCCTTTCGCGTATGGAGGGGATGCGCGGTTCGTGGCATGAAGCCGCGGATCCGGCGGAGGGCCGTTGTGACCTCCCCGTATGAGCCTTAGCATGGCGCAGTGGGGCTGGCTTGCGATGGTGAGACCCTGGACACGAGGTCGCTTAGAAGCGGTGGGAACTCCGATGAAGACCATGAAGCCGACGCAAGCTGTCGCTACGATCCTGAGCCGATATCAGCGTCGGAGAAATTGTCAGGTGCCCGTCACAGCAACGGACGTCTACGGCGACACCCTTGCTCGCGTCTGTGGAGACGACGTTGACCTCGACCCCGTCGAACGGGGCCTCATCCATCTAAAGCGCCAGAAGGTGATTTCCGGCAGAAGACTGGTCACGCTTCTTGCTCGCCATCAGCGCGAGATCAAACCTGAGTGAAGCCTCCCGAGGGCTTCCTGGGGTACTGGGCTCAACCCCAGATACGAATACACGAAGGCCACCACTCTGGGAGAGAGAATGGTGGGCTACAAGCGGTCGATGAAAACCGTTCACGTCCGGCGCAGTATGGTGAACTGCTCTGGCTCGAAGGGCGGTTTCAGGAAGTTCGCTGCATCTTGTTCGAAAGTCCTTGACCTGCTCCCCTGAAAAGTCCGCGGTTTGAGGTTAGCCTGTTCTCGAAACGAGGAGACAGACGATGCGGAAAAGCCGTTTCAGCGAAGAGCAGATCATCGGCATCCTGAAGGAGCGCCAAGCCGGGATAGGTGCTATGGAACTCTGCCGGAAGCACGGCATAAGCGATGGCACATTCTACAAGTGGCGCTCGAAGTATGGGGGCATGGAAGTGTCCGAGGCCAAGCGGCTAAAAGCGCTCGAGGTTGAGAACGCGAAGCTGAAGAGTTGGAGGGATCAGCAAAGGCCCCAGTGGGGCGTTTGCCCCGAACAACGCTGGCGGAGCAGATGCTCGATGTCGCCACGCTCAAGGAGAAGAGGCTGGGAATGGAGGCGGGTGAACGTCTCCGGTGCAAGAGAACCTGCCGACCCTTCTGAAGCCCGGTGCAAGGCGACGCGCTGTGGACTGGGCCATGACCGAGAAGAACTACAACCAGCGCCGGGCCTGTGCCTTGGCCGGGATCGATCCGCGTATCTACAGACGACGATCAACCAGACCTGCGGACACCGAGCTGCGAGAGAGGCTGAACGAGCTGTCCAGCGAACGGCGTCGCTTCGGCTATCGAAGGCTGCACCTGCTTCTTGGCCGCGAAGGCTGGAAGGTGAACTGGAAGAAGCTCTACCGCATCTACCGAGAAGAAGGCTTAACAGTCCGTAAACGGGGCGGTCGCAAGCGGGCCCTGGGGACCAGGGCGCCCATGGCGATCCCGCAGGGGCCGAACCAGCGCTGGTCGCTGGACTTCGTGTCAGACAGCCTGCTCGATGGTCGCCGCTTCCGGGTGCTCTGCGTCATCGACGACTTCAGCCGGGAATGCCTGGCCGCGGTCGTGGACACCTCGCTGTCAGGGCAGCGCGTTGGGCGTGAGCTCGACAGCATCGCTCGGGTGCGAGGCTATCCATGCATGGTGGTCAGTGAGCGAGCCTTGTCCGCCATTGGTCCGAGGACAATGGCGAGCGGCACGGAGCTGACCTCGAACGCCATCCTCAAATGGCAGGAGGAGCGCCGGGTCGAATGGCACTACAACGCTCCGGGAAAACCGATGCAGAACGGCTTCGTCGAGAGCTTCAATGGACGGCTGCGTGACGAATGCCTCAATGAGCACCTGTTCGCCAATCTGCGCCATGCCATCGCCCATCGGGCTCGGACCGATGGCGTCTCGATGGACGATCCTGATCGAGGCGTGGCGCGACGACTCGAGGCGACGGGTGGCGCGAAGTCCGCGGTTTGAGGTTAGCCTGTTCTCCACAACCACCACCGCCCCTGAAGGAGCACCAAGCCGGCATGGGAGCCAAGGAGCTGTGCCGGATCGACCCGCGGGCTGGGAAAACATGAAAGCTGTGGACTGGGCCAGAAAGAAAGAACTACAACCAGTCTATCGGCGTGGATCAACCAGGCCTGCAGACATCAAGTTGCGAGAGAGGTTGAAGGAGCTGTCCGGCGAACGGCGGCGCTTCGGCTATCGGCGACTGCACCTCCTGCTGGGCCGAGAAGGCTGGCAGGTGAACTGGAAGAAGCTCTATCGGATCTACCGTGAAGAAGGCCTGACAGTGCGCAAGCGCGGCGGTCGCAAGCGCGCGATCGGAACGAGGGCGCCGATGGCGATCCCGCAGGGGCCGAACCAGCGATGGTCCCGGGACTTCGTCTCGGACAGCCTGTCGGATGGGCGCCGGTTCCGTGTGCTGTGCGTCATCGACGACTACAGCCGGGAATGCCTGGCAACGGTCGTGGACACCTCGCTGTCTGGGCTGCGCGTTGGCCGTGAGCTCGACAGCATCGCTCGGGTGCGCGGCTATCCATGCATGGTGGTCAGCGACAACGGCACGGAGCTGACCTCTAATGCCATTCTGAGTTGGCAGGAAGACCGGAAGGTCGAGTGGCACTACATCGCGCCTGGGAAGCCCATGCAGAACGGCTTCGTCGAGAGCTTCAACGGCCGCCTGCGAGACGAGTGCCTCAACGAGCACCTGTTCGCAAACCTGCGCCACGCCCGGGAGCTGATCTCGGCCTGGCGCGACGACTACAATCACCACCGCCCCCACACGAGCCTCGACGGGCTCACCCCGTGGGAGTATCACCAACGGTCAGTAAAGGACCAAACCCTGAACAGAGCGAACTAATAACCGCGGACTCCACGGGGAGCAGGTCAATTTGCTCACCCTCCGCACCCTCGTCGTCGGCGCGCTTAGCCCGGTCCCGAGTGGCTGCAGTTGTTCCAATCTTTTATTTGTGTGTCGCAGGGCCTGCGATCATCCCGTGTCGCCCCCTTGGAGACGAGGGTGTTTGGTCTCCCCGAACAATGGGTTGGCGGCGACAAAGCGCGGATTCACTTGGTTTCGCCGCTGCGGCGTGAACGTCAAGGTCAACACAGGATATCATTTGAGCCACCAAGATGCGTTCAGCGTAGACGAACTCAGCAATACATCAGGTGCATTGCAGAATAACTTCGCTAAGTGCCGGGCGTGTCGCTGAGCTGACCCCATCGGGTGGTCCGGGTTAAATGCTGATGCATCGTCGGCCTTCGATCCATGGGGATGAAGGTCTCCGGTGCCGGCGCCCGATATCCTGGAGCGCTATGCGGCCGGTCCATGTTGTAGTGTTTTCGCCATCTTTCGATGAGGATTTGCGGCTCCCTGAGCGAGCAGAAGACCTCGCCATTCAGCAGCTCGTCCCGGAAGCGCGCATTGAAGCTCTCGCAGTAGCCGTTCTCCCAAGGTGACCCGGGCTCGATGTAGGCGGTCTTCGCCCCCACCAGGTCGATCCAGTCGCGGACCTTCTGCGCGATGAACTCCGGGCGGTTGTCGGACCGGATGAACCGCGGCGGGCCGCGCTGGATGAAGAGGTCCGTCAGGGCGTCCAGGACATCAGTGGAGTTCAGCCGCCTGTCGACACGGATCATCAGCGCCTCCCGCGTATATTCATCGAGGATGTTGAGCGTCCGGTAGGCCCGGCCGTCGCTGGTCCGGTCCTGCACGAAGTCGTAGGACCAGACGTGGTTGGAATGCTCCGGTTTCAGCCGCACGCAGGAGCCATCGCCCAGCCAGAGCCGGCCACGTTTCTTCTGCTTGTGCGGGACCTTGAGCCCTTCGCGCCGCCGTTCGCCGCGGGCCTTGGACCGATGGCGGACCGCGGCTCACCGCGCCACCCGCTTGTGGTTCACCTGCCAGCCAGCCCGGCGCGGCAGCGCGGCGACCCGGCGGTAGCCGTAGCGGCCATACTCCCGGGCCAGTTCGATGACGTCGGCGGTCAGCCGCGCCTCATCTTCCAGCCCCGGGGCGGCTTGCGCTGCGCGGAGCGGTGCTGGTCGAGCACCCGGCTGGCCCGGCGTTCTGAGATGCCGAATGTCTCGCGCACATGCTCCACGCATTCGTAGCGGCGCGGAGGGTTTAGGGGCTCCGCCCGTTCAGGGCTCAAACGGTCCCCCGGACCGTTTCCGGGACGCCCTTCACTCCCCGTGCAGCCTCGGTCAGGATCAGCTTCTCGAGCGTCAGGTCGGACACTGCCCGCCGCAGCCTCAGGTTCTCCTTCTCGAGGTCCTTCAGCCGAGACCACTGAGCCCGGTTCATCCCGCCATACTGCTTCCGCCACCGGTAGAACGTATGCTGCGATATCCCGATCTGCCGCACCGCATCGGCCATCGACAGGCCCTGGCCGTGCAACACCTCGACCTGGCGCGGTCTAGTGACAATGTCTTCCGGCTTCTCACGCTTTCCAGCCATTCTTTAGCCCTCCTGTTCGCCAAAATCCTATCGGATTTCAGGCTTCGTGGGTGGACCACTTCAAAGGGGCTGGCTCAAACACATCCGGCTGCACGGGGCGAGGCGCCGCCTGATCGCCGAGCACTGTGAAGCGGCGCACGTCGGCTATGCCGTCGGCTACGAGAGCGCCTTGCAGTTCAGCAAGGAAAGCAAGCGCTAGTTCGGCAGGCCGCCACGGCAGGATGCCTAGCTGATGTTCGCAGCGATCTGGCCACCGGTATGACTTATGCCCTCCCGGACTGAGCCATGAGGGTTTAGGCGCCTCCAAAGGGTAGAGTTCGGCCTCCGGCATGACACCATTTCTGACCAGGCCGGGTGCCCGACTTGCCTGTCTTGATTGTCAGCTTGGGACGATCGTCGCGCTGCGGGTGACCCCAAGGGCTTCGAGAATATCTCCCACGCCGCCATCGCGAGCCATTCTGGCAAGAAATTCCTGCAAGTGCGCCCGCACATCCGGGCGACCCTTGTCGATGGCTATGGCCTGAAGGATTTCCATGCATGGCGGGGCAAGCACCCGGGCGCCGGGCCGGGTTTTGGCTTCCCGGGCCATGACCTCGCCGATGCCGGCGGCAGCCTCTACCTCGCCGGCGTCGAGCGCTTCGAGCATGGTGTGGATGTCCGGGTAGGTGACAAGGTGTTCGGCACCGGGCATGCGCGCCAGCGTCAGCGTGTAGGCCAATCCGTCGACCGTGCCGACCTGTGCGCCCGAGGCCACAAGCGCCTCCGCATCAGCGGCAGGGCAGTTTGCTCCCGCAAGATAGCGTCCGTCGATGCGGACGTAGGGTGCGGTGAAATCGAGGACTTCGGCGCGCTTTGGAACGACGGCGAGAAAGCAGACATCTCAGGCATCTTCGGTTGCCGTGTTGGAAACATCCACCGTCCGGCCATACTCGACGAAGCGCAAAGGTGCACCGATCTCGCGGGCAAGGGTGCGCGCGAGATCGACGGAGATGCCCCGTGGCGTTCCATCCGCGTCGCGTCCGATCAGGACCGGTTGCCGTGGTTCAGGGCGACGCGGAGTTCCCCACCGGGGGCATGCTGCCGGATCAGGTCGCGCATGTCGGGCCTCGCAAAACGCCGTGGGTTGGTTTGCGACACATTGTATCATTGATGGACTAAAATGCAATACCTGCCTTAGTTCCTAGTCGCGTTTGAGGCGCGCCCCGTCGGACCAGGACCAGGCGGCGGGGGACTTGCGCGTCTGCGCCCCGGCGAGATGGCGGCGCATGAAATAGGAGGCTTCGACGATCTCGCCACGCTTCAGCAGGTCGATGATCTGCAGGTGCTCGCTGGACTGCGCCTGCACGCGGACAAGATCGACCTTCGCGCGGTACTCCATAAGGCGGCGCATCCGGTTGACCCGTTCCAACGCGCTGACAAAAAAGACGTTTCCAGACATCTTGATGATTTCTTCGTGGAATTCTGCGCCCTTGGTGACGATGCTTTCCGGAGCGGTTTGCGAGACATCGATCTGCAACAGCGCTTCCTGGATCCGCTGCTGTTCTTCCAGGACGTCCCGGTTCAGCGTGAAGCCCGGCTCGAGCATCGCGGCAGGTTCGATGGCGATGCGAAAGCGATAGATTTCATCAAAGGCGGCGCCTGTCTTGGCAACGGGAAGGAGCCTCCAGCCGTACCCTTCCGTGCGTTCCGCCCAGCCTTCGCGCGCCGCGCGGGCGAGGACTTCGTTCAGCTTTGCCCGCGTGAGCTCGTAGCGCTCCCGCAGCATCTGTTCGGTGACGATCTCGGGCAGCGCGTCGGTCATCCAATCTTCGGCAAGCTGGTAGTACTCGTCCTTCCGGCCTTCTCCCTCCTCTGTGAACTCGGTGATTGCATCGCGCGGCAGAACCTCCGCCACGAAGTACCCGCGGTTTGGATAGTGTTGAAGAACCCCCTTCTTTTCCAAGCAGATGAGTGCGTCTCTCACCGGTGTCCGGGAGACGCCGTAGCGGTCGGCGATCTGCTGCGCCCGCACGTGGCTCCCGCCTTCAAGCGCTCCTGCGACAATGTCCTGTGCCAAGCGCCGCGACAGGCGGTTGGCGAGATCGCTGGCTGACATCGCGGTTCCTTCCCCCTTTTCCGAGTCGGGCGCAGGCCGGGCCGCCGACACCGAGATTTGGATTCTTGCACGCAGACGAAGTGTTGAAAAGCTGGTCGAGACGTCATTTCGAAACTGCCAGAAATCACGCCACGGCAGACAGTTAGCTCCATGTCCGCATTCATCATAGCATACATGTAACAAGAAAAGCAAAAATGATATTGGCTTTTATGTCGCTTGAGTGCAAAGTTCAGCGGAGGTCGGAGGAACCTCGGACCATTCAAGGGAGGAAGACAATGTCCATTCGAAGCACTGCGGCCGTAGCCGCGATCCTTGCCGCAACGCTCGGCGCGAGCGCCGTGTCCGCAGCGGATTTCAAGCCGAAGAACCCCGAATGCATCGCACCTTCGGCGCCCGGCGGCGGTTGGGATTTCATCTGCCGGACCACGGCCAAGTTCCTCTTCGAGGAGGGGCTGATCGACGGCACGATTCAGGTCAGCAACATGACCGGCGGGGGTGGCGGTGTTGCCTATGCGCATGTCACCAACGAGCGCAACGAAGACAACAACCTGATCGTCGCGGCGTCCAATGGCGCCACCTCCCGTCTGGCGCAGGGGGCGTTCCCGGGCGCGTCCGCTGATGACGTCGACTGGCTGGCCACCTTCGGCGCCGAATACGGGGCGATCGCTGTCGCGAAGGACTCGAAGTACGAGACCCTGAAGGACCTCATGGACGCCGTGCTCGAAGACCCGCGGCAGGTGGCCTTCGCGGGCGGCTCCGCGGTCGGCGGCTACGATCACATCAAGCCGCTGCTGCTTGGTAAGGCGGCAGGCATCGAAGACGTCCGCCAGATGAAATACGTCGCCTTCTCCGGCGGCGGCGAGGCAATCACTGCGCTGCTTTCGGGATCGGTGACCGCGGTGTCTGGTGACTTCTCCGAGATCCGGGGCTTCGTGGAATCCGGCGACATCCGGATCCTGGCCGTGCTGTCGCCCGAACGGCTGACCAACTTCCAGGACCTGCCGACCGCGCGCGAGCAGGGCTACGACGTGCTCGGGGCGAACTGGCGCGGGCTCTACATGCCCAAGGGCGCCTCGCCCGAGGCAAAGGAATTCTGGACGGGCGCGATCCGCAAGATGGCGGAATCCGAGGAGTTCCAGAAGTTCCTGATCGATGCATCCATCGAGCCGTTCAACAACTTCGGCGAGGACATGGACAAGTTCGTTGCCGAGAACATCGAAGAGATCACCTCGATCTCGCGCGAGATCGGCATCATCCAGTGATCCCGCGAGGGCCGTGCCGTCCTGCGGACGGCCCTCCTTTCCCTCTATTGCGAGAGAAAAGCGAATGAGCGACCGAATTTTCGGCAGCATCGGCCTCGTGCTGGCTGCCTTCTACATCTGGGCCGCGACCATAATCCCCGAGAGCTTCATGGCGGATGCCATCGGCCCCAAGACCTTTCCGATCATCGTCGGAATCGTACTGGCGATCGCGTCGCTCGTCTTCCTGCTGAGCCCGGACGACGATCCGGTCTGGCCGAACTGGGGCAACCTGGCCGAACTGGCCTTCGCCGCAGCGGTCATGCTGCTTTATGCCAAGTTGCTGCCCGAATTCGGCTTCCTGCTCTCGACCGCCGTTGCGACCGCCTACCTGACCTGGCGGCTCGGCAGCGCGCCGCTTTGGTCGCTGGTGACAGGCGTCGCGACCTCGCTCGGCATCTACTTCGTCTTTCATCTCGTGCTCGGCCTCTCGCTGGCCGAGGGCCCGCTCGGCTTCTGAGGGGAGATCATGGAACTTCTTGCATCCCTCGGCGATGGCTTCGCCGTCGCCTTCACTGTCCAGAACCTGTTTCTCGCGCTGGTCGGCTGCTTCCTCGGAACGCTGATGGGCGCACTGCCTGGGCTCGGGCCGGCCAATGGCGTGGCGATCCTCATTCCCATCGCCTTCTCGTTGGGCCTCGGGCCGACACCCTCGCTGATCCTGCTGACCTCGGTCTATTACGGCGCGATGTACGGCGGGCGCATCAGCTCGATCCTGCTCAACATTCCCGGCGACGAGCCGGCGATGATGACCTGCCTCGACGGCTATCCGATGGCCTGCCAGGGCAAGGCGGGCGAAGCGCTGACCCTGTCGGGCATCGCCAGCTTCGTCGGCGCCTTCTTTGCCACATGGGGGCTGGTCCTGTTGGCGCCGCAGCTGGTGAAGATCGCGCTGCTCTTCGGACCGGCGGAGTATTTCGTGCTCTTCACCGTGGCCTTCGCCACGCTCGGCGGCATCTCCTCGCAGAACCAGGCGAAGGCGGCCTTTGCCGCGGCTCTGGGGCTCGGCATCGCGATGATCGGCGTCGACACCCAGACCGGCGTGCAGCGCTTCACCTTCGGAGAGGTCCATCTCTTCGACGGCGTCGACTTCCTGATCGCCATCGTGGGCCTGTTTGCCCTGTCGGAGGTCTTCGTCTTCCTGGAGCACCATCGCGGCGGTGCCGTGGGCTCGTCGGGGGCGATGAAGATCGGAAAACTGCTGCCAGAGGGCCGGGACCTCATGCAGAGCGTGCCGACCATGGCCCGATCCACGGTGATCGGCTTCCTTGCCGGCGTGCTTCCGGGGGCAGGGGCCTCGCTCGGCTCCTTCCTGTGCTACTCGGTCGAGAAGATGATCGTCGACCCCGAAGGCCGGACCTTCGGCAAGGGTGACCCACGCGGCGTCGTGGCGCCGGAGGTCGGCAACAATGCGGCCTCGGGCGGGGCGCTGGTGCCGATGCTGGCGCTCGGCGTGCCGGGCTCGGGCACCACCGCGGTGCTGCTGGCGGTGCTCCTGTCGCTCAACATCACCCCCGGCCCGTTGCTCTTTGCCAAGAATCCCGACGTGGTCTGGGGGCTGATCGCCGCGCTCTTCATCGGGAACTTCATGCTTCTCGCGCTGAACATCCCGCTGGTCGGCCTCTTCACGCGGGTGTTGCTGGTGCCGACGCGCATCCTGATGCCGGTGGTGGCGATGATCTCCTTCGTCGGGATCTACGGCATCTCGGGCTCGACCTTCGATCTGATGCTCATGGTCGGTTTCGGCGCGCTTGGCTGGGTGCTGCGCAAGCTCGACGTGCCGCTGGTGCCGGTCATCCTCGGCATCCTGCTCGGCAACGAGATGGAGGTGAACCTGCGCCGCGCCATGACGATCTCGGACGGAGACTGGTCGGTGCTCGTCGGAAGCCCGCTGGCCATCGGTCTCTGGACCATCGCGATCCTCGGTTTCACCGCCCCGATGATCCTCGGCCGGATGACCGCGCGGCGCGGGCAGGTGACGCGCGAAGAGGCCGAAACCCTCGACGTCGATTAAGACACAAGGCCGCCATCCGTGCCGGTGGCGGCAGACAGACCCGGGCTGGACCCAAACCGCCCGCAACGATCAAGGAGACATCCAATGCGTATCATGACACTCCCCTGCGATGGCATCGGCCCGGAAATCATGGCCGAGACCCTGAAGGTTGTCGAGGCCGCCAACAAACGCTTCGATCTCGGCCTGAGCTTCCACGAGGAGGAATCCGGCTTCGTCTCGCTCGAGAAATACGGCATCACCCTTCGCGAGGAGGTTCTGGACCGTGCCCGCACCGAGTTCGACGGCGTGATCCTCGGCACACAGAGCCACATGGACTACCCGCCGCTGGCGGAAGGCGGGCGCAACGTCTCTGCCGGGTTCCGCATCGGCCTCGACCTCTACGCCAACGTCCGTCCGGCGCGCTCGCGCGCCTTCATTCCGAACAAGGCGCCGGACATGGATCTCGTGATCATGCGCGAGGCGACCGAGGGTTTCTATCCTGACCGCAACATGTTCCGCGGCGTGGGCGAGATGATGCCCGATCCGGACATGGCTCTGTCGGTGCGCAAGATCACCCGGCACAGCTCGATGCGGATCTGCCGCGAGGCCTTCAAGCTGGCAATGCAGCGCAAGAAGAAGGTCGCCGCGATCCACAAGGCCAACTCGTTCCTGATGACGGACGGGCTCTTCCTCGAGTGCTTCCGCGCCGTGGCCAAGGACTTCCCCGAGGTCGAGACCGAAGAGCTGATCGTCGACGCCTTCGCCGCGCTGCTGGTGCGCAAGCCGCAGGCCTATGACGTGGTGGTCGCCACCAACTTCTACGGCGACATCCTGTCGGACCTCGCCTCCGAACTCTCGGGCTCGCTGGGCCTTGCCGGCTCGATCAACGCCAATGCCGAGACCGGCCTTTGCTGCGCCCAGGCCCAGCACGGCTCGGCACCCGACATCCAGGGGCAGAACGTGGCGAACCCGACCTCGCTGATCCTCTCGGCGGCGATGATGCTGACCTGGCTCGGCGAGCAGCGGGGCGTGCAGAAGCTGATGGACGCGGGCGCCGCGATCGCCGAGGCGGTCGACCAGGTGATCGACGATCCGGCCAAGCGCACCCGCGACCTCGGCGGCAGCGTGAACACCGACCAGTTCGGCAGCTTTGTTGTCGAAGCGCTCGAGGCGCAGGCCGTGCCGGCCTGATCTCACGACCCTCCCCGGGCCGGTTCGCCGGCCCGGACACCGGGGCAGCGTTCCTTCTCCCGCGCTGCCCCGCCCTAAACGTCAGGCCCGCCCGTCACCTCAGGAAAGACCATGGCAGAACATCCCCGGATCGTCCTGATCCACGCCACCCGCGTCGCCATCACCCCCATCGAGGCCGCCTTCGCCGAGCTCTGGCCCGAGGCCGAAACGGTCTCGATCCTCGAGGAAGGTCTGGCCCTCGATCTCGCGCAGGGGCGCGCCTCGCGCGGCGCGCTCGATCACCGGATCAACGCGCTGGCTGATTACGCGATGGGTCTTGGCCCGGATGCGCTGCTCTACACCTGCTCGGCCTTCGGAACCGGCATCGAGCGCGCCGCCGCACGGCTGGCGCTGCCGGTCCTGAAGCCGAACGAAGCAATGTTCGATGCGGCCCTAGCTGTCGGCGCGCGCATCACGATGCTTTACACTTTCCCGCCCGCGGCGGAGGGCATGGAAGAAGAATTCCGTACCGCCGCCGGCGCGGCTGGCAAACCCGCGCAGATCACCTCGGTCTTCGTGCCCGACGCGCTCGATCTTCTCAAGTCCGGCGACAAGGCGGCGCATGACGCGCTGATCGCCGAAGCCGCGAAGGGCCTGCCCGCCTGCGACGCGGTGCTTCTCGCGCATTTCTCGATGACCAGCGCCGCCGAAGGCGTGCGCGCAGTGACCTCCGTTCCGGTGCTGACCAGCCCCGAGACAGCGGTCAACGCCCTCCGGCATCGCCTCGCGGTCGGGGCAGCGAGATGAAACAGCGCATCGCGATGGTGGCCCACGACAGCCAGAAACCCGCGATGGTGGACTGGGCCAGGGCTCATCGCGACGTGCTGAGCGCCCACACGCTGTATGGCACCGCGTCCACCGGGGGCCGTGTCGCCGAGGGTGCCGGGCTTGACGTGACGCTGCTCAAGAGCGGCCCGCTGGGCGGCGATCAGCAGCTCGGCGCGATGATCGCCGAGGGCCGGCTGGATATCCTGATCTTCTTCACCGATCCGCTGTCGGTGATGCCGCATGACGTCGACGTGAAGGCGCTGCTGCGCATCTCGACGCTGAACCAGACGATCATGGCCTGCAACCGGGCCACCGCCGATTGCGTGATCCGTTCGGAACTCATGTCCACGACATGTCCCGCGGCCGCCAAGCCGAGCCGGACCGTGACCCCGATCGCGCCAAGCTCGACCAGGCTCCTGCTCCTCGCGGGCGACTTTGTTGAGGATTGCGAGGTCATGGTGCCCTTTCAGGCGTTGCAGGCGCTGGGATTCACCGTGCATGCGGTCTGTCCGGACAAGCGCCGCGGCGAGAAGATCCGGACCGCGATCCACGACGTCGAGGGCGATCAGGCCTATGTCGAGCGGCCCGGACATGCGTTCAAGCTGACCCATGATTTCGACAGCGTCGACGCTGCCAGCTACGCCGGGCTGATCCTGCCGGGCGGACGGTCGCCGGAATACCTGCGCACCAATCCTCGGGTGATCGGGATCGTCGAGCATTTCATCCGGGCAGACAAGCCGATCGCGGCCATCTGCCATGGTCCGCAACTGCTGGCGGCGGTTGAGCCGGGGCTCCTGCACGGCCGGCGGCTCGCGGCCTATCCGGCCTGCGCCCCCGAGGTTCGGCTCGCGGGGGCAGACTATGTGGAGCTTGGGCTTGCCGAGGCGGTCACCGATGGCGCGATCGTCACCGCCCGCGCCTGGCCCGCACATCCCGCGTGGATCGCGCAATTCCTTGCCGTGCTCGGCACGCAGGTCGTCCACGCGCAGAACGTTCAGACTACGGAAGGACAGGCAGCATGCTGATCGGCGTCATCGCGGATGATTTCACCGGCGGGAGCGACATCGCCAACACGTTGGCCAAGGGCGTGGCACCGGAAGGCGGGCTGCGCACCGCGCAATATCCCGGAGTGCCCAAGTCCCCCGCGGATCCGGAGGTCGAGGCCGGGGTGATCTCGCTCAAGAGCAGGTCGGCGTCCGTCGAAGACGCCGTGGCCGAGAGCCTCGCCGCGCTTGACTGGTTGCGGGCGCAGGGCTGCACGCAGATCATCTTCAAGTATTGCTCGACTTTTGACTCCACCGACGAGGGCAACATCGGCCCGGTGGCCGACGCGCTCACCGAGGCGCTTGGCACACAAGCCGTTGCGGTCTGCCCGGCGTTCCCCACGGCGGGGCGCACCGTCTACCAGGGGCATCTCTTCGTCTTCGACCGGTTGCTCAGCGAAAGCGGCATGCAGAACCACCCGCTAACGCCGATGATCGACCCCGACCTGCGCCGCGTGCTGTCGCGGCAAACGGGCGCCGGGATCGGATTGGTGCCCTGGGCCGCGGTCGCCGCCGGGGCAGGGCGCGTGCGCGAGGCACTCGCCGGGATCGCGGCAGCGGGCCAGCGCTACGCGGTGCTCGACGCGATCGCCGGTGCCGACCTGCTGACGCTGGGCGAGGCGCTCGCCGATGCCCCGCTGATCACCGGCGGCTCGGGCATCGCGCTTGGCCTGCCGCGCAACGTCATCCGGGCGGGCAAGGCCACCGGCGGCGCGGGCGAGTTTGCCCCGTCCGGCGGTCCGGGGGCGATCCTCGCCGGCTCCTGCTCGGGGGCCACGCGCGGGCAGGTGGCGCGCCATGCCGAGGCGCACCCGGCGCTGGCGATCGACGTCGAGCGGGTGATGAGCGGCGAGGTCACCGCCGACACGCTTCTCGACTTCATCGCATCCCACGCCGGAACCGCGCCGCTGGTCTACTCGTCGGGCGAGCCGGCGCAGGTGCGCGCGATGCAGGAGCGCTTCGGCGCAACCGCCGTATCCGCCCGGCTCGACGAGCTCTTCGCCGAGACCGCCCGCCGCCTCGTCGTGGGCGGCATGCGCCGCATCGTGGTGGCCGGGGGCGAGACCTCGGGCGCGGTGGCGCAGGCGGTGACCGGCGCGCTCGGGATCGGCGCGATGCGCATCGGGCCCGAGATCGACCCCGGCGTGCCGATCCTCAGCCTCGGCGACGCGCCGGTGCTGCTGGCGCTGAAATCCGGCAATTTCGGCGCGCCCGACTTCTTTGAAAAGGCCCTGCGCATGATGGAGGCCGCGGCATGAGCCCCGAGGAACTCAAGGCCCGCGAGGAAATGGTGCGCCTCTGCCGCTCGCTCTTCGAGCGCGGCTTCTCGGTCGGGACGGCGGGTAACGTCTCGGTCCGCCTGCCGGACGGCATGCTGATGACCCCGACCAACGTGCGGCTCGGGGATCTCGAGGCCGAGCGCATCGCCAAGATCGGCCTGGACGGGCAGCACCTGGCCGGCGACCGCCCGACCAAGGAGGTCTTCCTGCACCAGGCCTTCTACGAGACCCGCCCCGAGGCCGGCGCGGTGGTGCACCTGCATTCGACCTGGGCCACGGCGCTCTCCTGCCTCGAGGAGACCGACCCCGAGGACTGCATCCCGCCGATCACGCCCTATGTGGTCATGCGGGTCGGCACCGTGAAAATGGTGCCCTACGTCAAGCCCGGCGATGCCAAGGCCGGCGATCTCATCCGTGCGCTGAACGGGACCTGCGCGGCCGTGCTCCTGGCCAACCATGGCCCGGTGGTCAGTGGCAAGACGCTGTTCTCGGCGGTCGCGGCGGCCGAAGAGCTCGAGGAGACCGCCAGGCTGCTCGTCGCGCCGCGAGGTCAGAGGGTGCGGCGGCTGTCCGGCGCCGAGGTGCAGGACCTCAAAGACCGCTTCGGTACGATATGACCCGGTTTGACCTCGGTGAAGCCCTGAGCGCGCTGGCAACTCTGGCGGTCGCGCTTGCCGCCGGCTGGGTTCTGTCGCTCACCGGGCTGCCGCTGAGCTGGCTTCTTGGCGCGATGCTGACGATGATCGTCGCGTCGCCGGCCAAGCTTCCCGCCGTCCTGCCGCTGCCGGTCATGCCTTGGGTCCGCGCGGCGGTGGGGACCATGCTCGGCGCGTCGATCTCGGCGGGGCTCTGGCACCAGCTGGGCCAGTGGTGGGTCTCGCTGGTCATCATGTTCGGGGTCATGGCGCTTGGCGGGGTGATCAACTTCACGCTGCTGCGGCGGTTGTTCCACCTGCCGCGGATGGATGCCGCGCTCTGCGCCATGCCCGGCGGCATCGCCGAGATGATCCTGCTCGGCGAGCAGGCCGGGGCCGACCAGCGCCGCGTCGCGATCACCCACGCGCTGCGCATCGCGCTGTCGATCCTGATCATCCCGCTGTTGGCGAGCCTTGTCTTCGGCATCACCGTCAGCAAGGCGAGCGCGGGTGCGCCGGTGCAGATGACACAGCATGACTGGCTCTGGTTCCTTGGCTGCATCGTCATCGGCGTGGCGGCGGGGCGCTGGACGCGGATCCCGCTGGGCCTGATGCTGGTGCCGCTGGTGATCAGCGCCGTCCTTCATGTCAGCGGCACCTCGGGATTCCACGTGCCGCCCGCGGTCTCGGTGATCGTCCAGGTTATGATCGGCCTCAACGTCGGTGCGCGGTTTCTCGGGACATCGTTGCGGGCGGTGGCCAGGGTCGCGGCGGCCTCGGTTGCGGTGGTCGCTGTGCAGATCGCGCTGGCGCTCGGCTCGGCGGTCCTGCTGAGCACGTTTGGCGGCTGGGACGCGCTGGCGCTGACGCTCGCCTACTCGCCCGGGGGGCTGGCAGAGATGTCGCTGATTGCGATCGCCATGGGCCGCGAGGTCGCCTTCGTCACCTTCCACCACATCCTGCGCGTGCTCTTCTCGCTCTTCCTCGCGCCGCCGCTCCTGAAACGACTTGCATAGGTGGCGTATGACCAAACACGCAAAACTCAGGCTTCACGCCATCTGTGACCGTCTGGGGCAGACCAGATTGACCTGTCTGGCAGCGCCAGGCAGGAAAGCGATCTTATCGGCGCTCAAGCGCTGACCAGCAGCCTTCCCAACGTCGAATGGCTGCTCTGGCATCGCGGCTACGACGCTAATTGGTTTTGGGAAGCGTTTCAGGACAAAGGGATACGCGCGTGCATGCCCGGTCGAAAGCAGCGCAGGACCCCCGTCAAATACGACAAGCGCCGATACGAGCGACGCAACCGCATCAAGATCATGTTCTGTGGCGAGCCGCGACGTCAGATGTCCCAAGGTCTTCCTCTCGGCCATCGCCCTCGCGGCAACCCTCATCTTCTGGCGATGCATCCTGACCCTATGAGGGCTGGCTCCCTCGGCGTCACCGAAGCCTGCGGCTCTGTCGGGCGGAGCGCAGGAGGGCGGGTCTTGCCCTCCTGCGCGGGCGTTACTCGGTACCGGTCAGCTCGCGTATCTCGACCGCGCGGCGCTCGGTGATCGAGCGTTGCGCGGCGAGACCCATCAGCACCGCCCACTTCCCATCGGCAAGCGAGACATCGGGCGTGCTGCGCGCGCCGCGCACCAGCTCGAGGAAGCCGCGGTGCTGGTAGAAGGTCGAGCCGTTGTGGTCGCCGGCCTCGAGGATGGTGGGATCGACCGGGATCTCTCGCACCTCGGGGCCCTTCGGCTCGCGCGGCGAGACGATGACCTGCGGCACCGGCGGCGCGCCCAGATGCGCCGGCCAGAAGCGGCCCGGCCCCGGCACCAGCGCCTCGATCTTGCCCTTGGGGCCGACCGCCGAGATCTCTTCCTGGTAGCGCGAGCCCTCGGCGAACATGCACAGCTCGAGCATGGCGCGCACGCCGCTCTCGAACTCGACGATGACATAGCCGTGGTCGAAGATATCGGGCGTCTCGCCGGCGTAGGTCTCGTCGAGGTGGTTCGCCGCCTGACCGCCCATCGCCATCACCCGCACCGGGTCGGACTTCAGCGCCAGCCGCATGAGGTCGAAGAAATGGCAGCACTTCTCGACGAAGGTGCCGCCGGTGAAACGGTTGAAGCGGTTCCAGTCTCCGACCTTCTCGAGGAAGGGGAAGCGGTGCTCGCGGATGGTCAGCATCTTCACGCCGCCGGTGGCCGCCTCGGCCTCTTCCAGCAGCTTCGCGACGGGCGGCATGTAGCGGTATTCCATCGCCACCCAGACCGGCGCGGGGTAGCTCGCGGCAAAGGCGTCGATGGCGGCGGCATGCGCGGGGTCGGTGAAGAGCGGCTTTTCCACCAGCACGGGCAGGGGGCGCTTGCCGGCGATGGCCTGCAACTGCTCGACGTGGCGGAAGTTCGGGCTGGCGATCAGCAGGCAGTCGACCTCGGGCACGTCCAGCAGCGCCTCGATGCTGTCGACGAAGCGCGCCTCCGGGGCGAACTGCCGCGCATGGGCGCGCATCTCGGCATCGGGCTCGAAGATCGCGCCGATCGCGGTGTTCTCGAGCAGCGCGATATTGCGCAGGTGCTCCTGTCCCATCATGCCGCAACCGATGATGCCGTAGGTGATGGTCCGGGTCTCGCTGCGCGCGAGGGTCTGGGTCGTCATTGGGGATTCCTCCTCCCTTCAGATGAGGCGCTGGACGTAGAGCGCCTTTTGCGTGTCGTACCAGGTGCGCGAGAACTCGACCGCCTCGGCGCCCTGCGCCCAGGAGAGGCGCTCGATGTAGGCAGTGGTGGTGCCGGGGGCGAGCGGGAAGGCTTCCGGGGCCCAGTCGGGCACCTTGCCGATTCCCACTCGGTCCTCGGCGCGGGTGATCCAGAGCTTCAGCGCGCGCTTGTAGGTGAGGTAGAGCGAGTCCTGCACCATCTCGCGCGGGACCTGGCCCGCGCCGCCATCTAGCCAGATCTCCTCGACCGCGATGACCACGTCGTCGAGGTAGCGCAGGCGGCGGAACCGGGTGCCGTGGTCGGATGTGCCATAGGCGGGCTGGTGCGAATCCTTGGGCAGGTAGTCGGCCGAGAGGATGTCGGCGGTGGGCAGGCCGCCACCGCCCTCGGCGTGCTCGAGCCGGAACATCGAGTAGACCGAATCGACCTCGCCGCCGGCGCGGACGTAGTTGCCCGAGCCCTGACGGCGCTCGAGCAGGCCCTTTTTCTCGAGCTCCGACAGCGCCTTGCGCAGGGTGCGGACGGTCGTGCCATGGGCCTTCGCGAAGTCGCGCTCGGGCGGCAGCTTCTGCCCGTCGACGAGCCGGCCGGCAGCGATGTCGCGGATCACCAGCTCGCTGATCTGCATGTAGATCGGCAGCGCGTCGGGCCGGTGGGCGGAATTCCTGTTTTTTTCCTGCATGTTTCCGCCTCCCCCTGCGGATGCTGCGAACGAAAAAATTGATACACCATTGATCTACATCAAAGACGGGGGTAGTCAAAGGGAAAGTTCGGAGGTTTTCAGGGAGGAAACCATGACGGTCGTACCCGTTACATCCGCCGATCTCGACGCGGTCGAGGTGGCCTGGTTCTCGGCGCTCTGCTCGGATGACTACCAGTTCCTCGGTGTGCCGGACGGCGATCTGCGCTCGTCCTGGGACCACTGCTCGGAGATCGTGAAGACCGCCGAGGCGCAGGGCTTCGGCAACATCCTGTGCCCCTCGTCCTACCAGGTCGGGCAGGACACGCTGAGCTTCGTCGCGGGCTGCGCACCGATCACCCGCGCGATCAACCTGCTGGCCGCCGTGCGCTGCGGCGAGATGCAGCCGATCATGCTGGCGCGCACCATCGCGACGCTCGACCACATGCTGCAGGGGCGGCTGACGGTGAACATCATCTCGTCGGACTTCCCGGGCGAGAAGGCCGACAGCCAGTTCCGCTACCAGCGCTCGCGCGAGGTGGTCGAGATCCTCAAGCAGGCCTGGAACCGCGACGAGATCAACTACGAGGGCGAGGTCTACAACTTCACCGGCCTCACCACCGATCCCGCCAAGCCCTACCAGAAGGGCGGGCCGATGCTCTATTTCGGCGGCTACTCGCCCGATGCGCTGGATCTCTGCGGCCAGCACTGCGACGTCTACCTGATGTGGCCGGAAAAGACCGAGGACATTGCCGGGCGGATGATGGCGGCCAACGCCGCCGCCGAGCGCCACGGGCGCACGCTCGACTACGGCTTCCGCAGCCACGTGATCGTCCGCGACACCGAGGCCGAGGCCAAGGAGTATGCCCGCTTCATCGCCAGCAAGCTCGACGACGAGCTGGGGCAGGCGATCCGCGAGCGGGCGCTCGACGCGGGCAGCCTCGGCGTCAGCCATCAGGCGCGCAACCGTGAGCTGGCGGACCTCGAGGGCTACATCGAGCCCAACCTCTGGACCGGCATCGGCCGGGCGCGCTCGGGCTGCGGCGCGGCGATCGTCGGCTCGACCGACCAGGTGCTGAGCAAGCTCGAAGAGCTGAAGAACATGGGCATCCGCGCCTTCGTGCTCTCGGGCTACCCGCATATCGAGGAGGCCGAGCATTTCGGCTCGCGCGTGCTGCCGCAGCTGAAGACCTGCCAGCTCAACCAGGCCTGGGGCCGCGTTCCGCAAACCCTTCCGCAGACGCCGCTCGGCGCAGGAGACCGCCGCTGATGGATACCGCAAGCGATTTCAACCACGACCGCGTGGCGATTGCCGAGGGGCTGACCTTCTCGCGGCTGGTCTACGGCATGTGGCGGATCGGCGATGACAGCGATACCACGGCGGGCCACGTGCGTGCCAAGATCGACGCCTGCCTCGCGCAGGGGATCACCACGCTCGATCAGGCCGACATCTATGGCGAGTACACCGCCGAGGCGATCCTCGGGCAGGCGTTCAAGGCCGACCCGGCGCTGCGCCGGAAGGTCGAGCTGGTCACCAAGTGCGACATCGTCGCGCCCTGCGGCAAATACGCGGACGTCGCCTGCAAGCACTACGACACGTCGAAGGCGCACATCGAGGCCTCGGTCGAAAGCTCGCTGCGCGCGCTCGGCACCGATTACATCGACCTGCTGCTGATCCACCGTCCCGATCCGCTGATGGACCACGAGGAGACCGGCGCGGCGCTCGACGGGCTGGTCAAGGCGGGCAAGATCCGCGCCGCCGGGGTGTCGAACTTCCGGCCCTGGGACTTTGACCTCCTGCAAAGCGCGATGGAGACGAGGCTCGCCACCAACCAGATCGAGATCTCGCTGGCCCGGATCGAGCCCTTCACCGATGGCGATCTGGCGTTCCACCAGCGCCGCAAGGATCCGGTGATGGCCTGGTCGCCGCTCGGCGGCGGCAGCCTGATGACGGGCGAGAGCGCGCTGACCCGGCGCATGGATGCGATGGCCGCCGAGTTCGGTGTCGACCGCGCCGCGATTGCCGTCGCCTTCCTTCTGCGCCACCCGGCGCGCATCCTGCCGGTTCTGGGCACCAATTCGCTCGAGCGCATCGCGAAAATCTCGGACGCCCGCAAGGTCGCGCTGAGCCGCGTGCAATGGTTCCAGCTCTACGAGGCGGCGCTCGGCCGCGAGGTGGCGTGATGCAGATGGCGCAGCCCCAAAGCTTCGTGCCCGACCCGGCCAACGGGCGGGCGCTGCGCGACGCCTTCGGGCTCTTCGCCACGGGGGTGACCATCGTCACCGCCTGCGGCCCCGAGGGCTGCGCCGCGATCACCGCCAACAGCTTCGCGTCGGTGTCGATGGATCCGCCGCTGGTGCTCTGGTCGCCGGCGCGCAGCTCCAGCCGCTTCGCGATTTTTGCCGGGGCCGAGCATTACGCGATCCACGTGCTTTCCGCCGACCAGCAGGAGCTGGCCTGGGCGGTCGCGAAGGACGGCGCGGCGCTGCTCGGCACCGCGCTCGGGCGCAACGCCAATGGCGTGCCGATCCTCGAGCAATGCCTCGCGCGGTTCGACTGCCGCCGCCACGCGGTGCACGAGGCCGGGGATCACGCCATCGTCGTCGGCGAGGTGCTGCATGCCACCATGCAACAGGGTGATCCGCTGGCCTTCTTCGGCGGGCGGGTCGCAAGGGTCGAGGTCAACTGACGGCGCGCCGCCACCCTGGAGGAGGGCGCGGCATGACGGGGAGGAGAGAATGGTGCTACTCGACGGGCTGATCCGGCCGCTGTCCCGGGTCAATGACGTGCTGCTGAAGATCGGCCGCGGCATCGGTGTCGTCGCCATCGCGGTGATGGTGGCGGTGACCCTCGTGCAGGTGTTCTGCCGCTACGTGCTGGGCAACGCGCTGCCCTGGCCGGACGAGGCCGCGCGCTTCTGCATGCTGTGGATGACCGGGCTGATGGCGCCGACCGCCTTCCGCCGCGGCGGCTTCGTGGCGATCGACATCCTGCCCTCGATGCTGCCGCGCCGGCCGGCGATCCTTCTGAACCTCGTGCTGCTGGCGATCAGCCTCGTGGTGCTGGTCGTCGCGCTGCAGATCGGCTGGAAGGAGGTCACCGGGCTCGGCGGGCGCTTCGCCTCGGCCTCGCTCTACTTGCCGACGGCGCTCGACTTCAGCACCTGGTACCGGGTGCCGCGCAGCTGGATGATGCTCTCGCTTCTCGTCGGGCTGGTGCTGCTGGTCCTCGTGAACATCGAACTCATCCTCCGCAACATCGCCGAGCTCTGCTCGGACCACGCGCTCGACGCGCTGCCGCAGCCCAAGACGCAGGGAGCCGAATGACATGCTGATCTGGTTCCTTCCGCTCTTCCTCGTCTTCCTGATGGTCGGCCTGCCGGTGTTCTTCGGCCTGCTCGCCGCGCCGGGCATCCTGCTCTTTCTCAACGGGCAGGAGCGCGATCTCACGCTGCTCTACCGCAACCTCTACAACGGCATGGACAGCTTCCCGCTGATGGCGATCCCGTTCTTCATGCTGGCGGGCGAGATCATGAACCGCGGCGGCATCACCCACCGCCTCGTCGAGTTCAGCCAGGCCTTCATGGGCCACCTGCGCGGCGGGCTTGCGCATGTGAACGTGCTCTCGTCGATGCTCTTCGCGGGGCTCTCGGGCTCGGCGGTGGCGGATACCTCGGCGCTCGGCTCCATGCTGATCCCGGCGATGGAAGAGCAGGGCTACACCCGCCGCTTCGCCGCCGCGATCACCGCCGCGAGCTCTGTGATCGGGCCGATCATCCCGCCCTCGGGGATCATGATCATCTACGCCTACGTGATGGGCGAGAGCGTCGCCGCGCTGTTCCTCGCCGGGCTGGTGCCGGGGATCCTCGTCGGCGTCGGGCTGATGATCCTCATCAAGGTCATGGCCAACCGCTACGACTTCCCCGTCGCCTCGCGCAGGTACAGCTGGGGCGAGCGCGGGCAGGCGAGCCTCAAGGCCTTCTTCCCGCTGCTGACCCCGGTGATCATCCTCGGCGGCATCCTCGCGGGGGTCTTCACGCCCACCGAGGCGGCGGCGGTGGCGGTGTTCTACGCGCTCATCATCAGCCTCTTCGTGCTGAAGACCATGCGCGTGTCGGAACTGCCGGACGTGCTGGGCCGGGCTGGGCTGACGTCGGCGGTGGTGCTGCTGCTGGTCGGCGCGGCCATGTCGTTCAAGACCGTGGTGTCGCTCTCGCACGCGCCGCAGGCCATGGCGGATTTCATCCTGTCGCTGACCGAGAACCCGCTGCTGTTGCTCTTCCTGATCAATCTGCTGCTCTTCGCGGTGGGCATGTTCCTCGACGCGGGCCCGGCGATCATCATCCTCGGCCCGATCCTGGGCCCGGTGTTCATCGACATGGGCGTCGACAGTGTGCACTTCGCCATCATCATGTGCGTGAACCTGACGGTGGGGCTGGCGACGCCGCCCATGGGGCTGGTGCTCTTCGTCGCCTCCGCCGTCTCGGGCGAGAGGGTGACCACCATCGCCCGCGCCATCGTGCCGTTCCTCGCGGTCGAGATCCTGGTGATCTTCCTGATCACCTATTTCCCCGCGATTTCCATGACGATCCCGCGCCTGACCGGGTTCGCGAACTGACAAGAAAATCCAGAGCTATCAGGGAGGATAACATGCTCGGGAAGAAACTCACGCTGGCGGCAACGCTGGCCCTCACGGCGGCCTTCGCCACCCATGCCATGGCGAAGGAGTACACGATCCGCGCCGTCGCCAACTCGAACGAGAACGACGAGGACTACGACGGGCTCGAGGTCTTCAAGTCCTATGTCGAGAGCGCCTCGAACGGCGCCATCGGCGTCGAGATCTACATGGGCACGCAGCTTTGCTCGAACGGCGCGGAATGCCTTCAGGGCGTCGCCGACGGCTCGATCGACGTCTACATCTCGACCTCGGGCGGCGCGGCGGGGCTCTTCCCCTACGTGCAGGTGCTGGACCTGCCGTACCTGATGCAGGACGACCGGGTCGCCGAGAAGGTGCTGTCGGGCGACTTCACCCGCACCATGCGCGCGATGGCGCTCGAGGACTCGGGCGGCATGATCCGGCTGATGACCATCGGCAACACCGGCGGCTGGCGCAACTTCGCCAACACCAAGCACCGGGTGCAGACGCCGGGCGACCTCAAGGGCATGAAGATCCGCACCGTGGTCGCCGACCTGCCGCAGGAACTGGTGCGCGCGCTCGACGCCGCGCCGACGCCGATTCCGTGGCCCGAGCTCTTCACCTCGCTGCAGACCGGCGTGGTCGAGGGCACCAAGAACGGCATCACCGACATCATGTCGATGAAGTTCCCCGAGGCCGGGCTGAAATACGTCACCCTCGACGGCCACGCCTACATGGGCGCGCTGTGGTGGATGTCGAACGAGAAGTTCCTGGCGATGCCCGAGGACATGCGCCGCGTGGTGGTCGACGGCTTCTACCAGCTGCAGCAGGCGACCTTCGCCTCGCCCAAGCGCAAGTCGATCCCGGCCTACAAGGAGTTCGCCGCGGCGGGCGGCGAACTCTACGTGCCCTCGCCCGAGGAGAAGCAGGCCTTTGCCGAGGCCGCGCAGCCGGTCTACGCGTGGTTCACCGAGAACGTCGAAGGCGGGCAGGAGATCTTCGACGCCATGCAGGCAGCGGTGAAGACCGCGACCGAGGAGCTTGACGCCGAGCGCGCGAGCGACATCGAGTAAGCCCAGACGATCGCGGGCGCGCCCCATGCCGGGCGCGCCTGTCCCGGCGCGGCCCTCCATGGGGCGCACCGGATGGATGCAGAAGACCGCAGGGGCGGCACGGCCCCGCATCGAGGACAGGACATGAGCGCACTCACCGCCACTCTCAGCGACCCCCGCCGCCTTATCGCCCGCGCGAAGATCCTCGCGCCCGGCACGGCGCTGGCCATCGTGCTGGCCATGGCGGCGCAGTTCCTGTCGAACCATTACGGCGCGCCGGTCATGCTCATGGCGATCCTGCTCGGCATCCCGTTCCATTTCCTGTCGGAGCACGAGAACACCGGCCCCGGCATCACCTTCGCCGCCAAGGCGCTGCTGCGCATGGGCGTGGCACTGCTCGGCCTCAGGGTCTCGATCGACATGGTGCGGCAGATCGGCTGGGGCTTCGTGCTGATCATCGGGCTCTGCGTCGCGGTGACCATTCTCGGCTCGATCCTGCTGGCGCGCTTCGTCGGTAAGGACCGTGCCTTCGGCTTCCTCACCGGCGGCTCGGTGGCGATCTGCGGCGCCTCGGCGGCGATGGCGATCGCGTCGATCCTGCCGCAGCGCGACACCGCCGAGCGGGATCTTTCGTTCACCGTGATCTCGGTCACCGCCTTCTCGACCGTGGCGATGATCGTCTATCCCATCCTCGCCCAGTCCCTCGGGCTGAACGAGCACCTGACCGGGCTCTTCCTCGGCGGCACGATCCACGACGTGGCGCAGGTGGTCGGCGCGGGCTACTCGGTCTCGGACGAAACCGGCGACATCGCGACCGTGGTCAAGCTGATCCGGGTGACCATGCTGGCGCCGGTGGTGCTGATCGGCGCGCTGGCCATGCGCCGCCACGCCCCGGCGGCCGAGGCGCGCCCGCCGCTGCTTCCGGGCTTCGTCGCGGCCTTCCTCGTGCTCGCTGCGCTCAATTCCTTCCACCTCGTGCCCGAGGTTGTGCTCGAGCCTGCCTCGACCCTGTCGCGCGCGCTCTTGGTGACGGCGGTGGCGGCGGTGGGGATGAAGACCTCGCTGGCAAAGCTGGCCGACGTCGGCGGCACGGCGATCGCGATGCTGGCGGTGCAGACCGCCGTGCTGGCGGCGCTGGTGCTGATCCCGCTCATGCTCGGGCTGGTCTGAGCCCCGCCCGCTACTGGCGGTCGCTGTAGAGAAGTGCCGTCAGCTGCGTCGTCGTCGCGACCTGCAGCCGCCGGTAGGCGCGCCGTCGCAGGGTGCGGACGGTGTTCGCCGAGATGCCGAGGTCAAGCGCCGTGCCCTCGACCGAGAGGCCCCGCGCGGCAAGATCGCAGATCTCGGCCTCGCGCATGGTCAGCCCGGCGAAAGCGCCCACGTTGTCCGCCCGCAGCGCCGCGAAGGAGCGGCCCGCGGCCAGCCTCGGCTGGTTGCCGACGATGCGGTGGCGCAGGCCGATGAGCTCATGCGCCAGCGGCAACACCGCGCGCAGCCGGGTCACCTCCTCGTCCGAGAGCCACCCCGCCTGCACCCCGCGCAGGTAGAAGGACACGAGCCCTCCGCGTCCGATCCGCGAGGCCACCGAGACGCGCTCGATCACCTGGTCGCGGGCATAGATCGTCGCGCGCGGGTCGTCCGCCGGGGGATGCCAGCGGTCGATCACCAGCCCGCCCTCGGGCGCGCGGCGGATGCGGTCCGAGAAATCCTGCCGCAGGCTGTCGTGCGAGGCGATGGTGCGGGCGTTGCGGCGGAACCAGTAATCGCTCATCTCGCCGGACCAGATCGACAGCACGGGCTCCGGGCGCTTGAGATCCGACACGTAGAAGGCGCCGAAGTTCACGATGTCGGCGGCGTCGCGGATATAGGTGAGCAGCGCGGCGCCGAAGCCCGGCTCCGGCACCAGCGCGGCAAGCGCCGCGCTTCGGTCGCGCGGCAGGGGCGAGGGGGCGATGTCACTCATTCGGGTGACAGAATAGGCGGCCCGGCTGGGCTAGATCAAGGCAGTTCGAACCACACGCATGGGGAGGTGCCGTGACTCGACTGTTCTCCGACCGCAACCGCCCGGTCCACATGGGGCCGTTCCCGCTCGAGACGCTGGCGCGGGCGGAGGAGGCCGACCTTGCGCAGGTCCCGCCGATGCGGCCCGTGGCCTTCGCCCGCCCCGACGCGCCCGAGAGCATCGTCAACGCCATGCGCGAGTACCAGGCGATCCTCGACACGATCCGCGGCGGCCTCACCAACCCGGTGCCCTCGGAGATCCCCGGCGACCCGAATGAGCGGGCCAACCACCTGAAGGCCTTCGGCTATTTCAACGACGCGGCGATGGTCGGCATCTGCCGCCTGACCGAGAAGATGCTCCTCGCCGAGCCCATTCGCAACCCAGACATCGACCGGCTCGGCCAGGACATCCTCACCCGGCAGACCAAGACACTGGCCTCCGGCATCGACGTCATCATGGCCGACCTCAGGGACAGCATCGCCGCGCCGCCCGAGCCGATCACCACCCATAGCCACGCGATTGTCTACCTCTACGAGAACCCGCGCGAGCCGGGCGAGGAGGAGGAGGGCTGCGAATGGCTGAAGGATGCGCTGGCGCAGCGCGCCTGCCTGCGCGCCTCGGAGACGGCCAACGTCATCGCCAACTACATCCGCCTGCTCGGCCATGACGCCAAGGCGCATTCGCGCGCCGCGTCGGACGTGGATCTCAACCGGCTGACCGTCGCCTCGGGCCTCGCGCGGGTCCGGGGCGGGCAGCTTGTCGCGCCCTTCCTCGGAACGCGGTTCGGCGTCGGTGTCGTCACCTGCCGGCTCGAGCTGGCCTGCGACCGCCCGCTCGCCGACCAGCCGGGCTCGGGCGGGCTGGCGTGGCGCGTCGGCAGGGGCGTGCAGCGCTCGGCGCTGAACGGCAACCCCTACGACCGCCGCCGCTTCGTCGACGGCGCGCATTCCTTCGAAAAGCTGAAGCGGGTGGACGCGCCCACGACCTTCATCGACGAGGCGCGCGTCGCCCGCGTGCCGAAGCGCGCCGACATGTTCGCCCGCGCGCAGTTCGGTGACATGGGCAAGGCGCTGCAGGAAGGGGCCAAGGGCGGGCACTACGCGCGCAAGGCGGCCCCCTCCTACGCGCAGCGGCGTGCGCTCGGGGCCTTCGTGCTGACCCAGGACGGGGCGCCTAACCCCGCCGGGCCGCGCCCCTCGGACGCCGCGCGCAATGCCGCCAACATCAAGGCGGCGAGCTACTTCCTTGGCGCCGATGCCGTCGGCATCTCGCGCTGCCCCGACTGGGCGTGGTACTCGCACGACGCGCTCGGCACGCCTATCGACCCGCCGCATGACCAGGCGATCAGCATGATCATCGACCAGGGCTTCGAGACGATGGAGGGCGCGAGCGGCGACGACTGGATCAGCGTCGCGCAGTCGATGCGTGCCTACCTGCGCTTCTCATTGCTCGGCGGGGTGATAGCGCAACAGATCCGCAACCTCGGCTACAGCGCCAAGGCGCACACCGTCATGGACGGCGAGGTGCTGCAGCCGCCGCTCCTGCTGCTCTCGGGTCTCGGCGAGGTGAGCCGGATCGGCGAGGTGATCCTCAACCCCTATCTCGGGCCGCGGCTCAAGTCCGGCGTGGTGACCACCGACATGCCGCTGGCGCATGACCAGCCCATCGACTTCGGCCTGCAGAGCTTCTGCGAGAGCTGCAACAAATGCGCGCGCGAATGCCCCTCGGGGGCGATCACCGCGGGGCCGAAGCTGATGTTCAACGGCTACGAGATCTGGAAGTCCGACAGCCAGAAATGCGCGACCTACCGGATCACCGCCAAGGGCGGCGCGATGTGCGGGCGCTGCATGAAGACCTGCCCTTGGAACCTCGAGGGGCTGTTCGCCGAGCGGCCGTTCCGCTGGGCCGCGATGAACCTCCCGAAGGCCGCGCCGCTGCTGGCCCGGCTCGACGACGCGGTCGGCAACGGCGGGCTCAACGCGGCGAAGAAATGGTGGTGGGACATCGAGCTCGAGGAGGACGGCGCCTACCGCCCGACGCGGCATCCGGTCAACCGCCGGGACCTGCAGCCCGGGCTGAAGCTGCGCCCCGAGGACCAGACGCTGGCGGTCTATCCCGCGCCGCTCGCGCCGCATCCCTGGCCCTATCCCTTCCCGATGGACCGCGAGAAGGGGATCGAGGCCTACCAGGCGATGGTCACCGCCGCCGAATACAAGCTACGCCTGCAAGAGGGCCGGACCGACCACCTGCACGAGTATTCCCTGCCCGCCGATGCGCCGGTGATCCGGGTCGAGGTCGCAAAGGCGCAGGCCATGACCGAGGGCGTGACGAAATACGAGTTCCGCAGCCTCGACGGCTCGGACCTGCCGGAATGGACCGCCGGGGCGCATCTCGACATCGTGGTCGCGCCGGAATTCCTGCGGCAATACTCGATGAGCGGCGATCCCGCCGACCGGACGCGCTACCAGATCGCCGTGCTGCGCGAGGATGCGGGGCGCGGCGGCTCGAAGCTGATGCACCGGATCTTCACGCCGGGGCGGAAGGTCTTCATCTCGCGGCCGATCAACCATTTCCCGCTCGACGAGAGTGCGCCCATGTCGCTGCTCATGGGCGGCGGCATCGGGATCACGCCGATGATCGCCTTTGCCCATCGGCTGTACGCCCTGGGCCGGGATTTCGCGCTGCACTATTCCTGCGCGCGGCGGGCCGATGCCGGGTTCCTCGACGATCTCGCGGCGATGCCCTGGGCCGGGAAGGTGCAGCTGCATGTCTCTGGCGAGGGGACGCGGGCGGACCTCGGCGCGATCATGGGCCGCTACGAGCCGGGCTGGCACGTCTACACCTGCGGGCCCGACCGCTACATGCAGGGCGTCATGGCGGCGGCCGAGCGCGCGGGCTTCCCCGACGAGGCGCGGCACCTCGAGTATTTCTCGGTCCCCGAGCAGCCCGAGTACGAGAACCACCCCTTTGCCCTGCGTCTGAAGGACGGGCGCGAGCTCTTGGTGCCCGAGGACCAGAGCGCCGCCGAGGTGCTGCGCGGGGCCGGCATCCCGATCGACCTCAAGTGCGACGACGGCATCTGCGGCGTCTGCAAGTGCGGCGTCCGGTCGGGCGAGATCGAGCACCGCGACTTCGTGCTGTCGAAGGCACAGCAGCAGGGCGCGATGATCACCTGCCAGAGCCGCGCGGCAAAGCCCGGCGGGGTGATCGAGCTCGACCTCTAGGCGGGGCGGGGCGCGGAGCAGCCCTCCGCGCCCCGCCTTCGCGGCGCCCCGGACGGGACGAGACGGGCCAGCGTCGGCCTGCCGCGCAGAACCATTGGTCTGTCCCATCGGAAGCATAGCCCCAGCCTATTTGCGCATTCTCCCCCCGCGAGGTTCTATCCCGGCACAAACCAACGGGAGTCCCAAATGAACCTCAACACCCTCCTCAAGAGCGCCGTCGCCTCGGCCGTGCTCGGCCTCGGCTGCGCCGGCGGGGCGCTGGCCGAGACCACCATCCGCATCGGTCACGTGCTGGCCGACAGCCACAGCTGGAACGTCGCCGCCACCGGCTTTGCCGAAGAGGTCGCCGAAAAGACCGAGGGCCGCGTGAAGATCGAGATCTTCCCCGGTGGCCAGCTCGGCAACGAGAAGGACATGATCGAAGGGCTGCAGTTCGGCTCGGTGCAGGGCGGCGTCATCGGCGCGGGCTCGTTCCAGACCGTCGAGCCCAAGATGGGCATCATCGAGATGCCCTACGCCTGGACCAGCCGCGAGCAGGCCTTTGCCGCGCTCGACGGCAAGCTGGGCGAGAAGCTGGCCGAGCTGCTCGACGCGCAGAACGTCAAGGTGCTGGCCTGGTGGGAGAACGGCTACCGCAACGTGACCAACTCCAAGCACCCGATCGAGACCCCCGCCGATCTCGCCGGGCTGAAGATCCGCGTGACCCCCGACAAGGTGCGCCTCGCAACCTTCGAGGCGCTCGGTGCCGAACCCGCGCCGCTGGCCTTCGGCGAGCTCTACTCGGCGCTGCAGCAGGGCGTGTTCGACGCGCAGGAGAACCCGCTCTCGATCATCTACTCGGCCTCGTTCTACGAGGTGCAGAAATACGTCTCGATGACCGGCCACGTCTGGGGCGCGGCAACTCTCGTCCTGTCGAAGCCGGTCTGGGAGCAGCTCTCGCCCGAGGACCAGGAGATCGTGCAGGCCGCCGCCCTCGAGTGGGGTGACAAGCAGCGCCAGATGGTCGCCGACAGCGACGCCGAGATGATCGCCCAGCTCAAGGAGCATGGCATGGAGGTCAACGAGGTCGACAAGGCGCCCTTCATCGAGGCCGTGCAGCCGATCTGGGACGAGAACGCCGGTCTTTACGGCGACGAGCTGCTCTCGATCCTGAACGAGTACCGCAAATGAGCGAGCGCCTGCCGGAAGTGAAGGAGCTGGGCGAGATCGCCCCCGTCCAGCTGTTCGATTTCAGCCAGAAGGTGCTGTTTTCGCCGAAGGAACGTGGGGAAGGCTTCATCAAGTTCGCGGTCACGACCGGCAGGCGGGGCGCGCGCAGCGTGCCCCACGCCCATCCGCGCGACGAGGTCACGCTGACGCTGAAGGGCGAGGCGGTGCTGCGCGCGAACGGGCAGGAGTTCTTCATGAAGGAGGGCACCGCCCTGCGCCTGCCGCCGGGCGTGGTGCACGAGGTCGAGGTGCTGAGCGAGGAATGGGTGGTGGTTGCCGCCTATTGCGACGAATGCCAGCTCTGCCACGTGCCCGAGTTCGGGGTGCCGAAATGACCGCTCTGCGCTCCCGTGCCGCCGCGCTGCTTGACGGCGCGGCGCGCCGTGTCGGCGCGCTCGGCGTCGCCGCGTTGGCGGCGCTCGTCGCCTGGGTCGTGCTGTCGCGCTACGCGCTTGGCCAGACCCCGCGCTGGTCCGAGGAACTGCCGCGACTGATCCTCGTCTGGATCACCTTCATCGGCATCATCTCGGGCTTCCTGAGAAATTCGCATTTCCGCGCCGGCATCCTCGAGATGCTGCTGCCGGATGGCGCGCCGCGCCGCGCGCTGCTGGCCCTCGCGTGGCTGGCGAGCGCCGCCTTCCTGGTGATCCTCATGGTCACCGGCTGGAAGATCACGCTCTTCACCTGGCACCACCAGACCACGGCGATGAGCCTGCCGGGCGGGCTCTTCTACCTCTGCCTGCCGATCGGCGCCGGGCTCTCGGTGCTGGCGCTGCTGCTGCGCGGAGGCCGGTCATGAGCATGGAACTTGCGCTGCTGCTTGGCAGCTTCGTGGTGCTGATCCTGATCGACGCACCCATCGCCGTGGCGCTGGGGCTGGCCTCGGCGCTCTACATCGCCGTCGCCGACCTTGCCCCGATGATGGTCGTCGCGCAGCGGATGATCGCCGGGATCGACAGCTTCACGCTGCTCGCCATCCCGCTCTTCCTGATGGCCGGGATGCTGATGGTGCAGGGCGGGCTTGCCCCGCGCATCGTCGCGCTCTGCGCGGCGCTGGTCGGGCGCAGCACCGGCGGGCTTGCCATCGTGATGATCACCGCCTGCCTGCTCTTCGGCTCGCTCTCTGGCTCGGGCGTGGCGGACGTGGTCGCCGTGGGCACCATGCTGCTGCCCGCGATGAAGGAGCGCGGCTACGAGCCGGGCTTCTCCTGCGCGGCGCTCGGCTGCGCCGGCTCGCTCGGCACCGTCGTGCCGCCCTCGATCGTGCTCATCGTCTACGGCACCGCCACCAACACCTCGATCGGCCAACTCTTCCTCGGCGCGATCATCCCCGGCCTGCTGCTGGGCCTCGGGCTGATGGTCGTGGCCTGGTTCATCTCGCGCCGCTACGGCTGGCGCGGCGGCGAGCCGGTCTCGGGCGCCAACGTGCGGCGCCGGCTGGTCGAGGCGGTCCCCGCGCTCATCGCCCCGGTGATCATCGTCGGCGGCATCCGCTTCGGCATCTTCACCCCGACCGAGGCGGCGGGGGCGGGCGTGGTCTACGCGCTGCTGACCGGCGGGCTGCTCTACCGCAGCCTCGACCTGCGCGGCATCGGGAAGATCCTGCGCGACACCACCGAGATGACCGGATCGATCCTCTTCGTGATCGCCGCGGCCTCGGTCTTCGGCTGGATCCTTGCTGCCGAGCAGGTGCCGCAGCTGGCGGTGAACGGCATCCTCGCGCTGACCGAGAACGCCACCGTGGCGCTGCTGCTGATCATGCTGCTGGTGCTGATCCTCGGCACCTTCATGGAAAGCATCGCGATCATCCTGATCCTCGCGCCGGTGTTCCTGCCGGTGCTGCGGGCCTACGGGATCGACCCGGTCTATTTCGGCATCCTGCTGACCATCAACCTCGCCATCGGCGCCAACACCCCGCCGCTCGGCATCGACCTCATGGCCGCCTGCCGCACCGGGGGCATCCCGATGTCCGCCGCCTTCCGCTACCTCCTGCCGTTCCTCGGCTCGATGGTCGCGGTGCTGCTTCTCCTGGTCCTGTTCCCCGGGATCATCACCGGCCTGACCGGGGCGCTCTGACGCCCCGCTCCCTCTCACGTCACGAGGCAAGAAATGAGCTTTTCCCCTGAAACCCGCGTCTCGCTGGACCGGTTCTGGTCGACCATCGAGGCCTCGGCCGAGATCGGCAAGGGCCGTCCCGGCGGCCTGTCGCGGCTGACCCTGACCGACAGCGACCGCGAGATGCGCGACCTCTTCGTGAGCTGGTGCGAGGACGCCGGGCTCGCGGTCGAGATCGACGAGCTTGGCTCGATCTTCGCGCGGCGCGAGGGCACCGACGCGGCGCTGCCGCCGATCTACATCGGCAGCCACCTCGACACGCAGATCAACGGCGGCCGCTTCGACGGTATCGCCGGGGTGCTGGCGGGGCTCGAGCTGGTGCGCTGCCTGAACGATCTGGGCCACGTCACCCGCCGCCCCATCGTCGTCGTCGACTGGACCAACGAGGAGGGCGCGCGCTTCTCGCCGCCGATGGTCGCCTCGGGCTGCTTCGTCGGCAAGTACGAGCGGGACTGGGTCTACGCGCTCGAGGCCGATGACGGCCCGCGCTTCGGCGACGAGCTCGAGCGCATCGGCTACAAGGGCGCGATGCCCTGCAAGGCCGGCGAGATCGACGCCTATTTCGAGCTGCACATCGAGCAGGGCCCGATCCTCGACGCCGAGAAGCGGCAGGTGGGCGTGGTCACCGGCGGCTATCCCTCGCACGGCGTGCGGGTCCGCTTCGACGGCGAGACCGCCCATACCGGCCCGACCCCGATGGACCTGCGCCACAACGCGCTGATCGCCGGGGCGCGCTTCCTGACCGCCGTCGACGACATCGGCTGGGAGTTCGCCGTGGGCGACGGCAAGGCCACCGGCTCGCGCCTCGCCGCCTGGCCGAACAAGCCGGGGATCCTGTCGGACACCGCGCAATGCATCGCCGACGTGCGCCACCCCGATCCGATCACCGCGCGGGTGATGGCCGAGAAGATGCGCCGCGCCGCCCATGCCGCCGCCGCCATGGCGGGCTGCCAGGCGGTGATCGAGGACGAGTGGAGCTGGGGCGGCGACATCTTCGACGCCGAGCTGATCACCGGCATCCGTGACGAGGCCATCCGGCAGGGCTGGAACTGGCGCGACATCCAGTCCCAGGCGGGGCATGACGCCTATCACATGGCGCTGCACTGCCCGACGGCGATGATCTTCACCCCCTGCAAGGGCGGCATCACCCACAACAACAACGAAAGCTGCGAGCCCGCGGATTTCGAGGCCGGGCTCAACATGCTGCTGCACGCGGTGGTCGCGCGCGCCGACCGCTGATCTGACCGCCGCAACACGAAGCGATAGGGTCCCGGCCGGCAGGCCGGGGCCGATCGCCGCGCGGATCGCTCAGGACATCTCGGGGTAGAGGTTCAGAAGCTCCTCGATCAGGTCGACGAAGAGCTGTTCCGGCGGCGTCAGCTGGCTCTGCTGGCTGTGCACGAGGAAGACGTCCGCGCCGAGCGGCTGGTCGACCAGCTTCAGCGGCCAGAGCTGGCCCTGCTCGACCTCCTCGACCACGGCCACCGCGGGCAGGATGCCGATGCCGAGCCCGCAGACGATCATCCGCCGCACCTCCTCGAGGTCATGGCTCGAGCCGCTGATGCGGTTGCCGAGCCCCAGCCCCTCGCGCAGCATGATCATCGGCTCGAGCCCCATGCCCTCGGTCGCGCAGGAGAAGGCGACGACCGGCTCCTGCTGCAGGTCGCGCACGTCGACCTCGGTCTTGCCGAAGAGCCGGTGCTCGGCCCCGCAGAAGACGCTGAACTCCTCGCGGAAGAGATGCCGGCAGGTCAGCCCGATGATCGGCTTGGTCAGCAGGCAGATGCCGATGCCGGCCTTCTCCTGCGAGATGCGCCGGACGGTCTCGGCCGAGTTCTGCACCTCGATCCGCCAGGTGATCGACGGGCAGCGCTGGTGGTAGAGCCGCAGCGCCTCGTCGATCAGCGGCGAGTTCAGGCGCGAGATGATCGACAGGTTGAGCTCGCCGAATTCCTCGTCGTTGCGATCCTCCGAGAGCACCGCGATGCGGTCCACGCCGCGGAAGATCTCGGAGCATTCCTGGTAGATCTTCTCGCCCCGGAGGGTCAGCGCGAAATGCCGGCTGCCGCGGAACACGAGCTGGCAGCCGAGCTGTTCCTCGAGCCGCTGCAGCGCGAGGCTCACCGAGGGCTGGCTCATGTTCAGCCGCTTGGCGGCGCGGGTGATGCCCTTCTCCTCGGCGATCACGCAGAAGCTGCGCAGCAGGTTCCAGTTCAGATCGGCGATGGCCGGTTTCGCAGGCATGGCACCTCGACTCATGGGACTGACAGGCATGTAGCACGGGACGGCCGCAACCCGGCCATAGGCAGGGCTTATCGTTCCGATCGGCGGCGGCGGCAATGACGGCTTCGCGCCCGGCGCCGCGACGGGCTAGTCTCGGGCCAACCGCTGACAGGAGCCGCCCATGCTACCCGATCTTTCCGGGGTTGAAACCGCCACGCTCGGCCGCGTCCTGCGCGAGGGCTTCATGGCGCCCTCGATCCAGTCGCTGTTTCCCGGCCACCGCATCTTCGGCCCGGCGCTGACCGTGCGGCTGCCCGGTCCCGACGGCTCGGCGCTGATCGAGGCGCTGTCGGTGGCCGTGCCGGGCGAGGTCATCGTGATCGACCGCTGCGGCGACCTGCGCCACGCCTGCTTCGGCGCGGTCACCGGTCACGCGGCCCGGGCGCGGGGCGTCGCCGGGGTGGTGATCGACGGCTTCGTCACCGACCGCGCCGCGCTCGAGGCGCTCGGCCTGCCGGTCTGGTGCCGCGGCCGCTCGCCGCTGACCACCCGCATCCGCAACCTCGCCGGAGAGATCGGCGGGCTGATCAGCTGCGGCGGGACCAAGGTCTCGCGCGGGGACATCATCCTCGCCGACGAGAACGGCGTCGTCGTGCTCGATCCCGCGGAGGCGGCGCGCCACGCGGCCACGGCCCTGCGCCTGCAGCAGGAGGAGGCGGAGATCATCCGCCGCCTCGGGAAGGGCGAGACGCTGGCCGCCCTGACGGCCTCCCTCGCGGGCGTCTCGAAATGACACCGGGCGCGTGCCGCCGCGCGTAAGGCTCGCGCTGGCACCTCGATGCGTAGGACATCCGACGTCGGGGGCCGCGTGCCACCTTTCGCCGGCCCGGCAATGCCGTGCGCCGGTGCCGCAGGGTCAAAGACACGCATGACAGCGACTGCATATGATCGTACTTCTACGGCATGGGATTTTCGCTCGACCAGATCCTGCCGTCTCTCGAGAGCTTCGGGCTCTGGTCCTACTGGATCATAGGGCTCGCCGCGCTGCTCGAAGCGGTTTTCGTGACCGGCATCTTCCTGCCCGGAACCCTCGTCGTCGATGCCGGTGGGGTGCTCGTCCAGCAAGGGGCGCTTGATTTCCTCGACCTCGTCTGGTTCGTCGTCGTCGGCTCGGTGCTGGGCGGCGAGATCAGCTACTGGCTCGGCGTGCTGCTGCGCCGGGGTGTCGAGAAGCGCAAAAAGCTGGAGGACTCGGCGAGCTACCGGCGCGCGGTAAGGCTCTTCGAGCGATACGGCGGTTTCGCGCTGGTGCTGGGCCGCTTCTTCGGGCCCGTCTCCGGCCTCGTCCCGCTCGCCGCCTCGGCGGCCGGGATGCCGCGGCGGCGCTTCGTGCTGTGGAATATCGTCAGCGGCGTGCCCTACGCGCTGGCCCATGTCGGCTTCGGCTACGTGATCGGCCATGTCGCCTCGAGCTTCGGCCCCTATGCCACGCGGCTCGGTCTCTTCGCCGTTGCGGTGCTGGCGGCACTGGGGGTGCTCTGGTGGCTGATCCTGAGGATCCTGCGGCTGATGCCCTTCCTTGTCTCGGTGCTCACCTCGATAGGTGGGGCCATCCGCGACAATCCCGACGTGCGGCGCTGGACTCTGAGCCACCCGAAGACCGCGGCCTTCCTCGCACACCGGTTCGACAGGACGCGGTTTTCCGGCCTGACGGCCACGCTGCTCGGATGCGCGGCCTTCTACATCCTCTGCGTCTGGTGCGGCTCGGTCTTCGACTTTCTCACGGCCGATCCGATCGTGCTGGTGGACACGCGGCTGGCAAGCCTCATCCACGCCTTCTGGTCACCGGAACTGCTGACGCTCGCGGGCCACGTGACGGCGCTCGGCGACAGGCGGGTCATCGCGCTGCTCTGCGTGGCGTCCGGGGTGCTCCTGCTCGAGCGGCGGCGGCCCGACCTGCTGCTGGGTCTCGGTGTCGCGCTGGCCGGCGATATCGTCTCGGTGGCGCTGCTCAAGCGCATCTTCCACCGCCCGCGCTCGGACCTCGGCTATTTCACCGAGGTCTCGGGCAGCTTCCCTTCGGGCCATGCCGGGCTGTCGGTCGCCTTCTACGGCTTCCTGTTCTTCATCCTCTGGCGGGTGAAGCTGCTGCGCGCGCCGGTGGCGCTGGGCGGCGCGGTCACGCTGGCCTTCTTCGTCGGGCTGAGCCGCGTCTACCTCATCGAGCACTACCTCTCCGACGTACTGAACGGCTGGCTCGTCGGAGCGATCTGGCTGCTGGCAGGCGTGGCCGCGGCGGAATGGTGGCGCGACAGCCGGAGCGTGCCGGAGCGCCCGGGCACGGGAGGGCCATGGCACATCGCGGTCGTCGGCCTCGCCGCGGTCTGTCTCGCCGCCGCGGCGTGGCAGGTCGCGACCTACGACAAGGCGCGCAACGTGCCGGTCCCGGTCCGGGCGGACGAGACCTTCGACAGGGTGGAGACTCTCGTCGCCTCCGGCCGCCTGCCGGGAGGGACGGAGTCCGTCGCCGGCACGCCACTTGAGCCGGTCAACGTGCTGCTGCTGGCGCGGGACGAGGCGGCGGTCGAGGCCGCGCTGGACAAGGCCGGCTGGCGGCGCGCGGCGGAGCCCGGCTTCGGCACGCTGGCCCGGGCCGCCATCGCCGCCTGGGGCAACAAGGCCGACGCCACCGCGCCGGTGACCCCCTATTTCTGGCACGATCTTCCCAACGACCTCGCCTTCCAGCAGCAGACCCCGGACGCGACCCTGCGCAAGCGCCACCACATCCGGCTCTGGCGCACCGATTTCGTCGATGCCGCGGGGCTGCGGCTCTTCGTCGGCGCCGCGAGCTTCGACGACGGGCTCGACTGGGGCATCGACTGGGGCCTGCTGCACCACATCGATCCGAATGTCGACGCCGAGCGCGACGGGGTCGTGGCCGACATTGAGGCCACCGGAGAGGTCGCTTCCACGACCCGCATCCGCCTGTCCGAGCCGCGCCTCGGGCAGTCGGTGGCCGGGGACCCGTGGTTCTCGGACGGGATCGCCGCCGTGCTGACGCTGCGCTGAGGCGGGGGTGTCACTCCTTGGGCCAGGTCCAGGACGCCGGTCGTGCCACATGGAATGAGGGTCAGGCGGGGTTCCGAAGTCCGTTTTCCGTAACCGCAAGCCACCCGGAGCAGCGCGCTTGGCGCGATCGGCACATCGACGCGGCGCTCAGGTCCAGCCTGGGAAACCCTCGGGGCGGAAGCGGACCATCGCGTTCGGGCCGCGGGGCTCGAGCTCGTAAAGGGAGGGCCGGGCTGCGAGATAGGCCCTCCAACTGCGCTCTTGATACTTGCTGATCTTGACGCCGTGCGCTTGATACATCTTGGGAGATAGCTCGGTGATCCTCATACCAGCGCCCTGCTTGCTGTGCTGGGCGACCATCGCCCGGATCTGCAGGTCGAGTTCGCCCGGCGTTTGCGGATCGCCGGCATCGGCAAGCGAGATTTCTTTGAACTCCGAGCAGCAGGCGCGGTAGGCCGGCGGCGCCTTCTTCTCTCCGAGACCGATGACGCTGGCGCCATGCTCGCGCAGCCGCGTCACGAGGTGGCGGAAGTCGCCATCCGAGCTCACGATGACAAAGCTCCGCATTTGCTGCGTCAGAAGAAGTTCCATTGCGTCGAGGGCGAGGAGAATATCAGCCGCGTTCTTGCCAATTCCCGCATGGATGAGGCGATAGCCGGCCGCGTCGTGCCATTCGGACCCACGCTGCGCGTCGGTATAGACCCGGCTGACGCTGGCCGTGCCATAATGGGCAGCGAGGTGCTGAATGCGCGCGGCAAGTCTTCCACTGACATTGTCTCCATCAACCAGAACGGCAACCAACTTCGACATCCTGCTCCCCCAACATGTTTCTCGAGAATACTCCGGAAACCGCGATCAAATTAACTTCATGCGGCCTCAGGAAATTATCTGGAGAGCAGAAACCCAAATGCAAGTGTCGAATTGATAAGGATGTTCAAGCTGAACGTGAATGGTGCTCTTGTGTCCCCAGCGTTGCAAACACAGAAGATATTCGAAAATCACACCGGAAACACGGGAGGGGGACAACCGCGCCGTAAGATCGCCAATATGACCGGAGGTGAAGCGGAAATCCGTGCTGAATTCGCAATCTCCCTGCGGCGGTTGTGCCTAGAATTGTCAGGGGCAACCCGCGTCGCGATTTCAATTGTACGCTGCTTTTTGCGGGTTTCTCCATCGGATCATCTCGCCCTCTCGGGCCGTGTGCAGTCCGAAATTGCAGCAGGGTTCAGGGCGCAAATGGCGCATTTCTGCCGGAAATAGTGGCAAGCGCCCTGCGGGCCGAATTCAGGTGTCTCCATCGGGCCGGGCGGAGTAGCGCCTTGCACCTTTCACTTCCGCCTGTCGCGCAGGGACAAACCGTCCGAACCCGCACCGTGCCGCGAGGTCATGCGCGCAGCCGGTGACTTCCTTGCAACGGTTTGTGGCGGCGGCCTTTCCTCGGTCGACAGCGCCTCTATATGAGCGCCTATATGGTCCCTTCTCATATGTCAGAAGTCGAAATGCGCCTGCCGTTCATGAAAACTCGACCTCCGGCACCTGAAGCGGGCGCCGAAAATTCAATGAAATTCGCCACGCAGCGCGAGGCTGGACGTCAGGCCCTGTTCGAGATCATCGACGACGGCTTCTGCATCATCCAGTTCATCGACGGACCGGACGGCCCGCTGTCCGACTATGTCCACGTCGAGGCCAACTCGGGCTACGAGCGCCATACCGGCATCAAGGACATCGTCGGCAAGACCGTGTTCGACGTGGCGCCCGAGGATGGCCGCGAGTGGGTGAAGATCTACGGGGCGGTGCTCGAGAACGGCGAGCCCCTGCGGTTCGAAAGGAATTTCTCCGAGGCCGGGCGCTTCATCGAAGTCTCGGCGCGGCGGCTCGAGCCCCGGAGTCTCGGGCAGGTCGCGGTGCTCTTCCGCGACATCTCCGACCGCAAGCGCGCCGAGGCCGAGCTCAAGGCCAGCGAGAAGACCTCGCGCGAGAACGAGCAGCGCGTCGCGCTGGCGCTCGAGGCCGGGGCCATCGTCGGCACCTGGGTCTGGCACGTTCCCGAGGACGCGTTCACCGTCGACGAGGGTCTCTTTTCGGCCATGGGTCTCGACCGGGACCGTGACGCAAGCGCGCTGAAACTCGACGACATCACCGTGCACGTCCACCCGGAGGACAAGCCGCGCCTCAACGCCGATGTCGAGGCCGCGCTGCGCGAAGGCGGGGCGTATTTCCAGCAGTTCCGCGTGCTTCGCGAGGACCGGAAATACCACTGGATCGAGGCGAGCGGGAAGGTCGAGCTCGATCGCAACGGCAAGGCGGTGACCTTTTCCGGGGTGCTGATGGACATCAGCGGCCGGCGCGAGATCGAGGCCGAGCGCGACCGGGTGACCGCCGAGCTCTTTCGGCTCAACGAAACGCTCGAGCGCAGGGTCTCCGAGCAGACGGCCGAGCTCATGGCCAAGGAAGAGGTGCTGCGCCACGCCCAGAAGATGGAGGCGGTCGGGCAGCTCACCGGCGGGCTTGCCCATGACTTCAACAATCTTCTCGCGGCCGTCTCGGGCGCGGTCGACATGGCGCAATCGCGCCTTTCCGAGCGGCGCTTCGACGAGATCGGGCGCTACCTATGCGCGATCAAGAGCTCGGCCGGCCGGGCCGCGAACCTGACCCAGCGCCTGATGGCCTTTGCCCGAAAGCAGACGCTGGAGCCCAAGCCCACGGATGTCGTGCGGCTCTGCGGCGGCATGGCGGAGCTCGTGCAGCGCACCGTCGGGCCGCATATCGAGCTGAAGATGACGGCGGACGAGGGCACGTGGCTTTCGCATGTCGACCAGAACCAGCTCGAGAACGCGCTGCTCAACCTCTGCATCAACGCGCGGGACGCCATGCCCGACGGGGGCAGCCTCGCGGTCCGCTCCGAGAACAGGAGCCTCGGCAAGGCCGAGGCGAAGGCGGTCGGGGTCGCGGAGGGGGACTATGTCTGCATCAGCGTCGCCGACACCGGCGCGGGCATGAGCGAAGAGCTGATCGACCGGGCCTTCGAGCCCTTCTTCACGACCAAGCCGCTGGGCGAGGGCACGGGGCTGGGCCTGTCGATGGTCTACGGCTTCGCCCAGCAGTCCGGCGGCGCGGCAAAGATCCGCTCCCGGCTCGGCGAGGGCACGGTGGTTTCCCTCTACCTTCCGCGCAGCTTCGAGGCGCAGGAAGAGGTGCCGGACGCGGCCGGGGCAGAGACCGGCGGGTCGCGTCCGGTGCCCGGAAAGACGATCCTCGTGGTGGAGGACGAGATCCTCGTCCGGATGGTCGTCGTCGATGCGCTGCGCGACCGGGGATATGCGGTTCTCGAGGCCGGCACGGGCGCCGAGGCGCTCGACATCCTCAGGGCCACGCCGCAGGTCGATGTGCTGCTCACGGACGTCGGGCTTCCGCGCGGCATGAACGGGCGGCAGCTTGCCGAGGCCGCCCGCGCCGAACGTCCGGGTCTCAGGATCGTCTTCGTCACCGGCTACGACGAGGACGCCGCGGGCGGTGAACGGCTGTCGGCGGCGGATGTCGAGGTCGTTCAGAAGCCCTTCGACCTCGACCTGCTTGTCGGAAAGGTCGGCGAGCTCGCCTCTGCAAAACCCTGACCGGCCGCGGCGGCGATGCTCGCCGCGAGGTTGCAGAGCTTCGCGTGTGGTCTCCCTGTTTCGACCATGGCGGCATGCGGCCCCCGCATTCTCCCAACATTGACCGGGTAGCCCGCGCGCCACGCGCGCCGGGGCCGCCCTCGCGCGGTCTCTGACCCGCCGTCCCCGCCCGTGAACCAACGCGCTCGGGCAAGGGACCCTCCCGAAACACGAGGGTAACCTGCGGATTGTCCTGCGCGGTCCGCAGGATGGCCGGTTGCCGCTTGTCGCTCCCCGATCGCCGCTCGGGAATGGGCGCAGCCGGTGGCGGCCACGACGCATGTCGGGCGCCAGATATGTGGCCTTCCGAATTCGACATCACGGACCGACATTTTGAGGAACCCCGCGCGGATCGACGGGTTTCTGCTGCGGATCGTCCGGCCGGCCAGATCAGAGCGACCCCGAGTGCGGCGAGGTGCTGGAAAGCGCCCGGCGCAAGGCTTTCAATCTTCCTGACAGGGCCAGACCCATGCGCATTTCACGAAGCGTCCCGAGCACGTCTCGCTGCCTGCCGTTCCTGCTGGCCGGTGGCCGCGGCTCCCGCCTGTTCGAACTCACCGACCACACCTGCAAGCCGGCGCTGGGTTTCGCCTCCGCCGATGGGCGCATCGTCGATTTCATCCTCGCCGCGCTGGTCGCCGCGCAGTTCGACAAGCTCTTCGTCGCCACCCAGTATCGCCCGACCGACCTCTGCCAGCATCTCGACCGGCATTGGGCGCACGCGTTTCCGCGCGGCATCACCATCCGCGACGGGGAATTCCTGAGCCCCCACGGCTATCGCGGCACGGCGGATGCGGTCCGGGTGAACATCACGACGCTCGATGCCTACGGGCCGCGGGAGATCATGATCCTGTCGGGCGACCACGTGCTCGACATCGACCTGGAGGCGTTCCTGCGCCACCACCGCTCGCACGCCCGCCCCGTCACCGTCGCCGCGACGGCGGTGCCGCTCGCCGAGGCGGGCGGCTTCGGCATCTTCGAGCTCGACGCGGAGGGAGAGGTGAAGGGCTTTGCCGAGAAGCCGATGCGCCCGGCGCCGATGCCCGGCGACGCGGGCCGCGCGCTCGCCTCGACCGGCATCTACGTCTTCGACTGGATCTGGCTCAAGCAGGCCCTGCGCGAGGAGCCCTGCCGGCTCGATTTCGGCAATGACATCCTTCCGGGCGCGGTGCGCGACGGAGAGCTGGCGGTCTACCGTCTGCCGGACGGGCCGGACGGGCAGGGCGCCTACTGGCGGGACGTCGGCACGCTGGATGCCTATCGCCTCGCCCAGCTGGATTTCGCCCAGCCGGAAACGCCGGTCGCCCTGCCGAAGACCATGGGGCGCGCGGTCACCCGCTCGCTCGACAGCATGGCGGAAGGCACGGTGTTCCTGCCGGGAAGCAGAATCGGCCGCCGCTGCCAGATCCGCAACGCGATCGTCGGGCCGGGTGTCCGGCTGCCGGACGGCTTCCGCGCCGGCCTGAATCCCGAGGAGGATGCCCGCTGGTTCCGCCGCACGCCGGGCGGAACGCTGCTCATCACCGCCGAAATGATGGCGCGGCGCGAGTCCGCTTTGAGAAAGACGCCGGAGCGTCCACTCTTTCGCCGAACCCCTCGGACGCCGACTCTTTCCACCCTGAAAGGCTGACATGATCGATCCGCGTGACGCCTACACCGACCCCGCTCTCTCCCGGCCGGACCAGCTCGGTGCCCGGTTCGACGGCTCGGGCACCAATTTCGCGCTCTTCTCCGACCACGCCGAACAGGTCGAGTTGTGCCTGTTCGACGCGGCGGGCGAGCAGGAGCTTGCCCGGCTGGAGCTGCCCCGCGCCGAGGGCGGCATCTTCTTCGGCTACTGTCCCGATCTCGGGCCCGGGCAGGCCTATGGCTACCGGGTCCACGGCCCGTTCGATCCGGCGAACGGCCAGCGCTTCAACCCGCACAAGCTGCTGCTCGATCCCTACGCGATGGCGATGCGCGGCCAGCTGACATGGGACGATGCGCTCTACGGCTACCCGGTGGGCGGCTCGGACCTCGATCTCGACACCCGCGACAGTGCGCCCTTCATGCCCAAGGCGGTGGTGTCGGACCCGGTGTTCGACTGGGAGGCCGATGCGGCGCCGCAGCTGCGCTGGCGCGACACGGTGATCTACGAGGCGCATGTGAAGGGGCTGACGATGCGCCATCCCGGCGTCGTGCAGGCGGACCGGGGCACGTTCCGGGCGCTGGCGTCCGAGCCGATCATCGAGCACCTCACCAAGCTCGGGATCACCACCATCGAGCTCTTGCCGATCCATGCCATGGTGCAGGACCGGCACCTGATGGAGAAGGGGCTGCGCAACTACTGGGGCTACAACACGCTCGGCTTCTTCGCCCCCAACCGCACCTATCTGGCCACCGAGGACGTGCGCGAGGTGCGCGCCGCGGTGAAACGCTTCCACGCCGCCGGGATCGAGGTGATCCTCGACGTGGTCTACAACCACACCGCCGAGGGCAACGAGCTCGGGCCCACCCTGTCGTTCAAGGGCATCGACAACGCCAGCTACTACCTGTTCTCGCCCGAGAACCGCCGCCACGGCTTCGACACGACCGGCACCGGCAACACGCTCAACGTCGCGCATCCGATGGTGCTGCGCATGGTGATGGACAGCCTGCGCTACTGGGTCGAGGCCTTCCACGTCGACGGCTTCCGCTTCGATCTGGCCTCGACGCTGGCGCGCGAGCCCGAGGGGTTCGAGCGCGAGGGCGCCTTCTTCAACGCCATCCGGCAGGACCCGGTGCTGAGCCAGATCAAGCTGATCGCCGAGCCCTGGGACGTGGGCGAGGGCGGCTATCAGGTCGGCGGCTTCCCCTGGCCCTTCCGCGAATGGAACGACAAGTTCCGCGACGACGTCCGCGCCTTCTGGAAGCGCGAGCCGGGCAAGCTGGCGGGCCTGTCCGAGCGCCTCATGGGCAGCCCGGTGCAGTTCGACCACTCGCACCGCCCGGCGACCTCGTCGGTCAATTTCGTCGCCGCGCATGACGGGTTCACCATGTGGGACACGGTGTCCTTCAACGACAAGCACAACGAGGCCAACGGCGAGGACAACCGCGACGGCCACGGCCACAACCTCTCGGACAACATGGGGCACGAGGGCGCCACCGACGACCCCGGCATTGACGCCGCGCGCGAGCGGCGGGTGAAGGGGATGCTGGCGACGCTGCTGCTGTCGCATGGCGTGCCGATGCTGCTGGCCGGCGACGAGATGGGCCAGACCCAGAACGGCAACAACAACGCTTATTGCCAGGACAACGAGACCACTTGGATCAACTGGGACGCGGCGCGGCCCGGGCTGGTCGAGGCTGTCTCGGCGCTGACCGCATTGCGGCGCGAATGGCGCGGGCATCTCGCGCCCTACGGCTTCTGGCCGCGTCCCGAGGCGACCGAGAGCAGCTGGCTGCACCCCGAGGGGCGCGCGATGTCCGATCAGGACTGGCAGGACGCCGGCCTCTTCGCCGTCGGCCTGCGGCATCACCAGGAAGACTGCCCGGACCTGCTGATCCTCGTGAATGGCGGCGAGGGCTGCACCTTCACCCTGCCGGGCGGGCAGTGGGAGCTGATCCTCGACACCTCCCGCGACACCGTCGCCTGCGCCGAGCGCCAAGGGGAGACCTTCACCGTGGGCACGCAGGCGGTGGCGGTGCTGCGCGATCTGGGTGGCACGGAGGGTCGCACCGGCTGAGGACGGGGACGCGGCGAGGAGGCCAAAGCACTCTCCGGTCGCCCGGGTGGCACCCGGCTTGAAAGGCGTCGAAGGCCCATGGACCACGGCTGGCCCGGCACGTCCTCCCGACCGTTCCGGCCCCGTCGGCAGAAATCCTCCTGCCGCAGCGCCGTTGTCCCCTGTCTTGCCGGAACCGATGCCGCCCGACCGAGTTCGGCTAGGGGCGTTGGTCCCATCCCTCCAGCGAGCGACATGCGCATGGCATATCAAAGACCCATCCCAGCACCCGTCAAGGGCAATCGCCCGGTCAGCGGCCCTGCCGCCAAACCGCAGACGGGCCGCCCCGCGCCCCACCGCGTGGCGATTGTCGGGGCGGGACCGACGGGCGTCTACACGCTCGCCGGGATGCTCGCCGCGGCCCCCTCGGCGCTCAGCGTCGACATCTTCGAGAAGGGCGCCTGCGCCGGGCCGGGCATGCCCTACAGCCCCGACATGAACGCGCCCTGCATGCTCTCGAACATCGCGAGCCGGGAACTCCCCCCCGTCGTCACGTCGCTCAACGACTGGCTGCGCTCGCTGGACATGTCCGACCTGTCGGGGCTGGGGCTGGCGCCCGGGCTGATCAGCGACGAAGCCTTCTATCCCCGTGTCGCCCTAGGCGCCTACTTCACCGCCCAGATGGCGGCGCTGATCGCGCAGGGGCGGCGGCAGGGGCACCGGATCGAGCTGCACCTGCGCCACGCCGTCACCGATGTCCGGCCCCGTGAGGCCGGGATCGAGGTGAGCTGGACCTTCCCGGGCGGAACTTCCGGGGCGGTGTTCGCGGACGTGGTCCTTGCCACCGGGCATCGCTGGCCGGACTCGGTTGAGGAGGGCGGGGTCATGCTGCAGTCACCCTGGCCCGCGGAAAAGATCGCGCGGCTTCCCGAGGAAAGGATCGGCGTGCTGGGCAGCTCGCTTTCGGCGATCGACGTCGCGGTCACCGTGGCCAGCGCGCGCGGGCGGTTCGCCGAGGCCGGGGGAGCGCTTCGCTACGAGGCGCAGCAAGGACGCGGCGGCTTCCGCCTCAGCCTGATGTCGCGCAAGGGCCTGCTTCCCGAGGCCGACTACTGGTACGAGCTGCCCCTGCCGGAGTTGCGGCGCCTCGCGGCCATCGCCGGGGAGGCGACCGCGCGCAGCGATGGCACGCTGCTCGAGAGGGCGTATGGCGCGTTCCTCGACGACTTCCACGACGCGGACCCGGACTGGCTCGCCGCGCTGGGCGGCGCCGATCTTCCGCGCGACGAGTTCGCGGCGGCCTATTTCGCCCCCCGCCTTGCGGCGGACCCCTTCGATTGGGCGCGGAAAAACCTCGCGGTGGCCGAGAGGACTGTCGCGGAGAAACGCCCGACGCCGTGGCGCAGCGCGCTGCTCAGGGCGCACGAGCTCTTCGAGGGCCTCGTCCCGCGGCTCACCGACGCCGAGCTCGAGGCGTTTCACGACACGCTGAAGCCGGTTTTCACCGACAGCTACGCCTGCGTTCCGCATGCCTCGATCCGGCGGCTTCTGGCGCTGCACGAGGCGGGGGTGCTCGAGGTGATCCGCCTTGGGTCCGACAGCCGGCTGGTCGATGGGCCGGGCGGCCCTGCGGTCGAGTACGGCGGCAGGCGCGCCGAGTTCGAGATCGTCGTGGATGCGCGCGGCCAGCGGCCCATGACGCTGGCCGATCTCGGCTTCCCGTCGCTCGCGGAGGGCGACCTGCTGTCCGGGCCGCTGCGTTTCGACGAGTTCGTCCTGCCGCTGCGCTCCTCGTCGCCGGGGCGCATCCATTGCGTGGCGCTGCCGGCGCTGCTCCGCCGTCACCCCTTCGTGCAGGGGCTGGTGAATGCCAGCGAGATGGGAGGCGCGACGGCCGGCGCCATCCTCCGCGCGATGCGCGAAACGGGCCACTGAGGCACCGGGATTGCCGCGCATGTCTGGGGACTTGGGGTGGCGCCTATGCCCCGAACGCCCCCTCGCAAAAGAGCGCCTCGAACCGCACGGCCACGGGGCTTGCCGCGCGGCGGGAGGGTGTCAGGAGGTAAAGCTTCCGCTCTAGGGTCAGATCGGCCACCGGCACTAAGGCGATCCCCGGGTCGTTGAGCAAAAACGCTCTACGGCGCGGCGATCTTGATCGGGCCGACGCTGGGCGGCTGGCCGACCGAGAACTTCGACAGGCGCTACGTGTTCCTCATCAACCTGCCGATCGGCCTGCCGCAGAGCGAGAGGAAGCGGCGCCGCTTCGACCTCTTCGGCTTGCCATGCTCGCGCTCGCCGTGGGCGCCATGCAGATGCTGCTCGACGGCGGCGAGGCGGTGGAATGGTTCGCCTCGGCCGAGACCTGGATCTACCTCGGCCTCTCGGTCAGCGGGCTCTGGGTCTTCCTCGTCCACTGCTGGACGGCGCGGACACCCTTCGTCGACCTCGCGATCTTCCGGGACCGCAATGTCGTCATGGGCCCCGCCTTCATGTTCCTGCTCGGGATGACGCTGTTCTCCGGCCTCGCGCTGCTGTCGCCGCTCCTGCAGAAGCCGATGAGTTCCCCGGTGGTCTATTCCAGTCTGGTCATGGTGCCGGGCGGGGTGGCGGCGCGGAGATAGCGGGCAGGCGGTGTCCGGCGGCGGTCCTTCAGCTGCGGAGAGCCCGGAGCGCAACGCCCGCGCATTGACGGCAGTCAACGCGCCCCGGGGCCCGGACGGGGCAGACTGCGCCATGGCTCTTTCGAAAGGATCTCCGAGATGCGAGATTTCCTCCTGGCTGCAGTCCTTGCCCTCGGCGCGACCGCCGCGATGGCGCAAGAGGCGGCGCATCGGACGCTCTTCACCAATGTCAACGTGTTCGACGGGATCAGCGCGGAGCTTCTCTCCGGCGCCGATGTCCTCGTCGAAGGCAACCTCATCGCGCAGGTCTCGACCTCGCCGATCGCGGCCGAAGGGGCGACGGTGATCGACGGCGGCGGGCGCACGCTCATGCCCGGGCTGATCGACGCGCACTGGCACACGATGCTGAACTTCATGCCGATCAGCCGGATCCTCGGCGAGAACTTCGGCTACCTCAACATCGCCGCAGCGGTGGCCTCGCGCGAGACGCTGATGCGCGGCTTCACCACGGTGCGGGACGTCGGGGGCAACTGTTTCGGCGTCAAGGCGGCGATCGACGAGGGGCTCGCGGAAGGTCCCCGCATCTTCCCCTCCGGCCCCTATATCGGGCAGACGAGCGGGCATGGCGATTTCCGGGGTCCCAACGACGTGCCCGAGACCCCCGGCACCGCGCTCGACTACCCGCAGAGGGTCGGCAACACGCTGCTCGCCGATGGCGTTCCGGAGGTGATCAAGCGCACGCGCGAGGCGCTGCGCATGGGCGCCTCGCAGATCAAGGTGATGGGCGGCGGCGGCGTCTCGTCGCTCTATGATCCGCTCGACGTCACCGAGTACACGTTCGAGGAAATGAAGGCGGCTGTCGACGTGGCGAGGACCTGGAACACCTATGTCGCCGTTCACGTCAACACCAGCGCGGCCATCAAGCTCTGGGTCGAGGCCGGGGCGATGTCGATGGAGCACGGTTTCTTCCTCGACGACGAGGCTGCGAAGCTGATGGCCGAGAAGGGCGTCTGGTGGAGCATGCAGCCGATGGACGCCGAGGGCGAGGATCCGTTCCGGTTCGAAAGCCCGGTCAGCACGGCGAAATACCTCGAGGCCGTGGCGGGCCTCGACCAGGCCGTCGCCCTTGCCAGGAAGTACGGCGTCAAGACCGCCTTCGGCACCGACCTGCTTTTCGATGCGGGGCTCGCGGCAAAGCAGGGCAAGTTCCTCGCCAAGCTGCAGAAATGGTACACGCCCTACGAAGCGCTGAAGATGGCGACGCACGACAATGCCGAGCTGCTGGCGCTGAGCGGGCCGCGCAATCCCTACCCGGGAGAGCTGGGTGTGGTGCGGGAAGGCGCGCTCGCCGACCTGCTGCTGGTCGAGGGCAATCCGCTCGAGAGCCTCGACCTGGTTGCCGATCCCGAGCGGAACTTCAAGGTGATCATGAAGGACGGCGTGATCTACAAGAACGACCTCCCCTAGCGGCTGCTGCCCTGCGCGCCCGCCGGCAGCCGCGCCGAGTGGCTGGACGTGGCCTCCGCATCTGCCCCCGGTCTCGCCGGGCGGACATCGACCATGCCGGAGAGAGATGCTTCACGCCGCGCGGTGCAGGACCATGGACCATCATGCGCCATGACCAGAGGGACGCGCAAACGTTCTCCGTTGGCCAGCGCCTGCAAAGTCCGCCGCGGATCCTTCCTTGCGCTTTCCCTCACGCGGAATTCTTGATCAATTCCTTCGGATTTGCGAAACGCATCGGGACGGGGGCCTTGCCGCGCCGGGTCTTGCAGCTTCTTGAGGTCGAACCAGTGATGACGCGCGAGTTTTGTTCCGATGCCAGCCTTGCCGCCGAGGAGCCTCTCGAGGGCACGGCCAAGCACGCCGAGCGCATCCTGCTGATCCGCTGGCCCAAGGGCGGCTGGAGCCGGAACCTTGCCGTGGCCGGGGACATGGCGCCGGAACTCGCTTTGGTCATCGAGAAGCTCCGCGAGAGCGGGCTGCGGGTCAACCTGATCGATCGCAAAGGCGAGGCCGGGGACCGGAGCCGCCTCTTCCTCTACCCCGAGTCCCTGACGCGGGAGGTCGCCCGGGCCGACCTGCCGGAGGTTCTCGCGGGGCTCCTCGCCGGGGAGCGGGCTGGCTGGAGCCAGGCGGAGCGCCCGGTCATCATGGTCTGCACGCATGGGCAGAAGGACCGCTGCTGCGCGCTTCACGGCTATGCGCTCTACCGCGCGCTGCGCGAGGAAGGGCGCGAGGTCGACCTCTGGGAGAGCACCCATCTCGGCGGGTGCCGGCTGTCCGCCGGAGCGCTCACGCTCCCCGCGATGCACAAGTACGGCCGGCTGAAGCCTGCGGATGCCGCGGCGCTGCTCGAGGCCGAGGCGGAGGGGCGTCCCTGGTTGCCGAAGTGGCGCGGCCCGTGCGATCTGCCGCCGGAAGCGCAGGCGGTGGCGGTGAGCGCGGCGCGGGCGGGGCTGCGCGATCCCGAGCTGGAGAACCCGCGGCCGGGGCTATGGCGCGCGACCACACCGTCGGGCAGCATCTGGCTCGCCACGACGCGGCACTCGGTCGAGCGGCCGTCCACCTGCAGCGATCTCGACCTTGGCTGCTCGGAGGCGGCCGAGGTCTACCGGGTCCGCGAGATCGCGGGACCGGCAGAGGTCACTTCCTGACGGTCAGCCGTTCGAGCCGCAGCCGGTGCCGCGCGTCGGTCACCCGGTGCGCCATGGCATGGGTCGCGCCGAGCGTGCCGAGCCCGGTCGCGCCGGCAAGCAGGAACATGAGGAACATCTGCAGCCGCGCGGCGCCGAAGACCTCGGCCCCGGCCAGCAGCTGGCCGGTCATCATGCCCGGGATGGTCACCAGACCGATCGCCGCCATCGCGTTGATCGTCGGCATCATGCCGCGCGTGACCGCCTGCCGGACCAACGGCCGCAGCGCCTCGTTGCGGGTGGCGCCGAGGGCCAGCTGCGCCTCGATGGCGCGGGCGTCGCGCAGGACCCCCTGCGCAAAGGTGTCGAGCGCGAGCGAGACCCCGGTCATCGCCGAGCCCGCGACCATGCCGAAGACCGGCAGGGCGATGCGCGGATGCCACCATTCCGCCGCGCCGTTGAGGATGAGCAGCGCGGGCAGCGTCACGACCAGCCCGGCGGTCAGCATGGCCGACACCCCGACGAGGCCGGTCCAGAGCCGGCCCGGTGGCTGCTCCTGACGGGCGACCACCTCGGCCCCGGCAAAGCCCGCCATCGCGACCATCGCCGCAAGCGTGACGAGGACGTGATCGGTGCGGAAGAGCCAGCCGAGGACGAAGGCGAGCAGGATCAGCTGCAGCACCATGCGCAGCGCCGAGATCACCAGCGATCTGCCGAAGCCGAGGCGCAGCAGGCGCGACAGCGCGGCGCTGAAGATCACGAGGCTCGCCGCGGCGAGGATCTGGGGCAGGTCGGGCGGAGTCATCGGTGGAACCTCAGGCGCGCGGTGGCGAGGCGCTCGGCCTGTTCCTCGTCATGGGTGACAAGGACGATGGTGCCGCCGGAGCGCAGGAACCCCTGCAGGACCGCCTCGACCTGGTTTGTGCTGGCGGCGTCGAGCGAGCTCGTCGGCTCGTCGAGCAGCAGGACGCGCGGCGATCCGGCCAGCGCCCTCAGCAGCCCGCCGCGCTGGCGCTCGCCGGACGACAGCTGGTGCACGGGCGCCTCGAGCCGGTCGCGGCGCAGGCCCACGGCGGCGAGCGTGGCATCGGCGGGCGGCGCGGCGAAATGGGCGCCGAGCGTCGGCAACCAGAAGGCGGGCTCGGCGGCGAGGTAGCAGACCTTGCGGCGCCACTCGGGCGCGGGGACGCTCTCGCGCAGGCAGGTGTCGAGGCTGATCCTCCCCTCCGCCGGGTCGAGGTCGGCGATGGCGCGCAGCATCAGGGACTTGCCGGTTCCCGAGGGGCCGGTCACCGCGAGGCAGGCTCCGCCCGGCACCTCGAAGTCCGGGACCGGGCCGGCGGTGGTCACCAATTGGCTGACGGAAAGCATGGCGTCCTCGCGCAACAACGCGGCCTTCCTGCCGCAAGCACGCGGCGCGGACAACCACTCTTTCTCCGGTGTGCCGGGCGCCGACGACCCGCTTTACGCCCCCGAAAAATCCGACTATTCCACTCGGACAAATCTGAACGCTCCGGGAGGGACAGGTATGCGTACCATTCTGTGTGCGCTGGCGATCGCCAGCCTCACTGCAACCGCAGGCTTCGCGCGCGAGGTCACCCATGCCCTCGGCACCACCGAGGTCCCGGACGCGCCGACGCGCGTCGTGGTGCTGGAGTTCTCCTTCGTCGACGCGCTCGCCGCTGTCGACCTTGCGCCGGTGGGCATCGCCGACGACAACAAGCGCGAGCGCATCCAGCCGGTGCTGACGGCGGTGATCGGCGACGACTGGACCAGCGTCGGCACCCGCAAGACGCCGAGCCTCGAGGTCATTGCCTCGCTGCAGCCCGACCTCATCATCGCCGACAAGACCCGGCACGAGGCGATCTACGACACGCTGGGGCAGATCGCGCCGACGGTGGTCTATGACAGCCTCACCGGCGACTACCCGGCCGTCCTCGAGGAGGCCGCGCGCATCGGCGAGGCGGTCGGCCGGAGCGGCGAGATGACCGAGTTCCTCGAGCAGCACCGGCAACGCATGGCGGCGATCCGCGACGAGATCGCCGATCGGGTCGCGGGGCGCGAGGCGCAGTTCGCCGTGATCAACGGCAACGGCCTCTGGCTGCACAGCCCGCAGTCCTACGTCGGCAGCCTGCTCGACTACTTCGGCTTCGCGCCGGCGATGACCGCCACGGGCGCGGACAGCTACGGCGATCTCTACCAGCAGGTCACGCTTGAACAGGTCTCCGAGCTTGACCCGGGCGTGATGATCCTCGGCAAGACCGAGGGCGAGCATACGCTCGACCAGGACTGGCAGGCCGAGGCGCTCTGGCAGGAGATCGAGGCGGTGCGCAGCGGTAATGTCTTCGACGTCTCGTCCGACCTCTGGTCGCGGTCGCGCGGCATGCTGACCGCCGAGGCCACCGCGAAGGACATCCGCGAGATCGCGCAGACGCTCAAGTGAGACCGCTGGCGCTTCGGGGGGTGCCGGGCCGCTCCGGCGGGGCAGGGTGGCGCCGGCTGGCGGTGCCCGCCCTGGCCCTTGCCACCGTGGCCGCCGGCTGTGCCCTGTCGCTGGCCACCGGCGGACGCAGCGACGTCGGCCTGTCGGACCTCTCGGGCCTCTTCTCAGGCGCGGGGGCGACGCTCGCCGAGCAGACCATGCGCGACATCCGCCTGCCGCGCACGCTCTGCGCGATGTTCCTCGGGATCAACCTCGGCCTTGCCGGGCTGATCCTGCAGGCCGTCACCCGCAACGCGCTGGCCGCGCCCGGCCTGCTCGGCATCAACCAGGGGGCGGCGCTGGGGATCGTCCTCGGCCTTGTCGTCCCGGCGCTCTCCGGCGTGCCGCAGTCGCTTCTGGCCGCGCTCTGCGGCCTTGTCTCCGTGGCCGCGACGTTTGCGATCTCGGGCGCCTTCTCGGGGCGCATCGAGTCGCTGCGGCTGATCCTCGGCGGTGTCGCGGTCGGGGCGCTCGGCTTTGCCGCCGTCCGGCTCGGCTACACGCTCGAGGATGACCTCGCGCGACAGGTGGTGCGCTGGACGGTGGGCGACATCGGCGGCGTGCGGATGCCCGAGGCGCTGCGGCTCGGCGCGACGGCGCTCTTTGCGACGCTGGCCGCCGTCGCGCTGGCGCAGCGGCTCAACCTCATGGCGCTGGGACAGGCCGCCAGCCACGGGCTTGGCGCCGACCCGATGCGCACGCTGATCCTCGGCGCCGGCGTCGCCTCCGTGGTGACCGGCGTCTGCGTCTCGGTCGCGGGGCCCATCGCCTTCGCCGGTCTCATCGTGCCGCACCTTGCCAAGGCGCTTGCCGGGGCCGACCACCGCCGGCTCGTGCCGGTGACCGCCGCGCTCGGCGCCGGGCTAATGGCCTGGGCGGACGCGGGATCGAAGCTCTGGCCGGGCTTTGCCGAGATCCCGGTCGGCGTGGTCGTCTCCGCCATCGGCGCGCCCTGGTTCCTGGTCAGCGTGCTTGCGCGGAAGGGGCGGTCGCATGGCTGAGGTCTCGATGGCACAGGCAGGATCGCGTGCCCCGCGCCGCACGCCGGTGGTGCTGCTCGCGCTCGGCGCCTGCCTCGTCGCCGTGCTGGCGCTCGGCCTCTGCCTCGGGGCGGTCCGGGTTCCGCCCGCGACGGTGCTCAACACGCTGCTGGGGCTCGACGGACCGCGACAGGACTTCATCATCCTCGGCTCGCGCCTGCCGCGCACGCTGCTCGCGGCGCTGACCGGCGCGTCGCTGGGCCTCTCGGGCGCGATCATCCAGTCACTGCTGCGCAACCCGCTCGCCAGCCCGAAGATCGTCGGCATCAACTCGGGCGCGGCCTTCGCGGTGCTGCTCTGCGCCTTCCTGCTTCCCGACGCGGCGGCCCGGCTGACGCCCTTCGCCGCCGCCACCGGGGGCGTGGTGGCAGGCTCGGTGGTCTGGCTCATGGCCGGGCGGCTGGCGCTCGACGCGACGCGGCTCACGCTGGTGGGCATCGCGGTCGGCTTCGTCATGGAGGCGGGGGTCGAGTTCCTGCTGGTGACCCAGACCGGGCCGGAGTTCTCGGCGCCGCTGGTCTGGCTGACCGGCAGCCTCTGGGGGCGGGGCTGGACGCATCTCGCCTCGGTCGCGCCGGCGCTCGGGGGGCTCATGGCGCTCGCCCTGCTGATGTCCTTCCGGCTCGACCTGCAGTACCTCGGCCCGCAGCGCGCCGCCGCGCTCGGCGTGCGCCTCGGGCTCGAGCGCGGCCTGCTGCTGCTGATCGGCGTGCTTCTGGCCGCGCTCTCGGTGGGCGTGGTGGGCGTGGTCGGCTTCATCGGCCTCATGGCGCCGCACATCGCCGCCCGGCTCGTCGGCGGCCGCCACCGCGCGTTGCTGCCCACCGCTGCGCTGGTCGGAGCCGTGCTCTGCGCCGGGGCGGATGTCGCCGGCCGGTCGCTCGTGCCGCCGATCGAGATCTCGGCGGGCATCCTGACTGCGCTCTTCGGCGCGCCCTTCTTCATCTGGCTCCTGCTGACAGAGAGCCGCCGTCCGGGAGCGACCCGATGATCCGACTTGACGCCGTCGAGGCTGGCTACAACAGCTTCCGCCTCGCGCCCGCGACGCTCGACTTTCCCGAGGGCACGCTGACCGCGCTCATCGGCCCCAACGGCTGCGGCAAGTCGACGATGCTGAAGGTGATCTCCCGCCAGCTGCGGCCCGCGGCGGGCCGCGTGATGCTGGGCGCGGAGGATGCGGCGCGGCTCGCGCCCCGCGCGCTGGCGCGGCGGCTGGCGCTGCTGCCGCAGGAGAACCTCGCCCCGCCGGGCGTCACGGTCGCGGACCTCGTCGGCTACGGCCGCGCGCCGCACCAGAACCTTCTCGGCATGCAGACCGCCGCCGACCGCGAGCACGTATCGCGCGCGATCTCCCGCATGGGCCTCGAGGAGTTCGCGGAGCGGGAGGTCGGCACGCTCTCCGGCGGGCAGCGGCAGCGCGTCTTCATCGCCATGGCGCTGGCGCAGGACGCGCCGGTGATGCTGTTCGACGAACCGACCAACTGGCTCGACATCCAGCACCAGGTGGACGTGCTGCGGCTCATGCGCGAGCTTGCCGAGGAGGGGCGGACCTGCGTCGTGGTGCTGCACGACATCGCGCAGGCGGCGCGCTACGCGGATCGGCTCGTGGTGATGAAGTCCGGGAAGATCGTGGCGAGCGGCGCCCCCGAAGCGGTGCTGACCGCCGGGCTGGTGCGCGAGGTCTACGACCTGCCGGTCGAGATCCACCCCGATCCGGTCACCGGAACGCCGGTGCCGGTGCCGCTGGAGCCCGGGCGGGAGGCGCAGGCCGCGCGGCGGGTCCGGCTCGGTGCCTAGGGCGAAACACCCGTAAGGCGGTCGTTCAGCGCCGCGGCCTGCAGCACGAGCGCATCGCCGAGGTGCCGCCCGGCGATCTGCAGGCCTATGGGAAGACCGCGCGACGACAGCCCGGCCGGGACCGAGACCGCCGGCTGGCCGGTGAGGTTCATGGGGAAGAGGGCAGGGGTCCAGCCATCGTCGGGAACTCCGATGCCGTTGATCTCGCCGGGCCCGTTCCGCCCTGCCGCGAAGGGCATGCAGGCGGTCGCCGGGGTCATCAGCAGGTCGTGGCCTTGCATGAGCTCTGCCATGGCGTTCACCGCCTTCATCCGCCCGAAGCGCGCGGTTCGCATCATTTCCGGCGTCAGCTCGGTCCCGAGGACGTCCCGGAGGTTGGCCGACAAGGCGCAGGGATGATCGCCCGCCATGCGGCGGAGCCCCGCGATGTCTGTATCCACGGCAACGACCGCCCGGTAGAGCTCGAGCGGGACGTCGGGCGCCTCGATCTCGGCCATCCGCGCGCCGAGCGCGTCGCAGAGGCGGGCCGCGGCGCGGCGCACGGTCGTGGCGATCTCGGGGTCGACGGGAATGCTCGCCCAGCTCTCGCAATAGGCGACCCGCAGCCCCTTCGGCGCGGGCAGGCTGAGCGCGCCGAGCCAGTCGATGTCGGCGGAGGGGATGGAATACCTGTCCCTCGGGTCGGGGCCCGCGATCACCGAAAGCACCAGCGCCGCGTCCTCTGCCGTGCGGGCCAGCGGGCCGACATGTTCGACCGTCTCCCAGCCCGAGGCGCCCGGCATGTCGGGCGTGCGGCAGCCCGGCCAGAGCGGCACCCGTCCCATCGAGGCCTTCACCCCGACGAGGCCGGTGAAGGCGGCGGGCAGGCGGATCGAGCCGCCGCCGTCGGAGCCGAGCGCCACCGGGCAGATGCCGGTCGCCACCGCGACCGCCGATCCCGCGCTCGAGCCGCCGGAGGTGAGCGCGGGATCGAGAGGGTGCCGCGTGGCCGGAAACACCAGGTTGTGGCCGAAGCCGCCGTA